>QHSP01000017.1 GCA_003220495.1 Candidatus Rokuibacteriota bacterium | reverse complement strand
CGCCTCCGCGATCGCCTCGGGCACGACGTAGCCGTGCCGCGGCGTCAGCCGCTGCCACTCGAGGGTGAGGAGCCGGTGGCGCTGCAGATCTCGGAACGCGCCGTAGTCGCCCAGCACGTCGAAGCGATAGGACGTGCGCTCGAACGCGCGACCGGGACGGTGGCGCCGGTTCAGCCGCTTGCCGACGTACGCCGCCAGCACCGCGCTCCGCTCCTCCAGCGTCATCCGCCGGGCGATCTCCAGCAGCTCCGCGTCCGGGCGGCTCGATACGGCGTAGAGCGCGGCGGCGACGACCTTGGCTTCGCCGTCCGGGTCGAAGTCGCTGAGCGTGACTTCCTCGGACGCGGAGACGGGCCCGTCGGCGCGACCACGCTCGCCCGGCCCGCACGCCGGCTCGGGGGCCAGCAGCCGCCGAGCCACGTCGCGCGTCTCCCGGCGCGTTTCCTCCAAGTACGCCGACCAGACGCCGCCGCGCTCGGGCACGTCCACGCGCTTGAGAAACGCGGGAATCACCTTTCGCAGCTCGACGAGCATCAGGTCCGCACAGTCGCGCACCTCGCGCAGCGGATGCGCGCGCATGCGGAGCAGGAGCTGCTCGTACGCCTGGCCGGTGCCGTAGAGGCCGACGTTCGACGTCGTGGCGGCGGGCAGCATCCCGCGCAGGGTGTCGAGGGCCTTGGCGCGAATCGTCATGCGATACACGGCCTCGGACTCGGCCGGGTCGCGCGGGAACTTCGCCTCGAAGAACGCGCGCAGCTTCGGGAGCCAGGCGCGGTAGACGTCGAAGCTCCGGTCGAGCGTCGCGACGTAGCGCTCGCGCAGCGCGCCGGTCAGCTCGGCGGGCACGTGGTAGCGGTACCTGCCGTCGGGCCGGTCGTCGTAGGGAATGTAGCGGGTCGATTGCTCGAGATAGGCCATGAGACGGCCCCACTCGAGCACCTTCGTCAGGATGTTCGACGAGCCCTCGCACGCCAGGTGCACGCCGCCGAGCTGGGCGACGGAGTCGTCGCCGTACTCGACGAAGACGCGCTCGAAGAGCTGCTCCGCACGCCTGGCCCCGGCGTCGCCGCCGGCTCCGCCGAGGCGCGCGGCCTCGAGGCCGCCGGCGTCCAGGAACTCGTCGAGGAAGAGCCGGCGAAGCGACTTGGGCGAGCGCGAGTAACGGGCGAAGAGCGCGCCCTTCACGACCTCCGGCAGGTTCACGAGCGCGAACACCGGCCCGGTGAGGCTCGTGACGTACGGAGCGAGGGCGGCCTGCTCCTCGCGGGTGAGCTCTGCGGCCATCTTGCGCGATCTTAGCACCGGGCGAGGCGCTCGCCGCAAAGCGTCTTGAAATGTCCCTCGGATCGGTACTACCATCTCCGCGTTACGGCCCCGGATGTGCCGTGCCCTTCACCGTCGAAAGGAGTACGCCGCATGAGGCGCAAGTCCCTGTTCGTGGTCATCGTCATGCTCGTCGCCCTGATCGCGTCGGCACCGGCCGTGCTGGCCCAGACCGACTGCAAGACGGTCGTCCCGCCCTCACCGTGGGGCCCGAACGACCAGACCGGCGCCACCAACCGGGTGACTTCGGCCGTCACCAAGGCCGCCGCAGCGGAGATCCAGGAGGGCAAGGTCGTCGTCATGTCGTACCCGCTGGGGGACGGCATTCCGCTCTTCGGCACCCGGTTCACGAAGACGATCCTGACCGCGACCACGCTCGCGCCTGGCGCGGCGCTCGGCGAGAACCAGCTGACGTACATGGAGGACACCTGGCTCAGCCAGAGCCACGTGGGAACGCACCTGGATGGCATGGGGCACATCGGCCGCAAAGACTGCTACTACAACCAGACACCGATGGGGAAGTTCATCACCCAGAACAACATGACCAAGCTCGGCCTCGAGCACCTGAAGTCGTTCGCGACGCGCGGCGTGCTCGTCGACATGGTCAAGGTGTATCAGGCGGCTGGCAAGTTCAAGGGCAACGCGGCGTGCAAGAAGCCGTGCCTCGAGAAGGGCACCGTCATCACGAAGGCCGACATCGAGGCCGGCCTCAAGATGTACAACGTGACCCTGCGCGAGGGCGACATCCTCATCGTCCACACAGGCTGGGGGAATCTCTTCGAGCAATATCCGGCGCAGAACGCGGTCTACAACTCGGGCGAGCCCGGCATCGGCAAGGAAGCCGGCAAGTGGCTCGTGACCCAGAAGATCGTCGCCGTCGGGTCCGACTCCTGGGGCGTCGAGGTGATCCCGGGCGAGGACCCGAAGGAAGCGTTCATCGTCCACAATATTCTATTGACGGATGCCGGGATCCACATCATCGAGAACGTGCGCACCGACCTGATGGCTGAGGAGGCCGATCGGACCAAGCGGGCGACGTTCTTCTTCAGCATGACCGTGCCGAAGGCGGTCGGGCTGACCGGGAACTTCGTCGCGATCGAGGGTATCCGCTAGGAATCTCCGCAGTGGATCGCGCAGCGCAACCGCCGGCGCCTCGCAAGGGGCGCCGGCGCGTTTGTCTGTGGGCCGGTCTCGCGTCGTGCGTCCTGTTGACGTGGCTCGCCGGCGGGCGCGCGCTCGTCGCCGGGGCGCAGGAACGGCGCTACACGGTGGCCTTCGCGAACCTCACCGAGGAGCCGGGAGCCACGCTCGAGGGCACCGGGTTCACCGGGCGAGAGGTTCGCGAGAGCTTCGCCCTCGCGGTGCGCCGGTATCCGATCGACCTCGTGGTCTACGACAACCATCGAGACGCTCAGAAGGCGCTCGCCAACGTCGAGGACGCCATCAAACGGAAGGTCGATCTCTACATCCAGTACCTCGACGACCCGGCGACGAACGTCAAGATCGGCCAGAGCCTCCGGGCCGCCCGCATCCGGGCGCTGGCGATCAATACCCCCGTGCCGGACGCGCCGCTCTACACGCTGGATAACCGCGCCGCCGGGCGCATCGCCGGCGAGGCGCTGTCGGAGTACGGCGCGAAGAACTGGCGCGGTCTGCCGACGATCGGCGTCCTGGTCGGCAACCTCCGCGCCCAGGAGCATCGCATCCCCGATCGCGCTCAGGGCGCGAGCGAAGGCCTCAAGCGCCATCTGCCGGCGCTCAAGATCACGCCCCTCGAGACCCAGGGCAACCCGGCGCAGGTCGCGCCGCTCCTCGCCAAGGTGCTGGCGACCCACCCGGGGACGAAGGTGCTGATCGCGGCGATGGACGACGCCTCCGCGCTGGCGGCGAAGAGCGCGCTCGATTCGGCGGGCCGGCTCGCCGACGGCGCCGTCGTCGGACAGGGTGTGGATCGCACGGTGCACGGCGGCATGAACGACCGCAAAGAGATCGACCCGAGCAACCGTGGAAGCATCGTCATCGGCTCGGTCGCGTTCTATCTGGACCGGTACGGCTACGAGACCCTGCCGATCGCGATGCGGATGCTGCGCGGTGAGACGGTCGCGCCGCGCACGGTGACACAACACCGCCTCATCACGGCCGCGAACGTCTTCATCGAGTACCCGCCCTACGACATGAATTGAGCGCGGACTAGCGCCCGGAGGGGGGATCGATCGCAAAGACCCCTTCGGCACCGGCCCCCACCGCGTCGGGAGCGGTGGCGAAGGTGACGGCGCCCGCGCCGCTCGCCGCGGCGAACGGATAAAGCCCGAAGGACACGAGCGTGCCGCCGCCCGGAAGCGCGTCGCCGACCCCCGCGGCTCTCGAGGGCGCGCCGCGGCTCGCCGCGAACACCGCGACCGGCGAAGCGCCGCCGTCGACCGAGGCGGCGAACACGACGGCGCCCGCCGCGCTCAGCGACGGCCAGAGGCCGAAGTGCGAGAAGACGCCGCCGCCCGGGGCCGCGTCGCCGAGCCCGGCGACCCGACGCACCCGGTCGTTGTCGATGACGTAGATCGCCCCGCCGATCGGCGCGCCTTTGAGGATCGCGTTGAAGGCGACCGCGCCCGCGTCGTTCAGGGCGACGCGCTCGGAGAACTTCGCGAAGATCCCGCCGTCCGGAGTCTCCGCGCCGGCGCCGACGAGCATGCGGATCGCGCCGCCCTTCGAGGCGAAGAGGCCGCCGGGGACCGCGCGACCCTCCACGACGGCGCCGAAGACGATCGACCCCTTCCCGTTCAGCGAGGGCGGGCCGAAGCCGGCGAACGTGCCGCCCGCGGGCGCCGGATCGCCCTGGGCGACGATCTTCCGGCTCTTGCCGCCGGAATGGAGATAGATCGCCTCGAGGCTCTCGCGCCCGCGGCGGACGGTCGCGAGGAACGCCACGTCCCCTCGGTCGTTGAGCGCCGGCGTGTCGACGTTCGCGAACGTCCCGGACGGAATCTCGGGCGCGGCGCCTCCAGCGAGCGCGATGGCTCTCGTGCCGCGCGGCGAGGCGACGAAGATACCCTCGACCGCTCGGGCGCCGGCGATCGCGGCAACGAACGCGAGCTCGCCGCCGTCGTTGAGCGCGGGCACCGGGTGCCGGCCGAATCCCGAGAACACGCCGCCGCCGGGCGCCGGGTCGCCGTCCGCGGCGAGCTTGCTGATCCGCGGTCCCGAGGCCAGGAAATAACCCTCGCTGGCGCGTCCCCTGAGAATTGTGGCGAAGAACGCGACCTGGCCCTTGTTGTTGATCGGCGCGACGATCGGCAGCGACTCGACGCTGAACCGGTCGAAGGTGCCGCCACCCGGCACGGCCTGTCCGGTGATGACCACGCGTCGGAGGCTCGGCGCCTCCGCGCCATGGGATTCGGCGACCGAGAGCAGCAGCGAGAGCGTGACGGCGACCGTCAGGCAGGCTCGACGCATCTCGTGAGACTATAGCGACGCGATGGAGCCGGGGCAATGACGGGCCGCGGACGCGCGCGTCGGATCGCGCCGTTCGCGCTCGGCGCACTCCTGTCGCTCGGCCTGACGAGCGCGAGCGGAACGTCCGCGCAACAGGCTCGATGGGGCTTCACCGGATCGTGTTATTGCCGGGCGGCCGGCGAGCTCCGCTGCGTGTCGGATCAGACGGAGGACCAGTGCAAGCACCGCTGCGCCGAAGAGCTCTGCGACGATTGGTTCTGGCTCGAGCGACGGCCGTGCTGGAACTGGGGCTACGGCGGCTAGCTCGCCACCCGGCACTCCGCCTGTCGGCGGCGCTCGGCGCCCTCACCGTGGCCGTGATCGTCGCGGTGCCCGCGCTGCACGGCGCCGAGCCAAAGCTGCGGGTCGTCGCCACCCTGCCCGACCTCTTCGTGCTGACCCGAGCCGTCGCGGGCGATCTGGCCACGATCGATCTGATCGCGCGCTTCGGCCAGAACCCGCACGACATGGAGGTCCGCCCGAGCCAGATCTTGATGGTGCGCCGCGCCGACCTCCTCATCCGCAACGGTCTCGAGGAGGATGCGTGGATCGACGTGATGGTGCACCGAGCGGCGAATCCGAGAATGCTCCGCGGCTCACCCAACGTCGTCGAAGCGTTCCAGGGCATCGAGGTGCTCAAGGCCATGACCGGCCGGGTCGATCGGTCGATGGGCGACGTACATCCGCTCGGGAGCCCGCACTATACGCTCGACCCTGACAATGTCGTGATCGTCACCGCGAACATCGCGACCGGATTGACCCGCGTGGCGCCGGAGCAGGCCCGCGTGTTCGACGCCAATCGCCAGGCGTTCCTCGAGAAGGTCGCCGACGCCGATCGGCGCTGGAAATCCGCGCTGGCGCCGTTCCGCGGCGCCGGGATCGTGAGCTACCACGACAGCTGGCCGTACTTCTACCGGGCGTTCGGGCTTGTGGAAGCGGGCGTCATCGAGGATCGTCCCGGCATTCCCCCATCGCCGCAGCACCTGGCGAACTTGATCCGACAGATGCGCGAGCAAAAAGTCCGGGTCATCCTCCACGAGAGCTGGTATCCCACGGACGTGACGAGCCGCGTCGCGAAGGAAACCGGCGCGAAGATGGTCGTGGTCCCACAATCACCGGGCGCGCTCAAGGGCACGGAGGACTACATCGCGCACGTCGATCACGTCGTCGGGGCCCTCGCCGCCGCATTCAAATAAGCCCGCGATCAGCCCTTCCGCATGTGCGCCGGGGCTTCCGGCGTGAGGAAGTCTTCGCGGGGCGGCGCGAAGATGTCAGACGACCATCTCCTTGTCGCCGACGAGGATCCGGCCGCGGTGGTCTGTCAAGTGACTCGACTCGGGACCCATGCTAGGCTCTCGCCCCATGGCGCGACTCAAGATCGGCTTCATCCCCATCGAGGGCGGCACGTACTACAAAGAAGCGCTCGAAGAGGTCACGCGAGCCGAAGAGCTCGGCTTCGATTCCGTCTGGATGGAAGAGCACCACTCGGTGACGAACCACTACTGGCCGTCGCCGCTGACGGTGCTCGCCGGCTTCGCGACGCGCACCACGCGCATGATGCTCGGCACCGACATCATCGTCGCCGCGTTCCATCACCCGGTCCGGCTCGCCGAGGACGTCGCGATGCTCGACGTCATCGCTCAGGGCCGCACCACGCTCGGTATCGCGATCGGCTACAAGCCCGACGAGTTCGCGCTCTACGGTGTCGAGCTGGAGAAGCGCGGCGCGAGATTCGAGGAGCAGCTGGCGATCATCAAGGGGCTCTGGACTCAGGAGCGCGTGAGCTTCAAGGGCGCCTACTACACGGTGGAGGGGCGGCTGGAGCCCAAGCCCGTGACCCGGCCACACCCGCCGGTCTGGATCGGTGGCTGGGGCAACATCACCCTCAAGCGCGCCGCGACCCTGGCCGACAATTGGATCCCCGGACCGACCGCGGACCTCAAGCGCTTGCTGGCGGGCAAGAAGCAGTTTCTCGACAACCGCCGGGCCGCTGGTCGGACTCAGGCGATCGCCGAATGGCCGCTGACGCGTGATCTCATCATCGCCGACACCGACCGGAAGGCGCGGGAGCTCGCCGAGGAGCACATCATGATCGCCTATCGGAAGGAGTACGCCGGCGGCTGGCGTCACCCCTTCATCGACGCGTCCATCGCGACCGACCTGGATCGGCTCATGGCCGACCGCTTCATCGTAGGCGGGCCCGAACAGTGCGTCGCGCAGGTCCGTCGCTTCACCGAAGAGTACGGAATGACTCATCTGATCTGCCGGACCTTCTTCCCGGGCATGCCGCACGCGCACATCATGCGCGAGCTCGAGCTGATTGCGAGGGAGGTGGCGCCCGCATTTAAGTAGGCGAGGCTCGTAACTATGTGATAAACTAGGCGCTTACCAGGTCATTCCTGGGGGAAAGGAGTGGCACAGCCATTTCCCAAGGCGCCTATCGACTCGACCGCTCCTATCAGTGGAACTATTCGCACGTCCCCACGCTCCCGCGGACGCGTCGTCTTCCTCCTGCCCCCGGCGGAATGCTACTCGGTCGTCCTCTCAACTCGAGCCTCGGTGTCGCCGCCGGTCCCCTGCTCAACTCGAAGTGGGTCGAAGCCTATGCCCGGCTCGGATTCGACGTCCTGACCTACGCGACCGTTCGATCGACCTTCCAGCCCGCCTACGCTCTGCCCAATATCCGCCATGTGGATAACCGGGAGCAGGCAGCCGTCGTCTCCCGCCCGACGAGCAATGGCGACGGCGCCACGATCGCGGTCTCGCTCGGCGAGCCCTCGATGGAGCCCGACGTCTGGCGCAAGGACCTGCGCCGCGCCAGGGAGCGGATCGGGCGTGGTCAAATCTTGATCGCCAGCGTGATCGGTACGCCCCACCTCGGTGGTGACGCCGACGCGCTCATCGCGGACTACGCACAGGTCGCCGGCTGGGCGGCGGAGGCCGGAGCCGAGGCGATCGAAGTCCACCTGGCGACGCCGGACCCGTTCGTCGAGCAGCCCCAGATGATCTACGAGAACGTCCCGCTCGCCGCGCGAATCCTCCACCGCACGCGGACGACGGTCGGTGTTCCGGTCCTGGCGAGGGTCGGACCATTCAAGACGCCGCGCCTGCTTCACGAGACGGCGACCCGCCTCGCGCCGTGGGCTCACGGCTACGTGCTCGTTCACAGCATCTACCGGAGGGTCTTCGACGACAAGGGCGCCCCCGCCTTCGAGGGCGCCGGCCGCGAGCGCGCCGACGTGGTGGGAGCTCAGACCTTCACGGTCGCGTCCCGGCAAATCGCCGAGATGCTCGCGTGGCGCAAGGCCGGAGCCTGGGACCGGGCGATTCTCGCCGTGGGCGGCATCTCGACGGTGGAGCGCGCGCGGGACGTCCTGCGCGAGGGCGCCGACGCGGCGCTCGTCGCGACCGCCGCGCTCTTCGATCCCCTGTTCGCGGCGCGCTTCCGTCAGATCCGCACCGCGGAAGTCGCCTGACGCCGCGCCCGGCTCAGGCCTCCCAGAGCCCGCGGGTCAGGCTGGGCGACTCAGGATGTCGTGGATCTGGAGCGTGAGCGCACCGAAATCGGCGCTTGCGCGCGTCGCGGTCGTGCGTGGCCGCGGAAGTCGTATCGGCACGACGCTCGCCACGCGTCCCGGACGCGGCGTCATGACGACGACACGGTCGGCGAGAAACACCGCCTCCGGGATCGAGTGCGTGACGAACACGATCGTCTTCCGCTGATCGCTTCCCTCACCCCACACGCGCAGGAGCTCCAGGTTCAGCTCGTCACGCGTCATCGCGTCGAGCGCGCCGAAGGGCTCGTCCATCAGAAGCAGCGGCGGATCCAGCAGCAGGGCGCGGCAGAGCGCGGCGCGCTGCTGCATGCCGCCCGATAGCTCGCGCGGCAGCTTGTCGCCGAAGTCGCCGAGCCCGACGAGCCGCAGCAGGTCGCCGGCGCGCGCGCGGTATTCGCTCGGGTTCAGGCCGGCGAGCTCGGCCGGGAGCAGGACGTTGTCGACGATCCGGCGCCATTTGAGGAGTACGGGGGCCTGGAAGACCATCCCGACGGCGGCGATGGGCCGGGTCACCGAGCGGCCGTCCACGGCGACCCGGCCGGCGGTCGCTGGACGCAGGCCGGCGATGATCCGAAGCAGGGTGGACTTGCCGCAGCCCGACGGGCCGACCAGGGCGACGAGCTCGCCCCGATCGACCGTGAACGCGATGTCCCTCAGTGCCTCGACGGGCCCGGAATCGGCGAGATAGGTCATCCCGATCCCGTCGAGGACGATCAACGCTTCGGCGGCTCGATCTTCGTCAGGAACTCGTTGGTGAAGACCTCGTCGCAGCCGACCTTGCGGGGCATGTCGGGCATGTACGTGTTGATCAGGTCCACCGTGCGGCACATCTTGGCGCGCTCTACCCACCCGATCCCGTTCTTCGCGTAGCGGTCGGTTTTCATCAGCTCGAGCCCGAGCATCAGGTTGGGCTCGATGAGGGCCAGGTCGATGTCGGGGACGCGCTTCTTGAAGATCTCGAGCGCGGCCTTGGGATTGTCCATCACGTCACGCCAGCCCTGGTACGACGCGGCGACGAAGTCGCGCAGGATCTTCGGGCGCTCGGCGATGGTCTTGTCGCTGGCGAAGATCGCCATCGAGTAGGTGTCGAACCCGAACTGGCTCCAGGGCATGCGCACGAGGTTCTCGGCGCCGACGGCTTTCTCCCAGAAGGGCTGCCCGGTCGTGTAGTCGGGGACCGCGTCGGCCCGCTTCTCGGCGAGCGCGACGAACTTCGCGGCGGGCTCGATGGTGACCCACTTCACCCTCGCCTCGTCGACGCCGTTGAGCTTGGCGAAGGCGGGGAAGAGCTGGCGCTGCGCATCCCCGGGGGGCGCCGCCAGGGTCTTGCCCTCGAGGTCCTTCGGCTTCGCGATGCCCGTGTCCTTGCGGGTCCAGATGTTCAGCGGCGTGTTGTCGAACACCGCGCCGACGACCTTGATCTTCGCCCCCTGCGCGATGCGCGGGATGACGACGACCGCGTCGGCCAGCCCGAGGTCGGCGCGGTTCGTGTCCACCTTCGCGATCGAGTCGCCCGAGCCCTTCGAGTTCTGCAGCTCGACGTCGAGCCCCTTGGCGCGGTAGTAGCCGCGGTCGAGCGCGACCCAGTACGCGGCGTGGTCGCCGACGGCGAACCAGTTCAGCGCGAACACGACCTTCTGCGCCGGCTGGGCGTGGGGCGCGGCGAGCCATACGGCGACGATGAGAAGCGCCGAGCCGATCAGGTAGCCGCTCCGTTTCGCCTTCATCCGTTCCCTCCAGGCAGCCTGGCCGCCACTCTCAGGTCGTGTCCGCCCAGGGGGCCCACCAGCGGGCCGCGAGGCCCACGGCGCCGTAGAGGGCGAGACCGATGATCGAGATCCAGAGCAATGCCGCGAACGCCACCGGTGTATTGAGGTTCGTCTGCGCGTTGACGATGACCATGCCGAGACCCGCCTGGGAGGCGACGAACTCGCCGACGATCGCGCCGACGACCGCCGCCGTCGCGGTGATCTTCAGCGCCGAGAGCACGTACGGGAGCGCGTTCGGCAAGCGGATCTTGAGGAACACCTTCCACGTGGGCGCGCCGAAGGCACGCCCGAGGTCGAGCAGCTCGTCGTCCACCTGGGTGAGCCCGACCGCGGTGTTGATCACCACCGGAAAGAAGCCGATCAGCGCGGCGATGAGGAGGTTCGGCAGGATGCCGTAGCCGAGCCAGAGCAAGAACAGCGGCGCGACGGCGACCTTGGGCAGGGTGTTCACGAACACGAGGAACGGCACCAGCGCCCGCGCGATCGTCGGCGACCACGCGATCGCGACGCCCAGCGCGACGCCGGCGGCGCCGGCCAGGGCGAAGCCGCCCAGGATCTCGATCGCCGTCACCCAGAGGTGCGTGTGCCACGGGATCGAGAAGCTCAACGCCGCGCGGACGACGGCGGCCGGCGCGGGCAGCAGGTATTCGCGGATTTTCAGGACGGGCGGCACCAGCTGCCAGATCACGAGCAGCGCGGCGAAGAGCAGGAGCGAGGGCGTGTGACGTCGGAGAGCTCGGACCTTCACGGCGCGGTCATGATACAGCGCGGCCCGTGTGCTACGCTACGAGCCGTGCGCTGGCTGGTCGTCCTTCCCTTTGAACGGCCCGGGCTCATGGGGATGGACTTCGCCGACGAGCTGCGCGAGCTCGGCCACGACGTCCGCACGTTCGAGTACCGCAAGAACAACCCGCTCTACAAGAACCGCGGCACGAAGACCGCGTACCAGGCGTTCCTGCTGCGAGCGCTCGAGCGCGCGTGCGCGGCCTGGCGGCCGAATCTCGTCCTGGTCATCAAGGGCGGGCCCATCACCGCCTCCCTGATCGAGCGCGTGAAGCGGAAGATCGACACGCTCTTCCTCAACTTCTTTCCCGACAACCCGCTCTGGATGATGCCGTTCGAGGCGATCGAGGCGTACGACCTCTTCTTCACGAAGGAGCGCTACGCGATGCGTTGCCTCGAGCAGGTCGGTCTCCGAAACCTCGCCTACCTGCCGATGTACTGTGTACCGTCCGCGCACCACCCGGCGACGCCCACGCCGGACGAGGCCAAGCGCTACGGCGCGCCGATCTCGTTCGTCGGCAACCGCTATCCGTATCGCGAGCGATTCGTCAGGGCGTTGCGTGACTATCCGCTGAAGCTCTGGGGCAGCGGCTGGACCGCCGCCGAAGACCCGCTGGTCCGCGCGATCGCGGGACCGCCGGTGTTCGGCAAGGAGAAGCTCCTGGTGTACGCGGCCTCGACATTGTCGCTCAACCATCATCATCCGATGAACGACATCGTCGGGGTGAACACGCGCACCTTCGAGCTGGCCGCCGCCGGCGCCTGCCAGGTGGTGGACCTCAAGGACGACCTGCTCGATCTCTTCAAGCCCGGCGAGGAGATCGTCGGCTATCGCGACCTCGGCGAGCTCCGCCGCCAGCTCGACGTGCTCCTCGAGCACCCCGACGAGGCGCGCGCGATCGGCGAGAACGCGCGCCGGCGCGCCCTCGCCGAGCACACCCTGCGCCATCGGATCGAAGCGATGCTCGCGATGGTCGAAGAGCGGTTCGGCAAGCGAACGTGACCGACTCGCTGGCGGAGCACCTCGCCTGCATCGACTGCGGAGCCGTCTACCCGCTCACCTACCGGCTCGAGTGCGACGCGTGTCGCGGCCTCCTCGAGCTTCGCTACGACATCGCGAGGCTGCGCGCCGCCGGCCCCGGACTCTTCGCGGGCACGGGGCTCTGGCGCTACGCGCCCGTGCTGCCGATTCCCGATCCGGCCCACCGGGTGACCCTCGGCGAGGGCGGCACGCCGCTGCTCGATTGCCCGCGGCTCGCCCGCGAGCTGGGCGTGCGCCGACTGATCTTGAAATACGACGGCACGAACCCCACCGGCACCGTCAAGGACCGCTCGTCGGCGACGGCGGTCGCCGCCGCGCTGCGCTTCGGCTATCGCGCGACGTCGGTCGTCAGCTCGGGGAACGCGGGCTCGTCGATCGCCGCCTACTCGTCCCGCGCCGGCCTCCGCTCGCTGATCTTCGCCTACGAGCGCGCCTCGGCGCCCAAGCTCCTGCACATGGCCGCGACGACGGCGAACCTCATCCTCTACAAGGGTGTCTACGACGACCTGATCAAGATCTGGGACCGTCTCGTCGAGGAGCACCTGTTCTTCGATTGCGGCGCCTCGCGCAACGCCTACAAGCAAGAAGGCAAGAAGACGCTCGCCTACGAGATCGCCGAACAGACGGGCTTCACGGTGCCGGACGTCGTGGTCGCGCCGGTCGCCGTCGGCGAGACGTTCATCGCGACGGCGCGCGGCTTCCGCGAGATGCGCGAGGCCGGCTGGATCGCGCGCGCGCCGCTGATGGTCGCGGCGCAGGCGACGCGCGCGAACGCCGTCGCCCGCGCGTTTCGCGACGGCACGGCGATCACGCCGCTCACGATCGGCTACACGGTGGCGGAGGGCCTGGCGGCGGGCGATCCCGGCAAGAAGGGCGAGTGGGTCCTGCGGCTCCTCCGCGACGGCAAGGGGCTGGCCGGCGACGCCGAGGACGACGAGATCCTCGAGACGCAACGGCGGCTCGCGCAGGTCGAGGGCGTCTGGGCAGGGCCCACCGGGGTCGCCACATTGGCGGTGCTCGCCCGCCTCCTCGCCCAGAAGCAGCTCGACCCGGCGCAGACGATCTGCGCGATCATCAGCGAGACGGGGCTCAAGACCGAGGGCGAGCCGCCGACCCGCACGGGTGTCGCGTTCGACTTCGACTCGCTCAGACGCCTCGTCGCCGAGCGCCTCGCCTAGGGTGCCGCTGCCCCGCCGCTTCTACCTGCGGCCGGCGCGCGTGGTCGCGCGCGATCTGCTCGGGTGCGTCGTCGTGTCACGGCGCGGCCGCTCGCTCACGGCGGGCCGCATCGTCGAGACGGAGGCGTATCTCGGTCCCGATGACACGGCCTCGCACGCCGCGTTCAGGCCCGGCAGCCACGCGCTCTTCTACGGTGAGGGCGGCTTCGCCTACGTCTATCTGAACTATGGGATCCACTACTGCCTGAACGCCATCGCCGGCGCGGCGGGACGACCGGGATGCGTGCTGATCCGTGCGCTGGAGCCGGTCGCCGGGCTGGCGACGATGGCGCGCCGGCGTGGCGTCCAAGCCGACTCGACGCGACTCGCCAGCGGGCCCGGCAACCTCACCCGCGCGCTCGGCATCACCGTGCGAGAAAACGGCGCCGATCTCACTCGCGGCCTCTTCACGATCGAGCCCCCCGACCGCCCCCGCGACTTCCGCATCGCGTCCGGCCCCCGCATCGGCATCACCCGCGCCACCAGCCTCCGCCTCCGCTTCTGGATCCTCGACAACCCCTTCACCTCGCGCTAAGCCACAGACTCGAGCTCAGCCACAAACGGGGAGACGTGGAAGCACGACCGCGCCGCGGACTGCGTCGAACGCGAACCGCGGACGCACTGATCGTGTCCTCGTCGCGACCACGCCACGAACCGAGCAGCGCTCACGCCGCCCCCGCGCGCGTGAACGCGGACGACACAGTGATGAGAGGCAACTAGATCGGATAAGGAACGAGCTCGCGCGCGACCTCGACCTCGCCGGAGAACCGCTGACGCGCCTCTTCGGCGAGCGCCTCCACATCGTCGTGATACTCCGCACCGATGTGCGTGAGGATCAGGCGTCGAACACCCGCGCGCGCGGCGACCTCGCCCGCCTCGGCCGCGGTCGAGTGCGCGTGGCCGCCGGCGCGGCTGCGGTGGCGCTCCGAGTAGGTCGCGTCGTGAACGAGCGTATCGGCGCCGCGCGCGAGCGTGACCACGGCGGCGCAGGGACGCGTGTCGGACGAGTAGACGATGCTCCGCGCCCGCGCCGCGTCCACTCGCACGGCAAAGTTGGGCATCGTGCCGTGCTCGTTCGGCGAGGTCCTGACCGTGAGCGGTCCCAGGTCGAAGGCGTGGGCGCCTTCCGTGAGCTCGACGCCGCGCACGGTGACCGTGAACATGCCCGGACGCTCGAGCGTGTTGAAGAGGCTGAGGAGGCTCCGCAACGGCGCGACGTGCTCCGGCCGGCAATAGATGGTCAACGGCGCCTGGCGCCCGAGCACGCCGAAGTTCCGGACGAGGGCCGGGAGCCCATACGAATGATCGGGGTGGATGTGGGTGATGACGATCGCGGCGAGCGCCTGCGGCTCGACGCCGGCGCGCCGGAGCTTCTGGATCGGGCTGCCGCCGCAGTCGATCAGCACCGCGCCGTCCGGCGCGACGACGACGATCGACGTCGTGTCACGGACGGCGGACGGGACCGAGCCCGACGTGCCCAGAAACGCGAAGTGCGTCAAGGCGCTTTGAGGCTTGCCGGGTCGAACAGGGCGTCGGCCGGATTGGTGTTGATCGCGACGGAGCGGACGGTGAAGAGCACCAGGAGCTTGGCGTCGACGAACACCTCCTGGCGATACGGGAAATAGAGCGTGCCGACCAGGGGCCGATGCTCGGAGAGAGTCAGATCGAGCAGTCGGGGGCCGTTCGGCAGCCGCTCGCGAGTGACGATGCGCACGACGCCGTAGTCCGGGTCGAGCCACACGGCCGGCACGTCGCGATCGCCGGGGTGTGCGCCGATCACCGTGACCGGTCGCCCGCCCACGCGCCCGACGTGACTCACGTCGTCCCGTATGCCCCGCGAGCGCCACTCCGCCAGGAGGTCGGCGGCGCGGCGTTTCACCGGGACCAGGAGGTGCGTGAGCGCGCGTGTCGGCTCGCCGGCCGCGCCTTGAGATACCTTGCCGTCGGCCCGCCGCACCCAGACCCGGTCGCCGATCGTGAGCTGGATCTCCCGCTGACCCTCGACCGTCTGCTCGACGCGCTGGCGCTGGGGGAGCTTGAACAGCATGCGCTGCTCGCCTCCCGACACACGACGCTGCCCGTCCGGGTGATACAGGGTGAGACTCTGATCGATGACGAGGTCGCTGATCTGGACGTCGGAGACGCGGGCGACGAAGGCCTCGACCGCGGCCCGTGCATCCTGGGCCAGCGCCTCCGGGGCACCCGCGCTGATCGCGGCGAGGACGAGCGGCAGGACGAGGGCGCGCCGCACGGATGTGGTTATAATGCCGTAGATACTCCGAACGCAAACGAAAGGAGCGTGTGTGGGGAGCGACAGTCTGAGTGGTGGCATCCTCGCTCTCGTCTGGAACGCGGGACCGACCGCGAAGGTCGTTCTCCTCGTGCTCATGTTCTTTTCCATCGTGAGCTGGGCGCTCATCGTGGAGAAGGCGTGGCAATTTCGAAAGGTCCGGCGCCAGACGTTCGAGTTCCTGCGGGTCTTTCGCGACGCGCGCCGCCCCTCGATCGTGCACAGCGCGGCCCGCAAGCTGCGGCAGAGCCCTCTCGCTCAGCTCTACTTCGCCGCCTATCAAGAAGTCGCGGGGATCCCCGAGGTACTCGACAAGGTGCTCGACGACCTCGACGACGGGCTCAGCACGGACCGGCTCGAGGCCGTGAACCGCGCGCTCCGTCGGGCGGCGGCCCTCGAGGTCGCCCGGCTCGAGCACTACCTCCCCTTCCTGGCGACCACGGCCAGCGCCACGCCGTTCATCGGGCTCTTCGGAACGGTGTGGGGCGTCATGGCGGCGTTCCATGGGATCGGCGCTCAGGGCTCGGCGAGCCTCGCGGTCGTGGCGCCCGGCATCTCCGAGGCGCTGATCGCGACGGCGGCCGGGCTCGGCGCCGCGATCCCGGCCGTCATCGGGTACAACTACTTCGTCAATCGCGTGAAGCACTGGGCCGTCGAGATGGAAGGCTTCACGATGGATCTCTTGAATCTCCTGAGCCGCCCCGCCGCGAAAGCGGGCTGAGCCGGCCACGATGTTCAAGGTCGAGGAGTCGCAGGGCCCGCGCCGGATCGGCACCAACCTCGCCGAGATCAACATCATCCCGCTCGTCGACGTCGTGCTGGTCCTGCTGCTGATCTTCATGTTGACCGCCCCCATGATGTACCGCGGGATCGACGTCAACCTGCCGAGGGCCGCGTCGAAGCCCACCGCCGTCGAAGAGCGGATGGTGCTCACCGTCACGAAGGACCAGTCGCTCTTCCTGAACGAGAAGCGGGTGGCGCCGAACGGGCTCGAATTGACCCTGCGCCAGGCCTTCGCCAATCGGAACGACAAGACCCTCTACCTCAAGGCCGACTCCGCGCTCTCCTATGGCGCGGTCGTGGAAACGATGGACCGCGTCCGTCGCGCGGGCATCGAGCGACTCGGAATGGTCACCGAGCCGGCTCGGGAGCGCTGAGACCGCGACGGCAGTGCCTGCGGGAGCTCTGCGTGTGCACTTTCACATCGGGCCGGCGCTGGGCCGACTGCGGCTGCCGCTCGGGCCGACGTTCGTCTCCGCCGCCCTGCACGTCGTCCTGCTCGCGGTCGTGATGCTCGGTGCCTCGATGTGGAGCGACTCGCGATCGAAGCCGGTTTACGTCGTGCTCGCTCCCGCGACCGCGGCCATCGGTTCTCCCAAGGGCGTCACGATGCCCCCGCCCCCACGCGTCGAGGAGCCGCCCGCGCCAAAACCGGCGCCTCCGGCCGAATTGCCCCGGCGTGAGACCGCCCGCGAGCTGCCGTCGCGCGAGCTCCCGGCGCGCGATCTCCCTCCGTCACGGGACTCGATCGGGCTCCCGGATCGCAGTCTGCCCTCCCGCGAGCCGGCTCGGCCGCGTCCCAACGACAAGGAGCTGCCGACCATCGCGAGCGCGACGCCGACGCCCACCCCGACTCCGGCGCCGGCTCGACGCGAGGCCAGCGCGCCGCCGCCCCAACCGCTCGGCGCGCCAACCGGCTCGGCATCTGGCGCGGGGCCGCTCACGCTCAGCGTCACCGACTTCCCGTACGCGTACTACATCCGGCAAGTCGCCGGGAAGATCCGAGAAAAATGGGACGGGAAAGCCATTCCCGGCCAGCAGCCCGCCGTGATCTTCGAGATCGGGCGCGACGGGCGGCTCAATCAGGCCCGGATCGACAAGAGCTCGGGGAACGCCTACTACGATCAGGTCGCGCTTCGCGCCATCAACGACGCGGGCCCGTTTCCGCCGCTTCCCGACGATTTCAAGAAACCCGTGCTGAGGATCGGCTTGCAGTTCGTCTTCGATCCGACAGGGGGATAACCGGTGCGACGTACAGCGATCGCCACTCTTCTCGCCGTGCTCGCGGTCTTCGCGGCCGTCGGCCTGTGGTCACCACCGCCTCCGGTACGCGCTCAGGCGCCCCCGGACGTGTATATCAACGTCACCGGGGGCGGCAGCACGAAGCTCAACATCGCCCTCCCCGACTTCACGGTCATCAGCGGAAGCGACGGTGGAGGTCTCTCGAAGCTCCTTCCCACGGTCGCCGGCAACGACCTCACGCTCTCGGGGTTGTTCAGCGTGGTGGCCGGATCGGACCGCATCCCCGCGAACAATCCCGAGGCTCTCCGGCAGACCTGGAACAACTTCGCGGCGGCCGGCGCCCACGCCGGCGTCCACGGCCTCATGACGATCCGTGGCGATCGCGTCGAGACGGAGATGCGCCTGTACGATCTGACGTCGCCGGACCAGCGCCTGATCGCGTCGCGCAAGTTCGACGCCGCGGCGCCGCAGCCGCCGACGTCGAGCTTCGACTGGCGCCGGCGGCTCGCCCACAAGATCGCCGACGAGATCGTGCTCCAGTTCACCGGCGAGAAAGGGGTCGCCGACACGAAGATCTCCTATATCGTCGGGCCAGCCGGAGCGAAAGAGATCGTCGTCGCCGACTACGACGGGTTCGGCACGAGCCCGGTGACGCGTAACGGCTCGATCAACCTCTCGCCCGTCTGGAGCCCCGACGCTCGATCCATCGCGTTCACGTCGTTCATGAACGGCTACCCCGACCTCTTCCGCCTGTTCCCCTTCGAGCCACGACGCGGTGTCCAGACCCTCTCCTCGTTCCACGGGATCAACTCGTCCCCGTCCTGGAGCCCCGATGGTCAATCCCTCGCGATCACGCTCTCGAAGGACGGCAATCCGGAGATCTACATCCTCACGGTCGCGAGCGGGGCGCTGCAGCGTCTCACGCGTCACGGCTCGATCGACACAGAGCCCACGTGGTCACCGACGGGCCAGCAGATCGCGTTCGTGTCGGACCGCGCCGGGCAGCCGCGCATCTTCGTGATGGACCGGGACGGCTCGAACGTGCGCCAGCTGACCAACGGCGGCTTTCACACGCAACCCCGCTGGTCGCCGAAGGGCGACACGATCGTCTACACGCAGCGTGAAGGCTCGCACAATCTCTGGGCGATCAGTCCCGGCGGCACGAACGCGCGCCCCCTTACGACCGGTCAGGGCGACAATCAGGGCGCGACCTGGGCGCCCGACGGACGCCACCTCGCGTTCCAATCGAATCGCTCGGGCCGCTGGCAGGTCTACATGATGCTGATCGACGGAACGACGACGACACAGATCACCTCGGGCGCCGCGGAGTGCACAAGTCCCTCATGGTCGCCGCGCCTGCCGTGATAGCATTGGTGGCCGAACAACGGGCGTTCAGATCGGAGGCCAAAGGAGGCGTCATGGTAACGCGCGCCGCGCAAGTCACGTGGGTGTCGCTGCTGCTGGCAGGGCTGATGATCACTGGTTGCGCGAAGCGGCCCGCGACGACAGCGGCGACGACGGCAGCGCCGGCACCTGCGCCTCCCGCCACGAGTTCGGCGCCGGCGCCGACCCAGCCCGCGCCGTCGTCCGGTGCCGCCGCGCCCGCCGCGCCCGCGGCGCCGGGGCAGACACCGCGGCCTTCGCCGAAGGAGTTCATGGCCGTCGCGGCGCTGAAGGAAGTCTATTTCGACTTCGACAAGTACGACATCCGTGCCGAGGACGCCAAGACCCTCGACGCCAATGCGGCGTGGCTGAAGTCGAACGCCGACAACCTCGTGCTGATCGAGGGCCACTGCGACGAGCGCGGCACCAACGAATACAACCTGGCGCTCGGCGAGCGGCGCGCAAAGGCGACGATGAACTATCTCGTCTCCCAGGGCATCCAGGCCAATCGCATCACCATCATCAGCTACGGCGAGGAGCGGCCAGTTTGCAGCGAGAAGACCGAGGCGTGTTGGGCCAAGAATCGCCGCGCGAGCTTTCTCGTCAAGCCGCGCTAGGCTCGCGTAAGGTCCTGCTGGCGAGGAGCGGGTTCGGGCTCGTCCTCGCCCTGTCGCTGGCCGGCTGCGCCGAGGTCCAGGAAGCGACCGGCGTCGCCACCCAGCAGGATCTCTTGCAGCTCCGCCAGGAGATGATGACGGCGCAGCAGTCCGCCCAGCGCTCCAAGGGCGACGCGGACAGTCTCTCGGCGCAAGTCGACAAGCGCGTGCGCGAGCAAACCGGAGAGAACGAGCGACACGTCGCCACGCTCACCCGCCAGGTCGACAGTCTCAACGACACGGTGACGACCTTGTCGAGCCGAGTGGACGAGCTCACGACGAAGCTCGACACGATGAACCGGCAGCTGCGCGGAGCGGCTCCGGCAGCCGGCGCTACGGCGACGACCCCCCGGCCTTCTGGCCCCGCCGGCGGTCCCACTCCCGGTGCCTCAGCGGGAACGCCGCCCGGTTCCGCTCCCGGACCAGTCGCCGCCGTGCCGTCGCGGCCGACCACCGGCTCACTCCAGCCCCAGGACATCTATCAGGCGGCGTACATCGACTTCAGCAAGGGAAGCTACTCGCTCGCGATCGCGGGATTCCGCGAGTTCCTCCGTCGCTATCCCGATCACGAGCTGGCCGGCAGCGCCCAGTACTGGATCGGTGAAGCGTATCTATCGCTGGCCCGTGGATTCACCGACGCGAGCCAGAACGACAAGGCGTCCGAGTCGCTCGAGCAGGCGGTGCAGGAATTCAAGAAGGTCCAGGCCAACTACCCCCGAGCCGACAAGGTCCCGACCGCGCTCTACAAGGAAGCGCTCGCGCTCCTTGACCTCAAGCAGCCCGCGCTCGCCCAGGCCCGCCTCCAATACCTCGTCGACAACTTCCCCCGCGCCGAAGAAACCTCCCAGGCCCGCGAACGCCTCACCAACCTGAAAGCCGCCCCCCGCTAATCCGCGCAGCGCGCCCAGCGGTCGCAGGAAGTCTCCTCTGGGCTCGAGCGAGACCAGCCGATCGCGCAAGAGAGAGTTTGCAAACCGAAGCGGACTGCGCTCACAAGAACAACTCTGCGTTCAACTAAGCCCGAAAGGACTGACTGGCGCGGGGGGCGGGTCGGGTGGGACATCCTGCGACCTGTGTAGGCACGGTCGCCAGGAACGAGCAACCGTCAGCAGAATCTAGAGGGCAGTAAGCGCGCAGGTCGCAGGATGCCCCACCCGACCCGCCCCCCGCGCCGCTCAGTCAGACGATTCGTCGAGCCCCAGCACCCACACGACCGCGACGTCTTGCTGTTCGTGCGGCGAGTAGACCACGACGGTCCCTCGCGGATCGTCGGTGTGGGCCGAGCTGACGAAGATGGGAGCTTCTGGAGCGAGAGGGCCGGAGTTCAGCTGCCAGAGCGTAACCGAGACGAGTGCGGCCGCGACGAGCGCTCCGCCGAGCGTCAACCGGGGTCGCCGCCACCAACTGCCTCGCGTGACGATGGGGGCCTGTATCTCGCGATGCTTGGCATCCTCGATCCCGCGGACGATTCCCGGCCAGAGGCCCGACCAGTCGGGCTCCGCACGGTTCTGGCCGAGGCTCAGGGTGCGCTGGAGGAGAACCCGAACTCTCCGGATATTCTCGGCCTCGCCCTGACACTTGGCGCACCTGCTCAGGTGTCTGGACATAGCCGTGGCGGGCCCATTTTCCAGAGCCCCGTCGAGATGGGCGCCGATCCGGCGGCGGGTCAGAAGGCAAGTCAACACGACCATTGGACGCGCGAGGCCCCCACCCGTATTCTCATGGCGGCAGATGATACCCGAACAGCCCGTAAAGCTGTCCGTGGGGGCCGATTTGAGCCTCGAGGCGCTCCTGGCTCTGCCCCCGTCCCCGCCGGCCGGTGTCGTGATCTGCCATCCCCATCCACTGTACGGCGGCGACATGGAAAATCCGGTGGTCGTGCGCGTCCAGGAGGTGTGCGCGGCCCTCGGTCTTGCGACGCTGCGCTTCAATTTCAGAGGAGTCGGCGCTTCGGGAGGGGTTCACGGGGGTGGGGTCGCAGAGCAGGAGGACGCGGCGGCGGCTCTCGACGTGCTGGCAAAGGCCACGAACGGTGGCGTGCTCGCGATCGCCGGATACTCGTTCGGCTCGAGGATCGCCGCGCTGGTCGGCAGCCGCGATGGCCGGGTCGCGGGCATCGCGCTGATCGCGCCGCCGCTCGCGATGTCCGACTTCGGGTTCCTCGAGGACACGCGCGTGCCGACTTTGGCGGTGGCCGGCACGCGAGACCAGTACTGCCCGCCCGACGACTTCGCGCGGTTCACGGCGGCGCGGCCCTGGATCACGGCCGCCGCCATCGAAGGGGCCGATCACTTCTTCTTCGGCAAGCTGTTCCCGCTGGGCGAGGCGGTGAGCGAGTGGGCGCAGCGCCTGTCGCGGGGTCGCCAGGCGCGCTAGCTTCGCGGAAGCTGGCGCGGGGTGGCGTTGCCCGCCGAGAGGATGATGCGCACGCCTTCCTCTACCGGCAGCCCCGTCGGCAGCACGTCGTCGCGAGGGACCAGGACGACGTCGCCCAGATAGAGGTTGTTGGTTGGAATGAAGACGCTCACCATCTCGCGCTTGCCGTGCGGCGTCTCGACGACGACATGGCTCGTGACGAAACCGAACGCGTACTCTCCCTGTCGGGGATGCTCGACGAGCACCACGGCACCGAAGGCGCTTCGGCGCTCGGGCGAGAACGAATCGATCAGCATCTTGACCGACGGGTAGAGCCGCCGATAGATCGGCACGCGCAGCAGGAGATTGTCGCCCCAGGCGAGGACGCGCCGGCCGACCACGTTTCGCGCGATCGTGCCCATCATCAGGATGATGCCGATGGCCGTCAGGAAACCGAGTCCGGGGACGGCCCGTCCCAGAATCCGCACGTACATCGGAGTGAACACATCGTCGATCCGACTCCAGAAGATCCAGAGCAGCCACGCGGTGAGGAACGCGGGCACCGTGACGAAGAAACCCGCGATGAATCGGACCTTGAGCCAGTTCTTCACGCTGATGGACATGCTGAATTCGAGGATAGCACCTCCCACCAGCCGCGACGGTAGAGAACGGGCGCGCGCGGGCGTGCGGTGCGGATCGGACGCGCGATCGGCCGACGCCGGCGGCCGAGGAATGCTAGGGCGCGACGATCCGGCCGCCGCCCATCGTGCGCAGGAAGTCGCCGAGGGCCGCAAAGCGCATGAAAGGATTGCCGCGCTTCTCGTCGCCGATCGTCGAGGACGGGCCGCCGTAGTTGTGTCCGGGGAACAGGATCGTGGAATCGGGCAGCGCGCCGAGACGCTGCGTGAGCGAATAGTACATCTCCTTGGGATCGCTGCCCGGCAGGTCGGTCCGGCCGCACGAGCCGATGAAAAGCGTGTCGCCGGACACGAGCCGGCCGTCGATCAAGAAGCACTGGGAGCCGGGCGTGTGCCCGGGCGTGTGCAGGAAGGTCAACGTGAGGCGGCCGATCGTCAGGGTCGAGTGATTGTCCACCTTGACCAGGTCGGAGCCCAGGCCCTTCAAGAACTCGCGCTCCGCCTTGTGCACGTAGACCTTCGCCGGCAATCGCTCCAGAAGCTCCTCGACGCCCGGAATGCGGCCTGGCATGCCCCAGGACTCGAGGCTGCCGCCGACGTGGTCCTGGTGGGTGTGGGTGACCAGCGCGCCGGTGATCGTCATGCCGCGGGCCTGGGCCGTTTCGACGATCGTCTCGATCTCCCATGCCGGGTCGACGACGACGCACTCACGCGCCTGCGGGTCGCCGATGAGATAGACGAAGTTCTGCATCGGCCCCAGCTCCATCTGCTCCAGGTAGATCGTCTCGTCCGGCACGGAACCATCGTACTCCAGGTCCATCGACCAGGCGAGAACGGTACCTCGCCCTCGCGGATCCGCGCGCGCGGCGCGGCGAGGTAGAATGACGAACCTGATCTGACCTACTTGGAGTTCCGACTCTGATCCGAGGTGAGCGCGTGACGACCACTGCAGCAGCCGCGGCCCGGCGGGTGACCTATCAGCTCGAGACCTTGTGGGATTACGACTACGTGCCCACGCACGACGAGCTCGCGACCCTGTACGAGACCGCCAAGAAGAACCAGTGGAACGGCTCGGCGGCGATCGACTGGACCCGTCCGGTCGGCGCCGAGGGTCCCGTGCTGAACGTGCAGATGGCGTTCCTGGGGACCGACTTCTTCCCGAAGCTCTCCGTCGAGGAGCGCAAGGAAGTCGAGGTCCGCGTCTCCGCCTGGCGCCTCTCGCAGTTCCTCCACGGCGAGCAGGGCGCTCTGGTCGTGTGCGGACAGCTCGTCAACTCGATTCCCGAGCTCGACGCGAAGCTCTACGCCTCGACCCAGGTCGTCGACGAGGGGCGGCTCCACAAGATCTACCCGGTCGACCCGCTGCTCAAGTCGCTGCTGGACGAGATCCTGGCCACCAACCTCTGGGAGCTGAAGCTCTTGGGGATGCAGATGATCGTCGAGGGCCTCGCGATCGCCGCCTTCAACGTCATGCGCAAGCAGACGGGCGATCCGACACTCGCGCAGCTCCTCGACTATGTCCTCCAGGACGAGGGGCGACACGTGAACTTCGGCTACTTCGCGCTGCGGCGCTCGATCCCGAACATGGAGCCGGCCAAGCGCGAGTATCTCGAGAACTTCACCTTCAAGGCCTGCGACCAGCTGTACGCGCGCGACGAGCAGACCGGCTTTCGATCGGTGAAGAACGTCTGGAGCGAGATGGGCTGGGACGGGGAGGCCATCTGGCGGGACACGGTCACCCACTCCCAGACGACGAAGTCCTTCAACAGCTTTCTGTTCCAGGAGAACTTGATGCCGCGGCTCAAGCGTCTCGGGCTCATCTCGGAGCGGATCGCGCCGCGCTACCAGGAGCTCGGCCTGCTCGACTGATCAGCCCTTGAAGTCGTCGGGGACCTTCGGCGCGTCGCCGAGCTGCTTGACGTCGACGGTGTAGATCGCCGGCGCCGACTTCAATTTGACCCAGGCCTGCTCGCCCTCGCGCTTTCCGACGAGCAGCACTCCAGCCTCGCCACCGTCGGCTTTGAGGAGCGTCACCTCGAGCGTGGGCGCGTCGAGGCCGTACTTGGCCGGCTCGTCGCCGGTCGGCGCCGCGATCGTCTTCCACTTGAGCGCCCGCAGCGCGTAGAGGAGGTTGTCCACCGTCGCGGCCTTCGCCGCGCCCCGCCCGCCCTCGACCAGCTTCCAGTCGCTCTCGCCGCTACGCTCGACCACGACGGTCTGGCCGCCCGCGCGCACGCGCATGCGCTTGATGTCCCTCGGCTCGAGCCCGGACAGGAGCGTGCGGTCGCGCAGATCGTCGGCCGAGCGCCCGAGGTCCTCGAGGGCCTTGCCGTCGACGAGCACCACCGGCCCCTGCCCCGCCACCGCCGCGTACGCGCTCGCTGCGCCGCCGCGCTTCTCCGTCGAGGGCGCAAGGAGAACGGTGCGCGGCCCCGACGCGCCCTGCTCGCTGATGTTCACGCGCACCGTGGGCTGGGCGAGATAACGTGGGATCCCCGAGGCGTCGTCGGTCAGGAAAGCCTGGGCGCGGAGGTCGCGCAACTTGAAGAGCACGGCGCCCGCTTCGACCTGATCGGCGGCGAGCGCCTGCGGCGCGGTGATCTTCCAGCGCTCACCGTCCTTGGCGAGCGTGACGGCGCCCTTCGGGCTCTCGATCGCGATCTGCGTGACCTTGTCCCGATCGAATCCGACGAGCGCCTTGTCGCGCAGGACCGCGACATTCTTCGGCACCGCCGTCCACGTTTCCTCGGGGATCAGCATCACCGTCGACTCGCCGGGCCGCATGGCGAAGACGCCCTTCTTGGCCGGGTCCGCGCGCCCGAACAGGAGCGTCTTCGTCGCGCGGTCCTTCTCCCGGCCCGTCTGGATGTCGAGCCTGACCGGCTTGTCGAGCCCGAACGGCTCCAGGGAGCGCGGCCCATCGGCCGCGAACTCCTTGACGCGCGCCGCGCGGAGCTTCTCGAGGAAGTCGCGCACCGTGTCGGCGTCCGCCGGCAGCGCCCGCGGCTTCGTCAGCTTCCACCGGCCGTCGGCTTGCTCGAGCGCGATCTTGTCGTCGCGCAGGGCGAGCTCGAGGCCGGTCACGTCCTTCTGCTCGAACGCGAGCACGGTCTTGTCACGGAACTCGGCGACCGGCCGGGTGGTGTCACGCAGGACCGAGTCGCCGACCACGAAGACGGCGGGTTTGTCGGCCTCGCGGGCGTAGACCCAGACCCCTGTGGGACTCTTGGCGCCCAGGACCAGGCCGACGTGCTTGCCGTCTTTGAGCCGAAGCGTGACCTCGACCGCGGGGCGGTCGAGCCCGAAGTCGCCCGGCGATTTCGGATCGGCTTCGATCTCGCGGTCCATGCGGGCGGTCACGATCGACGTCACCGTCTCGTCGACGGGTCCGCGATCACCGCGCGCGTTCACCGGGGCGAGGATCTGCCAGCCGTCGCCTTCGCGCTTGAGCTTGACGGTGGAATCGGTCCGCTTGAGCTCGACCTCGACGACGTCGGCCGGCTCGACCGTGAAGACCCGCCCCTTGCGCCCTTCCGTCTTCTCGCGCTCCGGGCCCAGCCGGACCTCGTAGACGTAATAGAAGGCGCCGAGCGCGATCAGGATGATGGCCAGGACCGCGGTCGTCTGCCAGCGCATGGCCGGCTCGGCTAGTTCGCCGCGCGGCGGCGAACGACGGCGATGATTCCGCCGACGAGCACGAGCCCCGGCAGGACCAGCATGGGCAGGAGGTTCACGGCCTGCGCCTGGTTCGCGCTCATGAAGACCGGCGTCTGCTTCACGTCCTTCGGACGGACCGAGATCTGATCCTCTTCCTCGGCGAGCCAGCTCACCGTGTTGAGGAAGAAGTCTCGGTTGCCCTGGATGTTCAGGAACTGATTGGCGGCGAGGTTGGACGTGCCGTAGACGACGATGCGGGCCTTGTCGATCGTCGCGACCGCGGCGACGGCCAGCGGCCCCTTCAGGTCCTGAGGATCGGGCTTCGCCACCCCGCGCTGGAGGTCGGCACGGTTCGTCTCGCCCCAGCTGTCCGGGCTGGTGCGCGCGAGCACCTGGACGTTGACGCCCTTCGGCGGCGTCTTGAGCGCGGTGATCGAGCGCGTGAGGGGGAACAGCGTCGTGACGCCGCCGAGATCGCGCGTGATCGCATGGGACTCGTACTGCTGGATGATCGGCACTTCGGGGCCGATCCCGAAGAGACGTCCGATCGGGTTCTGCTCCACCACGAGGTCGTCGTCGAGCTGGAATCCGTACTTCACGAGGTGCTTCTTGAGCCCCTCGTTCTGGAAGGGGTTGATCATCGCGAGCACCTTGCCGCCGCGGCCCAGGTACGCGTCGAGGGCCTCGAGCTCCGGCGGGAACAGGTCGTTGCGGGGGCCGGCGAGGATCACGACCGTCGCGTCGTCCGGCACCTTGCCGGCGCGCGCCAGGACGAGCGGCTTGACCTCGTAGTTGGCCTTCTCCATCGACGACTTCGCTTCGCTGAACCCCGGCCGCTCGGTGTTTCCGAGCTCGGCCTCGCCGTGCCCCTGGATCACGTAGACGATACGCTTGCCCTCGCGCGTGACCTTGACGAGGCCGTTCGTCAGCTTCTCCTCTTCGGCGTCGAGCACCTTCTCGGACTTCGCCTTGGTCTCGAGCACGATGGTCCCGTACGACTCGATGCCGTAGCGCCGGGCCAGCCCGGGCTCGCGGTCGGGATCGGCGCTCTTCCAGGTGAACTTGCCGTTGGAGTAGCGGGCATATTGCTTGAGCAGCTCCTCGGCCGTCCGCTTGCCGGGCTGATCGCTGCGGAAGAACGCGACCGCGTTCACCTCGGTCTTGAGGCTACCGAGCAGCTGGATGGTCTGCGGCGACAGGCTGAAGCGCTTGTTCTCCGTGAGATCCCAGCGCGCGCTGTGCCGGAAGGACAGCGCCTGCACGACGACCGTCGCGCCCAGCACCAGCGCGACCGCCACGGCCGTGTTCACGCCGTATCGCATCCCGCGGCGGCCGAAGAAGCCGCGGTAGTCTTCCACACGGGCGAGCAGGGACACCAGGACGAGCACGAGGCCAACGGCCAGGAAGGTCCATCGATACCGGTTCCACTCCGGACGCACGAACGGCAGGATCGCTCCAAAGGCCAGCACGGCGACTCCGAGGTACCCGCCCCAGTCGAGCAGCCGCCGGATCATCCCTTCCATCGCCGGGCCTCGAGCGAGCGCGAGGTCAGGAACAGCGCGAGCACCGTGAAATTCACGTAGTAGAGGATGTCCTTGGTGTCGAGGACGCCCTTCGAGAAGCTGTCGTTGTGCTCGAGGATCGACAGGAACTGCAGCAGGCGTCCGGCGGTCCCCCCGGCGTAGTCCGCGCTCCAGCCCAGGATCCAGAAGATGAGGAGGACCCCGAAGGTGGTGACCGCGGCCACGATCTGATTCTCGGTCAGCGACGAGGCGAATACGCCGACCGCGATGAACGTCGCGCCCATGAGGAGGAGCCCGAGATAGCCCGTGAGCACCGGACCCCACTCGAGCCGCGCGAAGTACACCACGATCACCGGGTAGAGCACGGTGAGCCCGATCATGATCGCGTAGAGGGCGAGGGCCGCGAGGTACTTCCCGGCCAGCACCGCGCCGTCGCGCACCGGGAACGTGAGCAGCAGCTCGATGGTGCCGGCGCGCCGCTCCTCGGCGAAGAGCCGCATCGTCACCAGCGGCATGAGCAGGAGCAGGATCACGCTGATGTTCGAGAAGAGTGGCCGCATGACGCTGTCGGTCACGTTCAGCTCGCGTCCCATCGCCGGATTCATCGCCGACTGGATGGAGGCCTGCGAGAAGAACGAGAAGATCGAGGAAAAGAAGTAGCCGGCGATGAAGAGGAAGATCGTCAGCACCACCCACGCCACCGGCGAGGTGAAATAGAGGCGCATCTCTTTCTTGAAGATCGCCCAGATCTTCACGGCGCCGGCTCTCCCGCGGATTTCTCCGCAGATTTCTCCGCGGATCCCTCCTCGGATTCCTCTCCGGCGACGACCCGGATGAAGACCTCCTCGAGCGTCATCCCCACGCGCTTGAGCTCGAGCAGCTCCCACCGCTGCTGGGCGGCCAGCTGGAAGATCTCGGCGCGCACGTCACGGCCGCGCGCCGCCTCGACGGTGTACCGCGCGGCGCCGTTCGCCGGCGCCTGATCCTGCACGGACAGGACGCCGGGAATCGCCCGGATCTGGTCGCGGACCGCGGGCGGCGGGCCGACGATCTCGACCTCGAGCCGCGAGGTCGGGAAGAACTGCTCGACCAGGGTGTCGATCGGCCCCTGCGCCACGATCGCGCCATTGTTGATGATGATCACCGCGCCGCACACCATCGAGACCTCCGGGAGGATGTGCGTCGACAGGATCACGGTGTGCTGACCGGCGAGCGATTTGATGAGCGACCGGATCTCGGTGATCTGCTTGGGGTCGAGCCCGATCGTCGGCTCGTCCAGGATGAGCACCTCCGGATCGTTCACGATCGCCTGGGCGAGCCCGACGCGCTGGCGATAACCCTTCGACAGCTTCCCGATCAGACGATTCTGGACGTCGGCGACCATGCAGCGGTCCATGACGTCGGCGACGCGCCGACGGCGCTCGGCCCGCCCGACCCCCTTCACCTCGGCGACGAAGTCCAGATACGGCGCGACGCGCATGTCGGTGTAGAGCGGCACGTTTTCGGGCAGGTAGCCGATCCGGCGGCGGACCTCCATGGACTGCCGAAACACGTCGTAGCCGGCGACCCGCGCCACACCGCTCGTGGCGGGCATGAAGCAGGCGAGGATGCGCATGGTCGTGGACTTGCCGGCGCCGTTGGGCCCGAGGAAGCCCACGATCTGGCCGGGGGACACGCTGAACGACACGTCCCGGATTGCCGCGACGAGGCCGTAGTTCTTTGTAAGGCGGTCGACTTCGATCATCGAGGCCGGTTACGAAGTATACAACGGCCGGCCGCTTACTTCGACTCCACGACCGGCATGCGCTCAAGGAGCCAGGACGGCACGGCGACCATCTCGCTCGTCGCCGGGTCCAGGCACGCGTGGAGCGTGGACCCGGTGGCGACCGGCTCGCCCTCCTCGTTGAGGATCTCGTACGCGAAGCGAAAGCTCGCCCGCCGGCGCTCGCTCACCCAGCACCGCACCTCGAGCAGGTCGTCGAGCCGCGCCGGCTTGCGATAGCGGACCAGCGCCTCCACGACCGGCAGGTGGATCTGCCGATCGACGTGAGACATCGCGAGCCCCTGCTGGCGGAGGAACTCGACGCGACCCACCTCGAAGTAGGTGAGGTAGTTGCCGTAGTAGACGACCTTCATGCAATCCGTGTCCTTGTAGCGGACGCGAATCTTCGTGGACGCGATCACAGATACTGGCCGTAGCGGATCTTCTCCACGACCCCCCGCACGCCCTTGTAGCTGTCGATCGCGTCCAGCAAGTCCTCGGTGGAGACGGGCGAGGCGCCCGGACGCTCGGCCGCGGCGCGCACCTTCACCTCGAGCGCGCGCCGCACGATCACCGAGAGGTCGGCGCCGCTCATGCCGCCCATGACCGGCAGGATCTTGTCGTAGTCGATCTTCTCGAAGAGAGGACGCCCCGCCGTTTTCTCCGTCCGCAGACGGATCAGCTCCAGGATCTCGCGCTGGGCCGCCGGATCCGGGAGCGGGATCTCGATGAGGTGGTCGAGACGCCCCGGCGCGACCAGCGCGGGGTCGAGCGCGTCGGTGTGGGTGGTCGACGCCACCACGAGGATGCGCTCGGTCGTGCTCATCCCGTCGAGCTTCTCGCAGAGGGCCGCGACCAGCCGAGCGCTCGCCTCCCGCGCCTGAGGCGGCGGCAGCAGGTGGTCGAGCGAGAGCGCCTCGGCCTCGTCCAGGAACAGCACCGCCGGCCCCTCGCCCATCGCGATTTTCAAGATCTCCTGCATCAGATCGCCGGTGTTGGCGGCGAACTTCGAGGTGAGGTTCATCAGCTTCAGGTGGTAGAAGATCGCGCCCGACGTCGTCGCGAGCGCCTGGGCGAGCTTGGATTTTCCGGTGCCGGGCGGGCCGTAGAGGAGCATGCCCTTCGGCGGCTCGATGCCCCATTGCCGGTAGAGGTCGGGCTCGGTGAGCGCGAGGGCGAATCCCTTGAGGATGGTCTTGGCCTCGCGGAGCCCGCCGACGTCGTCGAAGGTGATCGTCGACTTGATCTTCGTCTCGACCCGGCCGGTCAGGTCCCCGTACTTTTCACCCAGCTTGACGAAGACGTCTTCGAGACGCCGCTGGAGCGCCCACTCCTTCTCCGTCCGCTCCGGGTCGGCCATGGCGTCAGATCGACGGACGCCGCGGCGGCGCGTTGCCGCCGGCCTTGTCGAAGACACGCTCCTCGACCAGCACCGGCACCTTCGCGCGGATCGCCAGCGCGATCGCGTCCGACGGGCGCGCGTCGAGCTGGAGCTCGGGCCCGCCCGCGTTCAGATAGACGATCGCGTAGAAGATGTCGTCGCGCAGATCGGTGATGACGACGCGCGTGAGCGTCACCTTGAGCCGGCCGAAGAGTGTCAGGAACAGATCGTGCGTGAGCGGCCGCGGCGGCGTCACGCCCTGGAGCGGGACGGCGATCCCGGTCGCTTCGGCCAATCCGATCGCGAGGGCGACGGAGCGACGGTCGCGCTTGCCCTGCAGCAGGACCGTCGGCTGCTGGGTATTCTGATCGACCATGACGGCGACGACGTCGACCTCCTGGGCGCCGGTGGGCTTCGGCGGGACCACGTCCTGCCGGTCCGGGGCGACGTCGGCGCGCTCGGGCACGCCGAGGACTGCGACGATCAACAGGCCGATCACGCCGATCCGGACGCTCGTATTCATGCCGGCTCCTGTTCCCGCAACGGTGAGAGCCAGTATAGCGCCGCCCGTCAGGTGGTGCGACGCTCGACCAGCCGCATGCTGAGCGCTGCGCCGAGCAGCATGAACGAGGCGAGCATCATCCACATGAATCGGTAGCCGATGGCGTGCGTGATGTAGCCGAACGCGAACGAGCCCGCCGTCTGCCCGACCAGGAAGACCGCGCTGAACATCGCGACGACGACCCCGCGCCGTGTCTCCGGCGCGTGGTCGGTCACCATCGCCGCCAGTCCCGGATAGAGCAGGCCGTGCGCGCTGCCCGACATCAATCCGATCACGAACAGCACCGGGACCACCGGCGTGAGGCTCGTACGGGTGACCACGAAGCCGAGCAGCGCGAGCAGCGCGGTCGCGCCGGCCTGCACGAACATCGACGGCACGATCACCGCCCGCCGCCCATGGGTGTCGATCAGGCGGCCGCCGAAGACTCGCACGCCGATCGCGGCGACGGCGAAGGCCGTGTAGAACAGCGCGAGGGTCTCCACCCCGAGGCTATCGGCGAAGGTCGGCACGAAGACGAAGATCGTGCCGGCGCCGAGACCGAAGAAGAGCGTGACCGCCATGTGGCGATGGCGGAGCTCGTCGAGCCCGCCGCGCTCCCACAGGGAGCCCGCGACCGGCAGCGGCGCGCCCGGCCGCCCGCGCGGCAGGCTCCAGACGTATCCCGCCGCGACGACCGCCATCGCCGCGGACAGGACGAAGAGCGGACGAAATCCCATCCGGCGGACCACCGCTTCCCCCACGAGCGGCGCGATGGCGGTCGCCACGAGCCCGGCGACGCCGTAGATGCCGAGCGCCCAGCCCCGACGGGAGGGCGGAGTCAGGTCCAGCACGTACGAGTAGTTCGCCACGAAGAAGGCGGAGAAGCCGATCCCCTGCAGGCCGCGCACGAGAGCGAGCAGCGGGATCGACGGCATCGTCGTGGCCAGGAGCGCCGCGCCGATCACGAGGCCCGCGCCGGTGAGCATGAAGCGCCGCCGTCCGAACGCGTCGACCAGCGGGCCCACGAGCGGCTGGCAGAGGATGCCGATCGCGTTGTAGAGACCCATGACCAGGCCGATCTCGACTTCGGTCCCGCCGCTGCCCTCGATGTAGAGCGGCAGGAGGATGAAGCAGTTGAGGCTGAAGAAGAAAAAGAAGTTGGTGATCGTCGCCCGAACAAAAGCCTTGTCGGCTAAAATGGGCGGCGACACTCAAAAATTATCTCATGACCACTATTGATGCCGTGCTTCGTCACGCTCTGGAGGTTAGCGGCCGCGATCTGATCCTCACCCTCGACCCCGCTCTCCAGGGTCTCCCCGACACCGCGCACGGCGGCTCGGTGCTCGCCGTGTTCGACGCGCTCTCGAGCGTGACCGCGCCACGCGAGGTCTCGGGCCTCTACCGCCGCCGCGTCCCGCTCGCCCTCCCGCTGACCTTGCTCCGCGCGCGCGAAAACTCGGCCGACACCTTCGTCCTCTCCGAGGCCGGAGGCAGTGTCCTCGTCGAAGGTCGCGTCGCGCCGCAGGCAACGGATGCGGTCACCGCCGCGCCAAGTCGGCCGGGCGGGGGTGGGGTGGCTCCGCTAAGACCCGTGTTGTCAGGGTCGAACCGACGAGACGTGACGGCACTGGTCTCGAGCGAAGTGGCTGGCGTGGTCCCCGCGGAGCCACCCCGCCCCCGCCCGGCCGACGACGACGACGCCGCGCGAGGCGCGTATCCACTGCCGGTCTCGCGTGCGTGCTTTGCGTGCGGGACCGAGAACGCGGTCGGGCTTCGCGCACGCCTCGCGTTCGACGCCGACACGGTTCGTGGGACGTGGCAGCCGCGCGCGCCGTTTCGGAGGGACGACGGCTCGCTCGCGCCTGCCGCGCTGACGACGTTGCTCGACGAGGCCGCGTTCTGGCTCGGCGCGTTGGCCACGGGCGAATCGGGAATGACGACGGAGCTCCGCGTCGCCCTCCACCAACCCGCCCCGTTCGATGCGCCCGTCACGGTGAGCGCCGCCCGGGCCTCGGTGCGCCCGCGCAACGAGGACCCGCGCTACCAGGAGACCGAAATCGTCGCGCGCGCCGGCGGTCACGTCGTCGCGACGGCGCGCATCACGTTCGTGGTCGTGCGCGGCGCCGCGCGCCGCCTCGTCGGCGGGATGCTGGCGATCAACGACCCGGAGTGCGTGCAGCGCGTATTTCCCGCTTACACGCGCTGAGACGTGCAGCTCACTGAGGTAGGAAAAGGAGACGCACGATGCCCAAGACAACCCAGCTCGTCCTGACGCTCCGGTCCAAAACCGGCGTTCTGGCCGGTATCAGCCGCGCCCTGGCCGACGCCAAGGTGAACATCCTCTCGCTCTCGGCGGCCGAAGCGGCCGGGCGCGGCAAGATCCGGATAGTCGTGAACAAGCCGACCCTCGCCAAGCGCGCGCTCCGCAAGGCGCGCGTGCGCTTCGTCGAGGAGGTCGCGTTCGCGAAGCGGCTCAGCAACAAGCCCGGAGCGCTCGCGCGGATCACCGAGAAGCTGGCGAAGGCGCGAGTCAACATCAAGTCGGCCTACGCGACGACCGCGGGACGCGGCGGGGCCACGGTCGTCATCACCGTCGGCAATGCCGCCAAGGCTCGTCGTCTGATCGGCTAGCTCGTCTCCCGGCGGAGAGGGCGGAAGAAGGCGCGGACGTCGGCGGCCAGAGCTTCGGGCTCTTCGAGGGCGGCGAAGTGGCCGCCGGCCGGCATGACGGTCCAGCGCTGGATGTTGTAGCTGCGCTCGGCCCAGGCCCGGGGCGGCAGCAGGATCTCGCGCGGAAACGCGGCGTAGGCCGTGGGCACGGTGATCCGCTTGCCGTCCGGGATGGGCCACGGGCGATGGAAGCGGGCGTAGTACGGCCAGAACGAGGAATTGATCGCACCGGTGACCCAGTAGAGCATCACGTTGGTGAGCAGGGTGTCCTTCGAGAAGCGCCGCTCGACGTCGCCCCCGCAGTCGCTCCACGTCCGGAACTTCTCGACGATCCACGCCGCCAAGCCGACCGGCGAGTCGGTGAGGCCGTAGGCGAGCGTCTGTGGCCGGGTGCCCTGGATCCACTGGTAGCCGGTTTCCTCTCGCTGCCAGCGCTGGAGCTGCTTGATGTAGGTCTGTTCCTCGTCGGTCGGCGTGTCGGGCAACGCCGGGTCGCGCCGCACGGCGAGCAGGTTCAGGTGGATGCCCGCCAGACGCTCGGGATACTGCAGGCCGAGCCGCGACGTGACGAAGGCGCCCCAGTCGCCGCCCTGCGCGGCGAAGCGGCGGTAGCCGAGGACGTCGGTCATGAGCCGCGCGAACGCGTCGGCGATCTCTTCCACGCCGAAGCGCGCCTGATCGGGGCGGAAGGAAAACCCGTAACCCGGCAGCGACGGCGCGACGACGGTGAACGCGTCCGCCGGGTCGCCGCCGAAGCGCGCGGGATCGGTCAGCATCGGCAGGATCCGCTCGAACTCCACGATCGATCCGGGCCAGCCGTGCGAGAGCAGCAGCGGCATCGGCTTGGGGCCCACGCCGGGCTCGTGGATGAAGTGGACGTCGATCCCATCGAGCTCGACGGTGAACTGCCGGAGGGTGTTCAGCCGCGCCTCGTGCGCGCGCCAGTCGTAGCGTGCGCGCCAGTACTCGACCAGCTCCTTCATGTACGCGACGCTCGTGCCGTAGCGCCAGCCCGCGTCCGGGGGCTCGTCGGGCCACCGCACGCGCTCCAGCCGGGCGCGCAGGTCGGCGAGGACGTCGTCGGCCACCTTGATCGCGAACGGGCGCGGCGTCATGCGGGCTTGCCCCCTCCCTGCTTGGCGGTTTCCACCCACTCTTGCCACGCCTCCGGCGCGTGACCGACCGCGACGCGGCCCCCGCACCGCACGAGCGGGGTGCGGAGCAGACGCGGCTCGGTCAGCGCGCGCTCGAGCAGGCGCTCGGGCGAGTCGCCGGCCACGCGCAAGCCGAGCGCCTTGTAGCAGGCGCCCTCGCGATCGATCAGCGGCCCGGCGCCGAATTTCTCGGCGAATCGTCTGAGCTCGCCGCGCGCCGCCGGGCGTTCCTTCAGGTCGACGAAGTGCACGGCGATGCCCCGCTCCTTGAAAAAGCGCTGCGCCTTGCGCGTGTCCTGGCAGTCGGTGAAGCCGAAGATCTGCGCCTGAGTCGCGGTCATGCGATCGGAGGCGGGGCCGGCGACGCGCTCGGGGTCTCCTCGGCGAGCGACGCGAGTCGGCGTTGCAATTCCTGCCAGGCGCTCTCCGGAACCGGCTGGACGCCGGGATGCCGGACGCCTCCGACACGCGGGCCGTGGAAGTCGGAGCCGCCCGTCGCGACGAGGTCGAGCCGCGAGCACATCTCTCGATACGCCGTGATCTGCCCCGACGAGTGCTCGGGATAGAACGCCTCGATGCCCAGGAGCCCGGCCTCGACCAGCTCGGGAATCAGCTCGTCGCGGTTCGCGAGCCCGGGATGAGCGAGCACCGGCACGCCGCGCGCGCGGCGGATGATGCGGATGGCCTCGACGGGCGTGAGCCGCTGGCGCGGCACGTTCGCCGGACCGTTCAGCGACAGGTAGCGGTCGAACGCCTCGCGGACCGACTTCACGTGGCCGCGGGCGACCATCGCCTGCGCCACGTGCGGACGGCCGGCGGAGCCCTCCTTCACGAGGGCGACGACCTCATCGGGATCGATCGGCACGCCGAGCTCCGCGAGTCGCGAGGCCATCCGGTAGACGCGCTGCCGTCGCTCCTCGCGCTGGGCGCCGAGGAACTCCTGAAACCATGGCGCCTCCCAGTCGAGGCAATAGCCGAGCACGTGGATCTCGGCGCCGGGCACGTCGCAGTTGATCTCGAGGCCGGGGACGATCTCGAGCGACGCCAGGCTGCGCGCCTCGTCCATCGCCTCCCGGACGCCCCCGGTGGAATCGTGGTCGGTCACGGCGAGGACGCGCACGCCGTGGCGCGCCGCCAGCCGTACGAGCTCGCGCGGCGTCAGGGTGCCGTCGGACGCGGTCGTGTGCGAGTGCAGATCGACCGCGCCGCCCACCGCTAGTCGCCCAGGTACGTCAGGACCGTGCGCACCGCGAATCCGGTGGCGCCCTTCGGGGCCAGCGGCAGATCCTTCTCGGTGAACGCCGGGCCCGCGATGTCCAGGTGCGCCCACGGCGTCTTGCCCGCGAACTCCTTCAGGAACAGCCCGGCCGTGATCGCCCCGCCGCCGCGCGGCCCGACGTTGTTGAGGTCCGCGACCTCGCTCTTGAGGTTGTCGCGGTACTCGTCGATCAGCGGGAGCTGCCAGAGGCGCTCGCCCGCGGCCTCGGCCGCCCTCATGAGGCGATTCGCCAGCGCCTGGTTGTTCGTCATGAGCCCCGAGCAGAGCTGGCCGAGCGCGATGACGCAGGCCCCGGTCAGGGTCGCCATGTCGATGATCTCATCGGCCTGGATGTTCGTGTTGGCGTAGCACAGCCCATCGGCCAGGGTCAGACGCCCTTCGGCGTCCGTGTTGCCGATCTCGATGGTCGTGCCGTTCATGGCGCGGAGAATGTCCCCCGGGCGGATGGCCGAGCCCGACGGCATGTTCTCGGTCGCCGCGATCAGGCCGTGGACCTCGGCCGCCGGCTTGAGCGCCGGCAGCGCGCGCATGATACCCAGCACCGCCGCCGCGCCGGCCATGTCGTACTTCATGCGCAGCATGCCGTCGGGCGGCTTGAGGTCGAGCCCGCCGGAGTCGAACGTGATGCCCTTGCCGATGAGGACGACCTTCTTGCGCTTGCGACCCGCGGCGGGCCGGCCGGATGGGCTGTACGTCAGGTGAATGAATTTCGGGGGCTGCTCGCTCCCGGCGGCGACGCCGAGGAATGCGCCCATGCCCATCTTCTTGCAGTCGGCCCGCTCGAACACCTTGACCTCGATGCGCGGCTCTTTCGCCAGCTCGGTGGCGGCGCGCGCGAGATCGGTCGGATACAGCTCGTTGGCGGGCGCGTTGATCAGGTCGCGCGCGAACGAGGTCGCCAGCGCGAAGCTCTCGCCGCGCCGCATGCCGTCGCCGGCTTCGCGCGCGCGGCGCGCGTCGGGCTCGGCGATGCGGAGCTCGTTGACGGTCTTGTCCGCCTTCTCGCCCTTGTAGCGGTCGAAGTAGTAGGTGCCGAGGATGGCGCCCTCGACGACGGCCTGCGCCCGCTGCCGCGCGGTCAGCCGGTCGCCGAGCACCTCCGCGGCCACCGTGCGCGCGCCGAGGTCGCGGGCCCGGCGCACCGCCGCCGCGGCCGCCCGGCGCAGGACCTCGGAGGTCGTCTCGGTCCGCGCGCCGAGCCCGGCGACGACGATGCGACGGCCGTCGGCGTGCGCGTGCGTGACCTGGCCCGCCTTCGCCGAGAACTTCTCGGCGTCGAGCACGCGCTTGAGCTGCCCCTGCGCCGCGCGGTCGAGGCGCGCCAGCCGCTCCGGCAGCTTCGTTTCGCCGACATAGAGACCGACGACGAGCGCGTCGGCCGGGACCTCCTCGAGCCGCTTGGTGACGATCTCGACTTTCACCCGCGCGTTCCTCCTCTCAGCGCCTCGGCTCGCCGGATCATGTCCAGGAGGCCCTGGGTTGTGTCGAGCTCGGCCAGCTGGCCGAGCTCGAACCACTGCGCCTCGGCGGCGTCGTCGCCCGCCGTGACGTCCAGCGAATCGGGATACGCCAGGTAGTCCACCAGCACGTAATGATAACGAACGCGGCCGGCGTCATCCTTCACCACGCGATCGAGGACGCCGGCCACGTCGACGATCCGGATCTTGATCCCGCACTCCTCGAGGATCTCGCGCGCGATGGCCTCTCGGGTGGTCTCGCCGAGCTCGACGAGGCCGCCGGGCAAGCTCCACTTCCCGAAGGACGGCGCCTGGCCGCGCCGCACGAGCAGCACCTTGTCGTCGTGGAGAATGACCGCCCCGACGCCGACCCGCGGATAGTCCGGGTACTCGCGGCTCACGCGGGCCCCGTCAGCCAGGCGTCGGTCGCGTACTTGTCGCGCACGAGGCGCTCGACCACCGCGACCTCGTCCGCGCCGAGCCCATCGGGCCGCAGGTCGAGGCCGTGCTCGCGCTCGAACGCCGCCGCGAGCGCCGCCGCCACGTCGTCGAACTTGGGTCGGTGACCGAGCGCGGTCTCGAGCGTCGTCAAGCTGGCGAGCGGATCGTCGGTCGTCGGGAAGACCGCGGCCAGGCGGTCCGCGTCGACGCCGAGCAGGATCGATCCGTGCTGGAGAAACGTGCTGCCGTAACGCCGCTGCGCGCTCCCGACGAGCTTGCGCCCGTGGAGCTCGATCTCGCAGCTGCCGGTGCGCGCGAAACAGAACGCCGGCGTCGGCTCGTCGCCGCGCGCGACGCCGATCATCTCGACCGGAGCGCCGAGCGCCCGGAGCCCGCCGGCGAGCGCCCGGCCGATCCACTGGTAGCTGTGCAGCAGGTCGCGCGCGCCCCCGCCGATGTCGTCGGCGGCGGCGACGACGCTGTACGTCAGCTCGCGCTCCGGGCCGTCGTGGTAGATGGCGCTCCCGCCGGTGAGGCGTCGGACGATCCCCACGCCGACGCGGCGGCACCCGGCGACGTCGACGTGGTGGTCGAGCGGCTGGCCGTAGCCGAGCGAGACGGTGGGCGGCGCCCAGGCGAAGAAGCGAATCGTCGGCGGTGAGGCGCCCGCGCGGCGGCCGAGCCAGACCGCCTCGTCGATCGCCATGTTCGTAGCGCCGTCGGTGGGCTCCGTCACGAGAAGCCGCCAGGTCCGGCCGCGTTGGCTGTCGGTCACGGCCCCTAGGATCGCACGAGACCGCCGCGCCCGCTTCGCCTCGCGTCCGGGACTACGTGGACAGAAACCGCAGGAAGGCGTGCTGGAGCTCAGGCTCCAAGTCGCGCGAGCCCTCGAGGATCATTCGCATGAGCTCGCACGCCCGTTCGTCGGACAGCTGTTCGCGCTTGAACATGTCCGCCATCGCCGCCGGGCGATCCCCTTCCGGGAGTTTCAGGACGATCTGGTGCAACGCCAGCATCCGCGCTTCGTTGGTGACCACCGGCGGAGGAGGGCCCTCCAGGGCATGCACGCTGGCCCGGGCGCTCAGTCGAGCCCAGGCTCGCGCGTCAGGCTCCCCGAGCTCGGTCAGCGTCCGCGCGCCAAGGGTAGGATCGTCGACCCGGCCCTTCCACATTCCGGCGCACAGCTTCGGCGAGCGCTCGGCCATGCGCAGCTTGATGCGAGCCCAGTCCTGCAGGTCGGGTAGATCGAGGTACTGGAGCCCTCTCGATGTGAGGCTGGTCGCCAGCGCTCTGATCTCGGCGGGCGACTTGCCCCTCGTGACCTGGGCGAATTTCGGGTGCGACACGAGGTCCTTGTATTCATCGCGGTATTCACGGGATACGACCACGTCGAGCCTCGTCCGGTCCCCGGAGCTCAGGACAAATCGCTCGCTCGCCCCCATTCGTATCGCAGCGAGCGCGCCACCCTCGGCGAGGACGATGGCGCCGCCGATGGCGGCGATCCGGATTGCGATCCTCGTTCCGGGATTTGAGACCCGCCGCGATAACACGATGCCGAACGGGATCCCGACAGCGATCCCGACCACTCCGGCCACGGCGGCGATCAGGAGGATGGCGGCTCCGTCGTCAGACCCCGGCTTCACCGAGGCGGCGCGTATAGACCGCGAGGTCGGAGGCCGAGAAACAGCAGAAGACGACCTCCCGGATCGCGGGAAACTCCTGCATCGCCGATCGGACGGACGTCACCGCGACCCGGGCGGCCGGCTCGATCGGGTAACCGAAGACGCCGGTGCTGATGCTCGGAAACGCGAGGGTGCGGATGCCGTTCGTCGCCGCGACTTCGATCGAGCGCCGGTAGCATGAGGCGAGCAGCTCGGGCTCGCCGTGGGCGCCGTCGCGCCAGATCGGGCCGACCGTGTGGATGACGAACCGGGCGGGCAGCCGATAGCCCTTGGTGAGCTTGGCGTCGCCGATCTGGCAGCCGCGGAGAAGCCGGCACTCCTGGACAAGCTCCGGCCCGGCGGCGCGGTGGATCGCGCCATCCACTCCGCCACCACCGAGCAGCGACGAGTTCGCCGCATTGACGATGGCGTCGACCGAGAGGGTGGTGATGTCGGCGTGAACCCCGCGCAGGCTGGCCGGCATGGTCGTCGCACCCGCGGCGGGCTCCTGGTCCCGGCTAGCTCCGTCGCGTCCAGCGCAAGTTCGGCTCGCGCGCGGCCTTCGTCTGATCGAGCCGGCGCACGGCGGTGGTCACTGGCGCGTCGTGAATCACCGCCGGGTTCGTCTCGGCCTCGCGCGCGATCTGGATCATCGCATCGCAGAAGGCGTCGAGCGTTTCCTTCGCCTCGGTCTCGGTCGGCTCGATCATCAGCGCCTCCTCGACGATCAGCGGGAAGTACGTCGATGGCGCATAGAAGCCGAGATCGAGCAGACGCTTGGCGATGTCCGTTGCCGTGACACCCAGTTTCTTTTGACGGCGGGCCGACAGGACGCACTCGTGCATGCAGGGCCCGGGCACGGCGATATCGTAAGCCTTCTCCAGCCGCTTCATGATGTAGTTCGCGTTCAGGATCGCGTTGTCGGAAACCGACCTGAGTCCGTCGGGCCCCATCGTGCGGATGTAGGTGTACGCGCGCACGAGCATCCCGAAATTGCCCCAGAAGGCCTGGAGCTTGCCGATCGACCGCGGCCGCTTCCAGTCGAGCGCCCACTCGTCACCGTCCTTCGTGACGACGGGCACCGGCAGGAACGGCTCGAGGTGCGCCTTGACGCCGACCGGGCCCGCGCCGGGCCCGCCGCCGCCGTGCGGTGTCGTGAAGGTCTTGTGCAGGTTGAAATGGCAGACGTCGAAGCCGAGATCGCCCGGGCGCGTGATGCCGAGAATCGCGTTCAGGTTGGCGCCGTCCATGTAGACTTGCACACCCTTGGCGTGACAGAGCTCGGTGATCTCGACGATGCGCGGCTCGAACATGCCGAGCGTGTTCGGCACGGTGATCATGAACGCGGCCACGTCGGTATCGAGGGTGCGCGCGAGCGCGTCCACGTCCACCTCGCCGTTGGGGAGCGACTTGACCTCGACGACCTCGTAGCCGGCGATCGCGGTGGATGCCGGATTGGTCCCGTGCGCCGAGTCGGGCACGAGCACCTTCGTCCGCTTCTCGCCCCTCGATTGGTGGTAGGCCCGGATCATGAGGACTCCGGCGAGCTCGCCCTGGGCGCCCGCCGCGGGCTGGAGGGAGACGGCGTCCATCCCGGCGATCTCGGCGAGATCGCGCGCGAGCTCGTGCATGAGCTGAAGCGCGCCCTGCGCCGAGGCTTCGGGCGCCAGCGGATGGACCTTGGCGAAGCCGGCGAGCCGCGCCATGTCCTCGTGGAGCTTCGGGTTGTACTTCATGGTGCACGAGCCGAGCGGATAGAAGTGCGTGTCGACCCCGTAGTTCATCCGCGACAGGCGCGAGTAGTGCCGGACCACGTCGAACTCGGAGACCTCGGGGAGATCGGGCGCGTCCCGCCGGAGGTACTTGGCCGGCAAGAGCTTCCGCGCGTCGGCCTCGGGCACGTCGGCCTCGGGTAAGGACCAGGCGACGCGCCCGGGCGAGGACAGCTCGAAGATCAGCTTGTCGTAGGCGTCGGCCATCACGCCACCGCCTTCTCGAGGGCCGACGCGAAGGCGTCGATCTCGGCCTTCGTCCGCTTCTCGGTCACCGCGACCAGCAGGCACTCGGCCAGGCTGCGATCGAAGGTCTTCAGCGGGACGCCCGCGAGGAAGCCCTGCCTGGCGAGCCTGGGCAGCACGCGGTCAGGCGCCTTCGGCAGCTTGAGCGCGAACTCCTTGAAGAAGGGCGCCGCGAAGCGCAGCGAGACGCCGGGGACCTTCGCCAGGCGCTCGGCCGCATAGTGGGCCTTCGCCGTCGAGAGCTCGCCGACCCGGACGAGCCCGCGGCGCCCGAGCGTCGCGAGGTAGATCGTCGCCATCAACGCGCAGAGCGCCACGTTGGTGCATATGTTCGAGGTCGCCTTCGCTCGGCGGATGTGCTGCTCGCGAGTCTGCAACGTCAACACGAATCCGCGCTTGCCGTCGCGGTCCACCGTGGCGCCGACGAGGCGCCCGGGCATGCGCCGCACGAGCTCGTTCTTCGCGGCGAAGACGCCCAGGTTCGGGCCGCCGAAGCCCACCGGCACTCCGAGCCCCTGGCCTTCGCCCACGACGATGTCGGCGCCGAGCTTGCCCGGGCCCTCGAGCACGCCGAGGTTCACCGGATCGGCCACCACGACCAGCAGCGCGCCGGCCGCGTGCGCGATCTCGGCCGCAGCGGCCACATCCTCGAGGCAACCGTAGAAGTTCGGCGTCTGGATGACGAGCGCCGCCGTCTTCGCGTTGACGAGCTGCCGCGCGGCGGCGAGGTCGGTGACGCCTTCAGGCGCCGGCACGTCACGGAGCCGGACACCCGGGCCCTCGCAATAGGTCGCGGTGACCCGCTTGTAGAGCGGGTGCACGGCGCGCGAGAGCACGACCTCGCGCCGGTCCGTGACCGAATGGGCCATCAGCGCCGCCTCGGCCAGGGACGATGCGCCGTCGTAGATCGACGCGTTGGCGACGTCCATGCCCGTCAGCTCGGCGATCATCGTCTGGTACTCGTAGATCGTGCGGAGGGTCCCCTGGCTCGCCTCGGGCTGATAGGGCGTGTACGCGGTGAAGAACTCGCCACGCAGGACCATGTGGTTGATCGGGCTGGGGATGTAGTGGTCGTACGCGCCCGCGCCGAGAAACGACACGTGCGACTCGGCGTGGGCGTTTCGGCCGGCCAGCGCCATCATGTGCCGGATCAAGTCCGTCTCGGCAAGCGCCGGGGTCAGACCGAGCGGCCTCGCGAGCCGCGCCTTGGGCGGGATCTTCACGAGGAGCTCCTCGAGCGAGCCGGCGCCGATCACGCCGAGCATGTGCTTCTGCTCGTCCGGCGTGTTGGCGATGTAGCGCGAGGCCATCAGTGGCCTCCCTGCGCGATGAGCTCCTCGTACTGCTGCGCCGTCAGGAGCTGGTCCCACTCACCCTTGTTCGACGGCTTCACGACCAGCATCCAGCCCTTGCCGTACGGATCCTGGTTGACGATCTCGGGCTTCTGTCCGAGCTCGCCGTTGACCTCGACGACCTCGCCCGAAACGGGCGCGAAGAGATCGGACACGGCCTTGACCGACTCGACGACGCCGAAGTTCTTGCTGGCGGTCACCTTCGCGCCGACCTTCGGCAGCTCGACGAAGACCACGTCGCCGAGCTGCTCTTGCGCGTAGGCGGTGATGCCCACGCGCACGCGGTCGCCCTCCTGCTTGGCCCACTCGTGCTCGCGCGTGTACTTCAGGTCCCTGGGAACGTTGGCCATCTTCTCCCCTTGCCGTCGGAGCGCCCTCGCAGGCCCCCGGCGCTCGACGTTCGGTCTCTCAGCCTGGCTTTTTCACCCTGGACGGATAGAAGGGCGTGCGGACGACCCGGGCCGCCTTGCCCTGACCGCGGATCTCGACCTCGAGCGCGGTGCCGACAGCGGCCAGGGCCGTCTCGACGTAGGCGATCCCGATGTACCGGTCGACCGACGGGCCGTACGAGCCCGAGGTGACGATGCCGACTGCGCGGCCGTCTTTCTGCACGGGGTAGCCGTGGCGCGCGACGGCCTTGTCGACCATCTCGATGCCGACCAGGCGGCGCCGTACGCCCTCGGCGCGGACTTTCTCGAGCGCCTCGCGCCCGACGAACTCGCCTTTGGCCGGCTTGACGACCCACCCGAGCCCCGCTTCGAGCGGATTCGTCGTCTCGTCGATGTCGTTGCCGTAGAGGGCGTACTTCATCTCGAGCCGCAACGTGTCGCGCGCCCCGAGCCCGACCAGGCTGGCTCCGTCGGCGCGGCCGGCGGCCAGGAGCGCTTTCCAGAGCCGCACGGTCTTGTCGGCGGGCGCGTAGAGCTCGAAGCCGTCCTCGCCGGTGTAACCCGACCGCGAGATCACGGTCGGCACCTCGCCGACGTTGCCGCGCGCGAAGCGGTAGTACCCGATGGTCGTCACGTCGCGGTCGGCGAGGCGGCCGACGAGCGCCTCGGCCTTCGGCCCCTGCACCGCGATGAGCCCGGTGCGCTCGGACGCGTTGCGCCAGCGCGCGTCCTTGACGTGCGCCGTCGACTTCGTCACGTGGGCCCAGTCTTTGTCGATGTTACCCGCGTTGACTGTGATCATGTAGCGCTCGTCGCCCATGCGGTAGACCGTGAGGTCGTCGACGATCGTGCCGTTCGGATAGCAGAAGACCGAATACTGGATCTGGCCGACCTGGAGAGCCGCCACGTCGTTGGTGGTCAGGTGCTGGAGCGCCGCGAGGGCGCCGGGGCCCTCGACCTCGAATTCGCCCATGTGGCTCACGTCGAAGAGGCCGACGGCGCCGCGGGTCGCACGGTGCTCCTCGATGATGCCGGTGTACTGCACCGGCATCTCCCAGCCGCCGAACGGCACCATGCGCGCGCCGGCCGCGACGTGCTCGTGATAGAGCGGCGTGCGCTTGAGCGCGTGCGTCACGCTTTCGGTAGCCAGCCGCGAAGCGGCTTGACCTGGCAGCCGGCCCGGTCGAGAGCCTCGCGGACCGTGCGCACGATCTTCTGCGCCCCCGGTGTGTCGCCGTGGCAGCAGATCGTCTGGACCGAGATGTCGATCTCGACACCGTCGATCGTGCGCACCTTGCCCTCCATGGCCATCTTCACGGCCTGGGCGGCGGCCCGCTCCGGATCGGTGATGAGCGAGCCCGGCAGCTTGCGCGAAACGAGCGTGAGGTCGACGTTGTACGCGCGGTCGGCGAAGCCCTCCGAGGCCACGCGCACGCCCATCTTGCGGGCCGTCCGGTCATACTTCCCGGACGCCAGCGCCATGAGGATCAGGTCGCGTCCAGACTCGCGGGCCGACTCGGCGACGGCGGTGGCGAGCGGCTCGTCCTTCTCGATCATGGAATAGAGGATGCCGTGCGGCTTGGTGTGCTGGAGGTCGCCGCCCGACGCGCGGACGAACTCGCGGAGCGCGCCGGTCTGGTAACAGAGGTAGTCCTTCAGCTCTTGCGGCGAGACGTCCATCACGCGCCGCCCGAAGCCCATGAGGTCCGGCAGCGACGGGTGCGAGCCGATCGCGACGCCGTGCCGGATCGCCAGCTCCACGGTCTTGCGCATCACGTGCGGATCGCCGCCGTGGAACCCGCAGGCGACGTTGGCCGAGGTGATGTTCGGCATGATCTCCTCGTCCGCGCCGAGCGTCCAGCGACCGTAGCTCTCGCCCATGTCGGCGTTGAGATCGATGAACTTGGCCATCGTCAGCTCCTATCCTCGCGCGAGCACGCGCGCGAGTGCGTTGATGAAGCGATCCACGTCCTCGTCGGTCATCGCGAGGGAGCACGCGCCGAGTCCCCGCTGGGTCAAGAGAATCCCCTCGTTCAACAGCCCGAGGAACACGCGGACCGGCGTCTCCCCGTCCTTGGGCCGCGCAGAACGATAGTCGGTCAGCGCCTCCGACGTCCAGTGTAACCAGAACAGCGACCCGAGCCCGGTCACCTGACCCCGGCGCCGCGTCGCCGCGAGCAGGCGGGCGACGCCGCCGCGGAGGCGTTCGCCGAGCGCATCGAGCCGTGTGTACGCGTCGGGAGTCAGCGCATTCAGCGTGGCGAGGCCGGCCGCCATCGTGACCGGGTTCGCGTTGAAGGTGCCGCCGTGGCTGATGCGGGCACCGCCCTTGCGCGGGTCGTAGAAGTCCATGATGTCGCGCCGCCCGCCGAAGGCGCCGACCGGCAGCCCGCCGCCGATGATCTTGCCGAACGTCGTGAGATCGGGCCGGACGCCGAATCGCTCCTGGGCGCCGCCCCACGCGGTCCGGAACGAGATGACCTCGTCGAAGATGAGCACGATATTATGACGCTCGGTGATCTCGCGCAGCCGCGCCAGGAACCCCTCGGCCGGCGGTACGAGACCGGCGTTGCACATCATCGGGTCCAGGATCAGACAGGCCAGCTGTCCGGCCTCGGCCTCGAGGATTTCCGCGCACGCCTCGGCGTCGTTCCACGGGAGGACCACGACGTGCTTCAGCACGGCCGGCGGGATACCCGCCGACCACGCCACGGGCTTCGGCCGCTTCCGGCTGCCGGTGGCCTTGGCGTCCCCGCTCACGCTCACCATCACCCAGTCGTGCGTGCCGTGGTAGGCGCCCTCGAACTTCGCGATCTTCGGCCGGCCGGTGAAGGCGCGCGCCAGCCGCACCGCGTTCATCGTGGCCTCGGTGCCCGAGTTGGTGAAGCGGACCGCCTGGACGGACGGCACCCGGCGCGTCAGCAGCTCGGCCAGGCGCACCTCGTGCTCGGTCGGTCCCGGAAACGACAGGCCGAGCTCCACCGCCTGCTGCACGGCCTTCACGACGTCCGGCGGCGCGTGCCCGAGGATCAGGCTCGTGTAGTTGCCGTTGAAGTCCAGGCGATCGATCCCGTCGGCATCCCAGATGTGGGCGCCCTGCCCCCGCTGGATGGTGAAGGGATAGGGATCGAAGAAAGTCGTCGTGCGGCTGTTGCCGCCGGGCATGACCGCCAGCGCTTCCTCGTGCAGGACGCGCGAGCGGCCGGACTTCGCGGTGTACTCGTTCAGCTCTTTGTCGACGCTCATGCAATCTCCTCTCTCACTGCCGCTTCCAGCGCGGTGTCGGACTCGCGAAGCAGCCGGTGCGCCTCTTCCACGCCGATCGACTGGAAGCGGAGCGACTGCCCCGGCCTCGCCTGGCCGACACGCCAGATGTCGCTCGAACAGATCGTGGCCACTTTCGTATATCCGCCCGTCGATTGCCGGTCGACCAGGAGCACGATCGGCTGCCCGTCGCCGGGGACCTGGATAGCTCCGAGCGCGATCCCGTCGGAGATGATGTCGTGACCGCGCGCGTGCTCGATCCGCGGCCCACGCAGGCGCGAGCCCATCCGATCCGACTGCGGCAGCACCTCGTACCGTCCACCGAACAACGCCCGGAGGCCTTCGGGTGTGAAGCGGTCGGCCTGCGGGCCGGGCACAGCGCGGACGGTCGGCTCGCCCGTGTAGTCCGGGATCTCCCCTCGAGGAACCCGGCGGAGCTTGACGGGACCGGACGGAAAAACTTCGAGCTCGTCGCCCTTCTTGAGCGCGCGACCCTGCAGGCCCCCGACCCGGCCGCGGAGATACGTCGACCGCGACCCCAGCGCGAGCGGCACGTCGAGCCCGCCGGCGAAGCCGATGTAGGACCTGACACCCGTGCGCGCCGGCCCGAGCTTGACGAGGTCGCCGGGCTTCACCATGATCGTCGCCCAGCCTGCGGCGTCCTGGCCGTTCACGGTCACCGGCGTGTCGGCGCCGGTCACCGCGATCGCGCCCGCCGCGGTGACCTCGAAGCGCGGCCCCATCAAGGTACACTCGAGCGCCGCCGCCGTGTCGGGATTGCCGAGGAGACGATTGGCGAGCACGAACGCGAATCGGTCGACCGGGCCCGACGGCGGAATGCCGTAGCGCATCTGCCCGGTGCGGCCGAGGTCCTGCACGGTGGTCTGCGGGCCGGCATCGAGAATCCTGATCACGAGATCACCGGCTGGTAGGTCCGGGCAGCGACGGCGACCCCGATGGCGTCGAACTCCGCGCGATCGATCCGCCGAAAACGGACCCGATCGCCCGGACGCAAGAGCGTGGGCTCGGACGCGCTCGGATCGTAGAGCGCCACCGGCGTGCGGCCGAGAATCCAGAAGCCGCCCGGGCTCTCGACCGAGTAGATGCAGCACTGGATGCCGCCGATGCCGACGCTCCCGGGCGGGGTCTTCGTGCGCGGCGTGTCGAGGCGCGGGATGTTGATGCGCTCGGGCATTCCGGTCATGTACGGAAGCCCCGGCGTGAAACCGATGAAGTAGACGAGGTACTCGGCGCCGGCGTGGAGCCGGACCAGGTCGTCGGTCGAGAGCTCGAGACGCTTCGCGGCGGCGGCGAGGTCGAAGCCGAGATCGGGATCCTCGTAGCAGCACGGCAGCTCGACCGTCCGGGGCGGCGGCAGGACCGCGGTCGTCGCCTGCGGCACCAGCTCGGCGATCGCCGCGCACACGGGGTCGTATCCAACCACGCGAGGATCGTAGTACACGAGGAGCGAGGAGTAGGCCGGAACCGTCTCGACGACGCCGGTCAGCCCCTTCTGCTGGATCAAGAACTCGAGCGCGCGGACTCGCGTGTTGACCTCGACGCTGATCTCCTCGCCGAGCTCGACGCACACGGCGAGATCGCCCGCCGGCAGAAACCGCAACGCGCTAGATCGCCGCGAGCACGGAGTTCGGGACGTCCGTGATGAACATGTGGCCCGGGCTGTGCGTGATCATGAACGGCGGTCGGGACGCGAGCGCGACGGCCTGGGGCGTGACGCCGCACGCCCAGAAGACCGGCACGTCGCCGCGCGCGAACTCCTGCGCGTCGCCCCAGTCGGGGCGCGCGATGTCCGCGACGCCGATGGCGGCGGGGTCGCCGACGTGCACCGGGGCGCCGTGGGCGCCGGGGAACCGGGCGCTCGCCGTCACCGCCTTCGCCAGCTGCGTGGCGGCGATCGGCCGCATCGAGACGACCATCGGCCCGTGGAAGACGCCGGCCGGCCGGCACTGGGTCGACGTGCGCCACATCGCGACGTTCTTTCCGTGCTCGACGTGCCAGAGCTTGATGCCCGCCTCGAGCAGCGCCCACTCGAAGGTGAAAGAGCACCCCAGCAGGAAGGCCACCAGATCGTCTCGCCAGTACGGCGTCGCGTCGGTCACCTCATCGGCGAGGACTCCATCCTTGTAGATCCGGTAGCGCGGGACGTCGGTCCGCAGATCCGCACCCGGCGCCACGCCGACCGGCTCGGGCGAGCCCACGTCCGTCACCTCGAGCAGCGGGCACGGACGCGGATTGCGCTGGCAGAACAGGAGGAAGTCGTAGGCCTGGTCCTTCGGGAGCACCGCCAGGTTGGCCTGGACGAAGTTCTGGCCGAGACCCGCGGTGATCCCGGTAAGCTTGCCGTTTCTGACGTCCCGCCGGATCTCTCGCGGATGGCGCGTGTCGATCGGCATAGGGGAATTCTACCTCTGTTTGGGCAGACGGCGTGCTCTCACGGGTTGCCTCGGCGACTACCTCTGACCGAGGCGCGGCCACACGTCCGGGTTCACGAGGACGTCGGGCCGCTCGCCACGCAGGACGCGGAGCATCTCGCCGGAGACCTGCATAGCCGCCTGGCGCGTGGCCTCGCGCGTGACCCCGGCGACGTGCGAGGAGCACACCACGTTCTGGAGGTTCAAGATCGGGTTGTCCGCGGACGTGGGCTCGTCTTCCCAGACGTCGAGCCCGGCGGCGCCGAGCTTGCCGCGGGTGAGCGCCTCGAAGAGCGCGCGCTCGTCCTGGACGGGGCCGCGCGAGGTGTTGATGTAGATCGCCCCCGGCTTCATGAGGCCGATGGTCTTCTCGTTGATCATGTGCCGCGTCTCGGGGGTGAGCGGGGTATGACACGTGAGCACGTCGACCTGCGGCAGCAACGCCTCGAGGCTCGCCACCGGCTCGGCGCCGCGGCGCCGGAGCTCGTCGTCGGGCACGTACTTGTCGTAGCCGAGCACGCGCATCCCGAGCGCGCCCGCGAACTTCGAGACCCGCCGGCCGACGTTGCCGACGCCGACGATGCCGAGGGTCTTGCCACCGAGCTCGATGTTGCCGGCGCGCGCCGTGCCCCAGTCGCCCGCGCGCGTCGCCTTGTCGACCGCGAACGTGCGCTTGACGCAGGTCAGCATCAGCATCAGCGCGTGCTCGGCGACGGCCTGCGAGTTGGAGCCGGGGGCGTGCACGACCGCGACGCCGAGCCGGGTCGCGGCGGGAATGTCCACGGTGTCGAGCCCGACGCCGTGCCGGCCGACCACCTTGAGCGAGCGGCAAGCCGCCATCAGACTCTCGGTGCACCGCGGCCGGATGCGAAACAGGATGCCCTGCGCCCCGGCGGCCGCCTTGACCAGGCCGACCTCGGTCTCGTCCTCGCACACGACGACGCGCGCCTCCTTCTCGAGCACCGCCTTGCCATCGGGGTGAATGGGACCGGCGAGCACGACGAGCGGACGGTCAGTGGCCATCGAGCGGGTCTCCTTCGTTGACAGGTGCCGGATTCTACTACTTCCAGGCGACGACGACGAGCCGGCGGGCGTCCAGCGAGAAGGGTGTGCCGTCGAGACCACCGAAGAGCTCGACCTTGCGCCAGCGCTCCGGCCGCAGCATGTGGAGCAGCTCGTGGGCCGAGTAGAGCCGGATCTCGCTCTCACCGATCAATTCCGGGGGGCCCTCGGCCGACTTCGCCGACGCTCGCTTGAGCCGCCACCAGCGGGCGCGCCAGCGGCTCGTCGTGGGATCGAACTCGTTCTCGACGCGGATCGTCGAGCTGCCCCGGCGCATCCGCTCTTCCGGCGGCAGCGAGCGCACGCACTGGTCTCGGTTGCGCGTATCGACGACGAAGGCGCCGCCGGGCTTCAGCGCCCGCCAGAAGCGGTCGAGCACGAGCCGGTCCTCGTCGTCAGAGAAGTAGCCGATCGAGCTGAAGAGGTTCACGGCGAGATCGAACTCGCTCGAGAACTCCATGTCGCGAATGTCCTGGCACTCGAGCGCGAGCGAGACCGCCGCCTCGCCGGCCGCCTTGCGCGCGCGGCCCAGCTCGGTCTCGCTGAAGTCCACGCCCGTCGTGTCGCAGCCGCGTCGCGCGAACTCGACGGAGTGCCGGCCGAAGCCGCAGGGCGCATCGAGCACGCGCGCGCTGGCCTCGAGCCCGACCACGCCGGCGATCCACTGCACGTCGCTCGCGGCGTCGGTCCCGGACTCGACCGACTGCGAGATCTGGGGCCACGCTTCGCGGAAGAACCGCTCGCTCTGGAACACGAGGGGCATTATATTCCGGTTCATGACGACCCTGGTGACGGGCGCGTTCGGCTGCATCGGCGCCTGGGTCGTGCGCGGGCTCCTCGCCGCCGGCGAGCGTCCCGTCGTCTTCGACGTGGGCGACGACCCGTGGCGCGTGCGCATGATCGCGGGGCCCCACGCGCCGAGCCGCATGGTCGTCGTGCGCGGCGACATCACCGACCGCGAGAGCCTCGGACGCGTCGTGCGCGAGCACGCGATCCGCCGCGTGATCCACCTCGCCGCCTGGCAGGTCCCGCTCTGCCGGCAGGACCCGCCGCGCGGCGCCGCGATCAACGTCGTCGGCACCGCGAACGTCTTCGACGTCGCGCGCGCGGCCGCCGGCCAGATCGAGCGCGTGGTCTACGCCTCGTCCGCGGCGGTCTTCGGCGCGCCCGGCCTCTATCCGCCCGGGCCGATCGCGGACGACGCGCCCGCGCACCCGGCCACGCACTACGGCGTGTACAAGGTCGCCAACGAGGAGACGGCGCGCGTCTACTGGGAGGAGCACCGGATCCCCTCGTCCGGCTTTCGTCCCCTGACGGTCTACGGGCCGGGCCGCGACTTCGGGCTCACCGCCGATCCGACCCTGGCGATGAAGGCCGCCGTCCTCGGCCGTCCGTTCCAGATCCGCTGGGGCGGGTCGACCGACCTCATCTACACCGAGGACGTCGCGCGCGCGCTCCTGGCCGCGGCCGGCGCGCGGCTCGACGGCGCCCGCGTCTACAACCTCCACGGCGCCTCGGCCTCGGTCGCCGAGGTCGTGCGCACGATCGAAGCGGCGCGGCCGGCGGCGACGGGCTCGATCACTCGCGTGGAGCAAGCGCTCCCGTTTCCGGCCGCGCTCGACGACAGGCGCTATCAGCAGGACCTCGGCCCCGCCCCTCCCACCTCGCTCGCCGACGGCGTCGCGAAGACCCTCGACGAGTTCGAGCGGCTCAAGAAGGACGGACGGCTCGACAGCCGAGAGCTGACGTGACGGCCTATCGCCTCCGGCCCGCGACGATGTCGGACGCCGAGGCGATTTGCCGCATCTACAACCAGGGGATCGAGGACCGCGTCGCCACGCTCGAGACCGAGCTACGCACGCCCGGAGAGCGCCGGCAATGGCTGATGAGCCGGGGCCCCCGTCATCCCGTCATCGTGGCTGAATGTGCTGGATTTATTGTAGCGAGGACCGTGAGCCCGGCTTTGACCGAGGGTGGCCTGAGTCAGGCGCCACCCGGATTGATTGTAGCGGGGACCGTGAGCCCGGCTTTGACCGAGGGTGGCCTGAGTCAGGCGCCACCCGGATTGATTGTAGCGGGGACCGTGAGCCCGGCTCTGACCGAGGGTGGCCTGAGTCAGGCGCGACCCGGTTCCGTGTCCGCGGACAACCCGTCAGAGCGACCTGGCGCCGTGCGTGCGGACAACCCTGCTGGCCCTGTAGGCTGGGCGAGTCTCAACATTTTCAATGGCCGGGACGCCTATCGTTTTGTCGCCGACATCTCGGTGTACGTCGAGCGCGGCTGGCGCGGCCGCGGCGTGGGGCGGGTCCTGCTCGAGAAGCTGACCGAGCTCGGCCGCACGCACGGCTACCACAAGCTCGTGCTGTCCGCGTTTCCGGGCAACGCCGGCGGCGTGGCTCTCTACGCCAAATCCGGCTTCCGCACGGTCGGCATCTACCACGAGCAGGGTCAGCTCGACGGCAAGTGGGTGGACACGATCGTCATGGAGAAGCTCTTATCGGCCTGAGCTCCTCGAGCGGGGCGTTCGTCAGCGGACGCGAACGGTGACGACGACCGACATGCCCGCGCGCAGCGTGTGCGGGTTGCCGATTCCCTTCCCGTCCAGATGGATCCGTACCGGGACCCGCTGGACGACCTTCACCCAGTTGCCGGTCGCGTTCTCGGGGGGCAAGAGCGAAAAGCGCGCGCCGGTGCCGGCGCTCATCGAGTCGATCGTGCCGGTGTAGGATTTGTCGGGATAGCCGTCGACCTCGACGGCCGCCTTCATGCCGGGCCGCAGACGGGCGAGCTGCGTCTCCTTGAAGTTGGCGACCACCCACACGTCCTGGAGCGGCACGATCGCCAGGAGCGGCTGGCCCATCTGGACCACCTGCCCGAGCTCGACGCTTCGCTTCGACACGACGCCGTCGACCGCGGCTCGGACTTCGGTGTGCTCGACCTGCAGGTCGGCGAACGCGAGGTCCGCCTGCATCTCGCGTAACCGCGCTTCGGCGCGACTCGCCTCCGCGTCTTTGATCGACACTTGATGGATTTGACTCTCGGCCAGCGCCAGCGCGGCGCGCGCCTCGGCGACGCGCTGGCGCGACTGGTCCACCGCGTGGATGCGGTTGCCGAGCTCGGCCTCCGCCTGCTGGATCTCGCGCTCGGACTGCGCCATCCGCCGCTGCAGCGCTTCGACCGTCGCGCCGCCGGTCTCGTAGGCCGCCTCGGCCTGGTCGTACTCGCGCCGCGCCACGAGATCGCTCTTGAGCAGGCTTCGGACTCGCTCGAGCTCCCGGCCCGCCTGGCGGTAGGTGCTCTGGGCGCCGCTGATGTCGGCGCGCATCGCATCGGTCGCGGCTCGGCGCGCCTCGAGCCGCGCGCGCGACTCGTCGACGGCCGACTCGGCCGACTTCACGCCGACCATCGCCACCTGCAGCGATGCCCGCGCCTGCTCGATCTGCGCGTGCGTACCCTCGCGGGTCAAGGGCACTTCGGAGCGCGCCGCGCGTAGATTCGCTTCGGCGGTCGCGACCGCGGCCCGGGCCTGCTCGCGCCTGGCCTGGAAATCGCGGGGGTCGACTCGCATCAGCAGATCGCCCTTCCTCACCATCTGGTTGTCCTGGACCATGAGCTCCACGACGTGGCCCGCGACCTTCGCGCTGACGGGTGAGATCGTGCCGTCGACGTACGCATCGTCGGTCGAGACGTAGGTGATCGCGTTGTACCAGGCGTAGACGCCGTATGAGAGTGTCGCCAGGCCGACCAGGCAGCCGAGCGTAAGGAGCAGCTTGCGCTTCATTGGGCGACCCACATCTTACCTCTGATGGCCGGTCTGGGGATAGGCCGGGCAGCCGATCACGAGGCGGGCGCGGTAGGGGGTTTTTCCGTTAGGAGTGTGCTATATGTATGGGCCAATTTCGATGTTAGGGTATCCTGCCTTGCTTGTACGAGTCCTCGCGATGGGCCTGCCGCTGCTCGTGGCCGGCTGCGCAGCGTTCACGCCTGCGCCGATGCCGATCCTGCCTCCAGACGAGCTCTACAAGACCGGCGAGACCGAGCTGGGCAACCGCCGTTACGAAGAGGCGCGGCTGAATTTCCGGAAGATCGTGGAGCGCCATCCGAACTCCTCGTACGCGCCCAAGGCGCGGTTCTACATCGGCGAGGCCTACTACCGCGAGGCCGAGTTCGACAAGGCGGTGAAGGAGTTCGAGTCCTTCCTCGCGTTCTTCCCCCGGCACGAGATCGCCGATCTCGTGCAGTATCGGCTGGCGATGAGCTACTACGACCAGATGAAGCCCGTCGAGCAGGACCAGGCGCTGACGCAGAAGGCGCTCGACCAGTTCAAGAAGCTCGTGAAGGAATACCCGCAGAGCCGCTACGCGACCGACGGCCTCGCGAAGATCGACAAGTGTCGCGAGCGGATCGCCCAGAAGGAAGTGTGGGTCGCGAACTACTACTTCACCCAGGGCAACCCGAGCGCGGCGCGGCAGCGGCTCGAGCTGGTGCTCAAGGACTACCCGCGGACCGCCGTGATCCCGGAGACGCTCTTTCTGCTCGCCGAGGTGAACTTCTACGAAGGTAAAAACGCCGAGGCGACCGAGCTGCTCCGGCGCCTGTCGGTCGACTACGACTTCACGGAGTGGGGCCGACGCGGCAAACAACGACTCAACAGCTCCGGGCTCGCCGGAACCAAGAGATAGCCCGTGCACGACATCGTCGACCTCCGCTCCGACACGCTCACGCTCCCGACCCCCGAGATGCGCGACGCCATGGCGCGCGCCGAGGTCGGTGACGACGTCTGGGAAGAGGATCCGACCGTCAAGCGGTTGGAAGCGCTGGCCGCCGAGCGGCTGGGGAAGGCGGCCGGCCTCTTCGTCGCCTCCGGCACCATGGGCAATCTCATCTCCGTGGTCAGCCAGACGCAGACCGGCCAGGAAGTCGTCGTCGACCTGGACTCGCACATCTTCAACTACGAGGTCGCCGGCGCCGCAGTGGTCGGCAACGTCCAGATGCGGCCGGTCAAGACGGCGCGCGGCTTTCTCACGCCCGAGCAGGTTCGAGAGGCGCTGCGTCCCGCGAACATCCATCTGCCGCCCACCGGTCTGGTCTGCATCGAGAACACGCACAACCGACACGGCGGGACCTGCTGCACGCCCGAGGAGATCAGCGCCATCGCCGCCGTCGCCCACGAAGCGTCGGTCCCGGTGCACCTGGACGGCGCCCGGCTCTTCAACGCCGCGATCGCCCTCAGGCGCCCGGCGCGCGACTTCGTGCGCGACGTCGACTCCGTCACGTTCTGCGTCTCCAAGGGGCTGGCCGCGCCGGTCGGCTCGGTGATCTGCGGTTCGCGCGAGGTGATCGCCAAAGCCCGGCGCGTGCGGAAGATGCTGGGCGGCGGCATGCGCCAGGCCGGTATCATCGCGGCCGCCGGCATCGTCGCGCTCGAGCGGATGGTGGATCGGCTCGCCGAGGATCACGCCAACGCGCGAACCCTCGCCGACGGCGTCGCCAAGCTGCCGGGGCTGTCGGTCGATCTGGCGAGCGTGCAGACGAACATCGTAATCTTCCGGGTCGAGCGCGGCGGAGCCGCCGCGACGGCCGAGCTGGTCGCGGGGTGCGCCGCGCGCAAGGTGAAGATCCACGCGATCGGCCCCGCCTCGATCCGGTGCGTGATCCACAAGGACATCGACGCGGAGGACATCGGCCGTACGCTCGATGCTTTCGCGGAAATCACACGCAAGTGGTAGCTCGAGGGGGCGCCATGGCGGAACGACTACTCGAGGTCAAGGGCCTGAAAACGCACTTTTTCACCGACGAGGGCATCGTCCGCGCCGTCGACGGGATCGATCTCTACATCAACAAGGGCGAGACGCTCGGGATTGTTGGCGAGTCGGGCTCCGGCAAGAGCGTCACGGCGCTGTCGATCATGCGCCTGATTCCGACGCCCCCCGGCCGTATCGTCGAGGGCACGATCAACTACAGCGGCAAGAACCTTCTCGAGCTCCCCCCGCCCCAGATGCGGAAGATCCGCGGCAAAGAGATCTCGATGATCTTCCAGGAGCCGATGACCTCGCTCAACCCGGTGTTCACGGTGGGCGAGCAGATCGCCGAGGCCGTCCGGCTCCACGAGGGCCTGGGCCGGCGCGACGCGATGGCGAAGACCGTCGACATGCTGAAGCTCGTCCACATCCCGAACGCCGAGCGGCGGGTGAAGGAATACCCCCACCAGCTCTCCGGCGGTATGCGGCAGCGCGTGATGATCGCGATGGCGCTGTCGTGCAACCCCAAGCTCCTGATCGCCGACGAGCCGACGACCGCGCTCGACGTGACGATCCAGGCGCAGATCCTCGAGCTCCTGAACGAGCTGAAGGCGAAGCTGGGGATGGCGATCTTGCTCATCACCCACGACATGGGCGTGATCGCGGAGACCGCCCAGCGGGTCATCGTGATGTACGGCGCGCAGGTCGTCGAGGAGGCGCCCGTCACCGAGCTGTTCAAGGAGCCGCTCCATCCCTACACGCAGGGGCTCCTGCGCTCCATCCCGCGAATCGATCTCGCCGCCACGCAGAAACAGAAGCTCGAGGCGATTCCGGGCACCGTGCCGACCCTGCGCGGCGACATCAAGCCGGGCTGCCGGTTCGCGCCCCGCTGCGCGCTCGCGAAGCCGATGCACTTTGAAAACACGCCACCGCTCAAAGAAGTCCGGCCGGGCCACAAGGTGGCCTGCTTCCTCTACTGAGGGCCCGCCATGCCAGACGCTCTGCTCAAGGTCAGGAACCTCAAGAAGTATTTCCCGATCCGCGGCGGACTTCTGTCTCGTGAAGTCGCTCGCGTCCACGCCGTCGACGACGTGTCCTTCGACATCATGCCCGGTGAGACGCTCGGCCTCGTCGGCGAATCGGGCTGCGGCAAGTCGACGACGGGCCGCTCGATCCTGCGGCTGATCGAGCCGACCTCGGGCGAGGTCACCTTCCAGGGGAAGAACGTGACGACGCTCGACAAGCGGTCGCTACGGGCGCTCCGGAAGGAAATGCAGATCATCTTCCAGGATCCGTACGCGTCGCTGAATCCGCGGATGACGGTCGGCTCGATCATCGGCGAGGCGCTGGTCATTCACAAGCTGGCGCCCACGCGAAAGCAGCGCGAGGAGCGCGTGGTGCAGCTGCTCGAGACGGTCGGCCTCTTGCCCGACCATCTACGGCGCTACCCGCACGAGTTCTCCGGCGGCCAGCGTCAGCGCATCGGGATCGCGCGCGCCCTGGCGGTGAGTCCCAAGCTCATCGTCGCCGACGAGCCGGTGTCCGCCCTCGACGTCTCGATCCAGGCGCAGATCGTGAATCTGCTCGAGGATCTCCAGTCGAAGTTCGGCCTCACGTACCTCTTCATCGCTCACGACCTCTCGGTCGTCGAGCACATCTCGACGCGCGTGGCCGTCATGTATCTCGGCAAGATCGTCGAGATCGCGCCGGGCAAGGAGCTCTACACCAACCCGCGTCATCCGTACACCGAAGCCCTCCTGTCCGCGGTGCCGATCCCCGACCCCACGATGAAGCGCAAGCGGATCCTGCTCGAAGGCGACGTGCCGAGCCCGATCAATCCGCCCTCGGGTTGCCGCTTCCACACGCGGTGCTCGCTGCGCGTGCCGTCCTGCTCGGAGAACGAGCAGATCCTCAAAGAAGTTTCGCCCGGCCACTGGGTCGCCTGCCAGGTTCGCACCGGCGTCCCCACTCGGTAGCGGCCGGAGCGGGGCCGGGGCAGCGGTGGGCCCTCGTGAGCCCTGCGCGCGTATGCGTGCTGTAGACTCACTGAGTGCGTCGCGACCCTGACCATCGTGCCTACACAGGGCTCACGAGAGCCCACCGCTGCCCCGGCCCCGCTCCTGACATTACCGAGCGCGCCGACGTGCGTGCTTAGAGGGCGAGCCAGTGCCGAGTGTCAGCGTCGGCGACATCAAGATCTTCTACCAGGATGTGGGCGAGGGCGAGCCGCTGGTGTTGATCATGGGCTTTGGTGGCGACCACATGGCGTGGGCGCTTCAGATGGCCGACTTCTCCGCGCAGTACCGGGTGATCGCGTTCGACAACCGCGGCGTGGGGCAGAGCGATGCTCCCGATCACCCCTACACGATACGGATGATGGCCGGCGACGCGCTCGGCCTCATGGACGCGCTCGGCGTCGACAGCGCTCACGTGATCGGCGTGTCGATGGGGGGCATGATCGCGCAGGAGCTGGCGCTGGCACGGCCGGATCGCGTGCGCTCGCTGCACCTGGCCTGCACGTTCGCGCGCCCGGACGCGTACATGCTGGCACTGAACGCGGCCTGGCGCGAGATGCGCATCGGTCTTGGCCGCGAGTCGACATTACGGACGCTCGGTCTGTGGCTCTTCTCCCCGACGACCTACGCTGAGCGCCCGGATTTCATCGAGGCGTTGCTGCAAAACTCCCTGGCGAACCCCTATCCTCAATCCCTCGCGGGATTCCTCAGGCAGAGCGCAGCGGTCGCCGCCCACGACGCGCTGGAGCGCCTCCCGGCCATCCGCTGCCCGACGTTGGTCAGCGTCGCCGAAGACGACATCCTGGTGCCATCACGCTTCGCCCGTGAGATCGCGGCGCGGGTGCCCGGCGCCGAGCTTCACCTGGTCCCCGCGGCTGGCCACGGCTTCTTCCTCGAGCGCCCGGACGTGTTCAACGCGCTGAGCCTCGACTTCATCGGGCGCACGTCCCCCAAGAACTAGCTCGCGCGGACGGAGTCGAACGAGGAGGCTCTCAATCCCAGAGGTAGGCGCGCGGGTTGACCGACTGCCCCTTGACCAGAATCTCGTAGTGGAGGTGCGCGCCGGTCGAGCGGCCGGTGTTGCCGGACCAGCCAACGACGGCGCCGCGATCGACCCGGTCGCCGGGCTTGACGTTCGTCTTCGAGAGGTGACCGTAGACGCTCTTGACGTCCTGGCCGTGGTCGAGGATGACCGTGATCCCGTATTCCTGGTACGTCCCGGCGATCGTCACGACACCACCGGCCGGAGCGCGGATCGGCGTGCCGTGCTGGGCGCGGATGTCGAGACCGCTGTGGAACTCGGTCCCCGACGACCACGGAGATGTCCGCATGCCGAACTCGGAGTTGACGGCGCCGCGGACCGGCCACCGCGAGGGCAGCGCCGCAAGCGCCTTGCCCGCGCGCGCGACGAGCCGGTCGAGCGCCTTGAGGCTCTCGCCCTGCTCCGCCACGCTGTCGGCGAGGCGCTCGAGCTCGTCCCGCGGCGAGAGCTTGCCGGTCACGCGGTCGGCGCGGAGCGCGCCACCACCGATCGCGCGGTCGCGACCGCCGGGCTGCAGCTCCGGGCCGAATGGCTCCCAGATTCTCGCGTGCAGCTCGCGCCAGCCCGTCATCTCCGTGCGCAGCTCGACGACGCGGCGGTTGAAGGAATCGACCGTTGCCTGCTGCTCGGCGATCTGCGCCTTGAAGGTCCGGGCCTCGACCGTGAGCTGTCGGAGCTGGAGCCAGTCGCCGAGGAGACCGAAGAACGTCGTCAAGCCGAGGGCGACTCCAGCGAAGACGCCGATCGCCGCAGGTCGGGGGAAGTTGAACCGGGCGACCCGGGTCCCGTCGCCCCGGACGATGAGGAGGCTGAACTGTTTCCGGTTGGGTCGGCGCGGGCGCCCGGCGCTGGCGCTGGGCGCTAGGGGCCTAGCGGGTTCTCCGGCCGGCTCAGCCAAACTGTCAACAGAAGATTCCTGGTCAACCACGAAGGGCCTGAAGGGGCAAGCCGCGTGCCGGAAGTCCGGCACGAACTATCAAGGGTTTGGATGACACCCCCTGCCATAACGACAACATCGACGACATTTCGCGTCAGTTTCGGCACGAGACTGGCCCCTAACCCCGCATGAGATCATACCTTTCTTGACACCCTTCGCAGTCCCGCGTATCATCCATGGGCTACGCGAAGAGGAGTCCTCCATGGACGAGTTTTATCGAATCAAGCGCCTGCCGCCGTACGTTTTCGCCATCGTCAACGACCTCAAGACCAAGGCGCGAGCTCGCGGCGAGGATGTGATCGACCTCGGCATGGGAAACCCGGATATGCCGACGCCCAAGCACATCGTCGACAAGCTCGTCGAGGCGGCGAAGAACCCGAAGAATCACCGGTACTCCGCCTCGCGCGGCATCACGCGGCTGCGGGTCGCGATGGCGAAGTGGTATCGCGACCGCTACAAGGTCGATCTCGACCCGGACTCCGAGGTGATCGCCACCATCGGCGCCAAGGAAGGCATGGCGCACCTGGCGCTCGCCGTGCTCCAGCCGGGTGACGGCGCGCTCGTCCCGAACCCGACCTATCCGATTCACTCGTACTCGGTCGTGATCGCCGACGGCGATCTCCGCTCGGTGCCGCTCACGCCCGACGGGGATTTCTTCGCGCGGCTGGAAGAGACGGCGCGCCTGGCGTGGCCCAAGGCGAAGCTGCTGATCCTCTCCTTCCCGCACAACCCGACGACGATGTGCGTGGACCGCGACTTCTTCGTGAAGGTCGTCGAGTTCGCGCGCGAGCATCGCCTGATGGTCGTCCACGACTTCGCGTACGCCGACTTCACCTTCGACGGCTACCAGCCGCCTTCGTTCCTCGAGGTGCCGGGTGCGCGCGACGTCGGCGTCGAGATCTTCTCGACCTCGAAGTCGTACAACATGGCCGGCTGGCGGCTCGGCTTCGTCTGCGGCAACTCTCGGATGATCGCCGCGCTGGCCCGCATCAAGTCCTATCTGGACTACGGCGCCTTCCAGCCGATCCAGATCGCCGGCATCGTCGCGCTCGAGGCCGACCAGAAGTGCGTCGGCGAGATCGTCGAGCTCCATCGGAAGCGCCGCGACGTCCTCGTGGACGGGCTCAACAAGCTGGGCTGGAACGTCCCGAAGCCAAAGGGCACGATGTTCGTATGGGCGCCGATCCCCGATGCCTTCCGCAGCCTGGGCTCGCTCGAGTTCTCCAAGCTCTTGATTCAGGAGGCGAGGGTGGCCGTGTCGCCGGGTATCGGCTTCGGCGAGTACGGCGAGGGCTACGTGCGGTTCGCGCTCGTCGAGAACGAGCAGCGGATCCGCCAGGCGCTGCGCGGGCTCAAGCAGCTGAGCCGCTGACCGGGCTGGCGGGAATCTCTCGGTGAGCCGCGCAAGCGACGTACGCATCGGTTTGCTGGGGCTCGGCACCGTCGGGGCCGGCGTCGCCAAGATCCTCCAAAGCCGCCGCGAGATGCTCGAGGAGCGAGCCGGCGCGCGGCTCACCCTGGCCGCCGTGGCCGACACCGACCTCACCCGCCCCCGCGAAGGCCTCGATCTCAAGTCGCTGCCGCTGACGGGCGACGCCGCTCGCGTGCTCGCGGATCCGTCGATCCACATCGTGATCGAGCTCGTCGGAGGCCTCGAGCCGGCGCGCTCGTTCATCTCCCGCGCGCTCGCCGCCGGCAAGCACGTGGTGACCGCGAACAAGGCGCTCCTCGCGCACCACGGCGTGGAGCTCTACGAGGAGGCGCGGCGCTCCGGCGTCGCGCTCGGCTTCGAGGCGGCGGTGGCCGGGGGTATCCCGCTGATCCGCGCGGTCAAGGACGGGCTGGTCGCCAACCGGGTCCTGTCGCTGGCCGGCATCGTCAACGGAACCTGCAACTACATCCTCAGCAAGATGACCGACGAGGGCCTGGACTTCTCGCTGGTCCTCAAGGAAGCGCAGGCGCACGGCTACGCCGAGGCCGACCCGACGCTCGACGTCGAGGGCATGGACTCGGCGCACAAGCTGCAGATCCTCGTGGCGCTGGCCTTCCGGACCTTCGTCGATCTCAAGCACATCCACACCGAGGGAATCTCGCGCGTCACGGCTCACGACATCGAGTACGCGCGGGAGCTCGGCTATCGGATCAAGCTCCTGGCCATCGCCAAGGCGACGGCCGCCGACGCGCCGGGCGGCGCCGGCGTGGAAGTCCGCGTCCATCCCACGATGATTCCGGCGGCCTCTCCGCTCGCCGCGGTGTCTGGCGTCTTCAACGGGATCTTCCTGACCGGTGACGCGGTCGGCGACCTCATGTTCTACGGCCGAGGCGCGGGCCAGATGCCGACGGCCTCCGCGGTGCTGTCGGACGTCATCGAGATCGCGCGGCGAATCGCCCACGGCATTCCTTCACTTTCCCTCGAGCTGCCGTCGGTCGGACCCGCCCCGCTGCCCCTCACGCCGATGGAGGCGATCCGCTGCCGCTACTACCTGCGCGTGACGGCCCAGGATCGACCGGGCGTCCTGTCGAAGGTCGCGGGCATCCTGGGCGAGAACGACATCTCGATCGCCAACGTCATCCAGAAGGGTCGCGGGATCCGCGAGGCGGTGCCGGTGGTGATGCTGACCCACGAGGCACGGGAACGCGACATGCGCGCGGCGCTGGCGAAGATCGACCGGCTGCGCGACGTCGCCGCGGCCACGACCATGATCCGCGTGGAGGGCAGCCCGGCGTGAAGGCGTGGCGCGGCGTGATCGAGGAGTACCGGGACTTTCTCCCGGTCACCGACAAGACACCGATCGTCACGCTCTTCGAGGGCAACACCCCTCTCGTGCCCGCGCCCCGGCTCGCCGAGGCGACCGACGCGCGCATGCAGATCTACCTGAAGTGCGAGGGGTTCAATCCGACGGGCTCGTTCAAGGACCGCGGGATGACCGTGGCCATCTCGAAGGCGCTCGAGACGGGCTCGCGCGCCGTCATCTGCGCCTCGACCGGGAACACGTCGGCCTCGGCCGCCGCCTTCGCCGCGCGCGCCGGCATCCGCGCCTTCGTCATGGTGCCGAAGGGCGCGGTCGCGCTCGGTAAGCTCTCGCAGGCCGCCATCCACGGCGCCAAGGTCCTCATGGTCGACGGCAACTTCGACCAGGCGCTGACGATCGTCCGCCAGATCGCCGAGCGCTATCCCGTCACGCTCGTGAACTCCGTGAATCCGTTCCGGCTCGAGGGGCAGAAGACCGGCGCGTTCGAGGTCTGCGATCAGCTCGGCCGCGCGCCGGACTACCACCTGGTTCCCGTCGGCAACGCGGGCAACATCACCGCCTACTGGCGCGGCTACCGCGAGTATCACCGGGCCGGACGGGTGAAGGAGCTGCCTCGAATGGTCGGCTTTCAGGCCGCCGGCGCCGCGCCGATCTACGAGAACCGGGTCATCCAAGAGCCGCGGACGGTCGCGACCGCGATCAAGATCGGTAATCCCGCCTCCTGGGGCCCGGCGCTGGAGGCGATGAAGGACTCGCGAGGCTGGATCGACATCGTCACCGACGAAGAGATCCTTCGCGCCTACCGCCTCCTCGCGCACGAGGAGGGCATCTTCATGGAACCGGCATCGGCGGCGACGGTGGCCGGCCTGAGCAAGCTCATCAAGGCCGGTCGTTTCGAGCCCGGATCCACCCTCGTGCTGACACTCACGGGCCACGGGCTGAAGGACCCGGACACCGCGCTCGAGTCCGCGTCGCGCCCGACCACGGTGCCACCGCGGGTCGACGCCGTCCTGGCGCAGCTCGGCCTCTGAACCGCCTCAAAGTCGCGCTCGGCGTCGCGATCAGCGTCGCCCTGCTCGTCTATCTCTTCCTCAGCGTCGATCTGGCCGAGCTCGGTCATCAGCTGCGCGGCGCCCACTGGGGCTGGATGGTGGTCGCCGTCGTCCTGGCGCCGCTCCAAATCTGGGTGCGCGGCCGGCGCTGGCGGTACCTCTTTCCACCGGGCTCCAATCCAAAAGGCATCACGCCGGCCATGATGATCGGCTACATGGCCAACAACGTGCTCCCGCTCCGCGCGGGTGAGGTCGTGCGCGTGTACGTGGTCGCCCGGCGCTGGAATGCGTCCGTCGGCGCCGCCGCGCGGTCCCACCCGTTCTGGACGACCCTCGCCACGCTCATCGTCGAGCGGGTCTTGGACAGCCTCAGCGTCGTGCTCATCCTGGCGGTGCTGGTGCTCGTCGTCCCGGTCCCCCGGTTTCTCGAGGTCGCCGCCCTGGTCGTGCTGGCGATCGATCTCGCAAGCGTCACGATGCTGATCGCCATCGTCGCGGCGCCCCAGGTCTGCGCCCGCTTCATCACCCGACTGCTCGCTCGCTGGCCCGGTCTCCACCGGCGGGCGTTCACGGCATTCGAGACCTTCGTGCACGGGCTCGACGGGATCCGAACGCCGTCGCACGCCGTCCCGCTGATCGCCTGGACGATCCTCGTCTGGCTCGCGCCCGCGTTCGCGGCGTGGACAGTCCTGATGGCCCTGGACCTTCACCTGCCGTTCGCGGCGCCGTGGGCGGTGCTCGCCTTCGTCGGGCTGGGCGTGTCGATTCCGTCCGCCCCGGGCTACGTCGGGGTCTTTCACGCGGCCGCGGTGCTCGCCGTCGGCCTCTTCGGCGTGTCCCGCTCGGCCGGTGTCGGCTATGCGCTGCTCTTTCACGCCAGCCAGATCGTGCCGGTCACCCTGCTCGGCTGGTTCTATCTGCTCCGCGAGCACATGAGCCTCGGTGAAGCCACTCACGCGCGACCGGGCGTCGAGCCCGGCGCCGCGGGCTAGTGGCGAGTCGCCGCGTGCACCGGCGCCGGGCGCGACGGCGTCACGGTCGGACCGCGTCGTCCGCGTTCTTTGCGGTCGGCACGGGCGTCGTGTAGGCTCTCGCCAGCATGGCGATCTTCGTCCAGAAGTTCGGGGGTTCTTCGGTCGCCGACGCGGAGAAGATCATGAACGTCGCGCGACGCGTGGCCGCGAGCGCCCCCGGCAATCAGATGATCGTCGTCGTCTCAGCTATGGGCAAGACGACCGACGGCCTGCTGGCGCTCGCCCGTCAGATCTCTACGACGCCCGACCTGCGTGAGATGGATATGCTCCTGTCCACCGGTGAGCAGGTCACCATCGCGCTGCTGGCGCTAGCGCTCCAGTCGCTCGGTCTCAAGGCACGGTCCTTCACCGGCCCGCAGGTCGGCATGCGCACCGATCACGCGCACACGCAGGCGCGGATCACCCAGATCGATGCCGATCGCGTGCGGCGGGCGCTCGACGCCGGCGAGATCGCGGTCGTCGCCGGATTCCAGGGGCTCTCGGACGAGGACGAGATCACGACGCTCGGGCGGGGCGGCTCCGACCTCACCGCGGTCGCGCTGGCGGCGGCGCTGAAGGCGGACGTGTGCGAGATCTACACCGATGTCGACGGCGTGTACACCGCCGACCCGAACATCGTGCCCGACGCGCGAAAGCTCGCGCGCGTCGCCTACGACGAGATGCTCGAGCTCGCGAGCCTCGGCGCGAAGGTGCTCCAGACGCGCTCCGTCGAGTTCGCGAAGAAATACGACGTCACGGTCCACGTGCGCTCCACGTTCCGCCCGGATCCGGGCACGCTCGTGACGAAGGAGGAACCCGGCATGGAACAGGCGGTGGTCACCGGCGTCACGCACGACCGGAGCCAGGCGAAGATCTCGATCCTGAGAGTGCCCGACCGCCCCGGCATCGCCGCGCGCGTCTTCGGCGCGATCGCCACCAGCAACATCGTGGTCGACATGATCGTGCAGAACATCAGCCAGGACGGTTTCACCGACATGTCGTTCACGTTGCCCCGCGGCGACGACGCGCGGGCGGTCGCGGAGCTCACCGAGGTCGTGCAGGAGATCGGCGCGCGCGGGATCGTGCACAACGAGCGGGTCGCCAAGGTCTCGATCGTCGGCGTCGGGATGCGCAGCCACTCCGGCGTCGCGTCCACGATGTTCGCCACGCTCGCCCGCGAGGGCATCAACATCCAGATGATCTCGACGTCCGAGATCGCGGTGTCGTGCGTGATCGAGGACAAGTACGCGGAGCTGGCGGTGCGGAGCCTGCACGACGCGTTCGACGTCGCGAGAGGAGCCAGCCGATGAGCAGCGGCAAGGCGGCGGTCTTCTTCGGTCCGGGCAAGCCGTTCGAGATCCGCGAGGTGCCCGTGCCCGACGTCGAGCCCGACGCGGTGCTGATCCGCGTCTCGCTCGCCAACGTCTGCGGCTCGGACCTCCACTTCTGGCGGGGCGACGCGCCGCTCCGGCTGCCGGAAGACGGCTGGATCTACGGCCACGAGATGACCGGCCGCGTGGCCAGGCTCGGCGCCCGCGTGAAGACCGACTCGCTCGGCCGCCCGATCAAGGAGGGCGATCGGGTCGCGTACACGTACTTCTATCCGTGCGGCCGCTGCTACGCGTGCCTGGCGAACGAGCCGGCGGCGTGCCCGGCCAAGATCGAGCGCCCGCTCGGCCCCTCGCAATTCCCGCATTTCCACGGGGCCTTCGCCGAGTACTACTACCTGCGAAGCCGCGGGGCCATCTTCGTCGTGCCGGATTCCCTCCCCGACGAGCTGGTGGCGCCGGTCAACTGCGCCCTCTCACAGGTGATCTTCGGCCTCGACCGCGCGGGGCTCGCGTTCGGGGGCAGCGTCGTCATCCAGGGCGCCGGCGGGCTCGGGATCCAGGCGGCCGCGGTCGCCAAGGACATGGGCGCGGCCACCGTGATCGTCGTCGATCAGCTGCCGGGACGACTCGAGCTGGCGCGCGCCTTCGGCGCCGACCACACGATCAACGTCAAGGAGGTCGCCGACCGTCGGGAGCGCGTCAACCTCGTCCGCAAGTGGACGGGCGGAGCTGGCGCGGACGTCGCCTGCGACTTCGTCGGCTTTCCTCACGTCATCCCGGAAGGGATCGAGATGCTCCGCTCGGGAGGAACGTATCTGGAGATCGGGACGATCAGTCGCGGCGCCAAGATCGAGCTCGAGCCTTCGTTGCTCGTCTGGGGGTCGAAGAAGATCGTGGGCGTGATCCAGTACGACCCCGGCGTGATACCGAGAGCGCTCGACTTCCTCGTCCGCAACCGGACACGCTGGCCCTTCGATCGGCTCATCTCGCACAAGTATCCGCTCGAGGACATCAACAAGGCTTTTGCCGAGGCCGAGTGGCATTCCAAAGACACGACCACCATCACTCGGGCGGCGCTCGTCCCTTGACCATCGCTTAGCGGCGACTACCTAACGGCAGTCGGGAGCCCGAGCACAGCGAGCGACTGACGGGGCCTTCCGCCGGGGGCCATGTCCGGCGATCGGCTCCGTCACCCGCTCGCCCGATTCGCAGCTCTTCGAGCTGCGGGCGGGACGAGGGGGTCCCACTCCACCGCGCCAGTTCGGCTCGGCGCGCGACGTCGGCTCAGGCGCGCTTGAGGTCGTTGCGGTCGATGGGCAGCTTGCGGATGCGTTTGCCCGTCGCGGCGAAGATCGCGTTGGTGACCGCGGGGGCGACGGTGGGCACGCCGGGCTCGCCCAGACCTCCCGGGGCTTCGCCCGAGTCGAGGATCTGCACGTCCACCATCGGCATCTCGTTGATTCGCAGCATCTGATAGTCGTTGAAGTTCGACTGCTGCACGCGGCCCCGGTCGATCGTGATCTGACCGTAGAACGCGGCGGTGAGCGCGTAGACGGCGCCGCCTTCCATCTGCGCCCGCACCGCGTCGGGATTGACCGCGATGCCGGCGTCGATCCCGCAGACGAGTTTGTTCACCTTCACCGCGCCGTCCGGTGCGACCGCCACCTCCGCCACGGTGGCCGCGTAGCTTCCGTACGAGAACACGACGGCGATTCCGCGGCCCTGGCCGGCCGGCATCGGCGCGCCCCAGTTGCCGCGCTTCGCGACCAGCTCGAGGATCGCCTTGTGGCGCGGTGATTTGCCGAGGAGCGCGCGCCGATACTCGAAGGGATCCTTGCCGGCCGCGTGCGCGAGCTCGTCGATGAAGCTCTCGATGATGAAGCCGTTCTGCGAGGGCCCGACCGAGCGCCAGAAGCCGAGCGGAATGCCGAGATCCTTGTTGTTCCACTCGATCCGGAGATTCGGGATGTCGTAGGGCATGTTGCGGACGGCCTCGACGGCAGCCGGGTCGATCGTGCCCGCCTGCGCGCGGCCCTTCTGGATCTGGATCCCCGGTCCGACGACGCGGGTCGACCATGCTTCCGGCATGCCGTTGGCGCCGAGCGCGGCACGGAACACGTTGTACGTCGCGGGACGGTAGAAGCCGTGGGTGATGTCGTCCTCGCGCGTCCACACGACCTTCACGGGCGCGCCGACGGCCTTCGCCGTCTCGACCGCGTCGACGATGAAGTCGATCTCGCCGCGCCGGCCGAAGCCGCCACCGAGCAAGGTCGTGTTGACGATGACCTTCTCGGGCGGCAGCCCCGTGATCCTCGCCGCCGTCGCCTGCGTGCCGCCGGGATTCTGGGTCGGCGCCCAGATCACGCACGAGTCGCGACTGACCTGCGCGGTCGCGTTCATCGGCTCCATGCACGCGTGCTCGAGGAACGGCACCTGATACACGGCCTCGTAGACCTTGCCGCCGCCGGCCAGCACCTTCTCGGCGTCGCCGTCGTTTCTCGCGACCTGGCCCGGCTGCTTGGATGCGGCCTCGTACTCGCGCGTGATCAGGGCGCTCGAGACCTGAGCCGTCGGGCCTTCGTCCCACGTCACCTTGAGCGCCCGCCGCCCCTGGACCGCGGTCCAGAAGTTGTCGGCGACCACGGCGACGCCGTTCGAAACCTGGACGACGTCCTTGACGCCTTTGATCGCCTTGGTGGCCGACGCGTCGAAGCTCTGCACCTTGCCGCCGAACACCGGGCAGCGTTCGATCGAGCCGACGAGCATCCCTGGAACTTGCACGTCGATGCCGTAGATGCCGCGGCCGGTGACCTTGTCGGGCGTGTCGCGCCGCTTGACCGCCTTGCCGATGTACTTGAACTGGTCGGGCGTCTTGAGTTTCGGATTCTGCGGCACGGGAAGCGCCTGGGCCTTGTCCACGAGCTGCCCGTACTGCAAGCGCCGGCCGGTCGGCCGGTGGATCACGGCGCCCTCCTCGGTCTCCACGCTCTCGACCGGCACGCCCCACTCGTTCGCGGCGGCCTGTTTCAGCATTTCGCGGGCAGACGCCGCGGCCTTGCGCCACAGGTCCAGGTGGTCGCGCACGCCGCGACTGCCGCCGTAGCTCTGGCTCCCGGTGACCGGGTTCTTGTACAGCGCCGGATTCGCCGGAGCCTGCTCGACCTTCACGTTGTCGAGCTTGGCGTCGAGCTCGTCGGCGATGATCATCGGCGTGGTCGTCAAGGATCCCTGCCCCATCTCGGGCACCGAGTTGGTGATCGTCACGACCCCGTCGCGATCGATACGCAGCCACTGGTTTGGCGCGAACACGCCTTGTGTCTGCGCGCGCCCGCGCCGCGGGAGCGTGAAGCCGACGGTGAGCCCCGCGCCGACCGCGAGGCCGCCCTTGAGGATCTCGCGGCGACTGACCAGCGTCTTCATCACGCGCCTCCCTTCTTGATCGCCGCGGCGCGGTTGACGGCGGCCCGGATCCGCTGATACGTGCCGCAACGGCAGATGTTGCCGGACATGCCGTCGTCGATGTCGGCGTCGGTCGGCGCGGGCTTGCGAGCCAGCAGCGCGGCCGCCGACATGATCTGACCGGACTGGCAGTAGCCGCACTGCGGAACGTCGACCTCCGTCCACGCGCGCTGGACCGGATGATCGCCGCGCTCGGACAGCCCTTCGATCGTGGTCACCTTTCTCCCCGCGACCGCCGACGCCGGCGTGACGCACGAACGAACGGCCGCGCCGTCGACGTGCACGGTGCATGCCCCGCAGACCGCGATGCCGCACCCGTACTTGGTCCCGGTCAGGTTGAGCGATTCGCGAATCACCCAGAGGAGCGGCATCTCCGGCGGGACGTCGACCTGCCGCTGCTTGCCGTTGACGGTGAACGAGATCATGGCGGCCTCCTGGCTCGAGTCGTCTGCGCTGTCGGCGCCGCCATGATACGCAGATCGACGCCCGACTTCGACTTGTTGTGACGCGGCGCGTGCACGATGGCGGTCACTCACCGTCTGAAATCTTCGACTCTAGTCGCGCGCCGAGGGGCGTGGGATCGTCCGCTCATGACCCTCTACACGCGTCGCCAGATCGTCGTGCTGCTGATTCTGCTCGCGATCGCCGGCCTCGGTCTCGCGATCGGCCACTGGCGACGAGCGAGGCCGGACGCCGCCGACTATCTCGAGCAGCTCGACCGCGCGCCGGCACCGAGCTCGAGCCTGACGGCTCCGCGATCGGGAGACGGGACTGCGTCGCCCACATCGTCCGAGCCCGAGCCTCGACGCTCGCGCCGGCGCAAGGAACCACGGGAGTCCGAGCGCCCGCAAGGCCTTCCGACGGACGTGCCGGCCGACACGATCGACCTCAACCGCGCGACCACGGTCGAGCTGGCCCAGCTGCCCGGGATCGGGCCGGCGCTGGCCCGCCGGATCGTCGACACGCGTGACGCGGAAGGTCCCTTCGCGCGAATCGCCGATCTCGGGCGCGTCCGCGGGATGAGCGCCCGCAAAGCCGAGAAGCTCCGCGCCTTCGTGACCATCGCCGAGTGAGTCTCAAGCGGACTCCGCTCGCGCCGGTCGCCGCCGCCTTCGGAGCGGGAATCGCCATCTCCGCCCTGGCGATGCCCGAGGTCTTGCTGGTCGCGTGGCTCGTCGCCGTCGCGGCCTGTCTCGTGTTGCTGGCGGCTGGCCGACTCGAGGCGGCTGCGGTCGCGCTGCTACTCGGTGTGGTTGCGACGGGCGGGCTTCGTGGCGCCGTGGTGCCGCTTCCGCCCGGCCACGTGGGGAACCTCGGTCTCCCCCGCACCCTTCGCGTCGAGGGTCGGTTGGCCGCCGAGCCACGACGCTGGGCGCCCGATCGTGCTCGGCTCCTGGTCGACACCGAGCGGGTGGAGGATTTGCCGGGCACCGGGCTCATCCAGGTGACGACATACGGGGTGCTGCCGCCACTGACCGAAGGGCAGCGCGTGGCGGCGCCGCTCCGGCTCCACCCCGCCACCGGTTTCCGCAATCCCGGGACATACGACGTCGCGGCGCACCTCGCGCGTGAAGGCATCCACGTCGTGGCCACCACGCGAGCCGAGTCGGTGGAGCCTCTGGACGATCCGGGGCCGCCGTGGTCGGTCCGGGTCAAGCGCGCGTCGGTCGCGGCGATCGGGAGCGCGCTGCCGTCCGCGTCAGCGGCGCTGCTCGCCGGGCTCCTGCTCGGCGACCGAACCGAGCTGCCGCGCGACATCGACGACGCCTTCCGGCGCGCCGGCGTCTATCATGTCCTGGCCGTCTCCGGCTTCAACGTCGGGATCCTGGCCGCGTCTGTCTGGGCGCTCTGTCGACTCCTGCGTCTGCCCCATCGTCCGTCGGCCGTGACCGCGATCGTCGTGGTCGTCGCGTTCGCGCTGGTGGTGGGCCCCGAGCCCTCGGTGCTCCGTGCCGTCGTGATGGCCGTGCTCGTTCTGGTCGCCTCGCTCCTGGATCGAGACGCGTCGGTGACCAACAGCCTGGCGCTGGCGGCTCTCGCGATCCTCGCGGTTCGCCCGAGCGACCTCTTCGACCCGGGCTTCCAGCTGTCGTTCGCGGCCACCTTCGGCATCGTGGTCGCTCCGCTGCCGCGCGGAGTGGTCGTAGGCGCGGTCGGGGTGAGCGTGGCCGCCCAGCTGGCGGTGCTGCCGATCACCCTGACCCACTTCAATCAGCTCTCGACGATCGGCGTCGTCGCGAACCTGGGCGTCGTTCCTCTCGCCGGTGTCGCGACCATCGTGGGGCTCGTCGCGGTCGGCCTGTCCTTCCTCAGCGAGGGGATCGCCGCGGTGGCGTTCGACGCGGTGTGGCCCGTTCTGCTGGCGCTCCGTGCAGTCGTTCTGCTCGCCGCCAGGGTGCCGGGCGCCGTCGTCCACTTGCCGGCTCCCGGCTGGCTCGCCGTGACGTCCTACGTCGCCGGACTCGCGTTGTTGCTCGGATGGCACGGGAGCCGAGGCAACTCTCGAAGGGTCTTCCTTCCTTCCGGGATCGCGCTCGTTGTGCTCGCCGTCGGCTGCGCGGCGTGGCCGCTGGTGCGGCCGGCCGACGGTCTGTTGCGCCTGACGGTGCTCGACGTCGGCCAGGGCGACGCCATCGTGGTCGAGATGCCCGATGGCCGCGCGATTCTCGTCGACACCGGGTCCGGCGGCCCCATGCGGCTCGACGCCGGCGAGCGTGTGGTCGCGCCGTTCCTCTGGAACCGCGGCATCCTCCGGCTCGCCGGCATCGCCGTCACGCACGACGACAGCGACCACGCAGGCGGCGCGGCGGCGATTCGCCGGCTCTTCTCGATCGACGAGGAATGGACGGCGGCGGTCCCGATGGAGCCCCACCGGTTCGGGCGCGCGGTGATCGCGCCGCTCCCGTCGATGGCGGCGGTCGCCGGCCGACGGAACGACGCGGCGCTGGTGCTGCGTGTCGACATGGGGCTCGCCTCGTTTCTGCTCGCGTCCGACATCGGCGCGCTGCGCGAGCGCGAGCTGGTCGCCGTGGGAGCTCGTCTCGATTCGACCGTCCTCAAGGTGGCCCACCACGGCTCGCGCTCTTCTACGGGCGTGGAGCTCCTCCACGCGGTCGGCCCGAGGCTCGCGGCGATTTCGGTCGGGGCGCGCAACTCGTACGGCCATCCGGACGCCGGCGTGATGGGGCGGCTCGCCGCGGCGGGAGCTCAGATCTATCGAACCGACCGCGACGGGGCGCTCATCTTCGAGACGGACGGCGGGACGCTCACGGTCACGCGCTGGGCCGCACGCCGGGTCGACCGCTTCTGCCTCGACCCCGAAGCGATCTGCTAGAATCGAGCGGCATGGCCCGTGTCAACGACAACTATCTGAAGCTACGCGCCAGCTACCTCTTCAGTGAGACCGGCCGGCGCACACGTGAGTATCAGGGGGCGCACCCGGACGCGAAGCTCATCCGCCTGGGCATCGGCGACGTGACGCGGCCGCTGCCCGACGCGGTGATCCGCGCGATGCACGAGGCCGTGGACGAGATGGCGAAGCCGGAGACCTTCCGCGGCTATCCGCCCGAGACCGGCTGGGATTTCCTCGTCGACGCGATCATCCGTCACGACTACGGCGAGCGCGGGATCAAGCTCACCGCCGACGAGATCGTCGTCAGCGACGGCGCCAAGAGCGACACCGGCAACATCCAGGAGATCTTCGGGTCCGACTGCGTCGTCGCGCTCAGCGACCCGGTGTATCCCGCATACCTCGACGTCACCGTGATGGGCGGGCGCGCCGGGAACGCGGACGCGAGCGGTCGGTACGATCGGATCGTGTACTTGCCGTGCACGGCCGAGAACAATTTCCAGCCGCGCATTCCCGACCGGCCGGTCGACCTGATCTTCCTCTGCTATCCGAACAATCCGACCGGCGCGGTGCTGACGCGCGCGGCGCTGAAGACGTGGGTCGACTTTGCGCGCGAACGAGGTGCCGTCATCCTCTATGACGCCGCCTACGAGGCGTACATCCGCGACCCGGACATCCCGCACTCGATCTACGAGATCGAGGGCGCGCGCGAGGTCGCGATCGAGTTTCGCTCCTTCTCGAAGACCGCCGGCTTCACGGGCACGCGGTGCGCCTACACGGTCGTGCCGAAGGAGCTGCAAGGGCGCTCGGCCTCGGGCGAGCCGGTGAGCGTCAACGCGCTCTGGGTCCGGCGCCAGTCCACCAAGTTCAACGGCGTCGCGTACGTGATCCAGCGCGCCGCGGCCGCGACCTACACCAGCGAGGGCAAGAAGCAGGTGACCGCGCTGGTGGACTATTACATGGAGAACGCACGCATCATTCGCGAAGGGCTTGAGGCGGCCGGGCTCACCGTGTATGGCGCGCGGAACGCCCCGTACATCTGGGTGAAGACTCCGGGGCGCCTGTCCTCGTGGGACTTCTTCGACAAGCTCTTGAACGAGGCCCACGTCGTCGGGACACCCGGCGCGGGCTTCGGTCCGAGCGGCGAGGGCTACTTCCGCCTCACGGCTTTCGGCGGCCGGGCCACCACGGAAGAAGCCGTCGACCGCATCAAGACCCGCCTCGCCCGCTGACGGGGCGGCAGCCCCTAGGCTTCGTACGCCCTTTCGTACTGCGAGCGGAGCCTCTCCAGCTCCTCTGGATCGAGCCGCATGCCGAGCGACAGGCTCATCTCGCCCAGGATCGTCTTGATCTCGTTCAGCGACTTCTTGCCGAAGTTCTTGGTCTTGAGCAGCTCGGCTTCGCTCTTCTGCACGAGGTCGGCGATCGTCCGGATGTTCGCGGTCTTGAGGCAATTCGACGCGCGGACCGACAGCTCCAGCTCGTCGACGTTGCGGAAGAGGTTTTCGTTCAATTCGGTCCGCGGCCGCACATCGTCACGCTCGGCCGCCTCTTCCTGGGGTGAAATCTCCGGGAAGTCCATGAGCAGGTCGAAGTGATCCTCGAGGATCCGCGACGCCTCGCCAACCGCGGTGGCCGGGCTGACGCTGCCATCGGTCCATACCTCGAGCACCAGCCGCTCGCGGCCCTCGGTGACGGGCTCGACGTGGAAGTTCACGCGCTTGACGGGCGAAAAGTCGGCGTCCAGCAGGATCGCGTTGATCGGCAGGGCCTCCGGCTCACGCTTCTCGGCCGACACGTAGCCGCGGCCGCGCTCGACGCAGACCTCCATCTCGAGCACGCCGTCCTTGTCGAGCGTCGCCAGCACGACGTCGGGTGTAAGGACCTCGATGTCCGCGTCCGTCTCGAAATCGCTGGCCTTGACGACCGAGCCGCCCTGGGCACGGAGTCGGAGGATCTTGGGCCGGTTCACGTGGAGCGTGAACACGACCTTGCGGAGATTCATCATGATGTCGAGCGTGTCTTCCATCACACCCGGCAGATGGGAAAACTCGTGCAGGACGTTCTCGATCTTGACCCACGTCGGCGCGGCGCCGTGGATCGCCGACAGCAGCGCCCGGCGGTAGGCGATGCCGACGGTCAAGGCGAAGCCGGCCTCGAAGGGCTCCATGGATAGCTTGCCGTAGACCTTGTCCTGGACAGTCCAGTCGTGACGGGTGGGTGGTTGCAACTCAAGCATGAGACCCCCTAGAAGCGAGCCAATGTGATCGGGGTGAACAGGCCACCAAGGCATCACAGTATACCAGAGCCCAGATGTTACACTGGGAAATCATGGGGTTGCGTGCCGCCATCGCCCTCCTCATGCTCATGGGGGTCGGTCTGGCCGTCCTCCTGGGCCACGAGGTTCTGACTCCGACCGACTCGCTCCGAGCCGGGCCGGTTCTTGTGGAGATTCCTGCCCACGACGGGATCCTGGCCATCGCCGGTCGCCTGTACCAGGCGGGAGCGATCCGAAGCCGCACGGGCTTCGTCATGCTGGCCGTCTTTCGAGGCACCGCCCGATATCTGAAGGCGGGCGAATACGAGCTCGACCGGGGAGTCTCCACCGTCGGCGTCCTGAGCCAGCTGGAGGCCGGACGAGTCAAGCAGCACGTGGTCCTCCAACCCGAGGGCGCGACCGTCGCCGAGCTCGCGCGCGCGCTCGAGGGCGAGCGTCTCGCGTCGAGCGCCGCGGTTCAGCGCCTCGCGAGCGACCCCGTCTTCCTCTCGACGGTCGGGATAGAAGCCCCGAGCGTCGAGGGCTATCTGTTCCCCGACACCTATCAGTTCATTCGGGGCATGACCGCCGAAGAGATGCTGACCCGGATGGTGCACCGCCTGCGGGCGAAGACGGGTGCGGACATCGCGGCACGCGCCGCCGCGCGCGGGCTCACCGTCCACCAGCTGCTCACCCTCGCCTCGATCATCGAGCGAGAAGCGGTGGAGCGCGACGAGATGCGGACCATCTCCGCGGTCTTCTGGAACCGGCTCAGGCTCAGGATGCCGCTCCAGGCCGACCCCACCGTGCAGTACGCGACCGGCAAGGAGCGGCGCGCGCTCACGCGCGCGGACCTCCGGATCGATCATCCATACAACACGTACCGCAACCCGGGGCTGCCGCCCGGGCCGATCGCGAGCCCCGGGCTCGCGGCGATCGAGGCGGCGCTCGATCCGGCGCCGGTGAAGTACCTCTACTTCGTCGCGATGGACGACACCCATCACCACTTCTCGGCGACGATCGCCGAGCACAACGCGGCGGTGGCCCGGTACCGGCTCGCCCGCGCTCGGTGAACCGTGCTATAAAACGCGCGACATGGCCGGCCCCACCACGCTCGCCGCGACGGGGCGCCTCGCCCGCGAGGCACCGCCCGTGCCGTTCCTGTATCGCGCGCTCCGTCCGCCCCTCCGGCACGCCCTCGTGCGCTGGTTCGATCTTCGCGTCGACGGCCTCGAGCATCTCCCGGCGAGCGGTCCGTATCTCATCGCCGCGAACCATCACAACTATCTCGACGGCGTCGTCCTCGGCGTCACGGTCCCGGAGCCGATCTCGTTCCTCGTGATGCCACGTGTCTGGCGCGCGACACCCTTTCATCCCATGTTCCACCGGAACATCCGCTCGATCCCGATCGACCTCGAGCGCGCCGACGTCGGCGCCCTCCGTCGCGCGCTCCAGATTCTCCAGGAGGGTCGCGTGGTCGGGATCTTCCCGGAGGGCCCCTTCAGCGTCCGCGGCCGGCTCGAGCCCGGCCTCCCGGGCGTCGCGTTACTCGCGCTTCGCTCGGGCGTGCCGGTGATCCCCGCCGGCATCCGCGGCACCTACGAGGCGCTCGCGGGGCGCCGCGGCTACATTCCGCGGCGCGTCCCGATCGGCGTCCGGTTCGGCCCGGCGCGCTGCTTCGTGGGCGACGGCGCCCCCGGAGGCCGGAGCGCGCGCTTCCACGTGACCCGTCGGATCATGGACGACATCGCGGCGCTCCTGCCGTGAAGTCGCGGCCCCGCAAGCGCGCGGCTCCGCGGAGCGGCGCGGCGAAGTCCGAGAAGCTCTGGGGTGGACGGTTCACCCGGGGGGCCGATCCGGCCGCTGAGCGGTTCACCGGGTCCCTCGCCTTCGACCGGCGCCTGTGGCCGCACGACGTCGCCGGCAGCGTCGCGTGGGCCAAGGCCCTCGCCAGAGCCGGGCTCCTGTCCGCCGCCGAGCGCGACGCGATCGTGCGGGGGCTCGCGACCGTCCGGGACGAGCTCGCGGCGGGCACCTTCCCGTATCGCGCCGAGCTCGAGGACATCCACACGAACATCGAGCGGCGATTGCAAGAGTTGATCGGCGAGGTCGGCGGCAAGCTGCACACCGGGCGTTCCCGCAACGACCAGATCGCGGTCGACGAACGCCTGTACCTCCGAGAGATCATCGCGCGAGTCCGCGCCGGCCTGCGTCGCGTCCAGGAGACGCTCGTCGCGCGCGCCGCCGAGACGATCGAGACGCCGCTGCCGGGCTACACGCACCTCCAGCGCGCGCAGCCGATCGTCCTCGGTCACCACCTGCTCGCGTACGTCTTCATGCTGCAGCGCGATCGGGACCGGTTCGGTGACTGTGGGGGGCGCGCCTCCTCCATGCCCCTCGGCGCCGCGGCACTCGCCGGTACCGCGTTTCCGATCGATCTCGAGGCGCTCGCCAGGGATCTCGGCTTCGCCGAAGTCTCGCCGAACAGCCTCGACTCGGTGAGCGATCGCGACACACTGCTCGAGTTCCTGGCGGCGGCCGCGATCACCGCCATGCACCTGTCGCGGCTCGCCGCCGACCTGACGCTCTGGGCGACCGCGGAGTTCGGCTTCGTGGAGTTCTCCGACGCCTTCGCGACCGGCTCGTCGATCATGCCGCAGAAGAAGAATCCGGACGTGGCCGAGCTGGTCCGTGGCAAGAGCGGCCGGCTCTACGGCAATCTCGTCGCGGTGCTCACCACGATGAAGGGGCTCCCGCTCGCCTACAACTCGGACATGCAGGAGGACAAGGAGCCGTTCTTCGACTCGGTCGACACGCTCGAGGCGATCTTCGCCGTCGTGCCGCCGATGCTCGCCTCCCTCGCCTTCCGGACGGAGCGGATGCGGCGCGCCGCCGCGGAGAACTTCGCGACGGCGACCGATCTGGCCGATTATCTCGTGCGCAAGGGCCTTCCGTTTCGTCAGGCGCACGGTGTCGTCGGGCGGATCGTGCGGCTCTGTGAGACCGAGGGCAAGCCGCTGGAGGCGCTCGGCCTGGCCGAGCTGCGCCGATTCTCTCCGCTCTTCGAGGACGACGCCAAGGATGCCGTCACGGTCGAGGCGTCGCTGCGGGCGCGCGCGGTCACCGGTGGGACCGCGCCCGACGCCGTGCGCCGCTCACTCGCGCTCGCCCGCACGCTCATCGCGCGCGCATGATCGGGCGCGGTCGGCGCCTCGCCGCGTGCCTCGGGCTCGCTGCGCTGACCTTCACCGCGTGCGGCAAGAAGTCTCCACCGGTCGCGCCGGAGCAGCGGGCACCCCAGGCCGTCGCCGATCTGACGGGCAACGTGGACGAGTCGGCGATCGTGCTGTCGTGGACACCGCCGACCCGCCGCGCCGACAACACGCGCCAGCGCGATGTCACCCTGATGCGCATCTTCCGGGTCGAGGACGGCGGCGCCGGTGAGCCCAAGTCGGCGATGCTCGCCGACGGACGCATCGCCGGCTACGAGGAGATCGCCGCGATCCGCAGCGCCGAGCCAGAGCCCGCGGTCAGGCGAGGCTCTCGCCTCGTGTTCACCGATCGGAAGGGGCTCACGTACGGGCGCCGCTATACCTACGTGGTTCTCACCGGCGACCGCCAGGGGCGCATCGGGCCACCCTCTCATCGGATCTCGGTGAGCTACGCCGCCGCGCCCGCCGAGCCCGGCAACGTCGTCGCCGAGCCGGGTGAACGGTCCGTGCGTCTCAAATGGGACGCGACCACACGCCTTCTCGACGGCAACGCGGTGACGGACGCCCTCCGGTACGAGGTTCTCCGCGCGCCGTCGGCCGACGCGGAGCTGACGCCGGTCTCGCCGCCGGGCTCGGACACCACGCTGACCGACGCCAATCTCGAGAACGATCGCGACTACTACTACGCCGTCCGTGCGGTGCGCATCGTCGCGGGCACGACCCTCTACGGCCGCCCGTCGCCGCGGGTCGCGGCGACGCCTCGCGACGTGACGCCCCCCTCACCCCCCGCGAACCTCGTGGCCATCGCCTCCGCGGGGGTCGTGCGCCTGTCCTGGAGCCCGAGCCCCGAGACCGACGTGGCGGGCTACATCGTCTACCGCGCTCCGGCGGCGGGCGGTTTCGAACGCATCGGGTCGACCAGCGCGCCGTCGACGACGTACGTCGACCGCGCGGTGACCCGCGGCACCTATCGCTACGCGATCACGGCGCACGACGACGCCGCGCGACCGAACGAGAGCCGGCGCTCGAACGAGGTGAGGGTCACCCTACCTTGACTTCACCTGGCTCGGGTGTTACGAACACGAATACATGAGCCCGTTTCAGTATCGAGACTCCGAGCTCTGCTGTGAGGAAGTGTCGCTGCGCGCGCTGGCGGCCGTCGTCGGCACGCCGGCCTACGTCTACTCGAAGGCGTCGCTGCTCGAGAGTCTCGCCGGATACGGGCGCGCGTTCCACGACGTGCCCCACGTCGTGTGCTACTCGGTCAAGGCCAACTCGAACCTCGGCGTCCTGTCGGTGCTGGCGAAGGCCGGCGCGGGCGCCGACATCGTCTCTGGCGGCGAGCTCTATCGCGCGCTCCGGGCCGGTGTGCCGCCCAAGAAGATCATCTTCTCGGGAGTCGGCAAGAGCCGCGACGAGATGCGTGAGGCGTTGAAGGCGGACATCCTGATGTTCAACGTCGAGTCGCGGGCCGAGCTCCGCGTGCTCGACGAGGTGGCCCTCGAGATGGGCATCCGCGCGCCGGTCGCGCTGCGCGTGAATCCGGACGTCGATCCGCAGACGCACCCCTACATCGCGACCGGCCTCAAGACCTCGAAGTTCGGCATTCCCTACCACGAGGCGTTCGAGGCGTACGAGGAAGCGGCGACGCTCAAGGGCCTCGAGGTCATCGGCGCGGACATGCACATCGGCTCGCAGCTCACGAAGGCCACGCCGGTCGCCGACGCGGTGGCCCGCGTCGTCGCGCTGGTGAAGGCTCTCCGCGAGCGCCGGATCGAGATCCGCATGATCGACATCGGCGGCGGGCTGGGCATCCGCTACCGCGACGAGAAGCCGCCGACTCACCAGGAGTTCGCGACGCTCCTCTTGCCTGCGCTGCGCGAGGCGGGCGTGACGGTCCTGCTCGAGCCGGGCCGCTCCATCGTCGGCAACGCCGGCGTCCTCCTGACGCGGGTGCTCTACCGGAAGGACACCGGCGCCAAGAAGTTCGTGGTGGTCGACGGCGCGATGAACGACCTGATCCGGCCGTCGCTCTACGGCTCCTATCACGAGATCGTGCCGGTCGACCAGACGCGTTGCGCGCGGGACCTCGAGACCGTCGACGTCGTGGGCCCGATCTGCGAGTCGGGCGATTTCCTGGCGAAGGACCGCGAGCTGGCCCAGGTCGAGCCGGAAGACCTGCTCGCCGTGATGAGCGCCGGCGCGTATGGCTTCGTGATGGCCTCCAACTACAACACGCGACCGCGGGCCGTCGAAGTGCTCGTGGACGGCAACCGGTACACGATCGTGCGCCGCCGGGAGACGTACGAGGACCTGGTGGCGGGGGAGACAGCCCCATGAGCCAGACATTCCAGGGTTCATTCGTCGCGATGGTCACCCCCTTCAGGAACGGCAAGGTCGACGAGGCGAAGCTCCGGGAGCTGGTCGAGTTCCACGTCACCAACGGCACCGACGGGCTGATCCCCTGCGGGACCACCGGCGAGTCGCCGACGCTGAGTCACGACGAGCACCACCACGTGGTCGAGCTCGTGATCGAAGCCGCCCGCGGCCGCATCCGGGTCGTGGCGGGTACTGGCTCCTACGCGACCGCCGACGCGATCGAGATGACCAAGCACGCCGAGCGGGCCGGGGCGGCGGGCGCGCTCGTCGTGAACCCGTACTACAACAAGCCCACGCAGGAGGGGCTCTACCGCCACTTCCGCGCGGTCGCCGAGTCGGTCGCGATCCCGGTCCTGGTCTACAACATCCAGAGCCGCACGGCGATCAACGTCGAGACCGACACCATGGCGCGACTCGCCCGCGACGTGAACAACATCGTGGGGGTGAAGGAAGCGTCCGGATCGCTCGACCAGATGAGCCAGGTGATCGCGGCGTGCGGTCCCGACTTCTCGGTCCTGTCGGGCGACGACAACATCACGCTTCCGCTCCTGGCGATCGGCGGCAGCGGCGTCGTCTCGGTCATCGCGAACATCGTGCCGCGCGAGACGGCCGAGCTCGTGCACGCGGCGCTCGACGGCGACTGGAAGCGCGCCCGGGATCTCCACTACCGACTCTTCCCGCTGGCCCGCGCGGCGTTCCTCGAAACCAATCCCATTCCGATCAAAGAAGCGATGGCGATGGCCGGCATGATCGAGCCCGAGTTCCGCCTGCCGATGTGCCGGATGAGCGACGCCAATCGCGAGAAGCTCCGCGCAATCCTCAAGCCGTACGGCCTCATCAAGTAGCGTCCCATGAGCGTTGTCGGCGGGGAGACATCCCCGAACGTCGGGCGCCGCGGCGCCTCGGCGGCGGATGTCGTCGTCGCGGGGGCCGCCGGTCGGATGGGCAATCGGATCATCGCGTGCCTCGCCGGCCAGTCCGATCTCCGGCTCGTCGCCGCGCTCGAGGCGCCGGGCCACGCCGCCCTCGGGCGCGACGCCGGGGAGCTCGCCGGGATCAGCAAGGCCGGCGTGAGCGTCGGCGCGGACGCCGGGGCCGAGGTCACGCGCGAGCGCGTGCTGATCGAGTTCTCGGTCCCCGAGGCGTCGCTGGCGCACCTCCGGCTCGTCGCACAGGCCGGCGCCCGCGCCGTGATCGGCACGACCGGGTTCAGCCCCGCGCAGCGCGCCGAGATCGGCGAGCTCGCGAAGCGGGCGGCCATCTTGATGTCGCCCAACATGTCCGTCGCCACCAACGTCGCGTTCAAGCTCCTGGCGACCATGGCCAAGGCGCTCGGCGACGAGTACGACGTCGAGATCACCGAGATCCACCACCGGTTCAAGAAGGACGCGCCCAGCGGCACCGCGCTCCGCATGGCGGAGGTCGTCGCCGCCGCGCTCGGGCGCGATCTCGATCAGGTCGCGGTCTACGGCCGCCAGGGATTGCCCGGCGAGCGCACCAAACCCGAGATCGGCATCCTCTCCCTGCGGTCCGGAGACGTCGTCGGCGAGCACACGGTGTCCTTCGGCACCCTGGGCGAGCGGCTCGAGCTGACGCACCGCGCCCACAATCGCGACACGTACGCGCGCGGCGCGCTGCGCGCCGCGCGGTTCATCGTGGGACGTCCGCCGGGGCTCTACTCGATGGCCGACGTCCTCGGCCTCGCGTGACCGGCCGCCATGCAGATCGTGCGATTCAAGACGGACACCAACATGGCGTATGGCGCGCTCGAGGGCGGCGACGTCGTCGAATACTTGGGAACTCCGTGGGGCCCGTTCCGTCGCGGCCGGCGCCGCCTGCCCCTCAAGCACGCCGTCCTGCTGGCGCCGACCATGCCCTCCAAGATCGTCGGCGTCGAGCTCAACCATCGCGGCGACGCCGCCGAATCGGCGCGGACCGCGCCGGCCGAGCCGCGCTTTTACCTGAAGCCGCCGACGACGCTCGCGGGGCCCGACGACCCGATCGTTTATCCAACCCTCAGCGCCCTCGTCCAGCACGGCGCGGGGCTCGCGGTCGTGATCAAGCGCCGGTGCCGCAACGTCCCCGCCGAGCGCGTGCGCGAATACGTGCTGGGCTACACGTGCCTCAACGACGTGACCGCGCGGGACCTGGCGTCGAAGGGATTCTGGCTGACGGCCAAGGCGTTCGACACCTTCTGTCCCCTCGGCCCGTGCATCGCCACCGACATCGATCCCGACGCGGTGGCCGTCGAGACATTCGTCAACGGCGAGCTCAGGCAGTCGTCGTCGACGAAGGAGTTGATCTTCCCCACCGACGAGATCGTCGCGCGGATCGCTCAGGTGATGACGCTCATGCCGGGCGACGTGGTCGCGACGGGTACGCCCGCCGGCGCCGGCCTGCTCGAGCCGGGCGATCGGGTCGAGGTGCGGATCGAGGGGATCGGCAGCCTGAAGAACACGGTCGTGAAGCTCTGATGGGCGACCGGCTCCTGCTGGAGGACGTGCGCTTCTACGGTCGGCACGGGTTGACGCGCGCGGAGCAGGTGGTGGGCGCCTGGTTTTCGGTCGACGTCGAGATGGCCGTCGATCTGGCCTCCGCGGTGGCGTCCGATCAGGTGTCGGCGACGGTGGATTACGGCGTGGTCGCCCGGCGCATCGTCGAGATCGGCACCCGCAACCGGGTGAACCTGATCGAGCGCCTGGCCGGGCTGATCGTCGAGGCGCTCCTGCGCGAATTCCCGGCGCGCGAGATCCGGGTGCGCGTGCGCAAGCTCACGCCTCCGATGGAGGGCCTGGTCGGGACGCCCTCGGTGGAGCTGACGCGGAGCCGGTCGTGACGCGCGTCTACCTCTCGCTCGGCTCGAACGACGGCGATCGGCTCGCGACCCTCAGATCCGCGGTGCAGCGCCTACACGGGACCGACGCGATCCGGTTCGTCGACGCCTCGCCGCTCTACGACTCCGAGCCGTGGGAGACCGAGCCCGGCCAGACCGACAGCGAGCAGCGCTGGTTCCTCAACTGCGTCGTGGCGATCGAGACATCGCTCGCGCCACGGGCCCTGCTGGCGGCGATGCAGGCGATCGAGACCTCGCTCGGGCGGACCCGGCCGCGGGGCACGCCCGAGGCCCAGCGATTCTCGGCGCGAACCCTGGACATCGACATCCTCTTCTACGGCGACGAGGTGCTGAGCGCGGGCGACGACCTCCACGTTCCCCACCTGCTCCTGGCGGAGCGCGGCTTCGTCCTGCAGCCGCTGGCGGACCTGGCGCCCGATTTCGAGCACCCCGTCCTCTACCGCTCGATACGCGAGCTGCTGGGTGAGCTCGAGGACGAGCACCAGGTGCGGCCGGGCAACTACCCGGCGCGCTGGTTCGTCGACTGAGCGGCCCGTGGCCTCCGACGACTTCCATCGGGCCGCGCTCGAGCACCTGGACGCGCTCTACAACTTCGCGATGTATCTGACGCGCAATCCGCCGGAGGCCGACGACCTCGTCCAGGAAACCTACCTCCGCGCCTTCCGGTTTTCCCACCGGTTCCAGCCGGGAACCCATCTCCGAGCCTGGCTGTTTCAAATCTTGAGGAACACATTCTTGACGTTCTATCGGCTTCGCGAGCGGGAGTCGGCGCTCGCGGAGGACGGCGTTCCGACCTGGGACGCTCCGATGTTTCACGATGCGCCCGAGGAATCGAGCGGCGCCGTCGAGGCGCATACCGATCTCGAGCGCGCTCTCCGGCGCCTCCCCGAGGAATTTCGAACCGTGCTGCTGCTCGCGGAAGTTGAAGGCCTGGCGCTCGAGGACGTGGCCCGTATCCTGGCCTGTCCGGTCGGCACCGTGAAATCGCGGATCTTCAGGGCCAAGGAGCGGTTGCGCGGACTCCTACGCGACTACAGCAAAGAATGAGCAATCACTCCCCCGAATCCGACGACGCGATCGGCGCGCGACTGCGCACCGAGCTTCGCCGCTACCCGGCGCCCGCGTACCTGCGCGGCTCCATCGGGGAGAGCGCCGAGCCCCTGCGCGCGCGCCCGGCGTGGCTCGCGCCGACTCTCGCGGCCGCCGCCACGGCGCTGGTGCTCGTGCTCGTGTCGATACCGTTCCTGCCGCGGATCCTGCCGGCCGATCCGACCGAGCGGCTCGTGCGGTCGGTCGTGGCCGAGCACACCCGCGCGCTCATGTGGGGGGCGCGCCGGACCGAAGTGGTCCCGACCGCGCTGCCGTGGCTCACCCAGGAATCCGGCATCGCGCTGCGGAAGTTCTTCGTCGGCGACGACCGGCTCGTCTTCGTCGGGGCTGAGCCCATCTACCTCGAGGAGCGGCGAGGCATGGCGCTCTACTACCGCGACGGCGACGGCCACCTGGTGACGTACACCGCGTTGCCCGCGCCCGGGCTGCCGCTGCCCGAGGCGCGCCGGATTCAGATCGAAAACCGGTGGCGGCCGGCGCTCATGAGCGACAGCGGATTCTCGGCCTGGGTGTGGCGCCAGGGTGACCTGGCCTGTTTCATCGTGGCCGACATGGTCTCCGAGTCGGACGTGGAGCGCTTCAAGGACTACTTCGTCCGCCTGCGCGTGTCGACCGAGCCCGTCCCGGCGAATTAGCGCGTGCTCGACCAGCGCGGACGGCTGCTCGTCGCGGCGCTCGGCTTCACTGGGTGCTCCCTGCCCTCGTACGACCGAGCGCTCCACGCGCTGCGCTCATGGCTCGATTCCTGGGCCGGTATCGGCCGCGTCGCGGTCAGTATGGCGCGCCAGGGCTACGACCTGCAGCTCACGCGCTACGACGAGAAGGGCTGGCGCGCGACGTTCTACACGACCGGCACGGAGCACTCGCCGACGAGCGCCACGGGTACCGGGTGGGAGCGAACGCCGTGGCGCGCGACGCAACGGGCGGCGTGGGAAGCCCTGAAGAAGGCATGAGGCCTACCCCCCGAGCTCGAACGTCTTGACGTAGACGCCCGGCGATCCCGGCGCGTGCTTCATGTGAGGCCGGATGCGCTGCGTCTCCGGCGCGATGTCGCGCTGGGCCAGCCAGGCCGGCGTCTCCGAGACCTTCGGATTCTGGAATTCGTAGAACGTGAGATAGGTCGGCGTGCCCGTCACGGCACGGAAGCGCCGCCCGCGGAGCACGCCGGGCACCTTCTCGTAGTTCGGAATGTAGATCGTGTTGTACCAGGTGTTGAAGTCGGCGTCGATCTCCGGTGGCACGTCCATCCGCCCGAGCTGCAGCGCCGGCGCCATCGGGCTCTCGGCCACCGGCGGGGTCACGCTCTTGGGGTGGATCAAGGTGTACACGTTGCGGATGTAGTTGGCGCCGATGACCTCGGGCGAGCACTTCTTGGTCCACGCCGTCGGGTTCGAGCGGACTCGCTTGTAGGCGTCGGTCTCGAGCGCCGCGACGCTCTCGAGCTCGTAGACCGCGAGATGCTTCGGTCCGCCCTTGACCGCTTCGTAGCGCGCGCCGTTCAGGAACCCGGGCAGCGCGAGACGCTCGGCCAGATGCTCCTCGTTGTACCAGCGGTTGAACTCCTTCTCCTTGTCCGCCGGGATATCCGTCCAGACCATCATCAGCCCAGTGCCTTTTTTCTTCGTCGCCATGGCTGGCTCCTTGTTCGTGAGCGCGCCTGGGCCGGCGAGGCCCAGCCCCGCAACGGCCCGCAGCGCGCGCGACTCGCCCAGCCCGGATCTTAGACCACGGCCGGGGCGAGTGCCACGGCTCAGGGTGGTATAGTCGATCGCCGTCCGGATCGAAACGCAGTCACCCGATCTCTGGAGGAGACCACCGTGAAGCGTTCCCTCTCGCGCATGCTCATCGTCGCGCTGGCGCTCGCCCTCGTCGTCCCCGTGCTCTTCATGGGCCAGGCGCCGGCCGCCGATGACGTCAAGATCGCGCTCGTCGCGCCGCTGTCCGGCCGCTGGGCGCGCCAGGGCCAGCTCAAGAAGATGGGGGCCGACATGGCCATCGAGGAGATCAACGGCCAGGGCGGCATCAAGGCCCTCGGCGGCGCCAGGATCGTGCTGCGCGAGGCCGACGCCGGCGACAGCGTGGAGAAGGCGGTGAGCGCGGCGCAGCGCGTGCTGACGCGCGAGAAGATCAGCGCCGGGATCGGCTCCTGGCTCAGCTCGTTCACCCTGGGCGTCACCGAGGTCGCCGAGCGGCTGCAGGTGCCGTGGCTCTCGCTCTCCTACGCCGACAGCATCACCGAGCGCGGCTTCAAGTACACGTTCCAGACCTCCCCGGTCTCGTCCTTGCAGGCCGAGCAGGCGCTCGACCTCGTGACCGACCTGGCCAAGAAGAACAACCGGCCCATCAAGAAGGCCGGGATCGTCGGTGACAACACCGCGGCCTCGATGTTCTTCTACAAGCCGCTGCGCGAGAAGCTCCTGGCCGCCAAGGGAATCGAGCTGGTCGTGGACGACGTGTGGACGCCGCCGCTCGCCGACGCGACAGCGATCGTGCAGAAGCTCCGCTCGACCCAGCCGGACATCGTCTTCTACGGCGCCACCAACTTCCCCGACTCGATCCAAGTCTTACAAAAGATCAAGGAGTTCAGCGTCAAGTCGCCGATCCAGGGCGTCGGGGCCTGGCTGGTCACGCCCGAGTACGTGAAGACGGTCGGCAAGGACACGCTCGACAACATCCAGACGGTCGTGGCCGCGCATCCGATGAAGGGTCAGGAAGAGCTCGTCAAGAAGTTCAAGCAGCGGACGGGCGAGCCGTTCATGACGCAGGACCCGCTCTGCACCTACGCCCACGTCTGGCTGATCAAGGAGGCCATCGAGCAGGCGAAGTCAGCCGATCCCAAGGCGATCCGCGACGCGCTCGCGAAGATCGACATTTCGTCGGGCCCGGCCGTCAGCGCGTTCTATCCGCCGCGAGTGCGATTCGACGAGCGCGGCCGGCGCATCGGCGCGACGCCGCTCATCGTGCAGTGGCAGGACGGCGAGCCCTACACCGTGGTGCCGATCGCCGTCGCGACGCGGCCGATCGCCTGGCACAGGTAGTCGGCGCGCGCACCGGTGGTCTTCGCCGAGCTCGTCCAGTACGTCGTCACCGGCCTGCTCGTCGGCGGTGTCTATGCGCTGATGAGCATCGGCCTCGGCCTCATCTTCGGGGTCATGCGCGTCGTGAACTTCGCGCAGGGCGACTTCATGATGCTCGGCATGTACGTGACGTACTTCTACGCCGTGGCGGGCTCCATCGACCCGCTGGTGGGCGCGCTCCTGGCCGTGCCGCCGTTCTTCGTGCTCGGCTGGATCGTGCACCGCCTCTTGCTGGCGCGCGTCACCGGCGGCGATCCCGGCCGCCAGCACGACGCCCAGCTCATCCTGACGCTCGGCCTCTCCCTCGTGATCACGAACGCCACGACGATGATCCTGACGCCGACACCCCGCGGCATCCGCACGAGCTACGCGACGCAGGCCTTCGCCGTCGGCCCGGTGCTCCTCAACCAGGCGCGCTCCTACGCCTTCGTGATGGCGCTCGTGCTCGCAGGGCTGGTCTATCTCTTCCTGACGCGCACCGACCTCGGCCGGGCGCTGCGCGCGGCCGCCGACGATCCCGAGGCGGCGAGCTATCAGGCGATCGACGTGCGCACCATGCACGGCCTCGCCTTCGGCGTCGGGATCGCGCTGGTGGCCGCGGCCGGCGGGCTCCTGGCGACCTATTATCCGATCGAGCCGAACGTCGCCGGCAACTTCATCGTGCTGATGTTCGTGGCCGTCGTGCTCGGCGGCCTCGGTTCCATCCCGGGCGCGTTCGTCGGAGGCATCCTCATCGGTCTGGTGCAGTCGCTCACCTTGCTCGTGCTCCCGTTCCAGCTCCAGAACACCGGGGTCTTCGTCGCGTTCCTGCTCGTGCTGTATCTGCGCCCCCAAGGACTTTTTGGCCGGCGTGCGCGCACGGTTTGATGCCCACGAGAGGCGCGGGACGGAGCACCGGTGCGGGAGGGGTCGAGACGACCACGCGGCACGCGTGCGCTGCCCCGCGGCGGCTGGGCTCCATCCGGGCCCGCGGCGTCCGTCGCCGCATGGCGGGAACGGGTCCCTTCGACCCCTCCCGCACCGGCGCTCCGTCCCGCGTCTGCCGTCTTCGTCCTACGCGCGACGTCTGACATGACGAGCATAGGGCGCTGCTGATGCCGTCGCGAGCGCGAGGCTGGATTGCGATCATCGTGGTGGTCGCGGTCGGGCTTGCGGCGTCGTTCGTTGTGCAGGAGCGGTATCACCATCGCGTCCTGACGCTGGTCTTCCTCTGGGCGTCGATGGGGCTGGCGTGGAATATCATCAGCGGCTACGCGGGCCAGATCTCGTTCGGACACCAGGCGTTCTTCGGCATCGGCGCGTACGTCACGGTGTTGCTGGTCGTCAAGCTCGGCCTCACGCCGTGGCTCGGCATGATCGCCGCCGTCGCCGCCGCGGTCCTGGCCGCGGTGCTGATCGGCTTGCCGACGTTCAGGCTCGCCGGCATCTACTTCGGCCTCGCCACCCTCGCCTATCCGCTCATCTTGAGAATCGTGATGGACTGGCTCGGCTACCAGGAGGTCGCGATCCCGATGAAGCGCGAGCACCTGGGCTGGTTCATGCAGTTCTCCGAGCCGCGGAGCTTCGACCTCGTCGCGCTCGGCGTGTTGGCCGGCTCGCTCGCGCTCTCGTACCGGATCGAGACCTCGCGCCTGGGCTACTGGCTGCGGGCGATCCGAGAGAACGAGCAGGCGGCCGAGGCGATGGGGGCCGACAGCTTCCGCTGCAAAATGGCCGCGTACATGCTGAGCGCGGTGCCGGCCGCGGTCGCCGGAGCGGTGTACATCCACGCGATCCTGTTCATCGTGACGCCCGAGGCCGTCTTCGGCCTGCTCGTGATCTCGCAGACCCTGGTCGTCTGCCTGGTGGGCGGGACCGGAACGATGTGGGGCCCGGTCATCGGCGCGGCGGTGATGGTACCGGTCAGCGAGATCCTCGACACGACCGTCGGCGACAGCCTGCCCGGAATCCAGGGCGTCGTCTACGGCGCGGCGCTCATCCTGATCATCCTGTTCGCGCCCGAGGGCCTTTACTGGGGTGTGCTCCAGCGGTTCCGCGCTCGCCGAAGTCGCGGCGCGGAAGGCGTGCGCGCCGCGCCAATCGTGGTGGCCCAGCCGCCGGCGCACCCCGGCGCCGCGACCGGCGACGTGCTCCTCGACGTCCGCGGCATCTCGAAGGCGTTTCTCGGACTGCAGGCGCTCTCCGACGTGAGCTTCGACGTCAAGGAGCGCGAAATCCTCGGCGTCATCGGGCCGAACGGCGCAGGCAAGACGACGCTCTTCAACGTGCTCAACGGCTTCCTCGTTCCCGATCACGGAGAGGTGCGCTTCCGCGGTCAGACGGTGACAGGCTTGCTTCCGAGCGCGCTCTGCCGGCGCGGTGTCGGGCGAACGTTCCAGGTCGTCCGCACCTTCCCACACCTGACCGTGCTCGAGAACGTGATGGTCGGCGCCTTCGCGCGTGAGGCCGCGGTGGACCGGGCGCGCGCCAGGGCCGCCTCCGCGCTCCAGGACGTCTCGCTGGCCGACCGCGCCGAGGCGCTGCCCGGCGGCCTCACCACGCTCGAGCTGAGGCTGATGGAGCTCGCGCGCTGCCTGGCGACGTCCCCGCGTCTCGTGCTGCTCGACGAGCCGCTGGCCGGGCTCTCGGCCGACGGTGTCGACGTCATGATCACGATGATCCGGCGCGTGCGTGCCACCGGGATGACCGTCGTGATCATCGAGCACACGATGCAGGCACTGCTCAAGCTGGCCGACCGGCTCGTCGTCCTCGACCAGGGACGGCGCCTCGCCGAAGGCCCGCCGGGTCGCGTGACACAGGACCGCGCGGTGATCGAGGCCTACCTGGGCAAGCGGTGGCTCGCGCGGGCGGGGGCGCCGGCGTGCTGACGGTCGCCGGGCTCGGCGTCTCGTACGGGGGCCTTCGGGCGCTCGTCGATCTGACTCTCGAAGTCGGCGAGGGCGAGTTCGTGACGCTCGTGGGTCCCAACGGCGCCGGCAAGACCACGCTGCTCAAGGCCATCTCGGGCACCGCGGCCGCGACGGGCACCATCGTCTATCGCGGCCGTGACCTCGGCGCGCTGCGGGCGAGCGAGCGTGCCGCACTCGGCATCGCTCACGTCCCGGAAGGCCGGCGCGTCTTTCCATCGCTGACCGTATTCGAGAATCTCGAGCTCGGCTCGTATCGCCGCGCCGCCCGCCGGGGCAGAGCCCAAGCGCTTCAGGAAGTGCTGGAGCTCTTTCCGATCCTGCGCCAGCGGCGTAGCCAGCTCGCGGGCTCGCTCTCCGGCGGCGAGCAGCAGATGCTGGCGCTGGGTCGCGGGCTCATGGCCCAGCCCGACGTGCTACTGCTCGACGAGCCGTCGCAGGGCCTGGGCCCGCGCATCGTCGAGCAGATCTTCGAGACGATCGACCGCATTCGACGGGAGCGGCGGCTCACCATCTTGCTGGTCGAGCAGCGTGTGGTGGAAGCGCTCGAGCTGTGCGACCGCGGCTACGTGCTCGAGACCGGGCGGGTGGTGCTGGCCGGCGCGCGCGACGCGCTCCTGGCCGACCCCCGCGTGCAGCGCGCGTACCTGGGCGCCTGAGCCCTCGCCGCCGGCGGGCTCAGCCGGTCTCCATCGGCAGGGACGCGTCCCTGGCCCACTCCGAGAGCGAGGCGTCGTATACCGACACCGTGTCGTGGCCGAGCAGGGTGAGCACGAACGCGTCGCTGCTCGCGGCGATCCCTCCACCGCAGTAGGTGACCACCCTTCCGGCGTCGAGCGCCCCCGCCTCGGCAAATCGCTTGCGCAGCACGTCGGGCGCGAGATACGCGTGCGTCGCCGGATCGACCAGCGCGCGAGCCGGTACGTTGCCGCTACCGGCGATACGACCGGGACGCCCGTACGCGACGCCGCCGGTGCCGCGATGCTGCTCCTCTGAGAGCGCGTTGAGGACGCATGTGGCCCGCTCGCCCAGACCCGCGAGCACCGCGCGCTTGCCGACGAAGAGCTCGGGACGTGGCCGCGCGACGAAGCGCGCCGGAGGATAGACGCATGGCGCGGTCGACGTCGGGCGCCCCTCCAGCGTCCACTTCTTCCAGCCGCCGTTCAACACCGCGGCATCGTCGAAGCCGACCGCGCGCAGCATCCACCAGACGCGCGCGGCCCACATGTTCACCGCGCGGTCGTACAGCACGACGCGCGTGCCCTCGCCGACTCCCAGTCGCGCCATCGATGCCGCCATCTGCTCGGTGGGCGGCATCATGTAGAGCGTCGAGGCGGCGCGGTCGCAGAGATCGTCCGTGAGGTCGGCGAACCCGCTACGCGGAATGTGGCCGGTGGCCCACGTCGCCCGACCCGACTCGGCCTTGTAACCGCCGTCGGGCATCGGGTGAAGGATCGTCGTGCACTCGAGCACGCGCAGCGCCGGATCCTCGAGGTTCGCCGCCAGCCAGTCGGTCTCGACGAGGTATTGAGGATGGGCCCATGACATGGCGCGCAGCGTAGCGCCGCGCTCGACCGCGCGTCAAGCCAGGCGGCCGATGCCCCAGCCGGTGAGCAGGAACACGCCGAGCACGATGAGCACCGCGCCGGTGACCAGCCGCCAGCTCAGCCGCTCGATCCCGCTCGGAAAGCAGTAGGCCATTAGGAGCACGAAGAGCGGCGACGTGCCGGCCAAGGGCACGATCACGCTCACCTCGCCGAGGCCGAGCGCGAAGAGCAGCAGGAAGACTCCGGTGTTCTCGAAGGCGCCGCCGGCGGCGAAATAGAGGAAGCTCCGCCGGTCGTAGCGGAGCGCGCCGCGGTTACCCGACGCGACCACGAACGCGGAGGACGCGATCAGCGCGGCCGTGATGTTGATGGCCGAGTCGAAGAGCGGCCCGGCCAGGCCGAGGCCGAGCTTGCGGAGGATCGCGACCACACCGAAGCACATGGCCGACACGAAGGGGTAGACGAGATCGCGCGGCCGAAAGCCGACGTGCTTGCCGCTCACCGAGAGCAGGATGGTCCCGAGGACCACGACGAGCGTGCCCGTGAGGATCGCCAGCGTGATCCGCTCGCCCAGCAAGAGGATGGCGAGTGCGGTGGAGATCATCGGCGCCAGGTTGAGGATCGCCGCGGAGACGGAAGCGCCGACCTTCTCGATCGCGGCGACCCGGAAGAGCCGGCCGGCCGCGGTGCCGACGACACCCGACGCGATGAAATAGGGCGCCGCGTGCCAGTTGTACTCGTCGCGGGGGACGAGCAGGAGGACCGCCGACCACAGCCCCACCGCGCCGACGGCGACGTTGAGCCAGAAGCCCGCGTAGAAGTTCGAGCGCCGCAGGCCGCGCTGGATCAGCATCGTCGCGACGGCCGAGCACAGGGCGCTGGACAGCGCGAGCGCGTGCGGAGTCAACCGGCCCACTATACCGGATGAACGGCGGCTCGGCTTATGATGAGTCGTGGCCCACCCGCGGAGCCGCACCCTGCCCGATCTGCTCGACGAGATCACCGCCCGCGACCCGGCTCACGAGCTCATCGTCGGCGGCACCGAACGCCTGAGCTATGCCGAGACGCGCGCGCGCGCCCGCCGGCTCGCGAAGGGTTTCCTGCGGCTCGGTGTCCGGCGAGGCGACAAGGTGGCGCTCCTGATGGGCAATCGTCCGGAGTGGCTGGTGATCGATTTCGCCGTCACCATGCTCGGCGGCACGCTCGTGCCCATCAGCACCTGGTCGCGCGCCCGCGAGCTCGGGTACGTGCTCGACCACTGCGATGCCACGACCCTGATCACGATCGCGCGCTTCGCCGGGCAGGACTATCTCGGCCTGCTCGCCGAGCTGGGCGGTCCCGGCTCGAAGCGGCTGCCGAAGCTCTCGAGGGTGGTCGTCGTCGACGGCGAGCCGAGGGGCCCGCTGACGGCCTTCGACGCGCTCTGGGACCTGGGGGCCGCCGTCGCCGACGCCGAGCTCGACGCCGCCCGGCGCGCGGTCACGCCGAACGACGTCGCCTACATCCTCTACACGTCGGGAACGACCTCGACGCCCAAGGGGGTCCAGCTCGCGCACGGCGGCCTCGTCGAGAACATGTGGAACATCGGCGAGCGCCAGCACCTGACGCCCGCGGACCGCATGTGGATGGGCATCTCGCTCTTCTGGAGCTTCGGCTGCGCCAACGCGCTGCTAGCGGTGATGACGCATGGAGGCACGATCGTCCTTCAGGAAGAACTCGAGCCAGGCGCCGCCCTGGCGCTGATCGAGCGCGAGCGCTGCTCGGTCTACTACGGCACGCCCAACATCGCGCTCGCCCTCACGGAGCATCCGGACCGCGCGCGGCGCGATCTCTCGTCGCTCCGCACCGGCGCGGCCATCGGGCCCCCGCCGGCGCTGCAGATGGTGATGGATCTCGGCGTGCGCGAGATCTGCAACGTCTACGGTCTCACCGAGACCTACGGCAACTGCAACGTCACCGACGCTCACGATCCCGAAGACATCCGGACGACGACCGTCGGCCGTCCGCTGCCGGGCATGGAGATCCGCATCGTCGACCGCGAGACGCGGCGACCGCTGCCGACGGGCGAGGTCGGCGAGATCCTCGTCCGCGGTCATCTGACGCCGGGCTACTACAAGGACCCGGAGAAGAACGCCGCGGCCTTCGATGCCGAGGGCTTCCTCGTCACCGGGGACCTCGGCGCGATCGGCGACGATGGCCGGCTCCGCTTCCGCGGCCGCGTCAAAGAGATGGTCAAGACCGGCGGCATCAACGTCGCGCCGTTGGAGGTCGAGGAAGTCCTGCTCGGTCATCCGGCCGTGGAGCAGGCGTACGTCGTCGGACTCCCGGACGCGCGGAAAGAGGAAGTCGTCGCCGCGGTCGTCGTCCTCCGCGACGGCCACCACGCCGAGCCCGACGCGCTGCGCGCCTTCTGCAAGCAGGCGCTCGCCGCGTTCAAGGTGCCCCAGGAATTCCGCCTGATGCGCCGCGACGAGCTGCCGGTGACCGCGACCGGCAAGGTGCAGAAGTTCCGGCTTGCCGAGATGCTCGGCCGGGCGCGCGACGCCGCGAGCGCATGATACGGATCCTCCCGAACGACTGGCGGCGGAACGTCTGGGCCCTCACCTTGACCGTTTTCATCTCGTTCGTCGGCTTCCAGTTCTTCTCGCCGTTCCTGCCGCTCTACATCCGCGAGCTCGGGGTGACGGATCCGGCGAAGATCGCGCTGTGGTCCGGACTTCAGGCCGCGGTCACCCCTGCGATGTCCGGGATCCTGTCGCCGGTCTTCGGCCGTCTCGCCGACCGCTTCGGTCGCAAGATGATGCTGATCCGCTCGCTGGTCGGCTTCGTGGTCATCGTCGCGGCGATGGGCCTCGTCACCTCGGTGCAACAGCTCTTCCTCGCGCGCGTGATCATGGGCCTCTTCGCCGGCTTCACGCCGATGGTGATGGCGCTGGCCACCACCTCCGCGCCCAAGGACAAGGTCCCGTCGGCGATCGGCATGGTGCAGTCGGCGCAGCTCCTGAGCGTCGCGGTCGGTCCGGCGATCGGCGGCTACGTCGCCTCGCACTTCGGCATCCGCTACGCGTTCTTCGCGACGGCCGGACTCTGCGCGCTGGCGCTCGTCGGGCTCATCGTGCTGTTCCAGGAGGTTTCACCGGTCGAGGGAGCCCGGCGCCAGCCGGCAGCGAAGATGCCACTCGGCGATGTGTTCAGGTACCCCCACTTCGCCGTGGTGCTGGCGCTGCTCTTCATCGCGCAGTTCATCGACCGGGGGCTCGCGCTCTTGATCCCGCTTCAGGTCGCGCATCTTCCCGGCATCGAGAAGATCGCGGCCATCTCGGGCGCGATCGTCTCGATCGGCGCGATCGCTGCGACGACCTCGGCCAACGTCGCCGCACGGCTCGCGCGCGAGGTGCCCGCCGCGCGAATCTTGCTGATCGGGCTCCTCATCGGCGGTCCGCTCTGCGCCGCCATGGCGCTGCCGCGCGGCTGGCCTTTGCTGCTCGTGCTGCGCCTGCTCACGGGACTCTGTCTCGGCGCCGCGATCACGCTGACGTACTCGCTGGGGGCCATGATCGTGCCCGCCGAGCATCGCGGCGCGGCGTTCGGTTGGCTGGGTCTCGGCCTTCAGATCGGCACCGCGGCCAGCCCCCTCGCGAGTGGCGCCATTGCCGCGGTCAGCATCCCCGGAGCGTTCGTGTTCGACGGCGCGCTCGCCTGGGTCGCGGCGGCGCTGCTCCTCTTCGGCGCGCGCGGCCTACGCTCGCGGCCGGCTCATAGCGCCTGAGCCGTGTCGAGCAGCGCCACGCCCAGCCACGTCTTACGTGCTTGTCGGGTCATGCAACAGCCCCAGTGAGGTGAGACACGGACGCAGCCCGGTGATGCCCGACACCTGGAAGGCTCTGATGCCTACTGTCCGCGCCGCCTCGACGTTGGCGGCCACATCGTCGAAGAAAAGCACGGCGGCGGGGCCCGACGGCACGCTGGCGATTGTGTGTCTTACGCACACCTCGGCTTGATGAAGAGAAGACAGGGCAGCTCGGAAAGCTCCGCCCGGTGAACACGATAGTGTGAATGGGGAAGCAGACCCTCTTCCCGAAATCCGGCCTTGATGAGCGCGCGCTGCTCCGCAACATTGGCCAGGAACGTGAAGGCAAAAACGCTCCGCGTTTCGGGCAGCGCGAGCAGGTAGTCGGATGCTAACCGCTGAACGGCGGCACCATAACCCTTTCCCCTTTCCAGAGGATTTGCCAAGAGGATGTTCAGCTCCCAGTCGATTTCCTTCGGCGACTCGGTAAATCGCCAAGCGCGCCAGTAGAAGCGGCCCAACGGGTGCTCGTCGGCATTCCGTCTGATCAGAAAATACCGCCGTTCTTGATTCGCGAGGAACAGAATCCGCAGCGCATCTTCAGTCATGTCGGGAGCTTGCTTGTGCGGTCCCTGCGCGATCGGATCAAGTGTCCACTGAACCAGCAGGTCGACGTTCGTCGTATCAGCCGGTTCGAGTGTGACGACGTTGTCCCCGAGAGGACGTGTGGCTAGCCCTTCCATTCGTCCCGAAGCATCTCGCCCAACCAGAGGTCCTGCCAAGTGCCGTCCACGAAGCGATGGCGACGTAGGACTCCCGCCCGACGGAAGCCCAGCTTCTGCACCATACGGATCGACGCCTCGTTCCCCGAGTAGATCTCGGTCATCACTTTCTCGAAGCCGAGCTGCTTGAACGCGAATGACGTGCGGAGCCGCGTCGTCTCGGTGCCGAACCCGCGACCCCAGCGTTCTTTCTCACCGAGGAACGTCCATCCGAGAGCGTGCCGGTGGCGCCAGGAGATCTTGTCGAGACCGCATAGCCCCACGAGGGCGCCGTCACCACGGTCGACGATCGTCCAGACGATGTCGTCCTGGCTGACTGCGGCTTTCTCGAGCCAGTCCTCGTGCTGCTTTGGCGACGGAGGGAACTGAAGGATCAAGAGGTAACGTGTCGCTTCGAGATCGGTCCGCCACTTCGCGATGCTCGGTAGATGCTCGCGCGCGGGTGCTTCCAAGCGGACGCGATCACCTTCGAGGGTAGGCCCGAGCATGCGTTAGCTTAGCTCACTTCGACCTGGGCTGAACGCATCGGTTCACCCGCGTCACGGCACGGTGGCGGGAGTCGCCCTATTCATAACGCGGTTTACGCTTCTCGCGGAACGCGGCGACGCCCTCCTGGAAATGCGCGCTGGCCCGCACGCGGTCGCCGAGCTCCTGCTCGAGCGCCTCGCGCGAGAGCGCGTGGTCGGCGATCGTCGAGCTGATCTGGCGCTTCACCGCCTGCACCGCCGACGGACTGTTGCCGGCGATCGTCTCGGCGGTCTCGAGCGCCCAGGCCATCAGCCCCTCGGCCGGCACGACGCGATTGACGAGTCCCAGGCGCGCGGCCTCGGCGGCGTCGATGAGCCGGCCGGTCAGCAAGAGGTCCATGGCGTGCACGTAGCCGATCTGCTGGGTGAGCTTCACCGTCGCGCCACCGAACGGATAGATGGACCAGCGCACCTCCGGCAGCCCGAAGCGAGCGTGAGGCGTGGCGGCCCGCACGTCGGTCGAGAGGAGCAGCTCCACGCCGCCCCCGACGCAGTCGCCGTTGACGGCCGCCACGATCGGCTTCGAGAACACGTAATGCTTCAGCAGCGCGTGGCTGACGACGCGGGCCGTCTCCGGCGCCGCGGAGAGATCGCCGCTCATGTCCGCGCCCGCGCAGAACGCGCGGGTGCCGGCGCCGGTGAGGACGACGCACCGGCAGCTCCCGCGGTCGAGCTCGTCCCACAGCCGGGCCAGGTCGGCCATCATCTGGCGCGACATCGCGTTGAGCCGCGGCGGGTTGTCGATGGTGAGCACCACAACGTGCCGGCCGTGCTCGCGAACCTGGATCTCCACGCTCAGGCGCCAGTCAAGCCCGGGACGACGACCACCTTGCCGTACGCCCGGCGATCGGTCAGGAGCCGGATCGCCTCGACGCTCTTCTCGAGCGGAAGCCGGTGCGAGATGCACGGCCGGAGCTTGCCTTCCTCGTACCAGCGCAGGAGCTCGTCGACCGACAAGCGGAGCTTGTCCGGCGCGTGCCAGCGGAAGTAGCGGAGCGACGTGCCCATGGCGGCCCGGTTCTTGACCAGGAGCCGGTTCGCGGGAATCTGCTGAACGCCGCCCACGAAACCGACGACCAGGATGCGGCCGCCCCAGCCGAGCGCCGAGAGCGCGGCGTCGAACAGCTCGCCGCCGACCGGGTCGAAGCACACGTCGGCGCCCTTGCCGTCCGTCAGCGCCATCACTCGCTCGGTGAGCTTCTCGGTCGAATAGTTGACGAGGGCGTCCGCGCCGCGCTCGCGGGCCACCGCGAGCTTCTCGGCCGTGCTCGCCGCCGCGATCACGCGCGCCCCCATCGCCTTGCCGATCTCGACGGCCGTGAGGCCGACGCCGCCGGCGGCGCCGAGCACGAGCAGTGTCTCGCCGGGCTCGAGGCGGCCCTGCCAGCGAATCGCGACGTGGCTCGAGATGTACGCGACGGGGAACGCGCCGGCCTCCTCGAAGCTCATCCGCGACGGCATGGCGAAGGTCTCGGACGCCGGCGCCACGGCCATCTCGGCGAGCCCGCCGTAGGCGAGGATCGCCATGACGCGATCGCCGGGCTTGAGGCGGGTCACCCGCGAGCCGCACGAGGCCACGACACCGGCGGTCTCGAGTCCCGGGCTGAACGGAAGATCCGGCTTCGTCTGGTAACGGCCGGCCGTCATCAGAGCGTCCGCGTAGTTCACGGCGGTCGCCTTCACGGCGATCAAGACATCGTCAGGCCCGGGCGTCGGGGCGGCGACCTCTTCGACTTTGAGACCGTCCACCTCTCCCCACGCACGACAGATCACGGCACGCATCGTCGCCGATCCTCTACGGCAGCGCGTTGAGGTACTGCGGTGGGCGTCGCGCCTTCGACGCCTGCTCGAACGCGTACGCGAGCTTGATGAGCGTCGGCTCGCTCCAGGCGCGCCCCATGAACGTGATGCCGACCGGCAAGCCCATCGCGGTGCCGGCCGGGACGCTGACGAGCGGATAGCCCACCAGGGCGGCGCTCTTGGCGCTGCTGCCGCGGAACTGGTCGCCGTTGACGAGATCGACCGGCCATGCCGGTGTCGTCGTGGGCGCGATCAAGGCGTCGAGCTGCTGCTCGTCCATGATGGCGTCGACGCCTTCTGTCCCCGCCAGGCGGCGGCACTTCTCCAGCGCCTCGAGATACTCGGCCTCGGTCAGCTCGCCCTTGGCCTGCGCACGCACGAGCAGCTCCTGGCCGAAATACGGCAGGTTCTCGCGCGGATTGCGCTTGTTGAACTCGATGACGTCGTCGAGCGTCCGCACCTGCGCGCCCGGCGCCACGCTCGACAGATAGGCATTCACTCCCGCTTTGAACTCGTAGAGCAGCACGATCAGCTCGGCGGACGTGAGCGCGGCTCGGTCGAAGTTCGGGATCTTGACGGGGTCGACGATCACGGCGCCGCCGTTTCGCAGGACGTCGATCGCCTGGTTGACGACCTCATCGGCCTTGGGGCTGTAGCCGAAATATCCGTCGCGGGGCACACCGATGCGGGCGCCGCGAAGCCCGTTGAGCTCGAGGTACTTGACGTAGTCCGTCTGCGCGCGGCCCGCGCTCGCCTGGGTCGCGGGATCGCGCGAGTCGACGCCCGCGATCGCTCCCAGGACTGCGGCTGCGTCGGCGACCGTGCGCCCGAACGGGCCCACCGTGTCCTGCGTCACGGAGATCGGGATCACCCCCGCGCGGCTGGTGAGCCCCACGGTGGGCTTGATGCCCACCACGCCGTTGACGCCGGCCGGGCAGATGATCGAGCCGTCGGTCTCGGTGCCGATCGAGACGGTGACGAGATTCGCCGCCACCGCGATCGCGGAGCCGGAGCTCGACCCGCACGGCGTGCGATTGAGGACGTACGGATTGCGCGCCTGTCCGCTTCGCGAGCTCCAGCCGCTCGAGCCCGGCGTCGACTTGAAATACGCCCACTCGCTCATCGAGGCCTTGCCGAGGATGACGGCGCCGCCCTGCCGGAGCTGCCGCGCGATCGTCGAGTCCTCGCGCGGCCGCGCGCCGACGAGCGCGAGCGCGCCCGCCGTCGTCTCCATCTTGTCGGCGGTGGCGATGTTGTCCTTCAACAAGATGGGAATGCCGTGGAGCGGACCCCGGACTCGCCCGGCTCGACGCTCCTCGTCGAGGGCGCGGGCGATCGCCACGGCGTCGGGATTGATCTCCTGGACCGAGTGCAACGTGGGGCCGCTACGGTCGATCGCCTGAATGCGGGTGAGGTACATATGCACGAGCGTCTCCGCGTCGAGGCGCCCTGCGGTCATCGCCGCCTGTAGCTCGGCGACGCTGATCTCCTCGACGTTGATCCCGGCGCCAGGTATGCGGACGGCCGCGCAGGCCGCGAGCAGCGGCGCGACACTCATCCCGGCCGCCACCATCCCGCTGGTTCGCAGGAAGTCCCTGCGCGTGGAGCCCGTGGTGCCGCGAGCCTCACCCATGATCAGCCCCCCGGATGCGCGACGTGACAAGCAAGGTCACGATAATATCAGCCCGGGGGGAGCGGCCCACGACGCACCTTCTGGGGCACCGATCTCACCCGGATGCCGTGCCTGTACCCCGCCGTGAGGAGTCGATCGGGCGCATCCTGGCCATAATTTGTCATCGGTCCGAACGACTGCGCCAGCCTGTCCAGTCCGCGACCACCGACCCGAAGTGTCCGGTTTCCGCTAAGTCCCCGAGAAATCGGAAGGGCCTCGTCTCGCGGGCTTCTGGCATCGCCCGTGCAATTCGACGAACCGAGACCGGTGGAAACGAGATGTGCCCGGAAAACGACCCGATGGAGCGTCCCATGACACGATCGTTTGCAGCGACTCTCGGCGTCCTCATGCTCGTCGCGGCGACGGGAACAGCCGCCGAGGCCCAGTCGAAACCAGCGACCCAGCCCGAGGTTGTGTCGACCCCTCCAGCGAGCGCCTTCGCGTCGTTGTCGCAAGGCAACAAGCGGATCGCGACCGCGCTCTTCGAAGCTCAGAGCACGACCGCCAGCGGCGCCACGCCGATGACGCTCGAGCAGATCGCGCAAGAGCGTCGGAGCGGGCGGAAGTGGGGCGACGTCTTCCAGGCCATGAAGTCGCAGGGCCTGATCCAGGCCGAGACGCTCGGTCAGGTCCTCGGCCGCTACGACCGCGCCCGTCACTCGCGTAGCTGAGCCGGGCTCGCCGGAAGATCGCGCTCGACGACGAACGGCAGCGCCATCACCGCGAGCGCCATCAGCAGCACTTCGGTATCGCCGAAGTTGTATTCGAAGAGCCCCGCGACGAGAAACGCCGCGATGGCCGCTATCGAGCCCAGCACGAGCGCGCGGGCCTCTTCGTCGGTCGGGGGGACTCGCCTGAGCACTCGCCACGCCGCGCCGAAAAAGCCCACCCAGATCGCGACCCACGCCGCCAGACCGGGGAGCCCGCGCTCCACGACGATCTGAAGCGGCGTGTTGTGCAGATGACTGGTCGAGCGTCGTAGCGCCTCTGGCGGCGCCACCGCCGGGTACACGTTCTTGACCTGACCGGGCCCGATCCCGGTCAACGGGTGCGCGATCGCGAGGCCGAGCCCCGCGGAGAGCATCGCGAGCCGATCACGTGTCGTATCGTCCGCGAGGTCGCCGACGCTCTTCACGCGCTCGAGCAAGCGCGGCTCGACGACGAGAGAGCCCGCGACGACGAGCACCAGCGCGGCGAGCACGAGCCAGCGACGACGGAGACCGAGCGCGCAGCCCGCGCAGCCGGCGCCGAAGCCGAGCCACGCGCCGCGCACCGACGTGAGCCCGAGGGCCAGGACCCCGGCCAGCCAGGCCGGAAGCGCCCAGGCGGCCCGCCGCCCGCCCGACGCGATCCGCGGCAACGCGCTGACCAGGACGAGGCTGAGGACGCCGGCGAGCGTCATGTAGATCGAGAAGAAGCCGCGGGCGCGCGCGCACTTCCTCATGAGCAGCCGAACCGGCGCGATGCCCGTCTCGAGCGTGCCGCCAGACGGACAGAAGCCCACTTGAACGATCGACAGGAGCGCCACCGTCGCGACGGCGATCAGGAGCCCGCTCGCAAAGCGCCCGGCCGCCCGCGTGTCTGGCAGAGCGTTCAGCACGACGTAGAAGGCGCCCAACGTGAGAAGGCCTCGCGAGGCCAGGAGGCTCTCGCCGGGGTGCCGGGAGGCGAGCACGGTCACGAGCGTCCACAGCGCGAAGGCGATCACGGGTCCGATCAGCGGCCACGTGGCCCGAGGCCGCGCGGCGCGCCGGCCAACGACGAGCACGACCGCGAGGACGACGAGCGTGGTCTCCGAGAGCGTGATCGACGCGGCCAGGCCGACCGTGAGCGCCCGGAGCAGCCAGTCACGCGCCCGGCTCAATGCGCGTTGCGGTTGATGCGGAAGCCGTACCAGAGAGTCTGCAGGAGGATCTTCAAATCGAAGGCGAGACTCCAGCGCTCGATGTAGTAGAGATCGTGCTCGATCCGCTTCTCGATCGACGTGTTGCCGCGCCAGCCGTTGATCTGGGCCCAGCCGGTGATCCCCGCCTTCATCTTGTGGCGGAGCATGTAGCCGGGCACGCGGCGCCGGAACTCCTCGACGAAGCCCGGGCGCTCGGGTCGCGGCCCCACGAGGCTCATCTGGCCGCGCAGCACGTTGAAGAGCTGCGGCAGCTCGTCGAGGCTCGTCCGGCGCAGGAAGACGCCGAGGGCGGTGCGGCGCGGATCATCCTCGCGCGCCCAGACCGGTCCGGTGTCCGCCTCCGCGTCCACCCGCATCGTCCGGAACTTCAGCATCCGGAAGCGCCGGCCGTCGACGCCCATGCGCTCCTGGCGATAGAGGACGGGTCCCGTCGAGGTGAGCTTGAGCGCGACCGCGAGCCCCAGCATCACGGGCGCCGCGACCGCCAGGGCGAGCGCGCCGAAGACCAGGTCGAACACCCGCTTGACGACGCGGTTCCAGCCGTAGAGCCGCGATTCACGCAGGTGGATGAACGGGATCATCTCGAACTCTTCGATCCCCCCGCGGGCCGGGACGAGGCTGAACACGTCCGGCACCAGGTGGATCGCGATCGGGTCGTCGCCGATCCCGCCGAGGACCGTGGTGAGCCGCGCGGCGTCGGCGTGCGGGAGCGCGATGAACACGATGTCCACCTGCTGGCGGTCGAGCACCGCGCGCACGTCCTCGATGCCGCCGAGCCATCGCACGTTCTCGGGCACTTCTTTCTTGTCGCTCAGCAGGCCGAGGACGAAGATGCCGACGTCGCGGCGCCGGTTGAGCACGCGAAGCACCTCGGCGGCCGGCTCTCCCCCGCCCACGACGATCGCGTAACGCAGATTGTACCCGTGCCGGCGCGCGAACCGGAGCGCCTCGCGGAGCCCCGCGCGGGCGAGGCTGACCACGACGATCGACTGGGCCAGGAACAGGAGGATCACGAGCCGCGAGTACTCGTGTCCGCGGAACACGAAGGTCATGATCGAGACGAGGACCAGCGCGCCGACGGTCGACGCCTTGGCGACATCCCACCATTCCGACCGGCGGGAGCCGAGGCGATTGGGCCGGTAGAGATCGAAGGTGCGAAACGCGATGCCCCACACCATCAGGATCGGCACGAGCTGCAGCGCGTAGTCGCGGAACGGAGGCACGTCGGTCACGGACATCAGGTGGAAACGGGGCACCAGATGGAAGCGGATCCAGTACGACTCGACCCAGCAGATCGCGATCAGGAACAGATCCCCGGCGAGCGCCAGGTTCTCGACGAGTCGCGAGTGGGCCTTCAGCATGCCGCCCCCGCCCGGAACCCGTCCCAGCGCGCGGCGATGTAGTCGCCGAGCTTCTGTTTGAAGACCGGCCGGTCGAACGACTCGGCGCGCGAGCGCAGCACCTTGCCGTCGAACCGGTCGACGGCGCGCTCGAATCGCGAGATCGCCTCGACGAGCGCGTCGACCGATTGGTCCGGGAAGAACACGGCGGTCGGCGGCGCGTCGGCGGCGTCGAGCCCCACCATCGTCTCGAGCGCGCCGCCCCGCCCGAGCGCGATCGTCGGGCGCCCGGCGGCGGCGGCCTCGAGCGGCGTGATCCCGAAGTCCTCGACCGCCGGGAAGATGAGGGCGCGGCAGCGCGCGTAGAGCCGGGCGATCTCGGCGTCGGGTCGCCAGCCGAGGAAGCTCACGGTCGGCCCGGCGAGCGCGCGCAGCCGGGCTTCCTCCGGGCCCGTGCCGACGACGACGAGCCGCCGGCCGAGTCGGTTCGCCGCGGCGACCGCCAGGTCGATGCGCTTGTACGGCACGAGCGCGCCCACGACCAGATAATAGTCCTCGGCGGCCTCCGCGATCTCGAAGCGCTGCACGTCGACCGGGGGATAGATCACGTCCGCCGGACGGTCGTAGGCGCGAAGGATCCGATCGGCGATGTGCCGTGAGATCGCCACGAACCGGTGTACGCCGGCAGTCTGACGGTCCCAGCGCCGGAGCGCCGCCGCCAGCGGCGGTCCGAGCGTGCGGGCGGCCAGACCGTGGCCGGGCCCAAAGTAGTCGCTCGACAGGTCCCACACGTAGCGCATCGGAGAAAAGCAATAGCACAGATGCAGCGCGCGGGGGGCGACCCGCACCCCCTTCGCGACGCAGTGGCTCATCGAGACGACGAGGTCGTAGCCCGAGAGATCGAACCGGCGGATCGCGAGCGGAAACGTCGGCAGGTAATGACGGTACCGCTCGGAAGCGTTCGGGAGACGCTGGACGAACGAGGTGACGATGCGCCGGCGCTCGATCTGGGATGACACGCTGCCCGGGACGTGCAGGAGCGTGAAGAGCGGCGCGTCGGGGAAGAGCTCGCAGAGGACCTCGAGGCAGCGCTCGCCGCCTCGCATCCCCGTCAGCCAATCGTGGACCAGGGCGACTCGCGCGCCCGGAACCAAGCCTGCTCCCGCTAGCGCGGGCGTGACTTGATCCGCCGACGCCAGTACTCGAGCAGATCGGTCAGCGTCTGCTCGAGCGGGATCGTCGTACGCCATCCGAGCGCGCTCTCGACCTTGTGCCGCGAGCCGCGCAGGACCGGCACGTCGGAGGGACGCAGGCGCGCCGGATCCTGACGAATCTCGACGTGGGGGAGGGTCGACAGCCCGATCAGGAAGTTCAGGAGGCGCTCGATCGACCACTCGAGACCGGAGCAGAGGTTGTAGACCTCGCCGGGCGTCCCGCGCTCGAGCAGAAGCCAGTAGCCGCGCACGATGTCGCGCACGTCGGAGAAGTCGCGCGTGGGCTTCAGATCGCCCACGTGCACGACCGACTCGCGCAGGCCCGCTTCCATCTCGGCGATCTGCTTCGCGAAGTTGGAGCTCGCGAAGGTGTCACCGCGACGGGGCCCCGTGTGATTGAACGCGCGGGCGCGGACGATATGCATGCCGTAGCTCTTGAAGTACTGCCAGCCCATCAGATCCTGCGCCACTTTACTCACGGCGTACGGAGAAAGCGGACGCAGGGGATTCGTCTCTCGGATCGGCAGCTCGTGCGGCTCGACCAGCCCGTACTCTTCGCTCGAGCCGATGACCAGGAATCGCGCGGACGATCCGAGCTGGCGCATCCCTTCGAAGAGGTTCATCTGGCTGACAACGTTCGTGTGGAACGTTTCCATCGGAGTCTGCCAGGACGCCGCGACGAAGCTCTGCGCCGCCAGGTGGATGATGTAGTCGGGCCGCGACTGCTCGAGCACTGTCCTGACCGAGAGGAGGTCGCGCAGATCCGACTCGATGAGGGTCACGCGGTCGCGGAGCTCATCGATGTTCTCGGTCTTGCTTCGCCAGCGGACCGACCCGAATACTTCGGCGCCGCGCTCCAGCGCGTACTCGGCGAGGTGACTGCCCACGAACCCCGTGATGCCAGTGATCAGAATCCGCATCCCGATCATAGTACTACACCCCGTGCGGCGGGCCTTCGAACGGCGTTGGCCCGCGAAGTACTCGCCGCCAGGCGGCCGGCACGGCGAGCGCCGCGAGGGGCCGGAGGGCGAAGACGGCACACCACCACGGATAGGCATGGCTACGGACCGCCCGCCAGCGCACTCGCGCCTCGGCCCTGAGCCGGTCGTCGTCGCGGACCGCCGAGACCCGTCCGGGGGCGAGCCGCCGGATCACGAGCGGCTCGGCCAGGTTCGCCAGACGCGTGACCCGCGACAGACGCATCCAGAGGTCGTAGTCTTGCGCGACCGGGAACGAGGGATCGTACCCACCCACTTCGTCCAGGACCGAACGACGCATGACGACGGAGGAGTGCACGAAGGGGTTCGCGCGGATGAGTGCCCGGCGAATCGCGTCGTGGTCCGCGGGCGGGCGCACGATCCTGACCTCACGGCCGAACGGATCGAGCTCGCGGGCGCCGGTTCCCAAGAGTCCGACCTCGGGCCGGCTGTCGAGGAAGCGACGCTGGCGCGCGAATCGATCGGGAAGGGCTACATCATCGGCGTCGAGCCGGGCCAAGAGCGGTGCCCGCGCGAGCTCGAGCGCCCGGACGAGTGCCCGTGTGAGTCCCGCGCTCGGCCGCCGCTCGACCCGCAGCCGCGGATCGCGAAACGCTGCCAGCACCTCGGGCGTGTCGTCCGTCGAGCCGTCGTCGATCACGATCAGCTCGAGATCGCCGGCGGTCTGCGCGAGCACGCTCGTCACCGCCTCGCGGACCCACAGCACGCTGTTCCGGACGGGCATGAGAACCGAAACGGCCGGGACGCTCACGCCTTCGGCGTCACGGCGGGAAATTTGCGGAGCAGCAGATTCAAGTAAGGCAGGCACAGCGACGGTGGTCGCCCGAGCTTCTCCAGGGTTTTGACGGCCAGCGCGAAGAGTGGGAAGAGCTTCCGCCGAGCTCGCGACCGCGCGGTGTCGCGAAAGAAGCGCCAGCCGTAGCCGGCCGTCTCGGTCAAGTCTTCGAGGCCTCGAATACCCGCCGAGGGCAGGCAGTCACCGAGTGTTGCGTTCTGCCAGCCCGAGCCCTCCGCGGTGAAGTCTTCGTACGACATCGCACCGTACAACGCGGGCCGGAACGTGCGGGCATAGCCATAGGCCAGTCTCGGCGGCAGCCACTGGACGAACGGGAGGCCGACCGAGTGCGTCTCGTACGGAAACCAGCGGTTCGGCGTGTCGAGGATCGCGATGTGGCCGCCCGGCGCCAGCACGCGGTAGTACTCGTTCACCTGGACGCGACGGTAGCGCCGTGACAGATGCTCGACGATGCCGACCACCAGCACCAGGTCGAAGGTGCCGTCCGCCCACGGCAGCCGGCACGTCTGCTCGTTGGTCAGCAGGGTGACCTCGCTCACCTTGGCGAGCCGCATCTCCTCGACCTTCGTCCGGACCATCGCCACGAAGTCGGGGTCCGTATCGTACGTGTGGATCCTCGTGACGGCGGGCCGCTCGGCGAGATACTCGGTGTTGTGGCCGAACGAGCAACCGACCTCGAGGACCGTGAGACCGGTCACGGCCTTCGTGTCGAGGTAGCGGAAGAGCGGGCCGAGAAAATGCTCACCACGCTCCTTCTTGAAGGGGAAGTAGAGCGCTGCGCGTCGCGGCCCCTTGCGCGCGATCAGCATCCGAATCACGCGCTCGCTGTAGTGGGTGTGGAACTCCTGCCCGTCAACCGTCAGCACGCGCTCGTCCCCGGCGTCGACGAGTCGGTACGACGCCTCGCTCATCGCGCGCAGTATACCAACCGCTCGCGCAGGCCTCTGCCCCCGCTCACCGCTTGCGCGCGACCGCGAGCAGCATGTGGCCGAGCAACCGGAGCGCCGGTTCGGTGTAGAGCACGCGCCGCGCGGCGCCGCCGAGCATCCCCCGCCGCGGCGCCACCGCCCCGCCGGTCCGGCGTTCGCCCGGCGCCTGCCCCCAGAAGCGGCGGAGCAGGCGCGCGGGATCGTACGGATGCGCGTCGAGCGTCACGAGCCCGTGGCGCGCGAGCGCGGAGACCAGCTCCCGGCGTGTGAACGCGTACTGGTAGAACGTCGCGCCGCGTCGCGCGAGCGCCCGGTTACGATGGGCGAGCCACGCGCGGCCGATGGTCCGCACGCCGTTGAGGTACGGCACCGACACGACCGCCACGCCGCCCGGCTTCAGCACCCGCGCCGCCTCGGCGAGGATCCCGTCGGGACCGGCTTCGTCGTGCTCGACGACGCCCAGCGAGACATACGCCTTCAGCGAGGCGTCGCGAATCGCGAGAGCCTCGAGCTTCATCGCGGCGAGCGGCACCGGAGCGAGCCGCCGGCACATCCTGAGCGCGTCGACCGCCCAGTCGACGCCCGCGGCCCGCCAGCCGCGCTCCCGGAGCAGCACGACGTACTGGCCGAGCCCGCAGCCGGCCTCGAGGACGGTGCCGTCGCGCGGCAGCGCGCGGCTGATGAGCTCGGTCAACGGCGAGCTTCGCGCCGTCTCGAGCAGCTCCCCGGTGGAATGGCCGCCCCAGTGCTCGGCCCAGAAATCCCGGTCGGCGCTGACCGAGTAGTACGCGAGGGGCAAGGGCGTCACTCCCCCTTCGCGCAGACGGCGAAGAGCTTGTTGCTGAGCCGGCGCCCGAACGGCGAGTCCTTGAGGGCGCGCACCCATCGGCTCCGGCTCTCGCCGAACAGCGAGGTCCCCTCGAGCTCGACGGACTCGAAACGCGGTCTGAGCAACCGCTCGAGGCGGCGCGCCGACAGCGGTGAAATGTGGGTCGGGTCGTCGCGGAAGCGACGCACGTCGCGCGCCCGGACGGCCGCGCGCGCGTCGTACAGTCGCTTCACCGGGTAGTTCGGCGTCGTGAGCGCCAGCCGGCCGCCACGGCGCAGGATCCGCCGGACCTCCTCGAGACTCCTCGCCGGAGACTGCGTGTGCTCGATGACCTCGATGAGCGTGACCAGATCGAACGCGCCGTCACGAAACGGAAGCTCCTCCGAGCGCGCGACGACGACCCGGAGCCCCTTCGCGCGCATGCGCTGGGCGCGCGTGAGGCTGATCTCGCAGCCGACCACGATCGCCTTGGAGAGGCGCGACTGGAAAAATTTCAGATAGCGTCCGTCGCCGGCGCCGACGTCCAGCACCGTGCGCGGCGCGGCGCCGAGGAGCTCGTCGAACCGTTGCACGACGAATTCGGGCAGCGTGTCGTCGATCGGGAACGCCTCGGCGTAGTCCTCGAAGAGCTCCCGCAGCGGCGCGTCCCGCGACGCTTGCTCGACGAAGCGCACCTCGGCCTCGAGGAGCTCGTGTACGTCGTAGCGATCGGCCACCAGCGCGCGCGCCGCGGCGCCCACCCGGCGTGCCAGGGTCACGTCGGTGAGGAGCCGCTCGACGGCGCGGCCCATCGCGGCGGTGTCCTCCGGGTCGAACAGGAGCCCGGTGACCTCGTCCTGGACGAGCGTCAGATTGCCGCCTCGCGCCGAGACGGCGCACGGCAGTCCGCAGGCCATCGCCTCGATCAGGACCTTGGGATGCCCCTCGGTCAGTGACGGCAACACGAAGACGTCGGCCGCGTTGAAGTACGCCGGCAGCTCGCCGTGCGGGACGACGCCACGAAACTCGACGCCGAGTCCCGCGGCGACCGCCCGGCGCTCGAGAACAGCGCGCAGATCCCCGGCGCCGATCACGATCAGACGCACGGGCGGCGTAAGGCGGCCGAGCGCGGCGACGAGCCGCTCGAGGTTCTTCTCGGCCGACAGGCGCCCGACGTAGAGCACCGAGCGACGATTCCCGCCCGCCTCCGACGGCCGCGGAGCGAACGCGGTCACGTCGACCCCGTTCGGCGCGTAGATCACCCGAGCGGTCGGATGCACCCCCTTCACGTGCGCCTCGAGCTCCCTGGACGTGACGATGATCCCGGCCGCTCGCGGGATCGCCACCCGCTCGAGCAGCGAATAGAGGCGTGGCTTCACGCGCGAGCCTGCGATACGCGCGACCTCCCCGTACCGATATCCGTAGGTGACGACGAAGGGCGTCCCGAAAAGCCGGCGGGCCCCGAGGGCGGGAATCACGCCGGGGAACTGCATGACGCGAAGGACCTCGCAGCGCCGGAGCTGGTCGCGATAAATGAACGGAAGAAGGAGCGCGTGAGCTCGCGGCGACCAGGGACCGCGCTTGGGGAGCACGACCACGCGTTCGCGTAGCAGCGCGTCGCGCGTGAAGTCGGCGAGCGTCTCGTCGAAGTAGCTGAAGTAGTACACGGTGCCGTACGCGGCGGCGTAGTGGCGCAGGTCGTAGGCCAAGAGCCGCTCGTGCTGGCCGCCGCGCCGGAGATCCGTGAGGCCACTGCCGAGCGCCGGCAGGATTCCGATGGCCGCTGACCGGGGCTCCTGACGGCTCAGCGCCCCGACTCCGCGTAGGCGGCCAGGAGCGACTCGACCACGGCGTCGGCCCCGAAGCGCTGTCCGACGAACCGCCGGGCGCCCTCGCCCAGGCGCGTGCGCAGCCCCTCGTCCTCGAGAAGCCGCAAGATCGCTTTCGCGAGCTCTTCCGGGTCGCCGCGCTCGACCACGATACCCGTTTCGCCGTCGAGGATCTCCTCCGGGATGCCACCGGCGCGTGCGCCCACCGTCGGCCGTCCCGCCGCGGCCGCCTCGAGCGGCACGCGCGATAGCGCCTCGGGTCCCACCGAGGGCACGACCACGAGATCTGCGGCCCGGTACAGCGCGGGCATCGCCTCGTGCGCGACCCGTCCGAGCCAGCGAACGTCGGCCGCGGGGCGCTGTCCCGAGCCGTCCGCTCCCGCGATCAGGAACACCGTGTCGGGGCGCGTCTGCGCGACGCGTTCCGCGGCTCGGAGGAATACGGGGCCCCCCTTCCCGAGCGAGAGCTTGCCCGCGTACACGACCGCCTTCCGGCCGTCGAGCCCGTGACGGGCGCGCACCGCGCGCACCTGCGCCTCCTCGGCCGGGGGCGCGGCCGACGACAGCGTGTAGACGACGCGCGCGCGCTCGCGGCGCCCGTGTCCGGATCGCAGGTAGATTTCGAGCAGGCCCGCGCTCACGCTGATAAGGCCGTCGAGGCGACGCAGCACAAGATTCTTGAGCTGCGCGTCGGCGTAGAGCAGCGCCAGATTCAGCCGGACTCGGGCTCGGCGCAGGGTTCCCTGGCCGATGTAGTGATCGAGATAGAAGCCGGCGCACTCGCGCTGGAGCTTGAGCGCGCTGCAGTCGTCGGGCACGAACTCGTGGGAGAGCAGACAGGTCGCGATGGGACAGATCAGCCCGACGTCCCGGAGCGTGAGAAAGACCGGGCGACCGAGGCGCCGCGCGGCGAGATAGCTGCCGACCAGCGCGTGCTTGTCCTGCGCGTGAATCACGTCGGCGCCGTGACGACGCGCCTCGTCGACGAGCGCGCGATAGAGGCTCAGGTGGAACCCAGGGCCGACGAGGCTTCGGGTGGGCGCGAGCGTGGCGCCCGGCGGCAGCCGGCGCCGAACGGGGAACTGAACGACGCGTGGCCCCGCCCCATCATGCCGGCCGGCTCCGCCCCAGCCCGGCGTGACGACTGTCACCGCGTGCCCGCGGCCGGCGAGCGCCTCGGCGAGGAGCTGGATCGACCAGGGGCTGCCGCCGGGCGCGAACGGCGGATAGTATTCCGTCGCAAACAGGATCTTCATCGGACGGAGCAGACGGCGTAGAAGCCAGCGTTCTCGTCGGGCCAGCGCGCGACCAGCCGGCGCCGCAAGTCGGTGAGGTACCGGTAGGCCGGAAGCGACAACCCGCCGACCACATCGATCAACCCGGTCAGCGGGGTGTCGTAGACGCTCGGGAGGAGCCGCTCGATCGCGAATCCGCCGCGGGCGAGCTCGTCCCGCAGCTCATCGAGCGTGTATTCGATCTTGTGATCGGGATCGGAGTAGACCGGCAGCCCCGCGCGTTCGAGCCGACGCTTCCAGGCCGTCGCCCGGTTGGGCACGCCCAGGAGCAGAATGCCCGACGGCTTCAAGACACGGCGGATCTCGCTGAGCACGAGGTCACGCTTGTACACGTGCTCGAGCAAATCCAGGCACAGCACCGTGTCGAAGCGCCGACTGACGATCGGGAGTCCCTCCTCCACGTTGGTCGCGACGAAGCTCACGTGCGCGCCCGCCTGCCGGCTCGCGCGGAGCCCGACCCCGAGCGATGCGAGGCTCGCGTCGACGCCGGCCACGCGCGCGCCGCGCCGAGCCGCCTTGAGCGTGTGCATACCGTTGCCACAGCCCACGTCGAGCAGGGCCGCGCCCGGCGCCACGTATTCGAGGTACCAGTAGTGCTCCAGCGTGTCGGCCAGGAGATGCTTGGGGTGCACATAGTCGCGGCTCTTCCCGGTCCACTTCGTGAGCCGGATCGCGAGCCGCTTGGCCTTCGCGTTGGCGAGGACGACTGTGGAGAGCACGGAGCGACGGAGCCCCAGCATCATCGCGTGAGGCGGATCGCCACGTAGATCGGCCGCACCGCGTTGCCCAGACGGCGCAGCCACGCCGCCCGCACGCGGTGGCCGGGGACCGGCTCGAGGCATCCGGCGGCGAAGCCGCTCTCGGCGAGGATGGACGCCCACTCGCGGTAGCGTATCGGCCGCTCCGCGACGCCCTGCGACTCCATGCGCGCGCGCATGGTCCGCGCCTCGCGCGCATGCCAGGGCCCTGCCCATGGCGAGGCACGCTCGATCCCGAGATAGCGGCCGCCGGGCGCGAGCACGCGCGCGATCTCGCGCAGCGCGCGCTCGGGGCTCGGCAGGCGGTACAGGACGACCTGCGAGTAGACCGCGTCGAATTGCGCGTCCTCGAAGGGGAGCGCCTCGGCATCCGCCGCCGCGTACACGTCGGCGGGCGCCCCGAGAATCTGGCCGACCCTGACGGCGTGGTGGCGCAGGTACCGTGGCGAAACGTCCGTGGCCACGACATGGGCGTCGCGGGCCTTCGCCTTGGCCAGGGCGCTCGCATAGCAGAGCCCGCCGCCGATCTCGAGGAACCTGCGCGTGCGCCCGTCGACGATGGTCGGCAGCCAGTCCGCGTCGCACCAATCGAGCCAGTACCGCTTGTGCATGAAGAGTCGGCGCCAGGTCGGGAGACCCGCCTCGACGTGGGCCCGATCCTCGTTGACCTTCACCGCGTCGCGTGAGGCCGGTAGAAGATCCCAGACGTCAGCCTCCGCGACGAATCGCCGGCCGCACCCCTGGCACACCAACTCGCCGACGAGAGGTCCCACCTCCTTGCCGCAGTCGGGGCAGCGGACGCGCGGGAGCTCAGCGGAACCCATCGACGACCTCTTGATAGACCTTCAGCACGCGACGCACGGTCATGTCCCAGCGGAAGTTCCGGTCCACGCGCTCCGCTGAGGCCTTGCCGAATCGCGCGAGGAGATCACGGTCGCGCAGCAGGGCGAGCACGCGCGCGACGAACGCGCTCCGGTCGTTCTTGCCTACGAGGAATCCCGACTGCCCGTCGTCCACCATCTCTCCGAGCGAGGCCACGCGGAAGGCGACGACCGGCTTGCCACACGACATCGCCTCCTGCGGCGCCAGCGGGAAGCCCTCGAGCAAGGAAGGAAAGACGAAAACGTCGGCCAGATTGAGCGTAGGAACCTTCTCGACCTCGGGCACGTAGCCCGTGAAGATCACGTCGCCCTCGAGGCCGAGCTTTCGGGCGAGCGCGGTCAGCTCGGCGCGGAGCGGGCCGGCGCCGACCCAGACGAGTGCCACCGGTCCGGGCGCGGCGCGTCGGATCTCGGCGAAGGCTTCGACGAGGAAGAACGGGTTCTTTCGGTGGATGAGCGGTCCCAGACAGAGGAGAACCTGACGGCCCTCGAGCCCATAGCGCGCGAGGAGCGCCTTGTCCTTCGGCATCGGCGCGTACTTCGGTCCGACGCCACAGTAGACGACGGTCACGTGATCGGTGCGGAGCCCGAGCTCGTCGGCGAGCTGACGGCGGGCGAACTCGCTGTCGGTGATCACCCGGTCGGAGGCGTCGAGCACCCGTTTCTCGATGTACGGATTGAGCGGGCTCGGATCCAGGTGGTGGTGGTGCGTCACGACGGGGACGGGCAGCCGATAGCGGCGGCGCGCGAGGAGCGCGGCAGGACCGATGAAGCGCACGGAATGCGCGCGCAGGAGGTCGAAGGGCTGAGCGTCCCACACGCGCTTGATCGCCCGTGGCCATACGAACGGCGCGACGTACCAACGGAGCCCCTTCGGAGGCCACACCGGGTGCATGGTCCAGCCGGGCACGTCCTGGTCGTGAGGCTTGCCCTGCGCCAGCGGGATGTGGCACTCCACGCCCAACCCCGCCAGGTCCTTGAGGAGCTCGCGCTCGTACACCTCGCCGCCGGACCCCGACTCCGGCGCGATGCCGCAGTGGGGCGAGCAGATCCTCATGCAACGCCCAGCGTCCGCGCCACGCCGGTCAGGGTCTGCACGACGAGCGCACGTTCGTCGGCGGTGAGATCGGGCGAATTCGAGACGTAGAGCCCCCGTGAGAACACGTCGGCGGCGACCGGCGTATCGACCGGATCGTAGCCGAGCGCCCGGTAGGGCGGCTGGTCGTTGATCAGCGAGAAGAACGGGCGCGTTTCGATGGAGGCCGCGTGGAGCGCCTCGTCGGCCGCGTCGCGGAAGGCGGGGCTTCGGAACAGAAGGTGGTACGCGAACGGCGCCGCTCGGTGACCGGGCTGCTCATCCGGCAGGCGGTCGATCAGCCCACGCAGCGGCGCCAGCGCCCGGCCGAGCTCGACGACATTGCGTCGGCGCTGCTCGATGAAGCGCTCGACGCGGTCGAGCTGGACGCGCCCGATGGCCGCGTGGAGATCGCTCATCTTGTAATTTCCACCGAGAAACGGATGGAGAAAGTGCTGGCCGGCCGGCTGGCCGAAGTTACGGATCGCGATCATCCGCTCGGCGAGTCGAGCATCCAGCGTGGTGAGCATGCCGCCCTCACCCGCGGTGACGATCTTGTTCGCGTACATGCTGAAGGCGGCCACCTTGCCGAGCCCGCCGACCCGCCGCCCCTTGTACTCCGCTCCGGCCGCCTGCGAGGCGTCCTCGATCACCGGCAGCCCGTGGCGCTCGGCCACCTCGAGCAGCGGGTCCATGTCGGCCGGATGACCGAAGAGGTGCACGGGCAGGATGGCTTTCGTCCGCGGCGTGATTCGCTTCTCGACGTCGGCCGGATCGAGATTGTAGGTGGCTCGCTCCACGTCGGCGAAGACGGGACACGCGCCCTGAAACAGGATGGGATTCGCGGACGCGATGCACGACAACGGGGTCGTGATGACCTCATCACCAGAGCCGATCTCGAGCGCGAGCAGCGCGACGTGGAGCGCCGCGGTTCCGGTGTTGGTGGCCACGGCGTGCTCGACGCGACAGAAGCGGGCGAAGGCCGCCTCGAGCGCTCGGACTTCGGGCCCTTGAGTGAGCCAGCGCCGTTCGATGACAGCGCGGACAGCCTCGAGCTCGGCGTCGCCGATGTCCGGGCGAGCCACCGGGATGCGCCACGCCATCGTTACGGGTCGAGCGCTTCGGTCAGTGCCTTGGCAACGCGCTCGATATGGCTTCGGTCGAGACCGAGCCCCGAAGGAAGGTTCAGGCCGCGCCCGCCGAGATCTTCCGCGACGGCAAGACGCTCGCGACGCTCGTACGGCGGCAGCAAGTGCACGGGGTGGAAGAAGGGTCGCGTGTCGACGCCGCGATCGTGGAGACGCGCGCGAACCTCGTCGCGCGAGACTCGGGCCTCGGCGAGAAGGACCGAGCACATCCAGAACACGCTCTTCGCCCACGGCGCCTCGGGCTGCATGACAATCCGACCGGCGGCGGCCAGGGGCGCGAGCAGCTCGGCGTACCAGGCGCCCAGCCGCCGTTTCTTCTCGAGGAAGCCCGGCAGCTTCTTCACCTGCGCGACGCCGATCGCCGCCTGGAGATTCGTCATCCGATAGTTGTAGCCGACGATATCGTGCCAGTAGTGGCGCTTGGGATCCATCCCGTGGTCACGCAGGAGGCGCAGGCGCTCGGCGAGGAGCGGGTCATCGGTCACGCACATGCCCCCCTCGCCCGTCGTCATGATCTTGTTGCCGTAGAACGAGAAGCAGCCGATCGCGCCGAATGCCCCCACCCGCCGGCCGCGATACTCCGCGCCGTGCGCCTCGGCGGCGTCCTCGACGACCGCGATCCCGCGGCGACGCGCGACGTCGAGGATCGGATCCATGTCGCACGGGTGCCCGTACAGGTGCACGGGGATCACCGCCTTCGTCCGCGGCGTGACGAGCGCGTCGAGCGCGGCTGGATCGATGCACCAGGTCGCCCGATCGGCGTCGACGAAGATCGGGGTCGCGCCGCAGTAGCGGACGGCGTTGGCCGTCGCGATGAAGGTCAGGCTCGGGACGAGGACCTCGTCGCCGGGGCCCACCCCCAGCGCGAGGAGCGCCAGGTGGAGGGCGGCGGTGCCGTTGGAAACCGCGACGGCTTCACGGACGTCGCAGAAGGTGGCGAACTCGCGCTCGAATTCGGGGATGAAGGTGCCGAGCGAGCTGACCCATCCGGAACGAACCGCCGCCACGACATTCTCAAGCTCTTCGTCACCGAGAACCGGCGCGTAGACTGGGATGCGGCCGCCGCCTATTTGCACGGGTCGTCGCTCGCGCCCTCCCCCTTCCAGAGGAAGCCCTTCTTGCTCACGAAGCAGATGCTCCCGCCGAGTCGTGACAGCGCCTTCTTCTCGAATTCGCTCGTCGAATCGGCCTCGTCACCCTCGGCGGCCGTAATGATCGTGTCGAGCTGGTAGTTACCTTTGAGGTATTCGGTCATCCCTGTCGATCCTCCGTCAAGTGCGGAGCGTCTGTTCAATAGTCGAACACGCAACTCGTCGATTCGTCAACCGAATTCTCTCACGACTTGCCGATCTCACGTCTCAGAAAGCCGCTGATTCGAGCCGGGGAGACGAGGTCCAGGCAGTACCGAAGCGTGGTCGACGGCTCTGGATGGAGCGCGCCGAGCAGCGCCGCGTAGGCGGCGAGGCCGGCGACGACCGCGGTGGGCACGCCGACCGCCGGCGAGGCTCCCATCCAGCGCATCAGCCACCCCGCGGTCGATCCCGAGGCGACGCCGATCGCAAAGCCGGCGACGTAAAGCCAGCTACGGGTGAAGAAGCTCACGCCGGCCACCTCCCTGGTCCACGCCACGTACATCCACGCCGGGAAGATCAAGAGGAACAGACGGCCGAGCGCGGCGCCGGCGGCGCCGATGCCGAGGGTCGGGATCCACCCGCCGAGCGGCTCAGCGGGCACGAGGACCATGAGCAGGACGAAGTAGAGGGCCGCGCGCGGCGGAACGACCGGCACGAGGCGGCCGTGCGCCTCGACGGCGTAGAGCACCTGCGTGTAGTTGTTGGTGACGGTCGCGACCAGGTTCGCCAGGACGAACACGTGGACCGCGGCCGCCGCGGGCAGAAAGGCCGCTCCGAAGAATCCCGCGATGATCGGGTCGGCAGCGAGCCAGATGGTGACCCCGATCGGGGTGGCCACGAAGAGGAGCTTGTCCATGCCCGAGTAGAAGAGCGCGCGCGCCTCGCGATCGCGCTCGGGTGAGCGTGCCGCGAACAGCGCGGACATGCGCGTGAAGAGGAGCATGGCCGGGTACGCATTGAGCGCGCCCAAGAGCTCCCAGAAGCCGCGCGCGACGTGGTAGTAGCCCGCGGCCGTCAGGCCCGCCCACTGCTTGACGACGACGCGGTCGATCGAGTCCTGAAACATCCCGAAGGGGACACTGACGAGCAGCGGCCGCGCGTATTCCCAGTAGCTGCGAAGCGCGGCGACGCTCGGCCGGCGCAGGCGGATCCCGAGCCAGAATCGCACGGCCACCATCGCGCCGACGAGCTCGACGAGCCCCTCGAGAAGGAACGTCGCCGCGATGAGCGTGATCTCGGGCGCCCAGACGAGCACGAGCAAGGTCGCCAGGAGGCGAACTCCGCGGGTGGCGACAAGGACCGCCGACTGCTGGATGACCCGCTCGCGCGCGACCAGGATGAGCGTGAAGATCTCCGAAAAGCTCGACAGCACGCGGCCCGCGAAGAGTAGAACGAACACCGTCTCGAGCGTCTCGGTCTCGAACAAAAATCCACGGGACCCGGGAGCGAGGACGATGAGAAGGAGCAGCGGCACGTAGAGCAGCACCTTGATGAGACCGAAGGTCGACGCGCAGACACCGGGGTCGACGCCCTCGGCGACTCGCTTCATGTGCGCCTGCGCAAAGCCCGGGACCAGAGCCGCCATCGCGAGCCCGGAGAGACCCAGGCTGAAGCTCAGCGAACCGACCGCCGCGGGTCCGAGGACGCGGGCGACGAAGACCCCGGCGACCAGGTTCAGCAACGCGGCGAGCCACGCGCCCATCAGCAGCGAGAGCGACTTCTGACCGAGGCTGGCGCGCGATGTCATCGCGCGCCCCGGGCGGGCTCGGATTCGTTGCGGTCGCCGGCTCGCTGCGTTAGGCTGCGCATGTGCTGCGCAGCGCTCGCTCGCTCGGTCGCCGCGTGCTCGGCGTCCGGCGAACGCCGACGTACTATCTTCCGTGGCTCGTGCGCCCCGGGCTCGAATGCGTGCTCGTGCTCAACAACGTCGAGTCGCGCTTCAAGACGGGATTCAACAAGGGCCCCTTCGCCGCCTCGGTCGTCCAGTACGATGCTCGAGGCACCGTGGTCGGCCGGCACGACGTGGAGCTCGCCGATCCCACCGCGACGGCCGAGGTACGGCTCGACGCCGATGGCGCCGAGGCGGGCTTCGCGACGGTCACCGGCGCTCGCATCTTCTCCGATCAGTACGTGACCCTGTCGGACGGCACGGCGTACACGGCGACCCACGGTCGTCAGGAGTTCATCGAGCGCTATCCGCGGGTTGTCCGCATTCTTCTCGGGCTCGCCGGCACGCTTGCGGCCGCGGCCGGACGCACGCTGCCGCTGTTCGTCAAGGATCAGTATCTCTACCTCGGCGCCAGCTTCCGCTCGCACCTGCTCGTCATGAACCTCTCGAACGTCGCCAACCGCGTGCGCCTCGTCGTGACCGGCGAGCGCGGCGAACGCGTCGAGCGCATGCTGAAGCTCCGGCCGATGGGCAGTCACCTGCTCGACGTCTCGCGGCTCGGCATCGTTGCGGCCGAGGCGACCTCGGTCATTCGCGCGCGATTCGAGGCAAACGCCTGGTTCAATCTCTACGTCGTCGGCGCCGGCCGCAAAGATCTCGAAGGCCCGCTGTCGTTCATGCATGTCAAGTGACCGCTGCGCCCTCCTGTCTGCGACGTTCTGGGAGGCCGGCTACCGGCACCTGATCGAGACGGTCCACCAGCGCGACGCGCGCGCCCACCGCAACCTGGACGCGCTGGTGATCGCCGTGCACGATCCCGATGGCGCGCTGCTCGGCGAGACGTCCATCGACCCGCGCAAGGAGGTGTTCGATCTGGGCACCCTCGTCGAGGAGATCGCCGGCGTCGTGCCCCGGGTGATGGTGAGCCTGGAGGCGCGCTACGACGAGCGCGTCTTCCCTTACCGGCCGCACCATTACGCGTTTCTGCACCGACCCGGCTCCGACACGCCGCCGCTCTACTACGCGGTCAATGCCGTGCTCGGCGGCGTCCCCGATCGCGTCGGCGCGACGAACATCAACAACTTCGAAACGTACGTCTTCCGCCAGCGACCATCCGCGGCTCGCTATTCCATCCTGCTGGGCAACCTCGCGCGGTTCGCCACCGCCGAGGCGCAGGTGACCGCCTACTACGGTAGCCGGCGTGGTCCCGTCGAGGTGGCGCTCGCCCCGAAGAGCCATCGCGAGATCGACCTGCCGTCCGAGCGAGAAGGGCACCGGCTCGAACGAGTGGAGGTGAAAGCGCTGTTCCGGCTCGCCAGCTACGTGGTCGGCCGCCGCGCCGACTCCGGCGACCTGGTCCTGTTCGATCACCTCTTCACGTACATCAAGTGAACGCGCTCCGGATCCAGCGGCGGGTCAGCGGCGCTCGCCCGCCAGGAAGGCCACGACGCGTGCGCGGGCCTCGGGCGTGATCCCGACCGAGCAGGGCAGCGACACCCCGCGCGCGTGGAGCGCATCGGCGTGCTCGACCCGGAAAGCTTCGCACTCGGCGAACACCGGCTGCCGGTGGAGCGGATACCAGAGCGGGCGAAGCTCGATCGACGCGGCCTTCGCCTTCTGAATGAGCGTGCGTACGTCGTCCCAGGCGCTGGGATCGAGCATGACCGACGACATCCAGTACGACGAGCGCGCCCAGGGCTGCTCGCAAAACGGCTCGATGCCATCGAGGACGCGGAGCGCCTCGGCATAATAGCGGGCCGTCTGCCGCTTGTCCTCCACGAAACGATCGAGCTGCTCGAGCTGGGCGAGCCCGAGCGCGGCCTGGATGTTCGTCAGCCGGTAGTTGTAGCCGACTTCCTCGTGGACGAACTCCGCGCCGGGCGTGCGGCCCTGGGTCGAGAGCAGCGCGGCGCGGCGGGCCAGCGCCGGGTCGTCGGTCAGCACCATGCCACCGCCGCCACACGTGATGATCTTGTTGCCGTTGAAGGACAGGCAGGCGACGCGCTCGTGCACGCCCACCCGGCGGCCCTTGTACTCGGCACCGAGGGCCTCGGTGGTGTCCTCCACGAGGGCCAGCGGATAGCGTCTGGTCAGTGCGGCCAGCGCGTCGAGGTCGGCCGGATGCCCGTAGAGGTGGACCGGCAAGAGCGCCGCGACGCGACGCCCGCTCCCGCGATTCACGAGCCGGTCGCCTCGCGTCTCGCAGCGTGTCGCGAGGAATTCCTCGACCTTGACCGGGTCGATGCACCAGGTCCCGGGCTCGGAGTCCATGAACACGGGGAATGCGCCGCAATAGCGCACAGCGTTGGCGGTGGCGATGAAGGTGAAGCTCGGCACGAGCACCTCGTCGCCCGGGCGGACCCCCGCGACCAGCAACGCCAGGTGCAGCGCCGCAGTGCCGTTGACGGTCGCGACGGCGTGCCGAGCGCCGACGTAGGTCGCCACTCCGCGCTCGAACCGCTCGATGAACGGCCCGGCCGAGGACACCCAGTTCGAGTCCAGGCATTCCTTGAGGTACTTCCACTCGTTACCGCCGAGAAACGGCACCGCGTTGGGGATGACTCCGCTCATCGTCGACTCCCGTGCCAGGCTCGGTACCAGTCGAAGGTCTCGCGGACACCGTGCTCGAGGGAGACCTTCGGCGCGAAGCCGGTCAGCGCGCGCAGCCTCGAGAGGTCGGGGCACCTTCGCGCGACCGAACCGGACGGGGCCGGCGCGGGACCGAGCGTCGGTGTGAACTTCGCGATTCTCAGGATCAGCGCGAGCAGGTCCGACACACGCGTCTCGTCGGTATCGTTCCCGATGTTGACGATCTGCCCCCAGGCGTGCTCTGCCGCCATGAGACGCGTGATCGCCTCGAGCGCGTCGGCGACGTGGCAGAACGCGCGCTGCTGCTCGAGGCCGAACACCCGGAAGGGATCCTCGCGGTCGAGAGCGCGCAAGCAGAGCTCCGGGATGACGTGATCGACGCCCATGCGCGGGCCGTAGATGTTGTGGAATCGCCCCACCACGACGGGGAAGCCCTTTTTGTCGGCGTAGTGGAGCGTCGCGGCCTCGCCGAGGATCTTGCTGGCCGCGTACGCGAAGCGCGGATGGGTGATGTCGTCGATCGAGAGCAGAACGTCCTCTGGCGTCGGGACCGGGACCAGCCCGCGCGCCACCCCCCCGGCGTAGACCTCGCTCGTCGAGGCGAAGAAGACGACCCCGGCATCGGCCGTCAGCCACTCGAGGACGTTCAAGGTCGCCAGCGTGTTCACCCGGATCACACGCGCCGGATCCGCCGTCGTGTTGCGGACGCCGACGACGGCGGCCAGCACGTAGACCTGATCCCACGCCCGCGGCAGGTCGGCGAGCGACGCGGGAGCCGTGAGATCGGCCCGCACGAAGCGGACGTTCGGCCTGGCCAGCAGCGACTCAAGCTCGGCGTCCATCCGCCCGCGCGAGAGATCGTCCACGACCGTGATTTCATCCGCCTCGCGGCTGAGGCGCTCGGCCAGGTGATAGCCGACGAACCCAGCCCCGCCGAGCAGGAGCACTCTACCCATAGCCGATCGACGCATAGCGGATGCCGCCGGCGCGCACGGTTTCCTCGTCGAGGGCTCGCCAGCAGTCGTAGAGGACGGCTGGCCGCCGCAGCGAGGCGAGGAGCTTCGGCAGGTCTTGCTTGCCGTACTCCGGATGATCGGTGATGACGAGCACGGCGTCGGCCCCGGCGAAGCCCTCGTCGAGCGCGACTGGTGTCACGCCGAGCCGTGCAATGGTCTCGGGCGCGACGAGAAAATCGTGGCCGTGCAGGGCCAGCCCCTCGGTGCGCAGCACGTCGAGGATTGGCAGCACGGCCGCCCCCCGCATGTCGTCGGTCGGCGGCCAGCCCTTGTAGGCAAAGCCGAGCAGCAGCACTCGACCGCCGGCGACCGCGCCGCGAGTTTCCCGGATCAGCTCGACGAAGCGCCGCGCCACGTGGAGCGGCAGGTATTCGTTCAGACCCCTGGCCCGCGCGACGAGCCACGGCTCGTAGCCGGCGGCAATAGAGCTCGCGATCAGGATGTAGGGGTCCTTCGACAGGCAGCCTCCGCCCACGAATCCGGGCCGCGCCAGATCGGGCCGTGGGTAGTCGACATTCGCCGCGCGGATCAGCTCGAGCGGATCGAGCGCGAGCCGCTCGGCGAACAGCGCGACCTCGTTGCCGAACGAGTAGATCAGATCGGTGTGGCAGTTGTTGACGAGCTTGACCGCCTCGGCGGCCTCCAGGGACGACACCGGGATCACGCGGGTCGTGAGCCGCGCGAAGAGGGCCGACGCTCGCTCGCGACTCTCGACGTCGAGACCGCCGACCACCTGCGGTAGCTGCTCGAGCTCACGCAGCGCCTGGCCCTGGATGGTCCGCTCGGGGCAAAAGGCGAGCCGGGCGCAGCCCCAGCGAGCCGCGAGCTCGGGGAGCACGATCTGCCGACTGGCGCCGACGGGTACCGTGCTTCGCACGATCACCAGCGTGGTCGGCGCGCACTCCGCCGCGACAGCCCGAGCCGCCGCGCGCAGGTTGTCCAGATCCGGCATGTGCGTCGCGGCCACGACCGGCGTCGAGACACAGATGATCGCCGCATCGACAGTCTCGGACGGCGGACGATCGGCGATGTGAATGGTCCCGCCGAGGAACGCGCGCAGGCCCTCGGCGATGCCCGGCTCGAAGAGGTGCGGGCGCCCGGCCGCCAGGGTGGCGACGGTATCGGGATTCTTGTCGTACCCGTACACGGTGACGCCCTTGCGCGCGAGCGCCACCGTCAAGGTGATTCCGACGTATCCCAGACCGACGACGAGAACGCGGCTCACCCCAGGAGCCCTTCAGCCACGTCGCGAATCGCCTTCTCGAGATCGCCGTGGCGTCCCACGTCGAGCCAGTACTCGTTGATCGCGTACGCGGCGACGCGCCGACCGCCGGCGAGGAGCACCCGGATCAGGTCCGTCGCGTCGCAGTACTCCCCCTCGGGGATCGCCTCGACCGCCGATGGATTGAGAATGTAGATCCCCGCGTTCACTGGAAACTCCTTCCGCGGCTTCTCGTCGACCCGCTCGACCCGGTTGCCGTCGAGCGTCAGCTCACCGAACGGGAGCTCGACCTGGTGCAGCGAGACGCCGACCGTCATGGCGGCATCGGTCTGGCGCAGGTGAAACTCCCACATCGCGCGGAAATCGCACTTGGTGAGGATGTCGCCGTTGATGACGAAGATGGGACGGTCGAGCCGGGGCCGGATGAGCGCCAGCGCGCCCATCGTGCCGAGGGGCCTGGGCTCCTCCACGTACTCGAGACGGACGCCGAGCCGTTCGCCGTCGCCGAGCGCGGCGCGGATCATGTCCGACTTGTGGTGGACCGAGACCAGCACCTCGGGGATCCCGGCTTCGCGCAAGCGATCGATCAGAATCTCGACCAGCGGTTTGCCGCCGACCTTGAGCAGCGGCTTGGGCGTCGACTGCGTCAGGGGCAGGAGCCGGCGCCCTTCACCGCCCGCCATGATGACGGCTAGCGTGTCGAGGGGGGCGAGCGGCGCGAGGAGATCGTCGAGCAGAAGGAGGTCGTGCAAGCGTCCCCCGGCGTCGACCAGCGGCAGATGGCGGATCCGGCGCTGGCGCATCATCGCCAGTGCCTCCGCCCGCGCGATGCCGGGCCTGCCCACGATGGGCGCCCGGTTCATGGCCTCCACCACCTTCGCGTCGAGCGCCACGCCGCGCAGGATCGCCTTGCGCACGTCGCCATCGGTCACCAGACCGGCCAACGTCGCGTCGCCGGCGACGACCAGCGCGATCTGCTTGCCGCTCCGGGTCACGAGCTCGAGCGCCTCGCGCAGCGACGCCGTATCGGGGACACAAACCTCGGCGAGGTTCATGCTCCACCCTCCGTCTCGACGAATCGCTTGCGGACCAGCCGCGGCGTCAACTCGACCTCTCTGAGCACCTTGACGATGCGCGGCGCCGCGCGGCCGTCGCCGTACGGGTTGGGCGTCGCGCGCAGCCGCGTCCGCAGGCCCGGCGCCAGCGCGGCCTCGATCGCGCTCAGGATGTCGTCACGCTCGGGCGCGACGTCGATGACGTTGGCGCCGCGCAGGCGGCCGGTTTGGCGGCTGCCGATGTTGACCGCCGGGAGCCCGAACGAAGGCGCCTCGATCAGGCCGCTCGACGAATTGCCGACCATGGCGTCGGCGTGCTCGAGCAGCGAGAGATAGAGGCGGTCCCCGAGGCTCGTCACGAGCCTCACGTTCGGGTGGCGCCCCGCGAACTCCTCGATACGGTCGATGATCGCGCGCCCGGCCGTGTCAGCCCCGGGGTACGTGAGGACCAGGGTCGCCTCGAGCTTGTCGAGCGCGGCCAGCAGCTCGTCGACGTGGCGCTCGGTGTCCTGATACTCGAGCGTCACCGGGTGAAAGGTCACGACGAGCCACGGCCCGGCCTGCGGCAGCCCGATCGCTGCCGCGACATCGCCGCGCCGCAGGAGCTCGCTCGGGCGGATCCGATCGAGACCGGGCGCGCCAGTCATGTGGATGCGCCACGGCTCCTCGCCCATCTGCGCGATGCGGCGCGCGTGCGGCTCGGCGGAGGCGAAGTGTACGTGCGCGAGCTTTGTGATCGCGTGGCGGATCTGGTTGTCGATCGCGCCCTCGGACTCTTCGCCGCCGTGGATGTGCGCGACCGGCACCACCAGCGGCAAGGCCGCCACCGCCGCCGCCAGCATCTCGAACCGGTCGCCCATCAGGACGAGCACGTCCGGACGATGGCGGGCAAAAGCCCGCGCGAAGCCGTCGACACCCCGTGCCGTCGAGGCGGCGATGCCTGCCGGCGAGTCGTCCGCCTCGAGCATGTCGATCGAGGCCGCGATCGGCCACCCGTCGGCCTCGACGAGGTCGACCGTCCGGCCGAAGCGCGGCAAGAGATGCGCGCCGGCGACGAACAGGACCAGACGCAGGTCGGGCGCGGTACGGATCTCGTGCAGGACGGGGACCAGGTGGCCGTAGTCCGAGCGGCTCACCGTCACGACGCCGATGGCGCGCGTGATCGGCGTCAATGCGTCTCCAGCATGACCCAGTCCAGCACCTCGTCCGCCAGCACGTCGCGACGGACGCGGCGGCCGAGCACGGAGGCCAGGGCGGAGGGCGGAATGCCAGTGCCGGGGCGCTTGATCGCGACCGCGTCCGAGGTCAGGATCTCGCCGGCGCGCAGGGCCCGCGCGGCGACGAGACTTTTGCGCGCCACCCGCCGGACGTCCGCCTCGCACGGCATGGGGCGTTTGTCGCCGTCACCGAGCGACGCCTCGATCGCGCGAATGCCTCGCACCAGTTCGGCGAACTCGCCGGGCTCGAGCGACGCACGGTGGTCGGGACCTGGCAAGGCCTTGTCGAGCGTCAGATGCTTCTCGACGATCGCCGCGCCGCGCGCGACCGCGCCGAGCGCGACCGCGATCCCGAGCGTGTGGTCGGAGAGTCCCACCGGGCATCCGAACCTGTCGCGCAAGGTACTCATCGCGCGCAGATTCATCTCCTCGATCGGCGCCGGGTACGCGCTCACGCAGTGGAGCAGCGCGAGGGGAGGATCGCCCGCCCCGCGGATCGTGGCGACCGCCGCCGCGACCTCGTCGAGCGTCGACATGCCGGTCGAGAGGATCACTGGCTTGCCCTTGGACGCGATCCGGGCCAGCAGCGGAAGATTGGTGATCTCGCCGGACGGGACCTTGTAGAGACTCACGCCCAGCTCGGCGAGGGCCTCGACGCTCGCCTCGTCGAACGGCGCCGAGAAGAAGACGAGCCCCTGCTTCGCACAGCGATCGCGCAGGTCGACATGCTGCTCCAGCGAGAGCTCGAGGCGCGCCAGCATCTCGGCCTGCGTCCCGTCGTCGCCCGTGGTCGCACGCTGGTAGGCGGCCTTCGGCGCGTGCCGGCTCACCAGGGCGTCGCTGCGAAACGTCTGGAACTTCACCGCGTCGGCGCCGGCTTCCTTGGCGGCATCGATCAAGCGCCGGGCCTGCTCCGGGTCACCGTTGTGATTGACCCCCGCCTCGGCCACGACGAATACTGGCGCGTCATCACCGATCGCGCGCGCGTTGACGACGAACCTCTGGCGTGACGCGCTCACGGCGCCCGCCGTTCCGCCGTCTCGGAGCGGATCGCGTCGATCACCGAGAGGAGACGGCCCGCAAGCGCGCCGTCCGCGGGGTGGACATAGCGCGCCGCGAATTTCTTCGCGCGCTCCACCAGCGCCGTCCGCGCCTCCGCATCCTCGAGCAGTCGCCGGAGCGCCTTCGCCAGGCCGTCCGCGTCGCCCATGTCGACGTGCTCCACCACGTTCTCGCTCACATAGGGCGGCATCACACCCCCCTCGAAGTCCTTGCCCGGAGTCTGCACGGCGACGACCGGGCAACCCAGCGCCATGGCCTCGATCCCCGCCATCGACGTCACCATGATCGCGGCGTCGGCCGCGGCGAAGAGCCGATGGATATCGAACGTCTTCGTGAACACCGAGCCCGGCCACTGCCATTCGCGCGCCTGACGCCGCACGAGCGCCTCATCCTCGTTGGGATGAATCTTCACGACGAGGTTCACGGCGGGAAGGTGCTCGAACGCGCCGGCCACGGTCCGGTAGAATGCCTCCTTCTCGGCGGCCGAGAAGTGCAGAGAAACAACCTTCGACACGAAGATGAGGAACGGCCGGTCCGCCGGCAGGCCGAACTCTCGTGCGATCTCGTCGCGCAGCTGGGCGGATGCGACGCGGCGTGCCGCGTCGGAGCGCGGGTCGCCGACGACCGAGATCCGCCGGGGGTCGACCAGCTTGGCCGCGAGCATCCGCTCGCGCAAATATTCGCCGATCACGAGGATGCGGTCGCCCAGATCGAATCGATTCGAGGGGTCGCGGCTGAACAGCAACGTGCCAGGAAAGAACACGGTGGGGATGCCGCGCGCCCGCGCGACCAGCGCCAGGGTCCTCTCGGCGTGGCGACGGTTGCTCGTGACGACCACGGAGGTCGGCTGGATCGCGTCCATCGCGCGAAAGGCGGCCGCCTGAGCGAGGAGTGCGGAGAGGAGACTCCGCGTGACCGTATCGCGCAAGAACGGCCGCGCGACGTCAGCCAGCTCGATACCGTTCCACGCCAGCCGTGCCCGGAAGCTGGGGTCGCGCTCGATGCGGCGCCAGAGATCACGAAAGATGGGACGATAGGTCTGGACGAGCGCCGCCGCGTCTCGCGCCGGGAGGTGGTCGAGGAAAATGCTCGCCGCCACGCCCTCCTCGCACAGGGCGGAGAGACGCATGCGCGTCTCGGAATCCGGGTCGGATGCGACGACATGCGCTTCGGCGCCCGCCGCGCGTACGGCGTCGGCCAGCGGATCGACGACGTAGTGGTGCCGTGGCCGGCACGTCACGAACAGCACCCGCTCGCCGGCGGGCAACCGAGCCGGCGTCACCCCGGCTCGGGGACGCTCGAGCAGGGAACGCAATCGGAGCCGCTCTTCTCTCGGCGAGAGCGCCGCGTAGACCCGAGCGTAGATCCTGGGCCACACGAAGCGGCGCGAGGCAACCTCGACGGGCCACCCCTGCCGCTGCGCCACGCATCGCGCGAGACGCTCGGGGATCGACGCGCCCGTCAACAAAACGACGCGCCGGGGCTTCGCATCGTCGCAGACCTTCTGGATCGCCGCCAGCGGCTCCGCGATCTCCAGCCGCAGGACGACCCCGCGGCCGATCGTCAGGACGTCCGGCAACCAGACCCCGTGGTAGTCGAGCGACAGCTCTCGCCCGTGTTCGGGCCACACTGCCGACTCGAGGTGATCGGTGAGGTCTCCGACGGTCTCGGCCGTCACCTGGAAGGACTCGTCGTCGAAATAGCGGAGCGCGACCGGCGCCGGGAGCGTTTTGGGGTCGACGAGCTCCCGCGACGTGAGCACCGTCACCTCGCCCTCGCGCGCGACGCGCGCGACCACCGCGCTCAACTCCCGGCGGAATCGCGCGACGTATCTCCGGTAGAGCGCGCGGACCCACGGACGACGGAACTCTCCGATGGAGCGCGTCGAGTGGGTGACCAGGAGGACGCGGCTCACCTCAAGCCCCGCGCGGTCGTGCCGGCACGCCGGCCACCGTCTCGCCCGCAAGGACGTCCGCGAGCACCACGGCGCCGGCCCCGACGACGGCGTGCTTGCCGATCGTCACGCCCGGCAGGATCACGGCGCCCGCGCCGATGAACGCCCCGACCTCCACGACGACGGCGCCCGACAGGATGGCGCCCGGCGAGATGTACGCGTGATCAGCGATCCGACAGTCGTGCTCGACGACGGCACCACTGTAGATGACGACGTTCTCGGCGACGGTCACTCCGGCGCCCAGAACCGCCGCGGGAAACACGACCGAGCCCGCGCTCACGCGAGCGGAGCTCGAGAGCGTCGCCCGGGGGTGCACGAGGGCTGGAATCGGCAGGCGCGACTCGCGCAGGCGATCGAAGAGCTCCGCTCGCCGCTGGAGCGCCGAGTTCCCGACGCCGATCACGCCCGCGTCGATCGGTGCGGAGCGCGCCAGCGCGGGCAGGTCTTCGTCGCCTCCCAGCACGCGCGGGTCGGCGCCCGGACGGTCGGTGAAGCCGGCCACCGTCCAGTCGCACGCGGCGGCCAGGTCCGCCACGGCGCGACCGTGGCCTCCGGCGCCCAGGATCAGGAGGCGGCGGGGCATCCGGACGCTATCTGCGCTCGGGCGGGACGGGTGCCCGCCCCTGGCGGAGCAGAAGCTCCGCGAGCAGGAAGTCCCACTCCGTGTCGATGTTGACCGAGGCTTCGAAATCCCTGACGACCGCGCGGTTGTCCTGACCGAGCACGCGCCCCTCGTGCATCAACACCTCGTAGCTCGTCACGTAGACGGCGCCCGACGGCTGGTACACCGGCGGCGCGTCCTGCCGCCGCACGTACTTGTGACCCTCGTGAAAGAGCGGGACCGTGCGGTCACCGTCGAGCGTCTTCATGAAAAATGGATGGTAGGCGGCCTCCGTCACCGTCTGTGCGGAGTCCGCCCCGGTCGCGACGATCTTCGCGATGGTCTCATCGATGTCGGCCCCGACGCGGAACGGCGAGGTCGGCTGGATCGTGACGACGAGGTCCGGGCGAACGCCGGTCGTCCCCTCGAGCCACCGCACGGCGTGCTGGAGCACCGGCACCATACCCGCCTCGTCGGTCGCCAGCTCGGCCGGGCGTATGAACGGCACCTCGGCGCCTGCGGCGCGCGCGGCGTCGGCGATCTTCTCGCTGTCGGTGGAGACCACGAATCGCCTCAGCCGCTTCGCCTCGCGGCACGACGCCACGGCGTGCGCGATCAACGAGAGAGACCCGAGCAGGCGAAGGTTCTTGCCGGGGAGCCCCTTCGAGCCGCCGCGCGCCGGGATAACGGCGAACGCGTACGGGGCGGCCACGGTCAGACCTTGACCCAGCGCCGCTCCGCGGAGGCGCGGCGGGCCGCGTCGATGACCTTCATCGTCTTGAAGCCGTCCCAGCCGTCGCAGCGCGGGACGGCCTCGCCGCGGACGCAGGCCAGAAAGTGCCGCGCCTCCTCGACGTACATGTCGTTGAGCTGGCACGCGAACGGATAGATCTCCCAACGGTTGGCTTTCGGGTCGAAGACGCGGATCTCGTTGTCGAACCGCCGCCACTGGATGACCCCGTCCTCGCCCATCAGCTCGAAGTGGCTGTGCATGTTCCAGGCGAAGAGGTTCATGTGGATGTTGCCGACGCAGCCGGACGCGAAGCGGACGGTGAGGTCGGCGATGTCGTCGGTGTCCATCTCGAGGCTCGAGATGTGGTCGACGACCGCGCTCACCTCGACGATGTCGCCGAGCAGCCAGCGCATGTAGTCGATCGCGTGGCTCTCGTCGAGCACGCATCCGCCGCCCTGCTTGGCCTGGGCCATGTAGAACTCACGGTAGTCGCGGCCCGGGTAGCGGTGGAACGGGAGATGATAGGCGTACTCGGTGCGGCCGGCCCGGACGGCGCCGATGCGTCCGTCCTTCAGGAGCTGCTCGACGAGCAGCATCGGCGGCCAGTAGCGCCAGTTGTAGGCGGTGAGCACCCGCAGTCCCCGCGCGTCGGCCGCGCGCAGCACCGCCTCGACGCCATCCACCGTCTGCGTGAGCGGCTTCTCGATCATCACGTGCTGCCCGCGCTCGACCGCCATCCGCGCCAGATTCAGATGCGCGTCCGGGGGCGTACAGACGATGACGCCCTGCGCGCCATCGAGCGCCGCCTCGAGCGTCGGAGCGATCGTGGCGTACGGGAACTGCGCGGCGGCCGCGGCCCGCTGGGCAGCCACGGTGTCGTACGCGACCAGGGTCTCGGCGCCGACGCTGTGAAAGTTGCCGAGGTGGCGGCGACCAATCGATCCGAGTCCGATGACGGCCAGCTTCACGATGTCGTCCTCACGGCATGGCCGAACCGGCGTGTCCACGCTTCCTTTTCTCCGGCCAGAGGATCGACCGGATGCAGCCGGTTCCACTCCGTCTCGTAGTCGGCGAGCCGCTTGAGATCGCGCAGCACCATGAGCTCGCGAAGCCCGTAGAGCTCGACCGCGTTGAACTTCTTGGAGATCACCGCCGTAACCCGCGTCGCGTCCCCGACGTCGAGGATGAAGGCCTCGAGGTCGCCGGCGTACTGCTCGAGGATCCGATGCTTGTATTGCTGGTACCACTCGGTCCCGGGGTACGGCGTGGCGAAGAACGGTTTCACCTGCAGGCCGAGCCGGTTCCAGGCCACCACGTTGTCACGCAGGCTGTCGAAATCCTCGTCCGGGAAGCCGATCATCTGGTTCGGGATCGGGCGGATCCCAGCCTCCAAGGTCCACCGGAGCGAGCGCTCGTTGGTCTCGGGCGTGGCGCCTTTTCCGATCGTCTTCATCACGCGCGCCGAGAAGGTCTCGTACCCGTACACGAGGTGCGAGCAGCCGGCCTGCTTGATCGCGTGAAGAACCTCGGGATTGCAGAGGGTCGCGTGACTGGTGCCGCCCCAGTGCACGCCCGAGCACCGCTCGGGATCGTGCGTGACGCCGTCGCGCACGCACTGGGGCTGGAGCCCCTCCTCCACCCACAGCCGCGCGATGTCCGTGAGCCAGCGCTTGCCCGAGTACTGATGCATCGTCATGAGGTTCTCGTCCAGGAAGCCGACGAAGTCGATGCCGAAGCGCGAGCGCGCGTACTTCACGAGGTCCACGACGTATCGCGGGCTGTGATAGCGGATGACTCGCTGGTGCGTGAACGTCACGTCGCGCTCGCCGTTCTCCGTGACCTGCTCGAGGTCGCCGGCGATGCCGAGGTGGAAGCAGAACCGGCAGATCAGCGAGCACCCGTAGCTCGCGTTGATGTCGAGGCGCCGGCGCGCGAGCATGCCCTCTTCCGAGAAGAGCGCCATGCTGTTCTTGAAGTACACGTCGAGGGGAAACAGCTCCCACGCCGGATACGGTAGCGAGTCGATGTCCTGGAGCAGCGGCTGCTCCGCGTTCAGGTGCGTGCGTCCGTCGGCGTCGCGCCAGACGAGGCCCGGCACGTCCGCCCACTCACGCCGTCCCGCGTCCACCCGGCGCAGCAGCGCCCGGAACGACACGAACCCCTCGCCAACCACGCCGACGTCGACCTGGGGAAGGAAGCGCATGATGTCGCGCGGCATGCTGGTGATGAAGCCACCGCCGGCGACGACCAGCGCCGGCGGAGCGAGCTCCTTGGCCATAGCCACCAGGCGCTTGATGGAGCGATAGGCTGTCGTGATCCCGCCGAGGGCGATCACGTCCCAGCGATCGGCCTTCAGGACCTGAGCGGTAATGTCGTCGGAGGCTCGCCAGGCGTTGGCGTCGTACACCTGCACCTGATGCCCGTCACGCATCGCGATGCTCGCCAGCAGCGCCAGCCCGTAGGGGACATGTCGCGGCTCGTCCTCCTCGCGGATGACGGGATTGATGAACAGGACCTTAGCCATGCCGGCACTCCTCCACGAAGCGCTCGAGGGGCGCTGTCTTGATGCCGGGTCCGAACAGGACGCCGCCCTCGGTGCAATTCACCGTTTCGCACGCGGTCGACGCGACCATCTCGAGGAACACGTCACGAAACCAGTAGTAGGCGGGGTCGGTGAACCAGGTCTCGCCGAGGACGGGGTTCTCGAGATGAATGAACGCCTCCGAGAGCCGATCACCGAACATTTCCCGCAGCTCGGGGTAGTACTGGGTCTTCGCGTAGGGCGTGCCCGGCGCGTACCCGAAGTCGAGGCCGAGCAGCCCCAGGCGCGTCTTGCCGAGCACCGCGTGGCTCACGACCCAGGCGGCGGTGCCGACGTTGCCGCCGCCGTTCAGGCACGGCAGCCGGTTCAGCCGGTGGAGCCGGCGCGACAAGCTGCCGGGCTGCTCGTAGTCGTCGTACATGGGATTCCACCAGTAGAGGCGCATCCCGGCTTTCTCGCAGCGATCCACGACCGCCGGCGACGCCGAGGTCGCGATGGCCACGCGCATCTCGGGTCCGTGACGGTCCACCAGCTCGAGCAGCGCCCGGTTGGCGCCGACCTCGTCGACCGCGTGCGTCGGATCCATCTCCTGGCGCCGGAAATAGTCGTCGACGAGCGGCGCCGTCATCGCCGGGTCGCCGAACCACCGCACGATCCGCTCGGGATGCGGATCGACGGTGAGGACGACGTCGGGGACGATCCCATGACGCAGGCAGGCTCCGAGCGCGCTGTCGACCGCCACGACCGTTCCGGCGAAGTCGGCGCGGGCGAGACGCTCGAGGCTGGCCCGTCGCACGAGACTCGGACCCGCTCCGATCACGATGGCGGCGTTCCCCGGGCGAAGCGGGATGCCTTCCAGCTCGAGCAGCGAGTGGCGGATGCGCGGAGCGTTCAGCTCGGCGTTCGCGAGGCCGGTCCCGCCGACACGCTCCAGAGTTGCCGGCCCGAGCCGCGCGGCGATGCGCCGACCGAGGCTCATCGCGTCGCTCATGCTCGGCGGACTCCCGAGCCGGGCGCCGGCACCCGCAGGGTCAGGATCTTCGCGGGCGCGACCCCGAACCCGACGAGCTCCGCGACGTGCGGCTCGGGGCGATCGAAGGTCGCGATGACGACGGCGTCGAGCGATTCGTCGGCGAGTTCGGCGACCGGCTTCACGGGAATGCCGAGGAAGGTCCCGCCGCCGCGAGAGGCGTAGATACCCAGCGGCTCGAGCTCGAACTCCTTGAGCGTGAGGTAGGCCAGCTCGGCCGCCTCGCCGGTGCCGTAGAGGGCGACGCGCTTGACGCCGGCGCCCGGCAGGCGGCTCAGCGACTCGCGCAAGGTCTGCCGAGCGCGCCGGTAGAGGTTGAGCGCGTAGACCATGTGGTCGTACGTGAGCCGGCTCTTCTCCGCGATCCCCCGTCCCGTCAACAGGTACCGCAGCCGCTTGCGCGCGGCGGGTCGGCGCGGAAACTCGACCACCTTGATGTAACCCTTCTTGACCAGGCGCTTGAGATAGAGGTTGGTGAGCCCCAGGGCCACGCCCAGGCGAGCGGCCAGCGCCCTCTGGGTGGTGGAATCGCCCTCCGCGATCGCCGTCAGGATCTCAAGCTCGCGCTCGCCCCGTCGCTCCATTAGACTGTTCAATAAGTGAACACGTCGGGCGAAAGCGCGTCAAGCTAAAAGTGCTCCACTCGGGAGCCTCCGCGGCGCGGCCCACGGCCTTGACACAGCGGGAACGGATCGAATAAGACAGGACACAGACCGATGAACCACTACGACGATTTCCGCCCCGATGTCGCGCAGATGCTGAAGGAGCAAGATGCGAAGCTCCGACCGCCGACACCGGGGGCCAGGAGCGGCGCCGGGCTGGGGCCCGTCGGGCGACTGGCGAGCCGCGCTCGACTCTACGGTCTCGGTGCGCTCGTGAAGTCCGGGTTACACCGGCGCCTGATGTACGCGAACCTGCGGCTCCGGTGGTTCCTCGAGTTCCAGCGCTACTGGGTCGGCGAGCTCGGCAACCGGCCGATCCAGCCCCACGACTTCTATTTCCTCCACGGTGTGTACCGCCAGCGGCTTCAGGACATGCGCTTCGATCACATGTCCGACCCCACGCTCGCCTCCGACGACAAGCACCTCGAGTCGTGGCGCGACTCTCGCGTCGTCTACCATCTGTTCGCGCACGCGTATCGACAAGCCCTCTCACCGCTGCGCGCCCACCCCTTCACCAAGTTCGTGCCGCGCGGAGGCCGCGTCGTGGAGTACGGGTGCGGGACGGCGCCGATCCTGACCGCGCTCGCCCGACACTACCGACACCTCGACCTCGAGTGCGTCGGGGCCGACATTCCGCACTTGCTTTTCCACTACGCCCGCTGGAAATTCCGCGCCGACGATTTCGTCACGATGGTTCCGATCGAACCGAACAACGACGCGCCGCTCCAGGGGCGCTACGACACCGTCTTCTGCCTCGAGGTCTTCGAACACCTGCCCCGGCCGCTCGCGACGCTCGAGCACTTCTACCGCGTGCTGAAGCCCGGCGGGCACCTCGTCTTCGACTACATCCACTCCGACGGGTCGCCCCTCGGTCTCGACACCGCCGCGGCGCTGCGAGACCGCCCGGCGGCGCTGCGATTCGTCCTCGAGCACTTCGATATCGTGCAGGGGCGAGTGAGCACCGACGGCTCGAACGTCGAGCCCTCGGTCGCGCGAATGCGATAGCGGCGGCGGTCAGGAGGCCGATCGGGCAGAATCCGGTCGGTGGTGCGGGACGGGCGTGCGCTGCGCGCTACTCGCCGATCACCTGGATGCTGATCTCCCGCTTCCGTGGGCCGTCGAGCTCGGCGAAGATGACCGACTGGAAGCGGCCGAGCGTCAGCTCGCCGTTGTTCACGCCGACCGCGATGTTGCGACCGAGCAGGGCCGCCCGAAGGTGCGAGTGCGCGTTGCCGCGCTCGCAATCGGACACCCGCGGGTCGTCGTGGCGATAGCCGTCGCGCTCGGGCACGAGCCGCTCGATCAGCGATCTCAGGTCGTCGATCAGCGCGCTCTGAAACTCGTTGACGAACAGCGCGCACGTCGTGTGCAGCGTGTTGACGAGCGCGATGCCGGTGGTGACGGCCAGTTGCTGGACCGCGTCGCGCACGAGCTTGGTGATGTCCGAGATCTCAGTCTGCTCGTCCGTCGACAGGGTGAAGGACGTGTTGTAAACCTTCATCGTCTGCTCTCTCCGCGGCGCACCGCTTGGATTCACCCGAATCGTCCATCCGAATCGTGCTCAGCAGGGCTGCGCCAAGATCAACCGACACCATACCGACATAAACAACCGGATGTCAATTTGTTTGGGCCGATTCGCGCGAAACTCCGCGACTTCTCGACCCGATTTCCATCGCTTGAGTCGACGCTCGCTCACGCCGTCTTCGGGTCGAGCAGGTCGCGAAGCCCGTCGCCCAGGAGGTTGAGCCCCAGCACCGTCAGGGCGATCGCGCCGCCCGGGAACACCGCGAACCAAGGATTCATCGACAGGAAGTTCTGGGCCTCGCGCAGCATGAGTCCCCACGACGGATGCGGCGGCTGCGTCCCGAGCCCCAGATATGCGAGCCCGGCCTCGGCGAGGATCGCGATCGGAAAGCTGGTGGTCGCCTGGACGATGAGCGGCGCGAGCGTGTTCGGGAAAATGTGTCGGGCGATCAGCCGCCGGTCGCGCGCGCCGAGCGCCCGCGCGGCGACGACGAACTCGCGCGCGCGCAGTTCCAGGAAGCCGGCGCGCGTCAGCCGCGCGAACGCCGGCACGAACGCGATGCCGATGGCGACCATGCTGATCACGATGCCGGGGGCGAACACCGCCGCGAACAAGAGCGCGGAGAGAATCGCCGGGAAGCCCTGGATCGCGTCGACCAGCCGCATGAACGCCTCGTCGATCCATCCGCCGACGTAGCCGCTCGCGATGCCGATCACGATGCCGATGGCGGCGCCGATCCCGACCGCGATCACGCCGACGGCGATGGAGATGACGGTGGCGGTCATCACGCGCGAGAGCACGTCGCGGCCGTACTGGTCGGTGCCGAAGAGATGCGCGCCGGACGGGCCCTGGAGCCGGCCGGTGATCGACATCGCGAGCGGATCCTGCGGCGTGTAGACCAGGCTCAGCGCGGCGGTCGCGATCAGCAGCGCGGTGATCGCGACGCCGAGCGTGAACGTCAGGTGTCGAAACGGCCGCCGCCGCCGTGAGCCTCTACTCATAGCGGATGCGCGGATCCAGCACGACATAGAGGAGATCCACGGCGAAGTTGATCAGCACGATCGTCGAGGCGACGAAGAGCGTCACGCCCTGTACGACCGGCAGGTCACGCGCGGTGATTGCGCCGAGGGCCAAGCGCCCGAGCCCGGGGAGCGCGAACACCGACTCGAGGATGATCGCCCCCGCCATGAGCTGGCCGAGCTGGAGGCCGGCGACGGTCACGATCGGGATCATGGCGTTGCGCAGGGTGTGCTTGGCGAGCACCGCGAGCTCGCTCACGCCCTTGGCGCGCGCGGTGCGCACGTAGTCCTCGCGCAGCACGTCGAGCACCGAGGAGCGCGTGGCCCTGACCAGCACGGCCGTCTGGAACAGTCCGAGCGCGATCGCCGGCAGCAGCAGCGAGCGCACGCCCGGCCAGAGCCCGCTCGACCAGCCGGCGAAGCCGCCAGACTGCACCCACCCGAGATGAACCGAGAACAGCAAGATGAGCAGCAGGCCGGCCCAGAACCCGGGGATCGCGATCCCGACCTGCGAGACGACCATCGCCAGGTAGTCGCCGGCGCGGCGGTGGCGGCGCGCGGCGTAGAGGCCCAGGGGCAGTGCGGTCGCGGCCATGAGGACGGCCGCCATCACGGTAAGCGGCAGCGTCACCGGCAGCCGGCTCAGGATCAAACGCCCGACCGGCACGTCGTACTGGAGCGACACGCCGAGGTCGCCCCGCGCCGCGCGCGAGAGCCACTCGGCGTACTGGACCAGGATGGGTCGGTTCAGCCCGAGCGACTCGCGCAGCCGCGCCGCCACCTCGGGGCTCCCCTCGGCGCCGATGATCACGAGCGCCGGATCGCCGGGCAGGACGCGCACGACGACGAACACGAGGCCCGAGACGAAGAAGAGGGTCGCGACGAACGCCGCGACCCTCCTGGCGATGTACCGCCGCACGCCTACCTTGGCGTTCCGGCTACTTGACCCACGCGACCTCGGAGAGATCGAACGCCGGTGCCGGCAGATCTTTCCAGAAGCCCTGCAAGCCCTGCTTGGTCACGGCGAGCCGGGGGTGGATGTAGAGCCAGACGACCGGCGCATCCTCCACGAGCCTCTTCTGCATCTTCACGTAGAGCTCGCGGCGCGCCTTGTCGTCGACGGTGACCTCGGACTCCTTGAAGAGCCTCTGGAACTCGGCGCTGTCGTATCGGAAGTAGTAGGTCGGCTTCGCGTAGTTATTGATGTCCCACGCCTCGGCGTGGCCGATGATCGTGAGATCGTAGTCGGCGTCTTTCCACACGCGCGAGAGCCACTGGCCCCACTCGATCTGCTCGATCCTGATCTTCACGCCGACCTTCTGCAGCTGGTCGGCCAGGACCTCCCCGGTGCGCACCGTGTAGTAGTACTGCGGCGCGACCTTCAGCACCGCGTCGAAGCCGTTCGGATAGCCGGCCTCGGCGAGGAGCTTCTTGGCCTTCGCCGGGTCGTACGGCATCGCGCCGGACATGTCGACGAAGTAGGGATTGAGCGGATCGACGTTGGTGCCGATCACGCGGCCAAAGCCGAACATGGCGCCCTTCACGACCTCGGGCTTGTTGATCCCGTACGTGACCGCGCGGCGGACCCGCACGTCGGTGAACGGCTTGCGCGAGTTGTTCATCGACATGATGACGTCGTTCGTCGTCTCGCCGACGATCACCTGGAAGCGCGGGTCCTTCTGGAGGTCGGGGATGTGCTCGGGGCCCAGGCCGAACATCGCCGCGTCGACGTCGCCCGCCTTGAGCGCGGCCAGCGCGGCGTTCGGGTCCGGGATGAACCGGTACGTCACGCGGTCGAGCTTGGGCAAGCCCTTGACGTGGTAATCGGGATTCTTCACGAGCACGATCCGGTCGCCGCGGACCCACTCGCCGAGCTTGTAGGGCCCGGTGCCGATCGGCTCGCTCTTCAGCGTGTCGACGGCCTCGCGCGGGTAGATGACGGAGCCCTGGCGCGCCATGTTGAGGAGGAAATTGGCGGTGGTGTTCTTCAGGGCGAACGTGATCGTGTAGTCGTCCTTGACGATGATGTCGCTGATCGCCTCGTAGTTCGCCGGCGCCGGATGCTTGGTCTCGGGGTTCATCGCCCGGTCGATGACGAACTTCACGTCGGCGGCCTTCAGCTCGCGACCGTTGTGGAAGCGGACGCCGCGCTTGAGGAAGAACGTGTAGTTCCTGTTGTCCGAGGTGTGCCAGCGCTCGGCCAGCCACGGCACGATCTTGCCGTGGCGATCCACCTTCACCAGCGCTTCCTGCACGTTGTAGAAGACCACGCCGGCGGTGGCGGACGCCGGCGTCGCCGTGAGATCCAGGCCGGGCGGCTCGGTCGCGACCTGCACCACGAGGTTTTCCGCGGGCGCCGCGGCGGGCGACGCGAGCGGGGCCAGCGCGAGCGCGACGAGCAGTAGCCGTGCGAGGTGCCGCATCGGGCGATCCTCCTAGCGCTTGGGCGACGACTTGAAGTACTCGACCGTGCGCCGGAACCCCTCGTCGAAGTCCACCAGCGGCGAGTACCCGAGGAGTCGCTTGGCCTTCGACACGTCGGCGAGCGTGTGCAGGACGTCGCCCGCGCGCGACGGCGTGTGCCGCCGCTCGAGTCGGCGGCCCAGGATCGCCTCGAGCCTCGTGATGATCTCCAGCAGGCTCACGCGAACGCCGCAGCCGACGTTGAAGACCTCGCCGGGCGCCCCGGGCACGCTGCCGGCGAGCAGATTGGCCTCGACGACATTGTCGATATACGTGAAGTCCCGGGACTGCGAGCCGTCTCCGTGCACCTCGAGCGGCCGACCGCCCAGGCCCCACTGGATGAAGCGCGCGATGACCGCCGCGTACTGCGACTTCGGGTCCTGACGCGGACCGAAGACGTTGAAGTAGCGGAGTCCGACCGTCTCGACGTCGTAGAGACGGGTCCACGCCGCGGCGTACTGCTCGCCGGCCGCCTTGGACACCGCGTACGGCGAGATAGGCGCGGGCGCCTGGTCTTCGCGCTTGGGCAGATCCGGCCGATCGCCGTAGACCGACGACGACGACGCGTACACGACCCGCGGCACCTTGCAGCGCCGCGCAGCCTCGAGCACGTTCAGCGTGCCGGTGACGTTGTTCTCGTTCGCGCCGAGCGGGTCCTTCACGGAGCGAGGCACCGAGCGCATCGCGGCCTGGTGGTAGATCACGCGCACGCCCCGCGCCGCGCGGAGCACCACCGAAAGATTCCGGATGTCCCCGCGGATCACCTCGAGCCGACGGCGGAACTTGGGCGCGAATGCGAGGTTGGTCCGGGCCCCGGTCGAGAAGTTGTCGAGGATGCGAACGCGACCGCCGTTGGCGAGGAGCCGCTCGACGAGGTGCGAGCCGATGAAGCCGGCGCCACCCGTCACGAGCGAGAGATCGTTCACTCGCCGATTGTACCATCGCCGCCTCGCACGGCCGCCCGCTCCCGATCCCTTGACACCCCGGAAATCCGCGCGGTACGGTGGGCCGGCCCATCGATGAGCACCGACGAGCCCGTCGATTCGATGCTGCTCTGTTACTGCACGAACCTGACCGTCGGCCAGCTTCGCGAAGCGTGCCTCGCCGGGAAGTGGCCGCTCGCGGAGAAGGCGCATACCGGCAAGCTATGTACGGGGTGCCTCGGCGACCTCCTCTATTGCCTCCGGCGCTTCGGCGCCCCCGCCACCTTGCGGCTCACGATCGACGACTAGCCGTTCGCGACGCCGCGGCACGGTAGACCTCGGCCGTCTTCGCGACCATCGACTGGAGGGTGAACTCTTTCAGCACGCGCGCGCGACCCGCCTGTCCCATCCGCCGGCGCCGATCGGGATCGTCGAGCAGCGACTCGATCGCGGTGGCGAGCGCGACCGCGCCCGCTTCTGGCGCCACGAGCAGTCCCGTCGTCTCGTGACCGACGACGTCCCGGTGGCCCGGAACATCCGTGGCGACCACGGCGAGCCCCGACGCCATCGCCTCGAGCGGAGCGAGCGGCAGTCCTTCCTTCGACGAGGCCGTGACATAGAGGTCGCAGCTCGCGTAGGCATTCGCCTCGAGCCCGATCGCGCCGGGGCTGACGAGACGGACCTCGAGCTCGCTCGCGAGCCTGTCGATCTTGGATTTCTCGGGTCCTTCACCGACCAGCAGGAGCACGGCGTTCGGGTGCTGCTTCGTGACGAGCTGGAGGGCTCTCACGAGAACGTCGTGCTGTTTGACCGGATCGAAGCGTGCCACACATCCGACGACCTGCTCGTCGTCCTTCAGCCCGAGCGATGCTCGCTTGCTCGCCGGGCGCGCGGCCAGCTCGTCGACGTCGATTCCGTTCACGACGACCGCGCTGTGCCCGGGTCGAGCGACGCCGAGGTACAGCGCTTCCACATCCTGCGTCTTGGAGACGTTGATCACGGTGTGGGTGATCCGCGCCAGCGCCCGCTCGAGCGCCAGATACACGGACTGGCCCGCGCGGGAATAGCTCTCGTAGTGGATGCCGTGAAAGGTGTGGACCGACGGCACGCCGGCCAGCCTCGCGGCCAGCCGGCCGTAGAGGCCGGCGCCTTTGCCGTGGGTGTGAACCACGTCGGCGCGCGTGGCGCGCACGAGGCGCGTGACGCGCCGGAGCGTCAGGGGAAACGCGCGGAGCGAGTCCACGGCGACGCCGGCGAGCTCGACGCCGATCGTTCGGAGGTCCGCGGCGAACCGCGCGTCCGGTGGACCGGCGACCGAGACCTGGAACTCGCGCGCCGGAAGATGACGCACGAGATGCAGGACCTGCCGCGGGCCGCCGCCGAGCGCCGTGCTCGTCAAGAGCTGCAGGACGCGAATCACGCGCGCTCCTTTCGTCGCCGTTTACACTCGCGATCCGAGCCCATATAGTAACCTTCGCGGTTCGACGCGCGGCCGATCAATCGAGCAGGGAGGTCTCGGCAAAACGTGGTTGACGTCCACGCGCCGACGGTCGATCATCCCTGCGATCCGCGATGAACCCGATCGAGCGCACTCTCGACGGATCCGTCGACCTCTGAGCCCGAGGAGAGCACCGATGGCGTCCCCCGCGTTCGTCGCAGGCGATTTCAGGATTTTCGACGTGAAGGGATTCAAGCCGCGCATGACCGAGATCCGCACCCGCGTCCGGCCCAAGCTCGACGCGTTCGGCGAGAGCCTGTCGTCCTCCGTCGGTCGCTCGGTCGGCGGCGAGGTCTTCGCGCACGTCGCCAAGCACATGCGGCGGACGGTCAACCCGCCCGACGATACGTGGGTCGCGTTCGGGCCCGACGCTCGCGGCTACAAGAAGCACAGCCACTTCAAGATCGCCGTGTCGCGCAACTGCGTGCGCTTCCTCTTCGAGATCGGCCCCGAGCACGCCGACAAGCGGCGCTGGGCGTCCACATGGAAGAAGAACGCGCCGAAGGTCGGGCCGGTCCTTCGACGGGTGAAGCACCTCGCCTGGTTCAAGAACGAGCACGACGAAGAGCCGGCGTCTCCCCTCTCCGACTTCACGCCCGAGAAGCTCGGCGAGCTGGCCGACGAGCTGATCCGGACGCGCGACGGCCAGTTCGTCGTCGGGCGCGCGGTGCCGGCGGACGAGGCGGCGCGCTGGACGGAGGCGCAGTACCGCTCCGCCGCGCTCGAGACCTTCCGCACGCTGGCGCCCCTCTACCGGCTTCGCTAGGCGTGGAGACCCGCGCTGTCATCTTCGACATGGACGGCGTGCTGGTCGATTCCGGAGCGCATCACCGAGCGGCCTGGAGGACACTCCTCGACGAGCTGGGCGTGGTTCCCCCCGAGCCCGACTACTGGCGGCTGACGATCGGCCGTCCGAGCGTCGAGGCCGTGCCGTTGCTCCTGGGTCGCCCGACGTCGTGGGCCGAGGCGCAGCGTCTGGCCGCGCGCAAGCAGGAGCACTACCGGCGACTCGCCGCCGCCGGGCCGGCCCTCGTCCGCGGCGTCGCGGAGTTCGTCGCCGAGCTCGTCGCGCGCCGGGTGCCGCGCGCGGTCGCCACCTCGGCCTCGCGGCACGACGTCGACGGACTCCTGACACGGGCGGGCCTGCGCGAGCGATTCGAGCTCGTCGTCGCCGCCGAGGACGTTCGCCGGGGCAAGCCCGATCCCGAGGTCTATCTGCTCGCGGCCCGCCGCCTCGGCGTCGCGCCCGAGCACTGTCTGGTCTTCGAGGATGCGGTGGTCGGCGTGCAGGCCGCGCGAGGCGCCGGCATGCGGGCCATCGGCGTGAGCACCGCCCACACCGAGACCGAGCTTCGCGCCGCCGGCGCCGAGCGCGCCGTCGAGGACTTCGAGGGAGTCACATGGCCAGCGTGAGCACGTCCGCGTTCTGGACCGATCTGTACGCGCGCGGGGGCGATGGGTGGGAAATCCGCCAGCCGGCGCCGCCGCTCGTGGAGTTCATGGACCGCACGCCGCTCCGGCCGGGACGTGTCGCCGTGCCGGGCTGCGGTCGCGGCCACGACGTGCGCTTTCTGGCCCGCCACGGCTTCACCGCGGTCGGCTTCGACTTCTCGGCCACCGCGCTCGCCGAGGCCCGCGCGCTCGCCAAGACCGACAACGTGACCGCCGAGTTCGTCGAGCGCGACCTCTTTACGCTCGGCGGCGACTATGGCCGCGCATTCGACGGCGTCTGGGAGTACACGTGCTTCTGCGCCATCGAGCCCCGCCGGCGCGGCGAGTACGTGCGGACGATGGCCGCGATCCTGAAGCCGGGCGGCTGGCTGCTGGCGTGCTTCTTTCCTCTGCGACGTCGCGCCGCCGGCCCGCCGTTCCCGGTCGCCGAGCGCGAGGTGCGCCGTCTCTTCGCGCCCGGATTTCGCATCGAGCGCGCGTATGCACCGCGCTCGGTGAGGGCGCGGCAGGGTCAGGAATGGATGGTCCTCTTGCGTCGGGTGAACGCGCCCGCGTGAGAGTCGTCGACCGGCGTGTGCTAACGTACGACCGAAACAGGGGCCTCAACGATGTCTGACAAGGAACCCTCGAAGGCGGCGCTCGAGCTCGCCTCGCAGATCGAGCGAGACGGCGGGCGGGTCCTGGCGACGTACCAGGAGCCCGTCGGCGATCACTGGCAGATCTTCTGTCTGCTGCCTCGCGCCAAGTGCGAGGCGAGCCCGTACCAGCGCGACCTCTCGCCGACTCACGTCAAGCGTCTCACCGAGTCGATCAAGCGCCTCGACCGCTTCGTGGACCCGATCGTCGCGATCTCGCCGCGGCCGGGCGTCTACTGGACGCCGAACGGCAACCATCGCCGCGCCGTTCTCGACAAGCTGAAGACCGACTTCATTCCGGTCATCCTGGTCGTCGAGCCAGAGATGCTCTTCGAGGTGCTCCCCCTCAACGTCGAGAAGGCCCACAACCTGAAGGAGAAGTCGCTCGAGGTCATCCGGATGTACCGAGCGCTCGTGAAGGACGATCCGGAGACCACGGAAGAGAAGTGGGCCTCGCAGTTCGAGTCGCCGCACTTCATCACGCTCGGCCTCCTCTACGAGGAGAACAAGCGCTTCGCGGGCGGCGCCTTCGCGCCGATCCTCCGCCGGGTCGACAAGTTCCTGAAGCAGACCTTGCCGAAGGGCATCGAGTCGAGGACGGAGCGCGCCGACATGGTCCGCGCCGCCGACGCGGCGCTCGGGCTCGCCGTCGCCAAGATCAAGAAGCGCGGCATCAACCACCCCTACGTGAAGAACTACCTCCTCGCGCGCACGACTCCGCTCACGCGCGCGCGGAAGACGCTCCCCTCGTTCGAGCAGACCTTCAAGAAGCTCCGCGACAACCTCGAGGAGTTCGACGTGAGCAAGGTCCGCTACGACGAGATCCAGCGCTCCGCGATCATGTCCTCCTCCGCCGAGTGACAACCCTCGCCGGCCGCGTCGCCGTCGTCACCGGCGGCACCGGCGCGCTGGGACAGGCGGTCACCTTGCGGCTCCTCGCCGACGGGGCGATCGTCGCCGTGCCCTACGCCGTCGAAGAAGAGCGGGAGCGGCTGATCCAGCGCGTCGCCGCCGCCGATCGTCAGCGGCTGATCTTGCAATCGGCGGACGTGATCGACGTCAAGGCCATGACCGCCTTCGCCGAGGGTGTCGTCGCCGCTCGGGGCAAGATCGACATTCTCGTGGCCGGCGTCGGCGGCTTTGCCGGAGGCTCGCTCGTCGAGACGGACCTCGAGACCTGGAAGCGCATGCTCGATCTCAATCTGACCAGCGCCTTCAGTGCCGCGAAGGCCGTGCTCCCCTCGATGGTCCGGGCCCGGTATGGACGGATCGTCGTCGTCGCCTCCCGGGCGGTCGTGCCCCCCGCGGGCGGCTTCATCGCCTACACCGTGGCCAAGGCGGGGGCGATCGCGTTCACGCAGGCGCTCTCCCAGGAAACACGTGCCCACGAGATCACCGTCAACGCGGTGCTGCCGAGCACCATGGATACCCCGGCGAACCGCGCGGCGATGCCGGACAGCGACCGTCAGGGATGGGTCCCCGTCGAGGCTGTGGCCGACGCGATCGCCGTGCTCGCGCGCGAGGCGTCGGCGTACATCACCGGCACCCTACTGGCGGTCTGACGCGCCGGGCCATCCGGGCGCCCGCAAACGTCCGGAAACCCCATCGGAGAGGCTTGCCTGCCGTAAACGATCGGATACCGCATGCGTCCAATCAATCAGTGGTTTAAGCGGTCAGATTTCCGAGTAACGGAGGGACCGATGAAGCCTCTGACGACCATGGCGGTGGGAGCGGTAGTTCTGGCGCTGGGTTACGGCGCCGCCGACGCCCAGAACGGGCGCGCCATCAGACAGGACCGGCAGGACGTGCGTCAGGATCGGCGGGAGCTCCAGCGGGACAACCGCGATATCCGGCAGGACCGGCACGAGCTGGCCGGCGATCGGCGGGAGCTCCACCAGGACGTGAAGGCCGGACGGACCGGCGAGGTGAAGCAGGACCGCGCGGAGATCCGGGGCGACAAGCGCGAGCTTCGCGAGGACGTCCGCGACAGGCGCGACGACCGGCGGGATCTCAACCGTGATCGGCGCGACCTGCGAAACGATCAGGCCGTCAAGCGGGACCGCCAGGACGTTCGCCAGGATCGGCGGGAGCTTGCCCGCGACAACCGTGACATCAGGCAGGACCGGCGCGAGCTCGCGGGAGATCGGCGAGAGCTGCGCGAGGACGTCCGGGACCGGCGCGACGACCGCCGCGACCTTCGTCAGGATCAGCGCGATCTGGTGCGCGACGAACGGAGTCGGTAGAAGCCGGCAACACTTGCCGCCGGACAGTCGGGAGTGACAAGGTGAAGGGTGAAGAGGCGACAGGCGAGTGGAGCCAGCGGACGAAGCGCTCTGTGAGCGCGTGGCCAGGCGAGACGAGGCGGCGTTCGAGCTCCTCGTATCGCGCTATCAGGAGCGCGCGTATCGTCTCGCCTGGTCGATCCTCCGGAACGCCGAGGATGCGCGCGACGTCTCGCAGGAGGCCTTCATCCGCCTCTACGAGACGGCGGGCACCTTCCGGGGACGGTCGAAGTTCTCGACGTGGTTCTATCGGATCCTGGTCAACCTGTGTCTGGACCACAAGCGCAAGCACAAGTGGTGGAAGCTCTGGGTCCGGGACGACGACGAGGACCGAGCTGAGACGATCCTTGATCGGCAACCGGCGCCGGTCAACGATCCGGTGGACAAGCTGAGCCGGGAAGCGACGTTGAAGGCGCTGGGGTCGGCGATCGATCGGCTGGCCCCACGCCAGCGGGCGGCGGTGCTGCTCCGGGTCCAGGAGGACATGGCGACGTACGACATCGCCCGGGTGCTCAAGTGCTCCGAGGCGACCGTGCGCGTCCATCTGCACCGGGCGCTCGCGACCTTGAAGAAGACGGTGGAGAAGCGCTGACATGGCGAGGCATCCGGACAACGACCTGATTCCCTATCTCCGAGGCGAGCTCCCTCCGGCCGAGCGCGAGCGCGTCGCGCGGCATCTCGAGGAGTGTCCAGACTGCAAGCAGGACGCCGAGGTGCTCCGCGACCTTCTCGGCAATCTCGCTCACGCGATGGGACAACCGCCCGGGGTGAGCTGGGGCCGTTATCGCGCCGAGCTCTCCGAGAAGCTCGACGCTCGACGCCGGCAGATCGGCTGGCGGCGGCGTCCCATGCCGCTGGCGCTCTCGGCGAGCCTCGCCGGCGTCCTGCTCCTCGTCGCCGTGTGGGGCGGCCGCGAGATATCGAAGCGCGGGGATCCCATCGGCCCGGACGAGGTGGTCATAGGCCAGGAGTTCGGCCTGCTCCAGGACCTTCACACCGTCGAGCGCCTCGACCTCCTCGAAGATCTCGAGGTCCTCCGCAACCTCGACGGCCTTGCCTCGGAACACCAGAGCTAGCCGTGCGCCGGGCGCGCATATGGCTCGCGCTGGGGCTCCTGGGAGCGGTCGGCGGCGCGACGGCGGTGTCCTCGTCGGATGCCGTCGACGGCGCCGCGCAGCCGCCCGACGCCCAGATGCTGCTCGACCTCGATCTCCTCAAGGGGACCGATCTCAAGCGGGAGCGAGAGCTGTACACGCGCATGCCCATGCTCGAGAAGATGCGCACCTTGGAATCGATGCCGGCCTCGGAGACCGGGCCGCGGCCGAACCGAGCTCCGACCGAGGCAAAGGAACGATGACCCGCCGCAGCCTGCCGGCGCTGCTCCTGCTCGGCGCCATCCTGGCGCTCGCAGACCTCCACCCCGCCTGGGGTCAGCAGCCGCCGCCCGCCGTCCAGGGGCTCGACAAGCTCACGCCGGAGGAGCGGGCCATCGCCGAGCGTAATCTAGAGAAGTGGCAGAGGCTCACGCCCGAGGAGCGCGCGCGCGCCCTCGAGAACTACCGTCAGTGGCGATCGATGACCCCGGAGGAGCGCGATGCGGCGCGTCAGAACTACCGGCGGTTCCGCCAGCTCACACCCGAGCAGCGCGCGCAGGTCCTCAAGGACTTTCAGCGCTGGAACGAGCTGCCCAAGGAGCGGCAGCAGGAGCTGCAGCAAGCGTACGAGCGCTATCAGCGCCTCCCGCAAGAGCGGCGGGACCGGATCCAGCAGCGGCTGGGCCAGTGGGAGTCGATGACACCCGAGGAGCGCGACCGGGTGCTCCGCAACCAGGAGCGCTGGCGGCAGATGAGCCCCGACGAGCGGGAGCGGATCCGCGAGCGCTGGCGCCAGATGCCTCCCGAGGAGCGCGAGCGGCTGCGCCAGCAGCGGCAGCAGCGCCGAGGTCCACAATGAGCCGGATGACGCCGGGATCGGTGGCGGCAACCCTGATGGGCGCCGCGCTGGGGCTCGGCGTGCTCGGCGGGTGCACGACCGTGAAGGCCGGCGACGGTCAGGTTGCGGCCCCGTCCGGCGCGCGCGGGCCGTCCGTTGGGGCGGCGCCGGGTGTGAGCATCAGCGGCGACCGACAGATTCTTCACGCGCTGAGTCGGCTCACTTACGGCCCGCGTCCGGGCGATCTGGAGCGCGTGCGAGGGACGGGCCTCTCGGCCTGGATCGATCGCCAGCTTCGCCCGCGGACGATCGATGACTCTGCCACCGAGCAGGCGCTGGTCGAGCTGACAACGCTCCGCATGCCCATCTCCGAAGCCTTGCGGGAATTCCCGCGGCCTGATCCCAAGCTGCGGGCGCAGATCGCCAGCGGTGAGATGTCGCGCCAGGAGATGCTCGAGCGGTATCCGGTCGAGAAGCGCCCGGCCCGGATCGCGGTCGAGCTCCAGGCCGCGAAGGTCGTCCGCGCCGTGACGAGCGAGCGCCAGCTCGAAGAAGTCATGGTGGATTTCTGGTTCAATCACTTCAACGTGTTCGCCGGCAAGGGCGACGTGCGCTGGTACGTGGCGGCCTACGAGCGCGAGGCGATCCGCCCGTACGCGATGGGGAGGTTTGCGGACCTCGTCCGCGCCACCGCGCACCATCCCGCGATGCTCTTCTATCTCGACAACTGGCTCAGCGCCCGGCCCGGCTTCACGGTGCCGGCGGGACCGAACCGCGGTCGCAAGGCGGGGCTCAACGAGAACTACGCCCGCGAGCTGATGGAGCTGCACACCCTCGGCGTGGACGGCGGCTACACGCAGAAGGACGTCACGGAAGTCGCGCGCGCGTTCACCGGCTGGACGATCGACCGGCCGCAGACGGACGGGCATTTCATCTTCCGGCCGGCCATGCACGATACGGGTGAGAAGATCGTCCTCGGCCGGCGGATCCCGGCGGGCGGCGGGCGAGACGACGGCGAGCGCGTGATCGAGATCCTCGCGCGCCACCCCGCGACCGCGCGCTTCGTCGCGACCAAGCTCGTGCGACGCTTCGTCTCCGACACGCCCCCGTCCGCGCTGGTCACGCGGGTCGCCGGCACCTACATGAGCACGGACGGCGACATCCCGGCCATGCTCAGGACCATCTTCGAATCGCCGGAGTTCTTCAGCGAGGACGCCTACCGGGCCAAGATCAAGAAGCCGTTCGAGTTCGTGGCGAGCGCGGTGCGCGCGCTCGGAGGCCGCACCGACGCGCAGGGCGGCATGGCGCTCGCGCGGGCGAGCGCCGAGATCGGCGAGCCGCTCTATCAGGCCCAGCCGCCCACGGGCTACACGGACCGCGGCGAGGTATGGGTGAACGCCGGCGCCCTGCTGGCCCGCATGAATTTCGCGCTCGGCCTGGCGTCGGGCCGCTATCCCCACGTGAGCGTCGAGCTTCCCGCCCTCGTGGCGGGCGCCGATCCGAGCGTGCCGGCGGCCGTGCTCGATCGCCTCCTGGCCTCGATCGTCGCCGACCAGGCCGGGCCGGAGACGCGCGCGGTGCTGGCGGCCCAGCTGCGCGAGCCGCAGATCACGCGGTTGTCGCCAGACGACCGAGGCCCGGCGAACACCGATGTCGCCAAGCTCGCCGCGCTCGTGATCGGCTCTCCCGAGTTCCAGCGGCGATGATCACTCGACGAACCTTCGTGAAGGCCGGCGGTTGCGCCCTGGTCGCCTTTGCCGGAGCCCCACGATTCCTGCTCCGGACCGCCCACGCCGCCCAGGCGAGCGGCAAGGTGCTCGTGGCGGTCTTCCAGCGCGGCGCCGTGGACGGGCTCAGCATGGTGATGCCCCACGGCGATCCCGGCTACGCCGGCGTACGACCGTCGATCGCGCTCCAGCCGCCCAGGCGCGGCGAGAGCGAGCGCGCGGCCGACCTCGACGGGTTCTTCGCGTTTCATCCGGCCCTCGCTCCGCTCGTGCCGCTCTGGTCGAACCGCACGCTCGCGGTGGTTCACGCGTGCGGCTCGCCCGACACGACGCGCTCGCACTTCGACGCGCAGGACTACATGGAGACCGGCACGCCCGGTGTGAAGGCGACGACCGACGGCTGGCTCGCGCGGGCCGTCGGCACGCGGCCAGCGAAGTCGACGCCGTTCCGCGCCGTCGCGATCGGCCCGGCGCTCCCGCGAACCCTCCAGGGCGACGCCGGCGCGATCTCGATGCAGTCGCTCGAGCGATTCGACGTGCGCGCCGGGTCCGATGGCGCCGCGCGGACGGGCTTCGAGTCGCTCTACGAGCAAGGGGTCCGCGATCTCCTCCACGGGACGGGGCGCGAGACGTTCGAGGCCGTGAAGTTGCTCCGCAAGGTCGAGGCCTCGCGCATCCCACCGGCGAACGGCGCCGAGTATCCGCGCGCGCCGCTCGGCGAGGCGCTGCGCCAGATCGCTCAGCTCATCAAGGCCAACGTCGGGCTCGAGGTCGCCTTCGCCGACATGCTGGGCTGGGACACGCACGTCGGCCAGGGCGCCGAGCGCGGGCAGCTCGCGCTCCGCTTCCGGGATTTCGGCGCGGCGCTCGCCGCGTTCGACCAGGACCTCGGCGACAAGATGTCGGACGTCGTCGTGCTCACGATGTCGGAGTTCGGCCGGACCGTCGCCGAGAACGGAAACCGCGGCACCGATCACGGTCACGCGACCGCCATGCTCGCGCTGGGTGGCGGCGTGCGCGGCGGCCGCGTCTACGGGCAGTGGCCGGGGCTCGGCCGCCATCAGCTCTTCGACGGCCGCGACCTCGCGGTGACCACCGACTTCCGCACCCTCTTCTCCGAGGTTGCTATCCGTCACCTCGGCGTCTCCGCCGCCCCGCTCTTCCCCGGCTTCCGCCCGACGCAGCCGCCGCTCGGCATCCTCGCCTGACGCTGGAGGCGGCTCAAAAAGGCCCCAGATGCGAGGCGGCGCCCGAAGGCCGCACGCGAGGCGTACTTGATGTACGTTGAGCGTGCGGCCGAGGGCGCCAACGAAGCAGATGGGCCTTTTTCAGCCGCCTCCCCTGTGGTACCGTCCGCGCGCATGGGCGACAACGTCACGCTTGCACGCGACGGCGCGATCGCGACCGTCACGCTGAACCGTCCCGAGCGCCGTAACTCCCTGAGCGACGCGATGCTGACCGAGCTGGCCGCGGCCTTCGTCGAGCTGCGCGACGACGCCGGGACCCGCGTCGTCATCGTGACCGGCGCGCCGCCGGTGTTCTCGGCGGGCGCCGATGCCGGGCTCAAGTCGTCGATGTCGGCCGATGAGCGCCGCCAGGCGTTCGGCCAGCGCAAGAGCCAGTTCCGGCGGCTCTTCGAGCGCGCCAACACGCTGCTCGAAGGTCTCGAGCAGGCGACGATCGCGATGATCAACGGCCACGCGGTCGGCGGCGGCTGGGGCTTGACGCTCGCGTGCGACTTTCGCTGGGCCGCCGCCGAAGCGCAGCTCTGGATTCCCGAGGTCGATCTCGGCGTGCCGCTCGGCGTCGCGTCGACGACCCGCTTCGTGCGCCTCGTCGGCCCCGCGCGCGCGAAGGAGATCATCATGGAGTGCCGGCGCTACTCCGCCGCCGAGGCGCAGACATGGGGCCTCGTGCACCGCGTCGTGCCCGGCGCGTCGCTCTCCAAGGACGTGCACGCCTACGCCGACGCGCTGACCCGAAAGCCGTTCAAGGCGATGGCGGAGGTCAAGGCCCGCATCAACGCCGTCGCGCGCACCGGCACTCCGGAGGTCAACGCGATGACGGAGGGATTCCTCGATCGTGGCTGACCGCGCGATGATGCTCGACGGCATCCGCGTGCTCGACCTCTCCCGCGTGATCGCGGGCCCGTACTGCGCGACGCTCATGGCCGACCTGGGCGCCGACGTGGTGAAGGTGGAGCGTCCCGGCCGCGGTGACGACCTGCGTGCGTGGCGCGGCAGCGGGATGAGCGCGACCTTCGCGGCGATCAACCGCGGAAAGCGCGGCATCGCCGTGGATCTGCAGCAGCCCGAAGGCGGCAAGCTCGTCTTCGAGCTGGCCCGCCGCGCCGACGTCGTCGTCGAGAACTTCCTGCCCGGCGTCGCCGACAAGCTCGGGCTCGGCTACGCCGCCGTGAGCGCCGTCAACCCGGCGGCGGTCTACGTCTCGGTGACGGGCTTCGGTCAGAACGGGCCGCACGCCCGCCGGGCGGGCTACAACACCATCGCCCAGGGCATGAGCGGCATCATGGCGCTCACGGGGATGCCGGGACATCCCCCGACGAAGGTCGGCGGGTCGGTCTCCGATCTCGCCGCGGCGTTCCTCGCGTTCGGTGTCGCGAACGCGGCGCTCGCTCATCGGCTGCGCACCGGACAGGGTCAGCACCTCGACGTGAGCCTGCTCGCCTCGACCCTGGCGCTGCTCCCGGACCCGGTCGCCCATTACTTCGACTCGGGACAGCGGCCAACCCGCGTGGGCAACCGGAACCCGTATCTTTCGCCGGCCGAGGCGTTCCAGACCAAGGACGGTTGGGTCCAGGTCGTCATCATGAATCCCGATCAGTACACGCGCTTCAGCCGGGCTCTCGGCGAGGAGTCGCTGACCACCGATCCCAAGTTCGCGACCAACGACGCGCGCGTCGCAAACCACGGCGAGTTCAAGGCGCGCGTCGAGCGCGCACTGTCACGGGAGACGACGGCGGTGTGGGTCGGGCGGTTCGAGACCGAGCAGGTGGCTGCCGGTCCGATCTACGAGTTCGACGAGGTCTTCGACGATCCGCAGGTGAAGCACCTCGGCCTGGTGGCGACGGTCGAGCAGCCCGGCTATGGGACCACGCGCATGCTCGACTTCCCGGTCAAGGCGTCGGCGACTCCCGGAACGATCCGACGCCCCGCCCCGCGGCTCGGCGAGCACACCGCCGAGGTCCTCACCGAGCTCGGTCTGCCGAAGAGCGAGATCGAGCGTCTCGCCGCCGCCGGCGTCGTCGCGCTGGCGTGAGAACCGCAGAGGTGGTGCGCGCTGCAGGCCGTCGCGGGGCGGGGGCCCCGCCGGCCGAGGCGCGCGTCTAAAGTAGAAAGGAGACCGCTGTGCCGACCAAGATCGTTCTCTCCCCGAAGCTCCCCGCGGCGCTCGTGGACGTCGCCCGCTCGCTGCTGCCGGCCGAGTACGAGATGCAGGTGGCCGATCAGGGCACGCCGGAGTTTCCCGCCGCCATGAAGGACGCCGAATACCTCGTGGGCTTCGCCCGCGAGAGCCTCGGCCCGGAGTTCTATCGCGGAGCGCCCAAGCTGAAGCTGATCCAGCTGATCAGCGCCGGCTACGACCGCCTGGACATCGCGGCGGCGCGCCAGGCGAAGGTGCCGGTCGCCAACAACGGCGGCTCGAACTCGGTCGCGGTCGCCGAGCACACCTTGATGCTGATCCTGGCCGTCTACAAGAAGCTGGCCTGGCACCACCACAACGTCATCACCGGCAAGTGGCGCGTGGGCGACTTCTCCCAGACCCGGACCTACGAGCTCGCTGGGAAGACCCTCGGGATTGTCGGCCTCGGGACCATCGGCAAGAAGGTCGCGAAGCGGGCCCAGGCCTTCGACATGCACGTTCAGTACTACGACATCGTCCGCCTCGCCGAGCACGCGGAGGACGCGCTCGACGTCCGCTTCGTGCTCTTCCCCGAGCTCCTGCGCACCTCGGACGTGGTCAGCCTGCACGTGCCCCTGACGAGCGCGACCCGCAACCTGATGGGCGCTCGCGAGTTCGCAACCATGAAGCGGAGCGCGATCCTGATCAACACCTGCCGCGGTCCCGTCGTGGACGAGGCGGCCCTGCAGGTGGCCCTGGCGTCGGGCCAGATCGCCGCGGCCGGGCTCGACGTCATGGTCGAAGAGCCGCCGGCGGCCAACCATCCCCTGTTCGGGCTCGAGAACATCACGATCACCCCACACTCGGCCGGACCGACGTGGGAGAACTGGGCCAAGGCGTTTCGTAACGCGTTCGACAACGTCCAGCGCGTGGCGGCCGGGCGGAAGCCACTCTGGGTGATCCCCGAGCTGCAGGACCTCTAGACGGCCTTGGTCGCGCCGGCCGGCGCCGGCCGCCTCCCTCCGCCGAGGGGGCGACGGCGCCGGTCGTAGGAAACGCGCGGCTCGCCCGGAACGTTCCGCGACGGCGACCCGACCTTCCGGAAAGCGTCGCCGCCGCCCGGGCGCCAGGCTCTCCCTGAGCGGGGCCAACACCGGGTCGATCGGCCCGGTGTTGACGCGCTCGGACATTGACACTGAAGTAGAATCGGGCATAATCCCCTCGCTTTTCGGCGCTCGCACCTCTCCCGCTCGCAGTCGGGTCCGCAGCCGGTAGCGAGGAGGCTTATCATTGAGAATCAGGCCGTGAGGGGCAGGATGCTATGAAGAAGTTCATCCTCAAGAGACTGGGACTGGCCGCCATCTCGCTCTTCCTCCTCTCGTTGACGATCTTCCTCTTGATCCGCATCTCCGGCGACCCCGCGGTGTTGCTCGCCGAGCCCGGCGCCAGCGCCGCCGACCTCGAAGCCATCCGAAATCAGTTCGGCCTCAATCGCCCGCTCTGGATCCAGTACGTCAGCTTCATCTCGCATCTCTTCCGCGCCGACTTCGGCCAATCGTTCTACTACCGCACCGACGTCTTCGAGCTCTATCTGTCGCGGCTGCCCGCGTCGTTGATGCTGGCCGCCGCGGCAATGGTGTTCTCGTTGATCATCGGCATTCCCACGGGCATCGTCGCCGCGGTGCGGGTCAACAAATGGCAGGACAGCATCGGGAAGATCTTCGCGCTGCTCGGACTCTCGATGCCCTCGTTCTGGGTCGGCCTGGTCATGATCCTCTTCTTCTCCGTCTACCTCGGCTGGCTGCCGTCGTCCGGATCCGGAACGGTGCTGCATCTGGTGATGCCGGCCATCGCGCTCGGCTGGGTGTTCGCGGCCGCGCACATGCGCCTGACGCGCTCGTCCATGCTCGAGGTGCTCGGCTCCGAGTATGTGAAGCTCGCGCGGCTCAAAGGCCTGCCGGAGGCGCTCGTCATCTCGAAGCACGCCTTCAAGAACGCGCTGATCCCGGTGCTCACCCTCGCCGGGGTCAATCTCGTGATCATGGTCAACACGGCGGTCATCGTCGAGACTGTCTTCGCGTGGCCTGGTGTCGGCCGCCTGCTGTTTGAGGGCATCGCCTTCCGCGACTTCCCGATCGTGCAGGCGTCGATCCTGCTCGGCGGCACGATGATCGTCGTCGTGAACCTGGTAGTCGATATCCTCTACGCCGTCATCGACCCGAGGATCAGATATGAGGGCTAGTGCCCTGCGGAGAATCCTATGAACGGTACCACCGCCAACAGCCGCTTCGCGTCGACGGTCCTGGCGCTCCCCTCGCGTCTGGCCTTCCTTCGCGCGGAGGGATTTCCGCTCATCCCGAGCTTGATCCTCCTCACGATCATGCTCGTGGCGATCTTCGCGCCCGTGCTGGCACCTCACAATCCCGAGGTCGGCGTGCTGGGCGACCGCTTCCGGCCGCCGGCGTGGCAGACGAACGGCACCGCGGATCACTTCCTCGGAACCGATCACCTCGGCCGGGACGTGCTCTCGCGGCTCATCTTCGGCGCGCGGATCTCGGTCGTCGTCGGTCTCATGGTCATCATCGTGGCGGGCGCCATCGGCACCGCGCTCGGAATCATCTCGGGCTATCTCGGGCGCTGGGTCGATCAGGCCATCATGCGGATCACCGACGCCTGGCTCGCGATGCCCGCGCTCATGCTCGCGATCTTTCTGGCGGCCATCGTCGGGCCCGGCGTTTCCAACATCATCATCATCCTCGCCGCCGTGTGGTGGACGCGCTACGCGCGCGTCATTCGGGGAGAGGTGCTGTCGGTCCGAGAGCGGGACTTCGTGCGCCTGGCCGTCGTCGCCGGTTGCTCGAAGTGGACGATCATGCGCAAGCACATCCTGCCCAACGTGATCAACTCCGCGATCGTGCTGGCCACCCTGCAGCTCGGCCAGGTGATCATCGCCGAGGCGGGACTCTCGTTCCTCGGGGTCGGCGTGCCACCGCCCCTGCCCGCGTGGGGCTTGATGCTCGCGGACGGCAAGAAGGGTCTGATGGCGGGTTACTGGTGGCTGACCGTGCTGCCGGGCTCGTGCATCATGCTCATGGTCCTGTCGGCGAACCTCCTGGGCGACTGGCTTCGCGTGAAGTTCGACCCGCAGCTCCGCCAGTTGTGACCGGTCCGCTCCTCGACATCCGGCGCCTGTCCACGCACTACGTGAGCGCCCGTGGCACCCGCGTCACGCGCGCCGTGGACGACATCACCTTGTCGCTCGATCAGGGCCAGACGCTCGGGATCGTGGGCGAGTCGGGCTCGGGCAAGACGACCCTGGCGCTGACCCTGCTGCGAATGCTCCCGCCGGCGGCGCGCATCGTCTCGGGCGAGATGCTGTTCGAGGGCGCCGATCTGCTCAAGAAGTCAGAGGGAGAGATGCGGCGGATCCGCGGCAAGCGCATCGCGATGATCCTGCAGGATCCGATGATGTCGCTCAACCCGCTGTTCACCGTGGGTGACCAGGTCGCGGAGCCGATCCGTGTCCACGAGGGCGCTCCTCGTCGGAGCGCGTGGCGTCGGGCGACCGAGCTCTTGAAGGCCGTTCGCATCGCAGCGCCGGAGAGGCGCGTGCGCGAGTACCCGCACCAGCTCTCGGGGGGCATGCGGCAGCGCATCGTCGGCGCGATCGCGATCTCGTGCGAGCCAAAGATCCTCATCGCCGATGAGCCCACGACGAGCCTCGACCTCACGATCCAGGCGCAGTACCTGAAGCTCTTGCGCGACCTGCAGCGCGCGCACAATCTCGCGCTGATCTTCATCACGCACAACCTCGGCATCGTCGCCAAGATGTGCGACCGGGTCGCGGTCATGTATGCGGGCCGGCTGGTCGAGGCGGGACCGGTCAAGCAAATCTACAACGCGCCGGCGCATCCCTACACCCAAGCGCTGCTCGAGTCGATTCCCCGGCTCGGTGACAGCCGCAAGCGGCTCACCGCGATCGACGGCCAGCCGCCGGACCCCTCGGCGCCGCCACCCGGCTGCGCGTTCCATCCGCGCTGTCCAAAGGTCATGGACCGGTGCCGCGTCGAGGCGCCGCCCGAGTTCCGCGTCGCGGACGGGCAGACGAGCCGCTGCTGGCTGTCGGCGCCTGCGTCGGACCGCACCGAGGTGAGGGCCTAGCGACCATGGCCGGACCGGTCCTCGAAGCCAAGAGCCTCACCAAGCACTTCCCGGTGAAGCGCGGAATCCTCTCGCGACAGACGGCGGTCGTCCGCGCCGTGGACGACATCTCGTTCTCGATCGACCCCGGCAAGACCTTGGGGGTCGTCGGCGAGTCAGGTTGCGGCAAGACGACGACGGCGAAGATGGTGCTGCTGCTCGAGCAGCCGACGAGCGGCATCATGCGCTTCGAAGGGCAGGATCTGCAGACGCTCGACGGCGGGACCCTGCGCGCCTACCGGCGCTCCGTGCAGGCGGTGTTCCAGGACCCGTACGCGTCGCTGAATCCCCGCATGCGTGTCGGCTCGATCATCGTCGAGCCGCTCGTCACGAACGAGTCACTGGCGTCGGCGGAGGTCCGCAAGCGCCTGCTGCGATTGCTCGACCTGGTGGGGCTGCCCGAGCGCTCCGCCGATCTGTTCCCGCACGAGTTCTCGGGTGGCCAGCGCCAGCGAATCGCGATCGCGCGCGCGCTGTCGCTCTCGCCCAAGGTCATCGTGCTCGACGAGCCGGTCTCGGCGCTCGACGTGTCCATCCGCGCCCAGATCCTGAATCTCCTGCGGGATCTCCAGGCCCAGCTGGGTGTGTCGTACCTCTTCATCGCCCACGACCTCGCCGCGGTGGCGCACATGAGCCACACGATCGCCGTGATGTATCTCGGCAAGATCGTGGAGCTCGGCGACGCCGAGACGGTCTCGAAGGCGCCCAAGCACCCGTACACGCAGGCGCTCTTCTCGGCGGCGCTGCCGTCGCATCCCGACGAGCGGCGCGACGAGATCATCCTGGCCGGCGAGGTGCCGAGCCCGCTGGCGCCGCCGTCCGGCTGCCGCTTCCACCCGCGCTGCCCCTTCGCGCTCCCGCGTTGCTCGAGCGAGGAGCCGACCTTGCTCCACGAATCCGGTCGCCTGGTCGCCTGCCACCTCTACCCGAAGTGAGGATTTGCGAGCCGCAGGACGTCGCGGGGCTGGGGCCCCGACGTTCGAGGCGAGCCTAAGGAGTCCGGTTGGACTACGTCTCGATTCACGCGCAGTCGAAGCCCGACGTGGTCGCGCAGATCGAGGGCGAGCGGCACCTGACCTGGCGGGAGCTCCTGGAGCGGCGCAACCGCGTCACCAGCTCGCTCGTCAAGCAGGGCGTGGGCCCGGGCGAGCACGTGATCATCTACGCGCCCAACTCGCTCGAGTACCTCCTGGCGTCGGCCGCGACCCGCGCCGCCAACGCCGTGCCGATCCCGATGAACCACCGCCTGGTGGCCGACGAGGTGCGCTACATCCTGGACCACTCCGACGCGGTGGCGGCGTTCGTCGGCGGTCCCTTCGTGGCGACGGCGGACGAGGTGCGGCGCCACGCCTCGCGGGTGCGCCTCTGGATCACGCTCGGAGCCGAGCGCCGCGAGTGGGCGACGAGCCTCGACGAGCTCCTCGGCGCGGGCAGCACCGAGTCCCCGGTGGTCGATCCGGCGCAGGGCCTCGGCGGATCGATGATCTATACCGGCGGGACCACGGGAAAGCCCAAGGGCGCGCTGCGGGCCGCCTCCGACGCCCAGCTCACCCTCGCCTTCATGCAGGCGCTCGGGATGATCCACGAGGGTCACACGCATCTGGTCGCCGGTCCCCTCTACCATTCGGCGCCGGGCTCCTTCGCCCTCTTCGCGGCCGTGCTCGGCGGGACCGTCGTGGTCATGCCCAAGTTCGACCCCGAGCAGGCGCTGCACCTGATCGCCAAGCACCGCGTCACCAGCACGTTCATGGCGCCCACCCTGATCAAGCGCATCGTGGACCTGCCCGAATCGGTGCGCGTGCGCTACGACGTCTCCTCGATGCGCTCGTTGGTCGTGGCGGCGGCGCCGTGCCCGATGCGCGTCAAGGAGGCGACGCTCGCCTACTTCGGGCCGTGCCTCTTCGAGTTTTACGGCTCGACCGAGCTCGGGATCAACACCATCTTGAGACCCGAGGACGTCTTGAGGAAGCCGGGCTCGTGCGGCCGGGTGGCGCCCAATGTCGAGATCGCGCTGCTCGACGACGACGGCCGGCCCGTCACGCCGGGTGAGCCGGGCGAGGTCTACGTCCGTCGCTTCGGCGGTATGTTCGATTCGTATTACAAGAATTCGGAGGCGACCCGGCAGACCGAGCGCGGCGGCTGGCACTCCGTCGGCGACGTGGCGTGGGTGGACGCGGAGGGCTTCTACACGCTCTGCGACAGGAAGCGCGACATGATCATCTCCGGCGGCGTCAACATCTATCCGGCCGAGATCGAGGACGCGCTGCATCGGCATCCGGCCATCGACGACGTCGCGGTCTTCGGCGTCCCGGACGACGACTGGGGCGAGCGGGTTCACGCCGCGGTGCAGCTGCGGCCGAAGCAGACGCTCACCGCCGACGAGCTGCGTACCTTCGCGCGGCGGCATCTGGCGGACTACAAGGTGCCGCGAGAGGTGTCGTTCCCCTCGGATTTCCCGCGCGACACCGCGGGCAAGCTCATCAAGCGGCTGCTTCGCGATCCCTTCTGGGTGGGGCGCGGCCGGAAGATCTGAGCCCGGCGGCCGGCGTCAGGGCGCCTTCGGACCGAGAACGTTGAAGGCGGGAACGGGCTTCGAGAAGCCCTTCAGGGCGAGACCGCCGAGCTCCTCGACCTCGACCAGCGCCTCGACCGCGCCGAATACGCGCTGCGCGATCAGGATCTGCCGCGGCTTGGCCTCACCGCAGAGGCGGGCGGCCAGGTTGGTCACGGTGCCGATCGCGCCGTAATCCATCCGGCCCTCGAACCCGATCGCGCCGATCGTGGCGTAGCCCTGGGCGATGCCGACGCCGAAGTCGAGATCGTAGCCGCGCTTGCGCCACTTCACGAGCAGCTCGTCGACCTGCGCGCGCATCGCCACCGCCATCCGCACCGCGCGCTCCGGGCCGTCCGGGACCGGCATCGGGTCGTTGAAGAAGATCATCATCCCGTCGCCGGTGAACCGCTCGAGCGTGCCCTCGTGCTCCACGATGACCCGTCCCATCGCGACGTGGTACTCGCGGAGCACCCCCATGACCTCCTCGGGCTCGGAGGTCTCCGCGAAGGCCGTGAAGCCGCGCAGGTCCAGGAACACCACGGTGATCTCGCGCCGATGGCTCTTCAGGGGATCCTCGGCGTCGCCGCTGACGATAAGCTCGGCGAGGTGCGGCGAGAAGAAGCGCTTGAGCCGCTCGAGGCGGTCGAGCTGGGCGAGCTGCTGCTCGACCCGGCGCTCGAGGGTGGTGTTCCAGTCGGCGAGCTCGTCGTGGAGCAGCTTGATTCTCAGCAAGGACTTCACGCGCGCCAGGAGCTCGGGCTGGTTGATGGGCTTGCTCAGGAAGTCGTCGGCGCCGGCATCGATGCCCTTCACGCGCTCCTGCGTGGGATCGAGGGCCGTCACCATGACGACCGGCAGCATCGCCGTCGCCGCGTTCTGGCGGATCTTCCGGCACACGTCGTACCCGCTCATGCCGGGCATCATGACGTCGAGCAAGACGAGCGCGGGCTGCTCCTTGTCGATCTTCTCGAGCGCCTCGGCGCCGCTGGCCGCCGTGACCACCGCGTAGCCTTTCACGCCCAGGAGGTCGGCCAGCAGCTTCACGTTGACCGCCACGTCGTCGACGACGAGGATCTTCTCGGGCATCGCGCGCTACTTGGCGCCCCGCCGGTCGAGCATCTCGCGGACCGCGTCCATGAACTCTTTCACCTTGATCGGCTTGCTCTGATAGCCGTCGAAGCCGGCGGCCATGATCTTCTTGCGGTCATGGGTCATGGCGGAGGCCGTCACCGCGATCACCGGGATCGCTCGCGTCGTCGGATCGGCACGGAGCTCGCCGAGCGCCGTGATGCCGTCCATGCCGGGCAGCTGGATGTCCATCAGGATCAGGTCGGGGATACGCGACTTGGCCAGCCGCACCCCGTCCTCGCCGGTGCCGGCTTCGATCGTCTGATAGCCCTTGAACTGGAGCACGTCGCGCACCAGCTTGAGGTTCTTGTCGTTGTCCTCGACGATCAGGATCAGCTCGTTGGCCATGCGGTCACCGGGAGTGTGAAGGTGAACGTCGCGCCCTGACCGAGCTGGCTCTTCACCCAGATCTTGCCGCCGTGCAGCTCCACGAAGCGCCGTGACAGGGTCAGCCCGAGCCCCGTGCCCTCGTGCTTCTTGGCGTAGTCGGACCCGACCTGGCGAAATTCCTCGAACACCGCCTCGTGGTCCTCGGGCGCGATCCCGACACCGGTGTCGGTCACCGAGATCTCGGCGAAGCCGTTCGCGAGCCCGGCCTGGACCCCGACACGGCCGCCCTCGGGCGTGAACTTGATCGCGTTGGAGAGGAGATTCAGGAGCACCTGCTTGATCTTCCGCTCGTCGCCCTTGATCTCGCCCAGGCGGGGATCGATCTCCACCCCGAGGGTGATCGCGCGCCGCGCGGCGCGCTCGCGGATCAACGTGATCGAGTTGTCGATCGCCTGCGGGAGGTGAAAATCGCTCACCTCCAGCTCCATGCGCCCCGCCTCGATCTTCGCGAGGTCGAGGATGTCGTTGATCAGCGACAGGAGGTGGCGGCCGGACGTCAGGATGTCTTGCAGGTACTCGTCCTGCTTCGGGTTCAGCTCGCCGAACATCCGCTCGAGGAGCACCTCCGAGAAGCCGATGACCGCGTTGAGCGGCGTCCGGAGCTCGTGCGACATGCTGGCCAGGAACTCGGACTTGTGCCGGTCGGCGATCTCGAGCTGCCGGCTTTTTTCCTCGATCTCCTGGAAGAGCTGCGCGTTCTGGATCGCCAGCGCCGACTGGGCGGCGAACGTGCGCAGGAGCTCGATGACGTCGGGCGCGAACTCCCCGGGAGCCTTGCGGTTCACGATGAGCCCGCCGATGATGCGACTCTCGCGGAGCAGCGGCACCGCCAGCAGCGCGTGATAGCCCTCGCGGAGGGCCGCCGTTCTCAGGCGGCTCTGGTACGTCGGGTCATGCTCGATGTCCGGTATCTGGGTCGGCTCGAACGTGACCGCCATCCGCCCGACCGCCCCCTCGCCTTTGCGGATGCGGGTCGAGCGCAGGAGCTCAACGAAGTTGATGTCCAGGTTCTGGGTTGCGCGCAGCTGGAACTCTTCCGTCTCTTCGTCGTATTCGTAGATCGCGCCGCCGTCGGTGCCCGAGAGCTGGCTCGCCTGAGACACGATCGTCGCCAGCACCGTCTCGAGGTCGAGCGTCGAGCTGACCGCCCGGCCCACTTCTCCGAGGGCCTTCAGCTCATCGACGGACCGCGCCAGATCGCGCGTCCGCGTCTGCAGCTCCTGGAACAGACGGACGTTCTCGATCGCGATCACGGCCTGGTCGGCGAAGGTCTTGAGGAGATCGATCTGCTTGTCCGTGAACGGCCCGACGTCGGCCCGGCGAATCAAGATCGCGCCGATCGGTACCCCCTTGCGCAGCAGCGGGGTGGCCAGCACGGTGCGTGCATCACGGGTCATGTCTGGGTACTCGGTCGCGTCCAAGAGACCGAGGTCGCCGATATGAATCGTGCGGCCTTCCATGATCGTTCGCCCGGAAGGGTACTCGCGACCGAGCGGGATCACGTCGGGCGCGCCCGGGGGCATCGAGCCGAACCGGGAGACCAGGCGCAGCGAATCGCCATCGATGAGACGGATGCTCGCGTCGGTCGCGCCGCACACCCGCGCTGCATTCTCCGCGACCGCGTCCATCACCGGCTGCAGGTCCGTCGGGGAGCTCGAGATGACGCGCAGGATCTCGGCGGTGGCCGTCTGCTGCTCGAGCGCCTCCGTCAGCTCGCGCGTGCGCTCCTCGACCTTGCGCTCGAGACCCGCGTACGACTCCTTGAGCTGGGCGGCCATGCTGTTGAACTGGTCGCCCAGCGCCTCCAGCTCGTCGCCCGTCCGGACGTCGATCCGCTGGTCGAGCTCGCCGGCGCCGATCCGGGCGGCGCCGGCCCGGAGCGCCTGGATGGGCGTGACCATGCGACGAGCCAGGACCAGGCTCGCCGCGACCGAGAGGATGACGCCCGCGACGAGGAGCATGATCGTCCGCTGGATCGAGGCGTTGAGGCTCGCGAACGCCTCCTCGAGCGGCTGCTCCGCGAACACCGTCCACCTGAGCGGCGCGATGGTCGCGTAGGCGGTCATCACGTTCCGGCCCTTGAAATCGCGGGCGATCGCAACCTCCGAGCGCCGTTCGTTGCGTCCCGGGGCGGCGGCCAGCGCGGCCTTGACCTGGTCCAACCCGGCGAAGGTCGTCTTCTGGAGAACCAGACTGATGTCGGGATGCGCGATGAGGACCCCCTGGCCGTCGACGACGAAGGCGTGGCCGGCCTTGCCGATCTTGATCTGGGAGACGACGTCCCAGATGAATTTGAGATTCACCTCGGCCACGGTGACCCCGGCGTCCTTGCCGCTCCCGGCCATGGCGATCTTCATGTACGGCTCGGACTCTTTCCGGAAGGTCACCGGCCCGTGATAGATCTTCCCGGCCTTGGCCTCGAGAAACTGCGGCTCGCGCGAGTAGTCGATGCCGCTGCCCGTGACGTCCATCGCCAGGCGCGAGACGCGCAGCTGCTCCTTGCCCTCGGCGTCGAGATGGCTGATCTCGGTGATCGGCAGCGCCTGCCGCAGGAGCCGCAGGTAGTCGACGCGGCGCTGGGACATCGCGGCCGACGGCGCGCCGAGCTGGGGCTGGGTCGTCCAGCTGATCTGGCGCTCGATCTCCTTGATGTACGCTTCGATCCGCTCGGCCACGCCGAGCGCTTTCTCGCTCTGCAGCGCGACGAGCGCCTCGCGGTTCTCGTAGTAGGAGAAGTAGAGCTCGATGGCACCGGAGGCCAGCAGGGCTCCGCTGACCAGGCCGGCGAAGACGATCACGTACTTCCGGAAGAGATGGCCCCGCGGAGTCACGGGTGACCCCTGCCGTCGCTCGACGACCGGCCTTCCGAGCGGATGTCGAACGGCGCGTCGGTCATCGGGGTCTCCCGTTTCACCCCGACAATAACATCAGCAGGCGCGGGACTGATTTTTCCAGGCACCGCTTGATCTCGTCCCGGCAGGCGCGGAAGACGTCCTCGCCCTGGGTGGCGGGATCGTCGATGTCGCCCTCTTCTCCGACGAACTCCCGCAGGGTGAACACCGGCCGGTCGCGGACCTCGTCGAAGGCCGTCAGCATCTGCTTCTGGAGCACCGTCATCGTCAAGATCAGGTCCGCCCCGACGAGGAGATCGCGGTGGCGACGGAGGTCGGTCGAGACGAAATCGTTCTCGCCCAGCTGGATGCCCTCCTCCCGGAGCGCCAGGCGCGCGTCGAGCGAGGCGATCATGCCGTCACGCGCGTAGTTCGCGATCCCTCCCGACCGAACACGAATGGCGCCGTCGACGCCGTGCCGCGCCAACATCCGCTCCAGCAGCACCTGGGCCATCACGCTCCGAGCGGTGTTGGCGTGACACACCATCAGGACTGTTTTCACGGCTCCTCGTACCGGGACTTCCAGAACCTCCGGCCGCCGCCGAGATCCCGCCACTCGTCGGCGGGACGCTCGTCGAGCTTCTGGCCGAACTCGATGCTCGGGGGCTGCTTGAGATTGCCGCCGAGCGTCTCCGGAAAGATCTTCGTCAGCTCCTCGGGATCCCAGCGGCGCCCGTGCTTGATGTGCCGCACGGCGTGGGGCTGGGCGAGCAAGGTGTAGCCGAAGCCGCGCGCGTGGAAGACCTGCCCGTTGACGTTCGCGGCGGCGTCGCTCGCCAGGTAGACGACGATCGGCGCGACGTTGTCGGGGTCCCGATCGGTCCCGACGGCCTGCTCGCTCGGCCACTTGCCGGTCTGCTCGAAGACCGCGCGGCCGCGCGGCGTCGAGTCGATCATGCGCGTGGCGCCGCTCGGCATGATCGCGTTCACGGTCACGCCGTACTTCGCCATCGCGTTCGCGGTCGACCAGGTGAGCCCGATGATCCCGGCCTTCGCGGCCGCGTAGTTCGGCTGCCCGGGCGCGCCGAGCGCGGACACCGATGACATGCTGATGATGCGGCCGCCCTGCTGCTCGCGCATCGAGACCGAGGCCGCGCGGAGGACGTTGAACATGCCCTTGAGGTGCACGTTGACGACCGCGTCCCACTCGTCCTCGGTCATGTTGAAGATCATCCGGTCGCGCAGGATGCCGGCGACGTGCACCACGATGTCGATGCGGCCCCAGGCGTCGATGGCCTGCTGGACCATCGCGGCGGCCTGGCCGAAGTCCGCCACCGAGCCGTAGTTGGCCTTCGCCGTGCCGCCGTACTTGACGATCTCGTCGACCACCGTCTGGGCGGGCGTACTCTCCGTGCCCTCACCGCTCAAGGAAGCGCCGAGGTCGTTGACGACCACCTTCGCCCCCGCCGCGGCCAGCGCGATCGCGATCCCGCGTCCGATTCCCCGTCCGGCCCCTGTCACCAGCGCTGTCTTTCCGTCGAGCATTCCCATGGTCACTCCGCCAACGGCCGATAGTAAGGGTTCCCTGCCTTGACCCACGCTCCGAGCATCTCGCGGAACTCTCGGCCCATCGGATCGATCCCGCGCATGGGCATCGTGCCGCGTCGGATCGTGAAGTCATGAGGCGCCAGCTCGCCGGCCTTCGCGAAGTGGCGCGCGGCCGCCTCGGTTCGTCCCTGATTGAACAGCCATTCGCCGAGTCCGAACTCGGCGCGCGCCTGTTGATCGTCGTCGGTCGGTAACGACTGGAGCGCGCGAATCCGGGCCTCCGGCAAGGCCGTCGTCTCGCCGCGCACCCAGGCGCGGAGCGCCGCGAGGTGCGTGGCCGCCGGCAGGCCGGTGATGTGCTTGAAGGTGTCGGTCCCGAACGCGACGTCGTTGGGGCGGACGATGCGGCCGCGCGCGTCGATCCAGAGGATCGTCGGCACGTTGACGATGTTGTAGAGATCGGCGAGCACGTGCGTCGTGTCGATCAGCGACGGGTGCGTGGGATGCGCCGCCTCGATCCACGGGCGCGCATCCTCGGCGCTCTGGTCGATCGCCACGGTGATCACCGTGAAGCCGAGCTCGCGGAGCTCGTCGTACACGCCCTGCCAGACCGGCAGGTCGAGACGACACCCTCACCACGACGCATAGGCGACCAGCAGGACCTTCTTCCCGCGATGCTCGGACAGCGAATGGCGCCGCCCGTCCAGGTCGGGGAGCGTGAAATCCGGCGCCTCGAGCGAGGCGAGCGCCTTCGCCCGCTCGGCGGCGCTCACGCCGAGATAGGCGGCGCGCTCGTCGAGATCGACCGCCACCGGCCGGCCCGACGCCCGGGCCCGCTTCGCGACGGCAGCGCCTTCGACCTCGTCGACCTCCGCGGCGCGCCCTCCGTCGATGACCGTGAACTTCGTCCCCGCCATACGCTCTCCTCAATTTATGAGCGCGCCTCGGCCGGCGGGGCCCCAGCCCCGCGACGGCCTGCAGCGCACCACTTCGGCTCAGGACCCGCCGTCGGGTCCGCCTTCGCGCGCCGCCACCGCGACGTCCACGCTCCAGTCGCGCGCGACCGTCGGGCTCATGACGATCTCTTCGATCACGGTCCGCGGCGGGAGCGTCGCACACAGCAGGACCGCCCGCGCGACGTCCTCCGGCTGCATCATCGTGGCGCGCGCCTTGTCGTCGGGCACCAGGGGGCGCCGCGACAGGATCGGCGTGTCCACTTCGCCCGGCATGATCGTGGTGGCGCGGATGCCCTTGGCGCGGAGCACGTTGTGGACGTGGCCCATCAGGTTCCTCACGCCCGCCTTGGCCGCACCGTACGGCGCGCCGCCGATCAGCCCGGGGCGGAGCGCGGCCGCCGAGGACACCGTCACGATGGTGCCACCGCCGCGCTCGATCATGTCCGGCAGCACCGCCTGAGTCAGCGTGTAGACCGCGTTCAGGTTCACGTTGATCACGCCATCCCACTCGTCCTTCGGCACCCAGCGGATCGATCGCGCTCGGCTCGAATAGCCGGCGTTGTTGACGAGCACGTCGATCCGGCCGAACGACTCGAGCGTCCACCGGACGAGACCGATCGCCGCCTCGCGGTCCTCGATGTCGACGGCGCGCGCCGCGGCTCGTCCGCGGGCCGAGCCGATCTCACCGACCACGGCATCGAGCGGCGCCCGGCGTCGGCCCGTGACGACGACCTGGGCGCCCTCCGCAGCCAGCAGCTTGGCCGTCTCCCGGCCAATCCCGCTGCCGGCGCCGGTGACGATCGCGACCTGTCCATCGAGCGCGCCCATCCAGTCCCCTCCTGAGCCACCCGAGAATACACTTTTGTAGCGGGGGCCGTGAGGCCGGCTCACCTCGAGGGTGGCCTGAGATAGGCACGGTCAGGCTCCGTCACGCCCGGTCCCTCCCGGGGCGTTCGTTTTGGCGGTAGCCGCGCGTTGCTACTTCCAGGCCCAGGTCGGCTGCTCGAAGTGGGCGACTCGTGTGGGCCGGCCGTGAACGACGACCTCGCGGATCTGGTAGAGCACGGCGGCGGTAGGGGCGTGGATGAGCGACGAGAGCAGCGGGACCTGGATCACCGGACGGTCGCTCTCGGGGATCGTGATGAGTCGCGGGACCTCCGGCTTGTCGAGCTCGGCGAGCGGCACCCGGTAGATGTGCGCGACCTCCGCCGGATTGGGCGCCAGCTCGATCGTCTCGCCCGCCCACGCGACCACCGGCGTGATGATGAAGCCCGAGCGCGTGCCGTAGTCGTCCAGGAGCCCGAGCACCGCGCTCGCTTCGAGCCCGAGGCCAACCTCCTCCTTGAGCTCGCGCAGCGCCGCGCCCTCCGCGGTCTCGCCGGCGTCGATCCGGCCCCCGGGCAGCGCCCACTGCCGGGCGTGCGCGCGCAACGTGGCCGTGCGACGGGTCAGCAGAAAGCAGGCGCGCCCCTCTTCGTCCGGGAGCAGCACGACGGCCACGGCGGCGGGCCGGCGGCCGTCAGGAACGATGGGCTGGCGGCTGAATCCGGCGAGGTTGGTCCGTACCCGCGCCCGCAGCGCGTCGTCGAAGCGGTCGGCTCCGTGCTCGGGCACGCGCGAGCGGGAGATCATCCAAGCCCCCAGCTCCGCACGCGCGAGGGGACGATCCGGAACATGACGCGGTTCGCTGGCATGGCCTTGCCGTTCCAGAGGCGCTGGAGACCGCGATACTTTTCGTGAAACCGATCGATGAGCGCGCGCCGCTCGGGACCGTCGGACAGGAATTCGCCACGGCCCTGCACGGTGACGCCGCGCACCTCGCCGCCGCCCGCCACCGCCTCGGCCACCACCGACACGCGCGGATCGCGGCGGAGATTTCGGACCTTCTGGGTGTCGGCGACGCTGATCATCGTCAGGCTCGCCGGGGCGTGGAGAAACCACATCGGCATCGCCAGCGGAGCGCCGTCGGCCTGCACGGTCGCCAGCACCGCGACATCTTTCGTCGCGAGGAAGCCCTGGATGCGCGGGTCGTCGAGACCCATCTAATAGGCCGGCACCTTGCCGGCGCTCACGCCGGTCTTGCGCACCGCGGCGACCTCCTCGGCGCCCTTGACCGCCATGAAGCGGCTGTCGCTGGCGAGCGTGACGAACTGGTACCCCGCCGCGATCATCTTCAGCGCGTACGCGGCGGTGCCGTTGTGGATCCCGGCGGCCACGCCGTGACGCTTGCACGCCTCGACGATCTTCAGCTGCGCCTCCACCACCGGCGGGTCGGTCTGGTCCAATCGCGGCTTGCAGCCCATCGTGAGCGAGAGGTCCGACGGGCCGACGTAGACCGCGTCGATTCCGGGCACGCGCAGGATGTCGTCGATGTTCTTCACCGCCTCGGCGGTTTCGATCATCGGCATCACGATCAGATCGTCGTTGGCGTGATCGCCGTAATCGGCGCCCGCGTAGATCGACGCGCGCACCGGGCCCCAGCTCCGATAGCCGCGCGGCGCGTACTTGCAAGCCGCCACCAGCGCTTCGGCCTGGGCCCGTGTGTTGATCATCGGGCAGATCACACCGTACACGCCCGCGTCGAGAATCTTCATGAGGAGCGCCGGGTCGTTCCACGGAACGCGGGCCAGCGGGATGACCGGCGTCGTCGAGATCGCCTGGAGCATCGTCACCGCGGTCTGGTAGTCGACCACGCCGTGCTGCATGTCGACCGTCAGCGAGTCGAAGCCCTGGTGGGCCATCACCTCCGCCGAGAACGAGCTCGGAATCGACAGCCATCCGTTCACGACGGCCTCACCGCGCGCCCAGATCTTTCGTAGCGTGTTCTCTCTCACAACGATCTCCTGTTTATGTGAGAAGGGGGCTCCGCCTCCCTCTCGATTCCCCCTAAACCTGCGTGAGCTCGGGGCGGCACACCGTCCGGAAATTACACCACTTGCAGATTCTCAGATCTTCGGCCTTCTCGAAGTCGTCGATCGCAGCGACGTTCGCGGCGGGATCGACGAGGTAGGCTTTCATCGAGCGCACGGAGAGGCGGAGCTGCTCCTTGATCGCCGCGAGCCGCTCGTCGCTCCACGTGAGCTGTGTGACCTCCGGCTCGCGCAGGTTCGCCTCGAACAGGTCGACCTTGGCCGGCGGGACGCCGAGCACCTCCGCGGCATAGAGCGCATAGCAGCCGAGCTGGAACGCGGCGCCGTCCGGCGTCGAGCGACCAGTCTTCCAGTCGACGAGCGCCAGGCGCCCGTCGTCGTTCCAGAAGCCGAAGTCCGGAGCCATCCACACCGGGGTGCCTTCGAACAGGAACACCTTGGACCAGTGCTCGATCGACCAGTGCTCGGGCGAAGTCTTGCGGATCGCCGCCACGAGCGGAAGACGGAAGAAGTGACGGAGACAGACCGCGACGTTGCGGGAGAGCGCCTGCCAGACCTCGGGCTTCAGATCGACGGCGTATTCGTGCTCGAACAGCGCCACTGTCTTGGGATTGTCACGGTAGCGCGCCGCCTTCGACGAGCGCCACTCGCCGCGCATCCGCTCGATCACGTCCGCGATGAAGGGCTCGACCGGCAGATCGCGGCCGCCGGCGAACGCGTGGAACACCATCTCGATCGCGTCGTGGACCACCCGACCCGCCCACTGCTGCCTGGACGCGAGCTGCTTGAGGATGTAGAGGCTTCGGATGTCCTCGGGAGCGCCGGCGTCCCATCCGCCCCACGCGCCATAGTAGTGGTAGAAGTACCGCCGCCGACATTCCTGAAAGGTGTTGTCCCGACTGCGGGACCAGGAAAACTCGTTGGCGAGATCGCCCATCGGCGGCATTGTCGCACGGCTTGACGCCCTTGGGGCGCCACTGCTAGCTTGGCGCCATGGCCAACGCGTCGTTCACCGTCGAGTGCCCGTGCTGCAAGGCCAAGCTCACGCTCGACGCGGAGCTTCGTGCCATCATCGCGCACGAACCACCTCCCCCGACGCGGTCCGTCGACGACCTGGGCGCCGCGTTCGACAAGCTCCGCTCGAAATCCGCCGAGCGTGAGGAGCGCTTCAAGGAGCAGCTCCGCGCCGAGGGTGAGAAGGGCAAGCTGCTCGACCGCAAGTTCCAGGAGGGCCTCAAGCGGGCCAAGGACGATCCCGGGCCACCCAAGCGACCGTTCGACCACGACTAGCATGAGCGGCGACCTGCTAGGCGACCTCCTGCGGCAGGTCAGCCGGAGCTTCTATCTCTCTCTCGCCGTCCTGCCGGGTCCCTTGAAGGAGCCGATCGGCCTGGCGTATCTGCTCGCGCGCGCGGCCGACACCATCACCGACACCAAGCTCGTCGCGCGCAAGGACCGCCTGGCCCACCTCGAAACCGTGCGCCGGGCCTGCGCGGGCGAGCCGGCCGACGTCGCCGCCGTCGCGCGGGCGTGTGCGCTTCATCAGACCCACGCGGCGGAGCGGCGGCTGCTCGAGCGCCTTCCCGAGGCGCTCGCCCGCCTCGAGGCCCTGACACCGACCGACCGCCACGAGGTGCGCGCCGTGCTGGCCACCCTGACGTCGGGGATGATCTTCGACCTGACGCGCTTCCCGGGCGAGGACGAGAAGGGCCTGGCCGCGATCGAGACGCTCGAAGAGCTCGACCACTACATCTACATGGTGGCCGGCTGCGTCGGGCCGTTCTGGACGGTCCTCCACGTCACGCATCGCAAACGGCTCGCCGACTGGGCGCTTCGGGAGATGAGCGAGGAGGGCGTGAGCTTCGGCAAGGCGCTCCAGCTCACCAACGTCCTTCGCGACGTGCCCGGCGACCTCGCCCACGGCCGCTGCTACCTACCGGCACGCGAGCTGGCGGCGTTGGGCCTGGGGCCCCGCGACCTGCTCGAGCCCGCCGGCGCGTTCCGTGCGCTCCCGCTCTACCGCCGGCTGGTCGGACTGGCGCTCGAGCATTACAACGTCGCGTGGGATTACACGCTCGCGATCCCGCGGCTCGAGTGGCGGATGCGGCTGGCTTGCGCCTGGCCGCTCCTGATCGGCCTCGCGACACTCGCCGAGCTCGCGGCCCACCCGAATCCCTTGGGGGTGACGACGCCGATCAAGATCTCGCGCGGCGCCGTGCGCGCCTTGCTGGCGCAGTCGACGGTCACGATATGGTCGAATCGAGCGCTGGCCGCGCACGCCGCCCGTCTGCGCGCGCGCATCGCGGTGTAATTTCTTTCTTGCGCTCATGAGGCCCTCGACCGCAGGGTAGGACTTACGCGAGTGAGCCGTCCCCACGCGACTCCAAGCATGGAGGAGACGATGGAACGCCCGTTCGGACAACCCGAGCCCTGGACGCCGCCCCCAGCTCCCATGACGCCGCCGCCCATGGCGCCCGCGCCTTCGCGGCCCGCACCGCCGCGGCCGGCGCCTCCGGCACCCGCTGCGCCGATGGCGGCGAAGCCGAAGCCCAAGGCAAAGGCCAAAGCGCGCAAGATGACCAAGGCACGGCCGAAGAAGAAGGCGAAGGTGTCGGCCAAGCGCAAGGGCAAGAAGAAAGCTAAGGCGCGCCGGCGCCGCTAGTCGATCAGCGAGAGGCCCAGGAGGGTCGTGGGATCGACTCTCGCCCCGGCCACCTGGGCCCCGAAGTGCAGGTGCGGGCCCGTGGCTCGCCCCGTCGCTCCCACCGTCCCCACAGTCTGACCGCGCTCGACCCGCTCACCGTCGGCGACCGCGATCGAGTCGAGGTGGAAATAGGCGGTGTAGAGCCCCAGACCGTGGTCGAGGATGACGAGCCGTCCCGGGAAGAAGAACTCGGCCACGAGCGCGACCTGGCCGGCGTTCACCGCCACCACGGGTGTCCCCCGCGGTGCCGAGTAGTCGCTGCCCGAGTGCGGTGAGCGGGGCTGGCCGTTGATGATCCGGCGCGCGCCGAACCCCGCGCCCGTCCCGGCCGCTCCAACCGGCGTCGTGAACTTCCCACGCCAGATTCGTTCGGGCGTGATCGTCCGGTAGAGCGTCGCCAGCTGCTTGCTCTCGGCCACCGCGCGGCGCTCGGTCTCGGGATCGAGATCGACCATCGTGTTCGGCAAGGTCAGCCGCTCCACGTGGAAGTCGCGGCGGACGATCTTCACGCTTCCTTGTGCGCTCCGCGGCTCGCGTCCCGGCTCGACGACTCCGACCCGCCAGGCATGAGTGCCGGGCTTCGTCTCGAGATCGACGCCGAAGAGGGCCGCGTGGCCGCCCGCGTATGGAAAGAACGTGAGGGGCTTGCCGTCGACCGAGCCCTCGACCGTCGCGCCGTCGATCACGTCTTTCACGAGAACCCAGGCGACGTCGCCCACCCGGGGCTTCGAGGGGTGCCAGCTGACGGCGGCCTTCTCGGCCGCGATGGAGGTTTCGGCTACAAGGAGAAGGCCGAGCGCAGCGAGGACGATCCCGGCCCAGGTCACTCCGGGCGCTGCTGGCGGAGGAACTGCTCGATCTCGGCGACGAGCTCGGCCGCGGGCGGGAGGTCGCTCGGTCCGCCTGGAGCGGCGGGCGCCGCCTCCTCGGTGTCGCGCGACTCGAGCTTCTTGACGTAGTTGGCGATCTTGTTGTTCTGCGCGACGATCTCTTTGAGGTTGGTATCGAACTGCTTGCCCGCCGCCTCGAGATCGGCCGTGTCGATCGTGGCTCCGAGGAGCGGCGCCACCCGCCGGACGAGGGCGAGGGTGGCCTTGGGATTCTCGATGCCCGAGATGTAATGCGGGACGTTGGCCCAGAGGGTCGCCGTCGCAAATCCCTGCTCGCGACAGATCGTGTTCAGCACCCCGACGATGCCGGTAGGTCCCTCGTACCGGGTTGGACGGACCCCGAGGCGGGTTCCGAGCTCCGGGTCAGATGCGCTGCCCGAGAGACGGACGGGCCGAGTATGCGGCACCTCGGCGAGCAGCGCCCCGAGGGTCAAGACCAGGCCGACTTCGCAGGTCCGCGCGAGGTCGAGGACCAGATTGCAGTAGGTCTTCCAGCGCAGATGCGGCTCGACGGCCACCCCGACGATCACGTCCCGGACCAGGTCCGACGCCCTGGTCAGCGAGAACTCGGTAGCCGGCCAGGTGATCTCACGCTCAGTCTCGGAGCCCGGTTTGAAGCGGACATAGGGCCTGGAGAGGCCGAAGTGATAGAACTCCTCGGGGTCGATCTCAGCGAACTTCTCGGCGTGAAACGAGGTGCCCAGGTACCGGACCGCCGTCGTCGCCGACTCGGCTGCGTCGTTCCAGCCGCCGAACGCCATAATCAGGATAGGCCGGCGAAGGCCCTGTGGACGGGAGTGGACTTTCAGGGCATCCATGATCTCGATCTCTGTCCTCTCCTCGACGTTGTAAGGGGGAGTCTAGCACGAACGGCCAATTGACCAGCTTCCCACACGACTGTAGGATACCGCGCAGTTCGAATTCTCGAGGAGGATCTGGCTATGTACGGGAAGCACTGGCGCTCGGTCGTGATGGGAACTGCACTCCTGCTGGCGGGCGGCTGCGCGTCGGGCGAGGAGTGGCAGACTTGGCGGTCGAACACGAGCCATTTCGCGTCGAAGGAGCACTACGACTTCTCCATGAAGAACCGCTCCGGCGCGGCGACCGTGACTCGCCAGGACGTCGCCTTGGCGCAAAACCAGAACTGGTTCGGGAAAGCCGTCACCGTCGACCAGGGCCAAATCCTCGAACGCTAGGGGAGTCTGTCCCCGGCCACGGCGGCACCTTTTGACGTTTCAGGGGGCAGTTTGGCGTCAGGGCTTCCCCCGCTGGTGGGGACCGACCTTCGGAGATCTGAAGGCTTAGCGGCCCTTGACAGATGGCACGACACATGCCACGTGTGTCACCCATGATAACCATGAGGCTCGGACGCGCGATCGTTGGTTTGGCCGCGGCCGCCACGTTGGCCCTTGCCCTCGACCCGGCTTCGGCCGCCGATGCTCCGGATCGGGTGCTCCAGCCCGACAAGTACACCTCGGACAAGGGACGCGCGCTCGGCCAGAAGTACCAGGCGGCTCTTCGCGATCTCAACACGAAGATCTACCACTGCATGCCCTGGCTGGACGTGAAGCCGGAAGGCATCGGCTTCTACAAGCCGAAGCACCTCGACGGCGACGTGCGCTATCTGTCCTTGAACGTCAACGTCGACCAGCAGCCGGCCCCGGAGTTCACGCGGCTCAGCGTCCAGGATCGCGTCTCGTCGATGTTCTCGCGCTACGTTCCCCACCTCCTGCGCTCGATGGCCACGAACGACCTGCTGAAGGACCCCAACCTCGAGGGCTTCACCGTGATCGCCAGCTGGCTCAAGGCCCAGCCCGCGAGCGGGCAGCAGGCGGTCATGGAGACTGCCGCCGCCTTCGTTCCGAAGGCGCTGGTCGCGAACTTCCTCCGCGGCCAGGCGACGGTCGCGCAGCTGGCTGAAGGCGCGTACGTGATGGCGTGGGACGGCGAGACCAAGCTCGGCGCCATGAAGCCGAGGGCGTGGGCCGATGACTTCGTGCTGACGTACAAGGTCGCCGGCTATACCCCGGATCCCAAGATCAACTGCAACTGAGCTAGAGCGCTTCTCTCAAATCCCCGCTCGGCCCCGGCCACGTCCGGGGCCGAGTTTTTTTGAGCGAGCTCATGCCGGGCGCGGCCCCAGCGCGGTCCGAATTCCCTCCGCGATTCGCCGGAGAGCCATCGCGGCCGGGCGCTCGGGCGCCGTGGCGACGAACGGATCGCCCTGGTCGCCGGCGACGGCGATCGCCCGATCGAACGGGACGCTCCCGAGGAACGGGATCCCCGCATCGGCGGCGAGCTTGGCCGCGTCCGGCCCCGCGAAGAGGCCCGCCATGTTCTCGACGAGCCCGAGGACGGGCGCCCGCGTGTTGGCGGCGACGGTGATCGATCGCCTCACGACCAGGTGCGACACATCGGACGGGATCGTCACGACGACGATGCCGGAGAGCGTCGGCACGAGCGACGCGATCGTCGTGAGCCGATCGGTGCCGGGCGGCAGATCCAGCAGGAGCAGGTCGAGCGCTCCCCAGTTCGTGTCCGCCAGGAACTCGCGGATCACGTTCGCCTCCATGGCGCCGCGCCACGTGTGCGCCTCGCCCTGAACGGGCGCGTCCCAGGTGAGCGGCGCCGCGTCGGTGGGCAGCAGCAGATCCATCGACAACACCTTCACGCCCAGATCCGTGGACGGGGGCTCGACGACGCCGGCGGCGATGAGCAGGCGCCGGCCGCGCACGCCGAGGACCTTGGCCTGAGTCGGGCCGTTGAGGTCCGCGTCGAGGACGCCGACCCTCCAGCCGTCGAGCGCGAAGCAGCACGCCAGGCTCGCCGTGAGCGTCGACTTCCCGACGCCGCCCTTGCCCGACACGATGGCCACGATCGCGCGCACCGACTCGAGCCGCTGCTTGAGCCGACCCTGCTGGGCTTCGACCTGGCCCGCGATGTTCGAGCCGCCGTCGCCGGCAATGTCCTTGTAGCGCTTCACGCCGCCTCCTTCGCCCAGGCCGCCCGAGCGATCACGAGGAGCGCCGCCATCGTGACGGTCAGGAACACGATCGCGCCAGCGCGGAAGGTGATCTCGCCGCCCCATGGCGCAGGCACGCCGGCAGTCTCCGGGCGAACGGCGACCTGCAGGACATGCCACGCCCGCAGGGCCATGAACCCGGTGAGCACGCGTGCGAAGTCACGCCGTGAGAGGATCCAGCGCTCGAACCACGCTCGGCGCTGGGCGAGCAGATACGGAATGAGCACGATGAAGACGAGCCCCAGCACGATCCACACCACGCCCGATTGCATCATGCGCCCACCGCGCACGCCGATCCCGTGCATGGCGAGATAGAAGCCGCCGATCCAGTAGATCACCCCGTAGGTCCGGTACGCGTGCGCGGCGAGGCGGAAGCGGTCCATCAGGACGAGGCCCGGAAACGGGCGCCCCACGTCGAGCGGACGTCCGCGAGCAGCTCCTTCGTGATCGTCGTCGCGCCCCGCCCGCGGGCGTAGGCCTCGACCGCCTTGATCACCATTCCACGCGCGAACGAGGGAATCGCCTGCAGACGCGCGCGCGCGTCCTCGTCCCACACGAGCTCGTAGTCGACCGGCAGCCCGAACGTGAGCGACGCCGGCAGGTCGATCAGAGTCCCGCCGTGCGCGCCCGGCTGATAGCCGCAGGCCGGATCCTCGGCGAGATAGTCGCCGTGGGTGGCGTAGGCGCGGCAGCGGCATCCGCCACAGATTTTCGCGAACTCACAGGCGCCGCAGCGCCCGCCGAGCTTAGGGTCGCGCAGATCGTCGAACACCGGCGCGGCGCGCCACAGATCGGCGAAGGACCGCTCGCGCAGGTTGCCGGCGGTGACCGGCATGTACGGGCACGGCGTGACGTCGCCCTCCGGCGTGATGCGGCAGTAGTACTTGCCGGCCGGACATGAGCCGTGGGCATAGTTCCGGAGCAGCGGCGAGGACGGGTTCATCTCGTAGAGGACCCGCCGGAAGTGGGGCGCGCACTTGGCCCTGATGAGGAGCCCGTCGCTCCGGCCCACCGGTGTCGACCACGGATCCTCGAACGCCTCCGCGCCCTGCGCGGGCCGCCGCTCGCCCACGCCGAGCAACGTTCGGACGAAAGACGGCGGGCCCCCGCCGACACCCTGCACCCGCGCGAGATAGGTCAGGAGCCGCTCGTAGGCCGCCGGATCGATGTCGGTGAGATCCCTCCCGCGCCCGGTCCTGACCAGGAAGAAGAAGTTCAGCACCTTGGCGCCGAGCTCCCGCGCCAGGTCGATCATCGCCGGCACCTCGCCGACGTTCCAGTCGGTCACCGACATGTGGAGCGAGAAGTCGAGCCCGGCATCGGTCAAGACGCGCGTGGCCCTCACCGCGCCGTCCCACGAGCCCGGGAGGCGCCGGAACCCGTCGTGCTTGGCGCGGTCGATCGAGTCGAGACTGATCGAGGCGCCGAGGACGCCGTGCGCCCGCATCGCCTTCGCCTCACGCTCGCGCAACAGTACGCCGTTGGTGCCGAGCACCGTCGTGAACCGCTTCTCCGCGGCGTAGGCCGCAATGTCCCAGATGTCCTTGCGGAGCAGCGGCTCGCCGCCGGTGAGGATCAGGAAGACGTTCGGGTTGACGAGCGCGATCTCGTCCATGACCCGCCGGCACTCGTGGGTCGACAATTCGCCCCGCGTATCGGCGCCCGCGAACGCCGACATATAACAATGCGAGCACTCGAGATTGCACCGCTGGGTCAAATTCCACGACACGCTATACGCCGTATACGGCGCCGTCGAGCCGACGTTCGTGCCCGCAGCGGGCTCCGCGGAGCGCGAGGATCTAGGCTCGGTCATACGACGCGACCCATGGCAGGCGACACGGGCACAGCGCGCGGGATCCATGGAAGCGCGGGCGAGGGGGTGGCGGGGGTGCCTCCCCGGATCCGTGTCGGCAGCGTCGCACGCGCGCGAAGCATGGTGATTGGCCACACCCGGAAGTAAGCCACCCCCTCGCCCGCGCTTATCGCGGTTTCTTGTTCGATACGTACCCAGCGATCACTTCGTTCATGGTCTCGCGAGCATGCCCGATGCCTTCCTCGCACACCGCGAGATCGATCGTAGTCACGCCTTTGGCGGCCGCGACGCGCTCCACTTCTTCGCGTGTCATGTCGCGCATGAACCCGGCCGGGACGCGATTGAGCCGCGCCGTGGCTTCCTCGGTCCAGCCGAAGCCGGTGCCGGCGTCGCTCGACGCGGCGCCGGGCATGTCGGCGGGCTCGAACTTCGTCCTGGCGAGCAGGGTGTCCCAGCCGGCGCCGAGCTTCTCGCGTCCGACGGTCTCCTCGATCATCGGCAGGGCGAGCTGGCAGGTGATGACCGGGATCTTCCGCGAGCGGGCGTACTTCTCGACCCGCGCCTTCGCGCGGCGCCTGAGATAGGCGTCGGTCACCTCGCGCAGGGCGTCGCGCGCCTCGGCGGACCACTTCACCTGCACGCCCGGCATCGACTCCTCGGCCTCGACGCCGCCCTCTTGGGTCGCGATCGCCTCCACGGCCTCCTTCGAGATGATCTGGAACTTGTCGGCGGCGGCCTTGCAGACCGGGCACGTGACCACGGGGTTGGGGCCCTTGACCGTGTAGCCGCAGACCGAGCAGATGGCGGTCGCCGGCTGCGACTCGGCGCGCAGCTTCGCGACCGCGACGTCCTCTGCCAGGATCTGCATGCGCTCGGCCATCCGCGTCGGCATGAAGATCGCCATGGCCTCGTCGATGACCTTGTTGGTGATGACGGTGTGCCCTTGCTCGATCGCGTAGCGCAGGAGCGCGGTGCGCGCGACGCCCTTCACCTGCGGCGGCACCCGCTCCATCCGCGCCTCGGCCTCCGCGGTCCACGAGATGATCTCCTCGGCCTTCACGTCGAGCGGCGGATAGAACTTGCCGCCTGTGAGGAGCACGTTGCACGGCGCCAGCCTCAGGATGTTCTCGGTGTTCGAGCCGAGATCCATCTCGTTCGCGTCCGAGTGCACGCCGACCCGTCCGAGGATGAGGAGCCACGGCTGCTCCTTGCGGGCGAAGGTCAGGATCTTCTCGAAGCACTTGCCGTCGAGGAGTGTGATCGCCAGCTCCACCCCGGCGTCGGCGGCGAGCTTTCTGCCGATCTCGAGGTGCGACTGGTAGATCTTGGCGAGCCCCGTGTCGATGATCTCCTCGTGCAGCTGTTCCTGCTCCTTGAAGCGGAAGATCTTCGACGCCTTCTCGCTCAGCACGCCGACGATGCCGTTGAACATCGCGTAGTGGAGATACGGATCGTACACGGCGACGGCCTGCAGCGGCCGATGGAGCGCCGCCGCGAGCGCGATCCCGAGCTTGAGGCCGTTAAACGACTGCGGGGAGCCGTCGAGGCAGACGACGATCGCGCCCTCCCGGTCCTTCAACGCGTCGGCGTTCCGCACGATCACGGTGTCGCGCGTCACGCGGCGGACGAACCGCTCGGTGACCGAGCCGATCTGGCTGTCCTTGACCGCGCCCATGCCGAGGGCGCCGATGACGACCAGGTCGTATTCGGCGGCCAGGCAGTCCTCGATCAGCACCTTGTAGTGCTTGCCGTCGATCATCTTGGGCTCGAACTCGAGCCCGGCCTCGGCCGCCTTCTTCGCCATGACGTCGAGATACGATTCGGAGATGAGCTGGAGACCCATCGCGATCAGCGAGTCGTGGATCTTCCGCTGGCGCTCGAGCTCGTTCTCGTCCTTGTACTCCTCGGGCAGGGTGTACTCCATCTGCTTGAACCGGTAGTCGTGCAGGCGAGCCGCGTACACGTGCACGCCCGTGAGGCGGGCGCCGAACGTCCGGCCTAGCTCGACCGCCAGGTCGATCGCGCGGTTCGAGCAGTCCGAGTTGTCTACCGGTACGCAGATGTGCTTGAACATGAAGTCCCCCTCTATCGATACGCGCGCCTCGGCCGGCGGGGCCCCAGCCCCGCGACGGCCTGCAGCGCGCACCACCTATACGCACGCCTCGGCCGGCGGGGCCCCAGCCCCGCGACGGCCTGCAGCGCGCACCACCGAATGCCTGCTACTTCAGCTCGAAGTCCACCGTGGCGGTCGCCTTCGTGGCGACCGCGAGCTCGCGCGTCACCGTCCTCGGCGCGTCGTACAGCATCCGTCCGTCCTTGTCGGCGCCCTTGGGTCGGAAGCCGGCGTGCCACATCGTGACCTTGTAGGTCCCCGGCGGAACGTCGGTGATGCGGAACGCGCCCTTGTCGTCGGTGACCGCGTAATACGGACTGTCGTGCACGATCATCCACGCCGACATGTGTGGATGCGCGTCGCAGAGCACGCGGACCGCGCCCGGGCTCTTGAGATATTTCGTGATCTCGATCACCTGCCCCTTGGTCGGCAGCGCGACGTTGAACACGGTCGGCGGGCCGCGAAAGCCGTGCGTGTTGTGGAGAATCGGATCGGAGTTCCGGATCGCGACCCGATCTTTCAAACCGACCGCCGTCACGTGGCTCACGAAGACACACTGGTGGTTGTCCAGCACGACGTCGCCGCCGCCCCTCTTGCCGCGCGCCACCCCTTCGATCAGGACGACGCCGCCCTTGACGCCGCGGTCGGCGGAGACGATCAGCGCTTCGGCCGGCTTGTGCTGGCCGCAGACGTCGCGGTTCTTGTTCACGGCGATCGGGTCGAGCTTCGGACGCGTGCCGACGAACTTCACGGTGCCCGTGACGGTGCCGCCGTCGGGCACCGTCGCCACCTCGTAGGCGCCGCCCGGCTCGGCCAGCAGGAGCACGAGACCGAACGCCGCGGCGGCGCACGCGCGCGGCCGCGTCAGGGCTCGTGGTTGAGCGACCACTCCAGGGCGAGCCAGAGGCTCCGGCTGTAGCGGAAGAACCACAGGGGAAAGACGAGCACGATCGGGACGAGGACGAGGAGCTGGGCCCGGGTGGAGAGCCCGAGCGGGCCCCAGAGCAGGAAGAAGCCACCGACCGCGATGATCGTCGTCACCGCGTAGTTCACGTAGATCGCGCCGACGAAGTAGCCCTGCGCCCGCTCGAATTTGAGCCCGCACAAGGCGCACGATTCCGCCATCCGGAACCAGCCGCGGAAGAGCGGTGTCGCTCCGCAGCGGGGACACCGCAGGCGGATCGCCCGGCCCAGGGCGCGCGTGAGGCGGTCGGCCAGCCGCTGCGATTCCATCGCTCACGCTGCCGGCCTCAGGGCAGCGCACTCAATGCTTCGCGGGCTCGGTCGTGGCCGCCTTGACGCCGACCGTCCGCTTCATGACCGCGAACCCGTCCGGCAGGAGCACGAAGACCAGCAAGGTGGCGATCAGCAGGGGCGTGATGGCGACCATGCCGAGCGTCCGCGTCTCGAACTTGAGATGCATGAAGTACATCGCGACCAGCGCCGCTTTCCCGAGGGCCAGCGCGCACAGCAGCACGCCGATCGTGAATTTTGGCAGCGGCAGGTAGATCACCGCGATCTCGACCACGGTGAGGATCGCAAGATACCAGAAGATCGCCATGTAGTTGGGATGCTTGTGCTCGCTCGTCGCCATCGCTTCGACCCCCTACAGGAGGTACATGAAGGTGAACACCATGATCCAGACGAGGTCGACGAAGTGCCAGTAGAGGCCGGCGATCTCGACCGCGTTGTAGCTGGCCTCGGGCGCCCGTCGGGCGACGACCCGGAGGATCGAGAGCAAGTAAATCACTCCGCCGGTGACGTGCAGGCCGTGGAAGCCCGTGACCAGGAAGAACGAGGTCCCGAAGAGCGAGGCGCCCCACGGGTTGCCGTTGATGTGCAGACCGCGATGGATCAGGTGCGTCCATTCGTAGGCCTGCAGGCTGACGAAGATGGCGCCGCCGAGCGCGGTGTAGAAGAGGTACTTCTGCGCCCGGATCTTGTCCCCATTGCCGAGCCACTCGAGGGCCTTGACCATCGTCACGCTCGAGCAGATGAGCAAGAACGTCATGAGCGCGGTCAGGTTGATGCCGAGGACGTCGTACGGCGACGGCCAGTCGGCGCTGGTCGCCCGCATCGCGCCGTAGCCGGCGAGCAACGTGCCGAAGCCGACGGCGTCGCCCGCCAGGAAGATCCACATGCCGAGCTTTCCCCAGCTTTCGGGGGTGAGCGGCGATTCGGCGGGCTCGACCGCCCCGTGCATCGCGGCTGCCTGACTCATGTCGTCTCCTTGATGATCTGAGGATCGTCCTGTGCGGCGACGTGCGCCACCAGGCGTCGCACGATGGTCCGCGGGCGGAAGCCGAGGCGCTCTTTCAAACTGAGATAGCCGAGAATTCCGGCGATGGCGGCCATCAGGCCGAACGGCAGCAGGATGAGGCCGAGGTACGGCCAGGTGTAGGCCTGATCGCCGAACGGCGAGGCGATGCACGTCGCGCACGCCAGCACCGACCGCGACGTCAGGATCAGGACCAGCGCCGCCAGCGCCGGGATCTTCATACGAGATAGACCGCCACGTAGAGGATCGGCCACAGCGCGACGACGAAGTGCCAGTAGATCGCGCACGCCCGCAAGGCGCCCGTCTGGCCGTCGACGAAACGGCCGCAGGCGGCGAGCCACGCGGTGACGCCGACCCACACCACCGCCGCGACCACGTGCGCTGCGTGGGTCCCGATGACGGTGTAGAACGTCGTGCCGTAGGCGCCCGACCCGACCGTGAGCCCGTAGCCGACGAGCCGAATCCACTCGTAGCCTTGCACGAGCAAGAATGCGGCGCCGAGGCCCCCGGCCAGCAGGAGCCGGCGCACGAGCGTGCCTGGGTCGCGCTGCACGAGCGCGGGGCTCGCCGCCGCGATCGCGACACTCGAGGCGAGCAGCACCAGCGTGTTGACGCCGGTCACGCCGACCGGCAGCCGGGGTTGCAGCGGAGGCGGCCACTGCGCGGCGGTCACCCGCAAGACGAGGAACGCCGAGATGAGCCCACCGAAGAACATCACCTCGCCGCAGATCAGGAACAGCATCGCGAGCCTGACGTTGTCCAGCAAGGGCCGGCGCGGCCCGGGCTCGCGATCGGGACCGTCCCCGCCCCCCGTCGGCGGGGGCGGCGGCGGAACGTGTCCGTTGGCACGCCGCGGGCGCTCGACGGTGACGGTCGTCACCAGCGGATCCCGATGAGGAAGGCCGCCACGATCAGCGCGCCCACGATCGTCAGGAGGAGCCGCAGGGTCTGTCGGTTCCGTGTGTCGCTGGTCATGCCTTGTCGAAGGCCAGGAGGGCCAACAGAACGGGCAGGTAGAGCAGCGACGCGTACAGGACGCGCCGGGCCGCGCCGGCCGACGGCGACAGCGCCTGGCGGGTCCCGAGCGCGACGAAGGCCGCGCCGAGGACGAACGCCCCGACGAAGTAGAGCGGGCCGGCCAGACCGATCAAGGTCGGCAGCAGGCTGACGGCGAGCAGCGCCAGACAGCCGGTGACGATCTGCCGCTCGGTCGAGGTTCCGTCGGCGTCGACGACCGGAAGCAGGCGGACGCCCGCGCGGGCGTAGTCGTCGCGGTACAGACGCGCGATCGCGAGCGTGTGGGGCAGCTGCCACAGGAACAGGATCCCGAACAGGACCCAGGCGCCGAGCCCGAACCCTTCGCGCGACGCCACCCAGCCCGTCACGGGCGGCAGCGCGCCGGGCACCGCGCCGACGATCGTGCAGAGCGGCGTCCTGAGCTTGAGCGGTGTATAGGCGAAGAGGTAGAGCACGGTCGTCGCCGCGGTCACCAGCAACGCGAGGCTTCCAACGAACGCGCCGAGGTAGCCGAGACCCGCGACCGTGACCGCGCTGCCGAAGACGAGCGCCTCGAGCGGCGAGAGCCGCCCGTCCGGCAGCGGCCGCACGCGCGTACGATCCATCCGGGCGTCGACGTCCCGCTCCCAGTACTGGTTGAGCGCGAGTGTGCCGCCGGCGGCCAGCATCGTGCCGATCAGCAGGTGAACGAGTCGCACGTAGTCCGGCGCGCCGGTGAGCCCGACGTAGTAGCCGACGACGGTCGTCACCAGCACCATGAGGACGACCCGCGGCTTGGTGAGAGCGACGAGGTCGGCGGCGACGCGACGGCGCTCGCGCGCCAGCGCGACGACCGCGGCCTCCGCCGACACGCGAGCCGTCTCGAGGGTCGGCGGCGTCATTGTAGCGGGGTCCATGAGGCCGGCTCTGACCGAGGGTGGCCTGAGAGAGAAGCGTGTCGGCTCCGCAGCGCCCGCTCGATCGGTTCCGGTGGGGATTCGGCGTGGCTCCCCGCGCAGCGCTCGGACGGTTGCTGTTGCGAACCGGCCCACGACACTCTGACGGCGAGGACGACGGTGGCGGCCAGAATCAGGCTGCCGACCAGTCGATGGGCGACCGGCAGGGCGATCACCGTGGCCTGCTCGCCCGGAATCCAGATCGGCGAGAACCTCGCCAGAAAGCTGCCGATGCCGAGCAGGAGCTGGACGCCGAGCAGAACGCTCACGAGCCGCGAGACCGGCGCGGCGACCGTGTCGCCGGTTCGACGCAGCTGCGCGGCCACGATCGGGACCAGCACGAACACGAGCACGGCCCCCGCCAGGTGGAGATCGATGCGTCCGGCGTGGGTCAGGAGCGCGCCGAAGACGATCTGCGCGTAGACGAGGACGGCCGCGAGCACGGCCAGCCCCTTCAGCGCGGGCTCGACCGGCGAGGCGACGGCGCGGCCGCCCGGAGCCGTCAGCAGCGCGATCACCGCGAGCAGCGCGAAGAAGGCCTGGGCCAGGCAGCCGTGGAAGATCGCCAGCGTGTCCTCGAGCAGGACGACGCGCAGCCCGCCCAGCACGCCCTGCGCGACGACGACGGCCACGGCGACGAGGCCGAGCCGCCGCAACCGGCCCCCTTCACGCCACAGCGCCCCGGCCAGCGCCAGGGTGAGCAAGCCGACGAGCGCGCCCATCAACCGATGGCTGTGCTCGTAGAGGATCCCGCCCACCATCCGCGACCACGGGAAGAGCACCATGTTGTAGCCGAACGTGCTCGGCCAGTCCGGGACGGCCAGGGCCGCCCCCGTGTTGGTGACCAGTCCTCCGAGGAGGATGAGCACACACGTCGCGCCCAGCGTGGCGAGGGCCAGACGATAGGCCACCGGTCGCCCTCTCGATCAGTGCCGCCGCGCTCCGGCCGCCCCGACCGGGGGCGTGGACTGCGGCAGGAAGTCGTCCCGCGATTCCGGCGAGCTGTACTCGTAGGGACCGCGGTACACCGTCGGCAAGGTCGCGCCCCAGTTCAGGTGCGGAGGCGGCGAGGGCGCCGTCCACTCCAGCGTGTTCGCGTTCCACGGGTTCAGCGGCGCCTTCTTGCCCGCGAACAACGACCAGAAGAAGTTGATCACGAACGGGATCTGGGAGACGCCGAGCGCGAGCGCGCTGTAGGTGATGATCACGTTCCAGTGCTGCTGGTGCTGGAGGAACTCGTACTGCATCGGGTTGTAGATCCGGCGCATCTGGCCGCCGACCCCGATGATGTGCATCGGGAAGAAGGTCAGGTTGAAGAACACGAACGTCGGCCAGAAGTGCAGATGGCCCAGCGCCGTGTTCGTCATCCGGCCGAACATCTTCGGGAACCAGTAGTAGATCGCCGCGAACGCGCCGAAGATCGAGCCGCCGAAGACGACGTAGTGGATGTGCGCGACGATGAAGTACGTGTCCTGGATGTAGATGTCGACCGGCGTCGAGGCCATGAAGATGCCCGAGAGCCCGCCGATGACGAACATCGAGACGAAGGCGAGCGCGTTCAGCATCGGCACCGTGAACTGGATCCGCGCGCCCCACATGGTGCCCAGCCAGTTGAACGTCTTGATGGCCGAGGGCACCGCGATGATCATCGTGGTGACGGTGAAGGCCATTCCGAGCGCCGGGCTCATGCCGCTGACGAACATGTGGTGGCCGTAGACGATCCACGACAGGAAGGCGATGCCGATCATCGAGAAGGCCATCGCGTGGTAGCCGAAGATCGGCTTGCGGCAGAACACCGGCAGGATCTCGGAGGCGATGCCCATGGCCGGCAGGATGAGGATGTAGACCTCCGGGTGGCCGAAGTACCAGAAGAGGTGCTGCCACAGCAGCGGCTCGCCACCGCCCGAGGGGCGGAACCAGCTGGTGCCGAGCGTGCGGTCGAACAGGAGCATCGCGACACCCGAGGTCAACACGGGCAGGGCCAGCAGGAGCAGGATCGCCGTGATGAAGAGCGACCAGATCACCAGCGGCATCCGGAAGAGCCGCATGCCCGGCGCCCGCATGTTGATGATCGTCGTGATGTAGTTGATCGAGCCCATCATGGAGCCGACACCCATGATGAACAGGCTGATGCACCAGATGTTCTGGCCCCAGTTCACGCCGGTATACGACGGCACCGCCGATAGTGGTGCATAAGACGTCCAGCCAGCGGCCGCGTGGCCGCCCTCCACGAAGAAGCCGGAGAGCATGATGAGGCCGGCGGAGAACGTCACCCAGAACGACAGCATGTTGAGGAACGGGAACGCCATGTCGCGCGCCCCGATCATGAGCGGGATGCAGAAGTTTCCGAAGGCGCCCGCCAGGATCGGCATGATCACGAAGAAGATCATGATCGTGGCGTGCATGGTGAACGCCATGTTGTAGGTGCTCGGCTCCAGGATGCCGCCGGTCTCTTTGAGGATGCCGCCGAGGCCGGGCACGGCCGTCTCGGGCCAGGCGAGCTGCCAGCGCACGATCAGCGCCAGCAAGCCTCCCAGGACCATCATGAAGAGCCCCATGAACAGGAACTGCCGCGCGATCATCTTGTGGTCCGTCGAAAAGATGTACGTCCGCACGAAGCCGAGCTCGTGATGGCCGGCGTGCACGTCGTGCGCGTGAGCGGTCGCGCTGGAGGCGCTCATTTCTTGGCTTTCTCCTCTTTCTTGGGGTCGTCCGCCTTCGCCTCCGCGGTGGCCGGGGCCGCCGCTTCGGCTTTCAGATTCTCGGCGGCCCACTTCCCGTACTCGTCGGGCGTGTGGACGTAGATCCAGCCCCGCATGCCCGAGTGGCCGAAGCCACACAGCTCCGCGCAGGGCCACTCGTACTTGCCGGGCTTGGTCGCCTCGAACCACTGCCTGATTTCGCGACCGGGGACCGCGTCCTGCTTCATCCGGAAGTTGGGGACGAAGAAGCTGTGAATGACGTCCTGGGATTTCAGGATGACGCGGACGACCTTGTTGACGGGCACGTGCATCTCGTCGAGCAGCGTCTTGTCATCGGCCGTGCCGAACTTGCCGTCGGGGCCGGGATACGTCACCTGCCAGTTGAACTGCTTGGCGGTCACCTGCACGACGAAGTCCGTCTCCGGCATCGTCATCTTGATCTTCGACCACGCCGGCACGCTGAGCAGCGTGAGGATGACCAGGATCAGCGCCGGCACCACCGTCCAGACGATCTCGAGTGTGGTGTTGCCGTGGGTGTAGCGCGCCTTCCGCCCCGGGCGATCGCGGTACATCACGAGAAACGCCAGCATCGTGACGAAGACCAGGATGAACGTCACGCCCGTGATGTAGTAGATGAGGTGGAAGAGCCAGTCGATCTCCCGGCCGTACGTGGAAACGTTCTCCGGCAGCCACCAGTCAAGCATGCTCGCAGAGCCTCCTGGCTCTTACTTCTTCATCTCGATCGCGACCTTCGTGGACTGCCCGGCCTTGACCTCGACCTCTTTCGTCTGCTTGCCGAGCGTCTCGTGCCACGCCTCGACCGCGTACTTGCCGGGCGGCACGTTCTCGATCTTGGCGTTGCCGCCCGCGTCGGTCACGCCGAAGAACGGATTCGGCATGACGGCCACCCAGCCGAGCATCCAGCTGTGCACGTCGCAGGTCAGCTTGACGAACTCCGGCTTCTCGAACTTCTCCGTCATCATCTTCTTGAACTTCGGCTGGGCCTTGTTGATGGACGGATTCGCCGTCGAGTACGTATGGATGTTGTGCAGGATGTCGTCGGAGTTCTTGAGGTCGAGCTCGCCGGGCGTCATCGCGGTCACGTGCGGCACGAACTTGCAGCCGTGCTGATCGACGGTCGTCTTCACCGCCTTCGCCGCGCCCTTGGCGCTGGGGACGGACACGACCGCGTTGGCCAGCCCCTTGTTCGGGCCGACCACGACCTTCTCGATCATCGCCTCGGTCCCGCACTTTTCGGTGTCCTTGTTCACCTTGAGCTTCTCGACGACCGGCGTGCCGGCGTACGTCACCGTCGCCTCGATCGTCCCGCCGCCCTGCGCGCCGGCTGGTCCGGGGCGGTGGGCGACGAGGGCGACGCCCGTCACGAGCGCGATCGCCAGAAGCACTCCGATTACCTTGCGCATTGCCCTTGATCCTCCTGAATTTGGGTCATGCCCGTCTATTTGCAACTCGCACCACGAGCAGCATCACCGCCAATGTGAGGATTGCCACGACCGGAGGAATGACGAAACGTCGGCCCGACTGCGGCTCCTCCAGCCGCAGATAGTACCATGAGGTCAACGACATCCTCGTGCCGCTCTCCCCCGCGCCGCCGTCCCACGCCTGGAACGCGACCGGCATGAAGACCATCGGCGCGAACGTCGGGCGCGTCTCGCTCTTGGACACGAGGGGGCGCTTCATCACGAGGCGATACTGACCGTTCGCGTACACCGCCTTGCCGGTTGCCTCCGCGCCCTGGATCGCCGCGATCTTCGTCGGACCGTTCGCCGTCGACTCGGTCACGCCCTTGCCGTTCTCCCAGCGCAAGAGATAGACGGCGTCGGAGGCGTCGCCCATCAGGAAGTACGGCCGCTCGACGCCCGGCGTCGGCTGCGGCGGGAACTGCAGCGAGATGGCGTCGGCGAAGAGCTTCTTGCCGGGATCGGCGGTCGACTGGGTCGGATCGTCCCACGTCAGGTGGAACGCGATCTCCTTGTCGTTGTACACCGCCCGCACCGAGACGAGATCGACGGACGGATTGAAGTTCCGCGGATCGACGATCACCTGGCCCAAGAGCGGGATGTTGTTCGGCGTGAGCTTCTTCCAAAAGTCCGCGCTCGGATCGTCCGGGATCGCGTCCGACACCGCGGTGACCGTGACGAGCGTCGCGTAGCCCGGCGAGTCGGGGCCGAGCGACAGGATGTAGTTCGTCAGATGCCAGATGTCCTCGGGCTTCTCGACGCTGTCGATGAACGCGGGCATCGGCGTGCCGAGGACACCGGCGGCGAGCCGCGTGGCGATCTCGGTCCGGGAGGCACCGCCGCGGAAGGTCCACCGCTTGGTCAAGTTCGCCGGCGCGATCGGATGGCCCCACTCGTCCTTCAGCTCGGCGCGCGACGGCCCGTCGCCGCGCCCCTCCGTGCCGTGGCACTTGTGGCACTCGATCGCCTCGAACATCTCCTTGCCGCGCTTGATCGACTCCCCCGACGAGGCGACGTCCTTGGGAAGCTCGAGCTTCTTCGGCGCTTCCTTGAACTTGTCCGCCGCGAACGCCTTGACGTACGCGACCAGGTTCCAGCGCTCCTTGTCGGGCAGGACGGCCCACGACGGCATCGACGTCCCGGGCATCCCATCGGTGATGATGCGGAAGAGGTCCTGATCCGTCGGCGCCTTGTTCGCCGAGGTCCGGATCTTGTAGAGGCCCGTCGTGAAGTCGCGCGGCTTGGGCACCACGAGCTCGGCGGCGGGCCCCTTGCCGTCGCCCTTCTCGCCGTGGCAACCGACGCACCTCAACTCGTAAAGGGCCTTGCCGGCCATCGCGTTCCCCGCCTGCGCGGCGACGAGCGCGGGCGAGGCAAAGACGATCGAGGCGACGAGGGTGACGCCCCGCGCGAGCCGACCGCCGACGCCGGCGGGGCTCAATGCTCCGACTCCCAGCGCCGGGGGTGCTGGCCCGTCGCGTCGTAGAGATAGATGATGACCTGCCAGATCTGCTCCTCGGTCAGTCGATCCTCCCAGGCCGGCATCACCGAATTCCAGGGCGTCGACTCCTTGGGCAGCCCGGGTCCCCCCTTCGCGATCCGCCAGAAGAGGAACGCCTCCTGGAGCATCGCGATCGTGCCCGGATCCTGGAAGTTCGCCGGTGGCGGGTTGAAGCCGAACGCGAAGTGGCCCTTCCCGTCGAGGTTGTCGCCATGGCAGTAGACGCAGTTGCGGATGTAGATCTCGGCCCCCGCCGCGAAATGCTTCTTGAAATTCGCCTGGTCCTTGCGGAGCGGATTGTCCAGCCCCGTGATCTGGATTTCCTTGCCGCGGAACTGGATCGACCCGGGCGGCGCGGGATGGACGGCGCGCAGCTCCGGCGGCGCCTGCGGCTTGGCCGCGGCCTGCGTGTAGGCGTAGTAGCCGAACAGGAGCGGCACGACGATCAAGAGCACGAGCCGCGCGAGGCGCTTGTCGGGAGCGACCAGGGTCGACCGGATCGGCCGCATGAACTCGCGCCACGAGTCGGAATCGGACGAGACGTAGATCAGCACGGCCAGGAGCACGATGGCCATGTAGAGGGTCAGCACGCTCCACGGCGCCGGCGGCCGGATGCCGAAGCGGAAGATCACGAACGCGATCACGAGGACGACAACGGCCTGGGCGAAGCGCGAGCGGAAAAGGTTCATGCCCTCACTTGAGCGTCAGCAGGAACGCGACCAGGTCCACGTACTCCTTCGCCGTCAAGGTCTGGCCGAACATGGGCGGCATCACGCCCTTCGGGAAGCCCGCGACCGTTCCCGAGCCGGCCGGATCCAGGATCTTCTTCATGATGTAGTCGGGCGTCTGGATCTTCGCGATCTGCGAGAGATCGGGACCGACGGGCGAGGCGCCGATCTTGCCCGCCTTGTGGCAGGCGATGCAGGCGCCCTTGGTGCTGAAGACGACTTCTCCCGCCTTCGGGTCGCCCGGAATCTTGATCTCAGCCGGCGCGCCACCGGCGGTCGCGCCCGCGGTCTTCGGGATGTCGTCGAGCGTGACGTCGACGTTGCCGCCCTGGGACTCGAGGAACGCGGTGAGGGCCCAGACCTCGGAGCGGTTGAGCGCGATCGGCGGCTTGTCGACCTGCGGCATGATGTTCGGGTAGCCCTCGACGAGGTACGCACCCGGTTGCAGCAGCGATTCGATGATGTACTGCTTCGCGCTCATTCCCGGCTTCGTCTTGCCGGCGCGGGCGCCGATGCCGGCCAGGTCGGGCGCGCGGGTCCCCTTCTGGCCGATGCGGTGACAGATCTCGCACGTGCCCTTGGTATGGAAGATCTCCTCGCCGGCCTTCACGAGCTGGGCCGGCGTCACGTTGCCGCCCTCGAGCGAGAGCTCGGCGGGGGGCTTGGACTGGATCTGGGGGATCGAGTTCGCGTAGTACGTGTAGGTGCCCATCACGACCAGCGCGAACGCACCGACCTTCACCGCGACGGGGAGGCGCATCGGCTATGGGCGGCGATCGCTTCCGCCGGCGATGACGGGCGCCGCGTGGCCGTGCGCCTCGGCTCGGCCCTTCTCGCCGAGCCCGCCGAGCCAGAAGATGAACAGCACGAGCGCGAAGAACGCGATCGTGACCACCGTGATCATGTTGGCCGCGTAGCCGATCGCCGGCGTGACCGCGTCGACCGAGTTGTCGCGCATGATGCCGTAGACGTGCCAGTGCTGGCGGATGCCCGAGCGCGCGAAGCCCATCAGGCCCATCAGCCAGGTGAAGGTCACCGCCAATAAGATCAGCACGTACTGCGAGCGCGGCGCGATCGTGCCCCACCGGATCGCCCCGGTGGAGCGGGCGCCCTTGAACATCGGAATATCGATCGCCATCACGACGAAGATGGCGCCAAGCACCGCGAGCACCTGGTAGACCGAGAACCCGATCCGCACGAGCGACTCGACGAAGTACCCGTAGACGCCGAAGAAGATGACGACCGCCGCCGCGAGGCCGAGCGCGGCCCACTGGATCGCCATGCCCGTCCCGACCCACGGTTTGGTCGAGACCTTGTTCGCGCGTCGGTAGAGGACGAACGACAGGAAGGTCGTGAGGATCATCATGTTCACGGCGGTGTTCTTGGCGGACATGACGCCGAGGAAGCCGAGCACGGGATGGTGCGTGCCGCCCATCGCCCGCGCCTCGTCGAGCGTGATGACCATCGAGCGCGGCGTCGCCCAGACCATGAAGCCGAACGCGAGGATACCGATCAGCATCGGGACGTAGCGTCGATACCGCTCCGAGCCCGGGATCCGCTCCATGCCGAGCCAGAGGTAGTAGTTCGAGCCCATGAAGAGCACGCCGATCAGGATCGCCTGGATGATCCAGAGCCAGGACATGAAGCCGCCCATCATCGTGATGCCCATGGTCTGGTTGAACGCGTAGATCTCGCGGCCGAGATAGTAACCGGCGAACGGGAGCACGATGAACGCCGAGAGCGCCACGAAGTTGCCGATGTAACCCATCCAGTCGTAACGGGCGCGCTCCTCGTCGGTCTTGGCGCCGAGGAACCGGAACGCCGCGTAGGCCGCCGCGATCGTGCCGCCGAACACGATGTTCGCGATCAAACGGTGGATGTTGATCGGCATCCAGGTGAAGTTGTTGATCGCCGCCCAGACCGAACCTTTCAAGGCGCCGGACTCGTCGACACCGGCCGGCGAGATCATGAACGTGACCCAGGAGTTCGCGACCAGGAGGATCGCGGTGCCGAACACGTTGGACAGCACGCCCAGGCTGACGTGGATCCACTTCCGAGAGCCGCTGAGCCAGTCCCAGCCGTAATACCAGATGTAGACGGTGAAGGTCTCGGCGAAGAAGAGGGCGGCGTAGACGCCGTATGTGGGGAAGAATATCGACGTCATGTAGGTCCAGAACTTCGGGTAGTAGCCGATGAACAAGAACAGCAGGAGCGCGCCCAGCAGGGCCGTCGTCGAAAACGCGGCGAACGTCAGCTTGACGAACTCGTGCGAGAGCCAATCGTACTGGGCGTCGCCGGTCCGCCAGCCGATGATCTCGATGATGACGGCGAAGATCGGCACGCCGAGAATGAAGGCGGCGAAGTTCAGATGGAGTTGGGCGATCGCCCATACCGCGAGCCGCGAGCCGATCAGGGGGAATGCGCGGTAGGCGGGCTCCTTGGCGGCGTCCTGGGCCAGCGCGGGGAGCGCCGAGAGCAAGGTGAGGAGCGCCACCACTGCCAGAGCCGTCCAGGCACCCCGGCGAACCGCACGGCGCTTCTTCGCGTCGACTACCGAACCAGAAACTCGCAACGGTGTTGGTGGACCCTCGCGAGAGACGAGCTTGTTCTCAGTTTCACAGGAGCGATCAGGGCCAACTTTTAGGCCAAAGGGCTTGAAGTGTCAAGCGAAAAGAGGCTGGATGTTTGACACTCGAGACCCCCAACGCTAGCATGACGAATGGGGACACGAATGAGGCCGCGGCTCAACCAGCGCATTCAGTTCTCGCTCGCGTACGTGCTGGTCGCGGCGATGGTCCTGCTCTTGCTCCAGTCCTGGTTCCAGGCCCCCCGCACGGTCGAGATCCCGATGTCGAAGTTCCTCGAGCTCGTGCGCGCCGACAAGATCGAGAAAGTCGCCCTGACGGAGAAGGAGATCCGGGGCATCGCCACGCCCGAAGCCCTCCCCACCCCGCCCAGCGGGCCGGGTGACCGCATTCGGCAATGGCTCGGCTCGGATGGCGAGGTCCGCGTGTTCACCGTCACCCGGATCCCCGGCGTGGATGAAGCGCCGCTCATCGCCGACCTCGAAAAGCACAAAGTCGAGTTCACGGGTCGTATCGAATCGACGTTCGTGCGCGACCTTTTCTTCGGCTGGATCATCCCGCTCGGCGTCATGGTCGGCATCTGGATGTTCCTGATGCGGCGCGTCGGTGGCGGGCCCACGCAGGCCCTGTCGTTCGGCCGCTCCAAGCACAAGATCTTCGACCGCAAGGAGCTCAAGACGACGTTCGTCGACGTCGCCGGGGTCGACGAAGCCAAGGCCGAGCTCGTCGAGATCGTCGACTTCCTGAAGAACCCGAAGAAGTACCAGCGGCTCGGCGGTCGGATCCCGAAGGGCGTCCTGCTCGTGGGCCCCCCGGGCACTGGCAAGACCCTGCTGGCCCGGGCCGTCGCCGGCGAAGCGGACGTGCCCTTCTTCACCCTGTCCGGCTCCGAGTTCGTCGAGATGTTCGTCGGCGTGGGCGCCGCGCGCGTGCGCGACTTGTTCGAGCAGGCCAAGGACAAGGCTCCGTGCATCATCTTCATCGACGAGCTCGACGCGATCGGAAAGTCGCGGGCCGGCAGCACCGGGTTCATCGGGGGCCACGACGAGCGCGAGCAGACCTTGAACCAGCTCCTGGCCGAGATGGACGGCTTCGACTCCTCGAAGGGCGTCATCATCATGGCCGCGACGAACCGTCCGGAGGTGCTCGACCAGGCGCTCCTGCGGCCGGGCCGCTTCGACCGTCAGGTGGTCGTCGACAAGCCCGACCTGAGGGGCCGCGAGGCGATCTTGAGACTGCATGCCCGCGCGGTGGTGCTGGCCCCGGGCGTCGACCTCGGCGTGATCGCGGCGCGCACGCCCGGATTCGCCGGCGCGGACCTCGCGAACATCGTCAACGAGGCGGCTCTGTTAGCGGCCCGCAAAGAGAAGAACGCCGTCGAGATGGCGGATTTCGAAGAGGCTATCGATCGGGTTGTCGCTGGTCTCGAAAAGAAGAGCCGCGTTCTGTCCGAGAAGGAGCGCGACATCGTCGCTCACCACGAGATGGGCCACGCGCTGGTCGCGACGTCGATCGCCAACGCCGATCCCGTGCACAAGGTGACGATCATCCCTCGAGGCATCGCCGCGCTCGGGATGACCTATCAGCTGCCGACCGAGGAGCGCTTCCTGATGACCCGGAGCGAGCTCGAAGACCGGATCGCCGTGCTCCTGGGCGGACGCGTCGCCGAGGAGCTCGTCTACGGCGAGGTCTCGACGGGCGCGCACAACGACCTCGAGCGCGCCAGCGAGATCGCGCGCCTCATGGTGACCAAGTACGGAATGTCCGAGCGCCTCGGGCTCGCGACGTTCGGCGAGCACACGCCGCTCTTCCTCAAGGGCACCGGAATGGGCGGCGAGCGCGAGTACAGCGAGGAGACCGCGCGGACGATCGACGCCGAGATCCGCTCGATCCTCGACCGTACCCACGACCGGGTCCGGGGGATGCTGACCACGAAGAAGGCCATCCTGGTCTCCGCGGCGCAGGAGCTCAAGCGGACGGAGACCCTGGAGGGTGAACGACTCCGTCGGGCCCTCGCCGGTGAGAGTACGATGGAGGGTGCGCGATGACGATGCAGCTCCAGCGGAGAACCTTCTTCGGAGCGCTCGCGATCGCCCTGGCAGCGGGCGTCGCCCTGGGCGCGTTCTCGGCGACGCGCGCTGAGCTCCGGCGTCCCCTGTTCGTGTCGCAAGGGCCCGCGAGCCCCGTCCCGGTTCTCCCGGTCCAGATGCCGCCTCAGGGAGGCACGTTCGCGTCCATCGCGGACGCGATCAGGCCGGCCGTGATCAACATCAACACCGTGTCCAGGACGGCCGGGCCCCAGGGCCGGACGCCGTTCGAGGAGTACTTCGGCGAGGAGTTCTTCCGTCGCTTCTTCGGCGAGGTTCCGGAGCGGATCCCACAGCGCAGCCTCGGCTCCGGCGTCATCGTCGATCAGACCGGCATCGCCCTCACGAACGCCCACGTGGTCGACAAGGCCACCGAGATCGAGGTCGTGACGCTCGACGGCGGCAAGCACCGGGCGAAGGTCATCGGCGTCGACAAGAAGACCGATCTCGCGGTGCTCAAGCTCGACGACGGCAAGGCCACATTCAAGTACGCCCGGCTCGGCGACTCGGACCGGATGCAGGTCGGGGACTGGGTCCTGGCCGTCGGGTCTCCGTTCGGGCTCCAGGCAACGGTCACCGCCGGCATCATCAGCGCCAAGGCGCGCCAGCTCGATCAGGGGCCGTTCGACGACTTTCTCCAGACCGACGCCGCGATCAATCCCGGCAACTCGGGCGGGCCGCTCGTGAACATGCAGGGTGAGGTGATCGGCATCAACACCGCGATCGTCGCCGGCGGCTCCGGCATCGGTTTCGCGATCCCCTCGAACATGGCTCGGAAGATCTACACGGAGCTCCGGGACAAGGGCCGAGTCACGCGCGGCTGGCTCGGGGTTTCGATCCAGCCGCTCACCCCCGAGCTCGCGCGCTCGTTCGGTTCCAAGGACGTCAAGGGCGTGCTGATCAACGAGGTCATGCCGGAAAGTCCGGCGGCAAAGGCCGGCCTCAAGCCGGGCGACATCCTGCTCGAGTTCGAAGGGCGCCCGATGGAAGGGCCCGGGGACCTCCAGCGCGCTGTAGGCTTCTTCTCGCCCGACCGCAGCGCAAAGGTGAAGATCTGGCGCGACCAGGCCGAGAAGACCTTCGAGGTCAAGGTGGGCCAGGCGCCCGACGAGCGCCAGGCTCAGCAACAGCAGCGGCCCGGCGGCGGACGCGCGCGGTCGATGCTCGGGCTCGAGGTTCGTCCCGTTACGCCCGAGATCGCACGCCAACTCAATCTGAGAACGACCGACGGAGTCATCGTGGTTCGCGTCGAAGACGGCACCGCTGCGGCCGAGGCCGGCGTGCAGCGCGGCGACGTCGTCAAGCAGCTCAACGGCCAGACTGTTCGTACGATGGCCGACTTCGAGCGGCTCACGCGTGACATGAAGGACGGTGATCCGCTCACGGTCCTCCTCCAGCGTGGGGCGATGTCGCTCTACGTGGCGTTCCGGGTCGGGCGCGGTTAAGCCCAGGTAATCTCGGTGTTTCCAGGAATAGTCCGCCAGTTGATGGCTCTCGTGGCATTAGCGTGCAAGACTCAGATTATCTGCTATACTCCCTTATAGAAAGAAGCCATGGCCGTCGATTTCAAGAACTACTACAGGATTCTCGGCGTCGACAGGAAGGCGGACGACAAGACGATCAAGTCCGCCTACCGGCGCCTCGCGAGGAAACACCATCCCGACGTCGCCAAGGGCAAGGACTCCGCCGACCGCTTCAAGGAAATCAACGAAGCGTACGAAGTGCTCTCCGACCCAGAAAAGCGCCGCCGCTACGACTCGCTCGGACCGGACTGGCAGCGCTACGCGCAGGCCCCGCCCGGCGGCCCTGGTGGGGGGGGCAGGGTCGAATACGGGGGCGACATCGGCGACGCCGGAGACTTCTCGGAGTTCTTTCGCTCGATCTTCGGCGACATGACCGGTCGCGGAGCGTCCCGAGGTGGAGGTATCCGGCTCGAGGACCTCTTCCAGGGGGGACCGAGCGCACGCGGCGGCGACGTGCAGGCGGGTATCGAGATCTCGCTCGACGAGGCTTTTCAGGGCGCCCGGAAGACGTTCGCGATGGACGTCGAGGAGCCGTGCCCAACCTGCCACGGCTCCGGTCACGTCAAGCGGCAGCCGTGCACCGCGTGCGGCGGCGCCGGCTGGCAGCGTGCAAGACGCCAGCTCGACGTGAAGATTCCGGCGGGTGTGAAGAGCGACCAGCGCGTGCGCGTCGCCGGTGAAGGCGCGGGTGCCGCGGGAGCGCGCGGCGATCTCTACCTGAGCGTCACGGTCGCGCCCCATCCGTTCTTCGAGCGCAAGGGCGACGACATCCACCTGACGCTCCCGGTGACGACGCCCGAGGCCGCGCTGGGCGCGACCCTGGAAGTGCCGACCCTTCGCGGCAAGGTGTCGATGAAGATTCCGCCCGCGACGTCGAGCGGGCGCACGTTCAGGCTGCCGGGCTACGGGATGCCGCGTCTCAAGGGAGGCGGCGCCGGCGATCAGCTGGTGGTAGTGAGGATCGTCATGCCGAGCGACGTGACGCCGGCCGAACGCGAGCTGTACGAGCAGCTCAGGACGCTCCGCGCCGACAACCCGCGCGCGTATCTGGGCTGACGAGACGAATCTCAAAAAGAGGGATGAGCGGAGCAATGCGACTGGACAAGTTCACGGTGAAAGCGCAGGAAGCCCTGCAGGCGGCGCAGTCGAAGGCCGACCAGCACAATCATCAGGCTATCGAGCCCGAGCATCTGCTCTCGGCGCTTCTCGAACAGCGTGAAGGTGTCGTGGGTCCGGTGCTGGCCAAGCTCGGAGCGCGTCCCGACGCGATCCAGCGCGAGCTCGAGGCAGCGCTCGGCAAGCTGCCAGCGGTGAAAGGCGGGAGCGGCCAGTATCTCGGCGACCGCACGCGCCAAACGCTCGAGCGCGCCCAGAAAGAGGCCGAGCGGCTCAAGGACGAGTACGTCTCCACCGAGCACCTCCTGCTGGCGCTCGCCCAAGACCGCGACGGGGCCGGGGGCCGCACATTGGCCGGCGCCGGCGTCAACGCCGAGGCGATCTACAAGGCGCTCGTGGAGATTCGCGGCAACCAGCGCGTGACCGATCCGAACCCCGAGGAGAAATACCAGGCGCTCCAGCGTTACTCGCGCGACCTCACCGACCTCGCCCGCCGCGGCAAGCTCGACCCGGTCATCGGCCGCGACGAAGAGATCCGCCGCGTGATCCAGGTGCTCTCGCGCCGCACGAAGAACAACCCGGTCCTGATCGGCGAGCCCGGCGTGGGCAAGACGGCGATCGTCGAAGGGCTCGCCCAGCGGATCGTCGCGGGTGACGTGCCCGAAGGGCTGAAGGGCAAGACCCTGATAGCGCTCGACATCGGATCCCTGGTGGCGGGCTCGAAATACCGCGGCGAGTTCGAGGATCGTCTGAAAGCCGTCCTGAAGGAAATCACCGAGTCCGACGGCTCGATCATTTGCTTCATCGACGAGCTTCACACCCTCGTCGGCGCCGGGGCCGCCGAGGGCGCCGTGGACGCCGCCAACATGCTCAAGCCGGCCCTGGCGCGCGGCGAGCTGCGCTGCGTGGGCGCGACGACGCTCGACGAGTACCGCAAGCACATCGAGAAGGACGCGGCGCTCGAGCGGCGCTTCCAGCCGGTCATGGTCCGTGAGCCCTCGGTCGAGGACACGATCGCGATCCTGCGCGGCCTGAAGGACAAGTACGAGGTCCACCACAAGGTCAAGATCAAGGACACCGCACTGGTGGCGGCGGCCGTGCTGTCGCACCGCTACATCGGCGACCGATTCCTGCCCGACAAGGCGATCGACCTCGTGGACGAAGCCGCGGCGCGCATCCGGATGCAGATCGATTCGATGCCGCAGGAGATCGACGAGATCGAGCGCCGGGTGATGCAGCTCCAGATCGAGCGCGTGTCGGTCGCGCGCGAAGAGGACGCCGTCTCGCGCGAGCGCCTCGCCAAGATCGACGCCGAGCTGGCCGAGCTCCGCGAGAAGGGCGACGGCCTCAAGGCGCGCTGGCAGGCCGAGAAGGCGGGCATCACGCAGATCGGCAAGATCAAGGAAGAGATCGAGACGACCCGTCACGCGATGGCCGATGCCGAGCGCCGCGGCGATCTGAACCGTGCCGCCGAGCTGCGCTACGGCACCCTGATGACGCTCGAGAAGCGGCTGAAGGATCTCGACGCGCAGCTCGCCGACCAGCACGCGCAGGGTCGCATGCTGCGCGAGGAGGTCGACGAGGAGGACATCGCCGTCACGGTGGCCAAGTGGACGGGGATCCCGGTCACGCGGCTGCTCGAGGGCGAGATCCAGAAGCTCGTCAACATGGAGGAGCGGATCGGGCGGCGCGTGGTCGGTCAGGACGACGCGATCCGCGCCGTGGCGAACGCGGTCCGGCGTGCGCGGTCCGGGCTGGCCGATCCCAACCGGCCCATCGGCTCGTTCCTGTTCCTCGGCCCCACCGGGGTCGGCAAGACCGAGCTGGCGCGGGCGCTCGCCGAGTTCATGTTCGACGACGAGCGCGCCATGATCCGGATCGACATGTCCGAGTACATGGAGAAGCACACGGTGGCCCGTCTGATCGGCGCGCCGCCCGGTTATGTCGGCTACGACGAGGGCGGGCAGCTCACGGAAGCGGTGCGGCGCCGGCCGTACTCCGTCATTCTCTTCGACGAGATCGAGAAGGCGCACACCGACGTCTTCAACGTGTTGCTCCAGCTGCTCGACGATGGGCGCTTGACGGACGGCCACGGCCGCACGGTCGACTTCCGCAACACGGTCGTGATCATGACCTCGAATCTCGGGAGCCACATCTTCCGCGAGTACGAGAAGCCCGAGAAGGTGCGTCCGCTGCTGATGCAGGAGCTGCGCAACACGCTCCGACCCGAGTTCCTCAACCGGATCGACGAGGTGGTGATCTTCTCGCCGCTCGGACGCGATGAGATCGCGCGGATCGTGGACATCCAGCTTGGACATCTCCGGCAGCGCCTGGCGGCCCGGCGGATCGAGCTCGAGGTGACCGACGCGGCCCAGAGCGTCCTCGGGCGCGAGGGGTACGATCCGACGTTCGGCGCCCGGCCGCTCAAGCGGACCATCCAGCGCCTCGTCCAGGATCCGCTCTCGCTCAAGCTGCTCCAGCGCGAGCTGACCGACGGCGACACCATCACGGTCGACGCGGAGGGCGACGCGATCGTTCTCAGGCCGAAGGTGGCCGCCGCGACGGCTAGCTGACCGCGCGCCGCTCCGAGCCGGGCTGGGCGTCTGGTGTCACCCGCCGGATGCCCAGCCCGGCTCTCTTTCAAGCGGCGAATCCCCACGGTGGGAGCCGGTATCCTAAGCTCGTGAGCTCGATCCGGCGCGTGCACCCGGCGTGGATCGTGCTGGGTGCCGTGACCATCTGTATGCTGGCCGCGTCGGGCATCCGGTCGGTCTTCGGTGTCTACATCAAACCCATGGAGGCGGAGTTCGGCTGGGGGCGTGGCGCCCTCTCCGGCGCCGCGGCCATCTCGTTGCTCCTGCTGGGCGCCGCCGGCCCGGTCGTGGGTCGCCTCGCCGATCGCTGGGGTCCCCGGCGGATCGTCATCATCGCGCTCCTCCTGCTCGGCATCGGCTCGATCGGCGCCGCGTACGTGCAGAAGCTGTGGCACGTGTACGTCACAACCGGGTTCCTCATGGCGCTCGGCGCGGGCGGCGCGTCGATGACGACGGGATCGACCGTGGCCGCGCGATGGTTCGAGGCCCGTCGCGGCATGGCCATCGGCATCTCGGCCGGGGGCATGTCCGCGGGTCAGCTCGTCATGATTCCCCTCGCCTCGGCACTGACGATCTGGTTCGGGTGGCGCACGAGCTATCTCTGGCTCGGGATCGCGCTCCTTGCCGTGGCGCTCCCAATCGCGCTCTTCTTCATCCGCGACGATCCCGCCGAACGCGGGCTTCGCCCTTACGGCGCCACGGGCACGGCCCTCGCCGCGGCGCAGGCGGCAGCGGTCGAGAAGTCGCATCGCGTCCGGCTCCAGGAGGCAATGTACGTTCCGCAGTTCTGGCTCCTGATGGCGACGTTCTTCGTCTGCGGCTACACCTCCAACGGGATGGTGCTCACCCACTTCATGCCGCACGCCCTCGAGCACAGCTTCAGCGAGCTGCAGGCCTCGACCGCGCTCGGGGTGATGGGCGCCATGAATGTGGTCGGGACGATCAGCTCTGGCTGGATCTGCGACCGATTCGGCCGGCGTGGGCCCCTGGCCTTCTTCTACTTCTTCCGGGGCGTCTCACTCCTGTTCCTGCTCTACGTCTGGAACGCGCCCTCACTGCACCTCTGGGCCGCGATCTTCGGGCTGAACTACATCTCGACCGTGCCGCCGACGACCACGCTCACCGCGAACATCTTCGGCCGCTACTCGGTCGGCGAGCTCTCCGGCTGGATCTTCTTCTCGCACCAGGTGGGCTCGGCGCTCGGCGCGGCGCTGGCGGGCTGGATCTACGAGTGGACTGGCGGCTACGAGATCGCGTTCGTATCGGCCGCGATCATGGGCTTCGTCGCCGCCGGCCTGGCCCTCGCCATTCGCGAGGAGCCCGTCGCCTCGCGCCCGACGCCGAGCCCCGTCCCCGCCGTCTCCTGACTTCGAGCTGGCTCTAGAAAATCAAGCAGGCTGTCTCGGCAGCCTGCTGGCTAGCGGCCGATCGCGTGGGCGCCACGGCGCGGATCCGCGCCGGCCCACCGCGTGCCTTCCGACCCGACCTTCACCCCGCACACGGCACCGGCGCGCCACTCCCACTCCGGCCACTCGCCGACGGTGTGACCGAGGGCGGCCAGCGCCTCGAGCGTCTCGCGCGGAATGCGGCGTTCCGCCTCGAGCTTGCCCGGCGAGACGGCATGCGGCCAGAAGGAATCGGGATGGCTCCGCGACGCGACGCGCGGCGCCTCGATGGCGGCCTGCAGATCCATGCCGAAGACCGTGGTGTTCAGGAAGACCTGGAGCATGGCCTGCTGCTGGACGTCGCCACCGGGCGTGCCGAACGGCATGAGAAGCCGGCCGTCGGTGAACGCCATCGCCGGCGCCGGAGTCAGGCGCGGCCGCTTGCCCGGCGCGACCACGCTCGGATGCTCCGGGTCCAGCCAGCCCTGCGACCCGCGCGGCGACACGACGCAGCCGACCCCGGTGACGACGGGCGAATCGACGTTCGGATCGCTCGGTGTGGCCGAGAAGCCGTTGCCCGCTTCATCGACGACCCCGACGTAGCTCGTGTCGAGCGCGTCGGTCTCTTGTCCGGGGAGCCGGTGTGACCCTCCGGCGAGCGGCAGCGCCGCCTCCGGTCGCCGCACGCTGTCGAGACGATCGGGATCGCCGGCGGGCGGCATCTGCGGCCACGCGCGCTCCTTGACGAGCTCTCGTCGCACCGCGGCGTACGCCTTCGAGAGGAGCCCGTCGGCGGGCACTTTCACGAAGTGCGGATCGCCGTAGTACGCGTCGCGGTCGGCGAACGCGAGCTTGATCGTCTCGATGATCCGGTGCAGGTATGCCGCCGAGTTGTGGCCGAGGGCCTTGAGATCGATGCCGTCGAGGAGGTTCAGCATCTGGAGAAAGGACGGCCCCTGGCACCAGAAGCCGCAGGCGGCGACCTCGTAACGGCCAAAATTCGTGCGCAGCGCGGGCCCGACCTCAACGCTGAACTCGGCGAGGTCGCTGGCGGCGAGCGGCCCGCCCTCGGCGCGGTGGAATTCGGCGATGCGCTTCGCGGTCTCACCCCGATAGAACTCGTCGCGGGCCGCGCGGATCCCGGTCTCGCGGCTGCCGCCCGCCTTCGCCTCGGCGCGGGCCATCCGGCGAAGCGTCTCGCCGAGCTCGCGCTGCACGAGCACCTCGCCCATGCGGAGCGCGCGGTTATCGCGCAGGTAGAGCGACGTCGACGAGGGCCACCGGCGGTACTTGTCGGCGTTCGTCCCCATCTGATACGCCGTGAACTGCGAGACGGCGAAGCCGCGCTCGGCGTGCTCGGTGGCGGCCAGAGCGACGTCGGCGAACGACATCGTGCCCCAGCGCTCGAGGGCCGTGCACCAGGCGTCCGGCGCCGCCGGCACAACCGTACGCGGCAGACCCGCGGGGATCTGGCCGCCGTGCCGCTCGCGGAAGTACGCGACCGTCGTTGCCCGCGGATACGGGCCGACCCCGGAGATCTGCCAGGTCTCGCCGGTGCGCGCAATGTGCACGAGGATCGGCGCGACACCCGCGACGCTCACCATGTCGCAGTGGACGACACCGAGCGTCATGCCGGCGGCAACGCCGGCGTCGATCGCGTTGCCGCCCGCGGCGAGCACGCGCGCTCCGGCTTCGGAGGCGAGCGTGTGGCCGGCGGCCACCGCCCAGCGCGTACCGATCACCTGGGGTGACGAAGTCGGGGTGTGGGCCGGCGCCTTCTGCTGGGAGCTCGCGGAGTCAAGGCTCATAGTGGACCAATGATACTCGCGGGGGGAACCTCAGCCAAGGGGGCCGTCATGCTAGGCTGGGAGCGATGAAGTTTCCGCTCATCGCGGTCTCGACCTCGGTCACCGTCGACAAATATCCGGAACGCGCGTACGTCAACGCGTCGTATCTCAACGCCGTCCAGCAAGCCGGCGGCGTGCCGGTTCCGATGCCGCCTCACCTGTCGCCGGCAGCGCGCGCCGAACTTTTCAAGCACGTTCACGGGGTGCTGCTGACCGGGGGCGGTGACGTGGACCCGGCGCGCTTCGGCGAGACGCCGCATCCGACCACGACTGAAGTCTCCACGGCCCGGGATACGCTCGAGATCGAGCTGACGCGCTGGGCGGTCGAGAAGCGTCTGCCCCTGCTGGCCGTCTGTCGCGGCCTCCAGGTGCTCAACGTCGCACTCGGCGGAAGCCTCTATCAGGACATTCCGAGCGAGCCGGGCTCGCCGCTCGATCACAGTCAGGCGGGACTGCAGGGCAAGGCTCGACACATCCCCACGCATCAGGTGAAGGTTCGCGACGGCTCGCGGCTCGCCGGGATCCTCGGCGCGCTGGAGGTCGACGTGAACAGCTTTCACCATCAGGCCATCAAGCGGCTCGGACAGGGGCTCGCAGACGTGGCGTGGGCGCCCGATTCGATCGTCGAGGGCGTCGAGCTCGGCGAACCCGATCAGTTCGTCGTCGGCGTGCAGTGGCACCCGGAGGAGCTGGTCGGCAATGATCGCGCGGCGTTCAATCTCTTCGCCGCACTCGCGAATCGCGCCCGAGAGCTGTCCTAGCGCACGAGCAGCCAGCGCGACGGCGCGTCGCGCACGACGGTCTCCAGCACGCGCCCCTCCCGCACGAGCTTTTTCAGGTGCGACTCGACCGACTGCGACGCCATCGGGTGCAGGGCGGGCACGACGTCGGCGTAGATCTTCGCGACCATCTCCGGAATCGTCGCCAGGCCGTCGCCCAGCGCGGTCAGGATTTGACGCTCGCGCATCAGGCGATGGTCGATGTACTCCTGGATCCGCGCCGGCCCGTCTTCGATGACCGGCCCGTGCGCCGGGTAGATCCGGCGAACGTCCAGCCCCTGGAGTCGCTTCAACGAGCTCATGTAGTCGAGCAGGTCGCCGTCGCCGGACGGGATGACCGTCGTGGATCCGGCCAGCACCACGTCGCCCGTGAACAGCGCCTTCTCCTCCACGAGGTAGTAGCAGAGATGGTCCGAGGCGTGGCCCGGCGTGTGGACGACGATGAGCGTGGCGCCGTCGGCCTCGATTTTCTGGCCGTCGCGCAGATCGTGGATCGACTCGGGTAGCGACGCGTCGCGGAAGATCATCTTCGAGACGTGGATGCCCCGGAAACGTGCCCGGAGCTGCGAAACGCCTCCGAGGTGATCGGCGTGGCGGTGCGTGAGGATGATCCGAGAAGGCTGCGACCATCCGCGCTCGCCCAGATAGCGCGCGAGGAGCGGCGGATACTCCGCGATCCCGGCGCCAGTGTCGATGAGGATCGGATCGCGGCGGCCGACGAGGTAGGTGTTGGTGCCGGGCCCCGTCATCATGCCCGGGTTGAGCCCGAGCACGCGGCCCACCAGATCGCTCGGGGTCGCGGTCGTCGGAAACGAGCGGTCGATCCAGCTCACGCCACGCAGTCTCTCATACGCCGAGGTAGCGGTGCTGAATGTCCGCTCGGAGGCGAAGCTCGGCCGACGTGCCGCTCCAGACGATCTGCCCTTTCTCGAGGATGTAGTGCAGGTCCGCGATCCGCGCGAGCGTCGCCACGTCCTTGTCGATGATCAGGATCGACTGGCCCCTCGCCTTGAGCCCTTCCACGCAGCGCCAGATCTCGGCGCGGACGAGCGGCGCCAGCCCTTCGGTGGCCTCGTCGAGCAGGAGCAGGCGCGGGTTCGTCATCAACGCGCGTCCGATCGCGAGCATCTGTTGCTCGCCGCCCGAGAGCGCGCCGCCGAGACCGCGCGCGCGAGCCGCGAGCTGCGGGAACAGCTCGAAGACCGTCTCGACGCGCCATGGCGCGCTGCTCCCGGCCCTGTTCACCGCCGTCGCCACGAGGTTCTCGCGCACGGTCAGGTTCGGGAACACCTGGCGCCCCTCCGGAACCAGACCGAGCCCGGCCTGGGCCACGCGGTAGGGGGGCAGCCCATGAATCGCGCGGCCCTCGAAGCTGATCGTGCCGGCCTTCGGCGGCGCGAGGCCCATGATCGAGCGGATCGTCGTGGTCTTGCCCATGCCGTTGCGGCCGAGCAGGGTTACCACCTGTCCCGAGCCGACCGCGAGGCTCACCCCGAACAGGACCTGGCTCACGCCGTACGCGGTCTCGATCGAATCGACGGCGAGCATCAGGCCTGGTCCTCGCCCAGATAGGCCCGGCGCACGTCCTCGTTGCCGCGGACCTCCGGCGGCGTCCCGGTGGCGATGATCCGTCCGTAGACCATGACCGAGATCCGATCGGCGAGGGTGAAGACGGCGTCCATGTCGTGCTCGACGAGCACGATCGTGATCCGCCGCTTGAGCGTGGCGAGGAAGCGGACCATCCGCTGAGACTCCTCGAGCCCCATGCCGGCCACCGGCTCGTCGAGCAGGAGAAGCCGCGGCTCCGTCGCGAGCGCCATCGCGATCTCGAGCTGGCGCTGCTCGCCGTGGGCCAGATTGGCCGCGCGCACGTGGGCTCGCCCACCGAGCCCCACTGCTTCGAGCGCGGCGCGCGCCGGCTCGCGGAGCGCCGGCTCCGCGCGCGCCGCGCGCCAGAACCGGAAGCTCTGTCCGGTGTGCGCCTGAACCGCGAGCGCGACGTTGTCGAGGGCCGAGAAGTCACGAAAGATGCTCGTCACCTGAAACGAGCGCGCGAGTCCCCGTCGCGCCCGATGCGGTGCATCGAGACGCGTCACGTCCTGGTCGGCAAAGCGGATCGAGCCGGCGTCGGGGCGAAGGTCGCCCGCGAGCTGGCTGATGAGCGTGGTCTTGCCCGCGCCGTTGGGGCCGATGATCGCGTGCGTCTCGCCCCGGGCGACGTCGAGGTCGATCCGGTCGCTCGCCAGCAGGCCCCCGAAGCGCTTGCTGAGGCCGCGGATCGCCAGCAACGCGTCAGCCATCGCGCGGCTCGGCGCCGACCAGGAGGCCGAACAGCCCACGCTTGGCGAACAGCACCACGAGAATCAGGATCGGCCCGAGGATGATCTGCCAGTGCGCGGTCAGCGCCGACAGCACATCCTCGAGCAGCAGGAGCACGACCGCGCCGATCACCGGCCCGAACAAGGTCCCCATGCCGCCGAGGATCACCATGAACATGATCTCGCCCGATCGGGTCCAGTGCATGAAGTCCGGCGTCAGATACTCGGTCTGATTGGCCAGCAAGGCGCCGGCCAGCCCGCCCGCGCCCCCGGCGATGACGAAGGCGGTCAGCTTGTACCGAAACAGCGAGAAGCCGATCGCCCGCGCGCGCGGCTCGTTCGATTTCGCCGCGCGGATCACCATCCCGAACCGCGAGGCGACCAGGCGATTGCCGAGCGCCAGGAACAGGACGAGGATCGCCAGCACGACGTAATAGAAGATAGCGGGCTCGCGGAGATCGAGCGGCCCGCCGAACCGGCTGCGTCCGCTGAGCCGCATCCCGTTGTCGCCGCCGTAGGTCTCGAGGCTGATGCCCAGGTAATAGAGCATCTGGGCGAAGGCGAGGGTGATCATGATGAAGGAGACTCCGCTCGTCCGGAGCGAGATCGCGCCGATCACCGTTGCCGCCAGCGCGGACGCCGCGATGGCCAGGCCCCACTGCAGCCATCCGTTGTCGACGCCGTAGAAGGCGGGGATGCCGACCGCGTAGGCGCCGATGCCGAGATAGGCCGCGTGACCGAAGCTCACCATGCCCCCGTAGCCGAGGATCAGGTCGAGGCTCACGGCGGCGAGCGCGAAGATCATCACACGGCGGAACAGGTCGACGTAGAACGGCTGATTGGTGAGGGCCGCGACCGGCGGGACGAGCGCCAATAGGACACCGCCTGCCGCGAGAGCGATCGTGCGTCGCGAGATCGTCATCACGAGCAGCCCCGCGCCGGGAAGAGGCCCTCGGGACGGAAGAACAGCACCGCCGCCATCAGGAGGTAGATCGACATCGAGGCCAGCGCGGGCCCCGCCTTGTCCGCGGCAGGAGGCGAGATGACCGTCGCCAGCAAGGGCTTGAGGAAGGCGCGGCCGAGCGTGTCCGCCATGCCCACCACGATGGCGCCGACGATCGCGCCGCGGATGGACCCGATACCGCCGATGACGATGACGACGAAGACCTGGATCAAGATCCCCTCGCCCATGCCCGGCTGCACGGAGTAGATGGGGCCGGCCATGGCGCCCGCAAGGCCCGCGAGCGCGGCGCCCAGACCGAAGACCAGCGTATAGAGAAGCCGGATGTCGACGCCGAGCGCCGAGATCATCGTGCGGTTGCTGGCGCCGGCCCGGATGCGCATGCCCAGACGCGTGCGCGTCACGAGCACCCACAGGAGCACCGCCACGGCGACACCGATCAGGATGATGACCGCGCGATACGTCGGATACGGAAGGCCGGGCAGGATGCGGAAGTGGCCGCTCAGGAACCGGGGGACGCTGGTGAAGATCGCGGCGCGACCCCAGATGATCGCGACCAGCTCATTGAAGAAGAGAATCAGGCCGAACGTCGCCAGCACCTGATCGAGGTGGTCCCGCTCGTACAGAGTCCGGAGCGCCACCACCTCCACGAGGACGCCGACCAGAAGAGTGGCCGGCAGCGCGAGCGCGACGCCGAGCACGAACGATCCCGTCTTTTCCGTGAACGCCGTCGCCAGATACGCGCCGACCATGTAGAGAGAGCCGTGCGCGAGGTTGACGAGGTTCATGATGCCGAAGACGAGCGTCAGCCCCGCCGCCATCAGGAAGAGCATCACGCCGTACTGCAGCCCGTTGAGCGTCTGCTCGAGGACGAGAGAGAGGGTTATCGACACGCGGGCCCCCGGGCAAACAAAAGGGGCGCGGCCAGGCCGCGCCCCCCGATCATCGCCACGCCTCGTGTCCCTACCACTTCATCGGGCACTCGCCGGCGTAAGAATCCTTGTGGTTCTCGAAGACGGTCTTCTGGATCTGCATCACGAGCTCGCCGCCCGGATCCTGCACGGCCTTCAGGAGGTAGAAGTTCTCGATCGGGAAGTGGTTCACGTTGTACTTGTAGGGGCCGCGGGTCGACTTGTAGTCGGCCTGGCGCATCGCCGCAATCATGCCCTTCTTGTTCGTGAGGTCGCCCTTCACGGCCTTGACCGCCGCGTCGATCAGCATGATCCCGTCGTAGCTCTGGGCGCCGTAGAACACCGGTGTCTTGCCGTACTTCTTGCGGAACTCGGCCACGTATTTCTGGTTCGCCTCGTTCTTCAGATCCGGGCTCCAGTAGCGGGTCTCGAACTGGCCGAGCGCGGCTTCCTTGACCGCCGGCAGCGAGATCTCGTCGACCGTGTAGACGGAGTAGAGCGGGATCTGGCCGCGCAGCCCGGCCTGGGCGTACTGCTTGAGGAACTGGATACCCATGCCGCCCGGATAGAACACGAACACCGCCTTCGGGTTCCCGGCGCGGAGCTGGCTGATCTCGGCCTGATAGTCCTGCTGCCCGAGCTGGGTGTAGACCTCACCGACGATCTTGTTCTTGAAGTAGCGCTTGAACCCCGAGACCATGTCCTTGCCGGCGGCATAGTTGGGCGCCATCGCGTACACGTCGGTGATGTTCTGGTCCTGCATGTACTTGCCCATGGCTTCTGGCGTCTGATCGTTCTGCCACGACGTCGTGAAGAAGAGCTCGTGGCACATCTTGCCGGCGAGCTCGTGCGGCCCGGCGTTCGTGCCGATCATGAAAGTGCCGGCGCCCGTCACGGTGGGCGCCACCGCCAGCATCACGTTCGACCAGATGACGCCCGAGACGAAGTTGACCTTGTGCTTCTTGAGCATCTCGTCGGCGAGCTGCTTGCCGACGTCGGGCTTGACCTGGTCGTCGCCGTAGATCACCTCGACGTCGAGGCCTCCGACCTTCCGGCCGAGATGGTCGAGCGCGAGCTCGACCGAATTCTTCATGTGCTCGCCGATGGCGCCCTGCGGCCCGGACAGCGTGGTGATGAAGCCGATCTTCACCGTCTGCGCCGACGCCGGCGCCGCGGCGAAGAACGCGACGAGAAGTCCAGCGAGAGCGGCGCGTGCCGTTGTTGTTCGCACGATCGTGTCCTCCTGCCGAAACGAGTTGCGCGATTCTAGCAAACGGCCGCCGGACTAGAAAATCTTGCGGCCACGGTCCTCGGGCGGAACCTCGAGCTCGAGTCCGCGGATCTGCGCGTCGATGTCGTCCTTGTACATCCGGCGCAGCTCGGCGTTCCCCCAGCGCCGGATCCCGTAGGCAACGGCGAGGTCGCTGAAGCGCGACTCGGACTTGCCGAACGTGTCGAGTGCCCGCGGGTACCACTTGTTCACCGAACGCTGCACCTCGTCGCGGTCTGCGCCGCACAGGCGCGCGTACTCCGCGCTCCGCATGACGTCGGCAACCCGCCGGGCTCCGAACGAGGCGTGGAACTTCTCCTCGTGGACCATCGTCGTCATCTCCCGCGCCCAGGGCGCGAAGCTCGAGTTCTCCATCGCGCGCAGGTGATACCAGGCGACCAGGTCCATGGTGAAGCAGAAGGTGATCGTGTCGATCCAGCTCTCGAACGGCACGTTGAAGGCGTCGATCGGGTGCTCGCCCATGCGGCGCCGCAGCAGGGCGTCGGCCTCGGCCAGGCCCTCCGGCCCGAACGAGCGTAGCAGGCGACAGTCGATGAAGCCTTGATGCGCTTCGTCGGCCGCGATCTGCGCCTGGATGTACCGGTCCTCCGCCGTCGGTCCCTTGTTGATCCAGGGGTGGTGCTGCTCGACGGACGCGAACTCGGTGGAGGCGATCGCCGCGAGGAGCTTGAGGATGACCTGACGATACTCCTCGGGCATCTGCTCGACCGTCTCGACCTTTCGCATGCCGAGCAAGACGCCCCACTCGACTCCGCGCGAGACCGACATGCCGTGACCTCCTACGCCCTTATGCTCCGATGCGTGCGGCGCGGCCCGAGTATACATGGGCCGAGCCGCGGGTCCGGACGGTCACCCGCGCAGTCGCGCGAGCACGTCTTCCGGGATCGGCCGGGCGTGCAGCGGCTCGCCGGGCGACTTCGGCCGGCCCACCCACGCGCGGACCTCGAAGCCCTGCGAGCAGAGCCGCGCGCCGACCGCGATCTCGTGCTCCATCCGGAACGTTTTCGTCCGCACCCAGGCGACCTTCGACCGGATCGTCAGCACGTCGCCGTAGCGGGCGGGGCTCAGGAACTTCGAGCCGGATTCCACGATGGGCACGCCGACGATGTCGTACTTCGGAAACGCCTCGGGCCACGGAAGCCCGAGCGACGCGAAGAGCGACTCGCACCCCAGGTCGTACCACTCGAAGAACCGCGGATAGAAGACGATGCCCGCGGGGTCGACGTCGCTCCAGCGGATCTGAACCTGCGTTGCATGCTCGACCATCACGATCTAAGAATACGCAAAGGCTTGGTTGGATGTACTGTCGGCAGAAGTCGGGGGGGCCTATGACGCCGCTGATATGGTTCGTCGGGTTCCTCCTTGTGCTGGTGGGCTCCGCGTGTACCTCCGTCGCGCCGATGCCAGGCGTGTCCGATGTGTATTTCACGAACGCGCAGAGCGGTCCCGGATACCAGCTGTATAACGCCGGGTCGCCATATCAGATCCTTCCGCCGGTCGGTGCGTTCGATCGCGAGCGGGACACGAGGATCACGATCGTGATCATATTCTCGACAGGAAGTGCGCATGCGCTCCGGGCGGTGCTCAATGCGCCCAGCGGCGGCACGCCCCGCCCGGTGAGCTGGGCGGCGCCGTAGAGAGCGCAATTTGGAACCTGGACGACAAGCGCTGCCTGGTGGTCGACGCCGAACGGCAAAAGTCTCGTCGCGTCAGTTGCCGAAGCCTGGAAAGCGGTTCGCCTTCCAGAAGACCTTCAGCATCATCACCAGTCAAGAATACGCAAAGTTAGATGCGTTTGATTTGCCCCGCGCCTCCCCCCACTCTCCTCACCGGTCGGAACTGTACGGAGGCGATGGCGTGAGAAGAACCTCATTCGACAAGGTCCGGAACCGGCTGGTGTCGTACGCCGGTTCGGCACGCGCTCGCGCGGTCACTGACTGTCACTGCACGGTCAGCACTCCCGCCCGGTTCAGCCAGACGTAGAGAACGCTCCAGTCCGAGCTGAACACTCCGACCTTCACGGTATAGAGGCCGCTAGCGAGGGACGAAGGAACGACGTACGACCACCGGCAGTTCTTCGTCTTGCCGCTACTGGTGAAGCTGACTCTGCAGGCGTTCTGTCCGACCTTGGTTCCTGAAGCATCGTAGATCTCCAGATCCACGATCGCCGAAGTCATCTGGCTCGATCGGACCGACGTCCTGATGTTGATCGTACCCCCTTGGGCCACGGCGCTCGGCGACGCTCCGGTGGATGTCACGACAAAGGCCGGCCCGTTCCCGGAGCCGGTACCGGAGGTGACGGTGATCGTCGACGCGCCATCCTTCCCCTGTCCCGGATCAACTGTCTCCGGGCTCACGGAGACGCTCCCTATGGTGATGCCCGTCCGCGAGCCCGGTGGGACGTTATCAGAGGGCGTGCCCTTCTTCGCATTGGCGGTTACCGCCGCTCGCTGCAACACGTCCGAGACGGAGGTGTTCGGCGGATACTGCACGCCGAACTGGTCGCGCATCGCGTAACAACTGCCACACATGAGCTGCCAGACAAGCGCGCCGCCGCCGTTCTCGGTGTCGAATGTGCGGAGCCACTCGTCGTAGACCGCGGCGGAGTTGACGGCGTGCCCGAACTCGCCGAGGAGGAGGGGCTTGCGGAGCTGGCGGGCGATCTGGGTATGGTCGGCGATCCAGGTACTGCCGATCGACGGCGAGAAGTTCCAGTACTCCGGATACAGGTGGATTTGGGCGAAGTCGATATTGGGGTCCGCCGTGTTCTGCGTGAACGATATGCCGTTGGTGCCATCGAATAGCCAGCTCTGGTTGTTGTAGGCACCCGAGTTGTAGCCGGCAGTTGTGAGGTCGAAGCCTTCCTCGCCCGTCGTCACCATGTGGTTGGAGTCGATCGACTTGATATAGGCGGCCATCTCCGCGATCCAGCCGCGCACGAGCTGCCCCGTGCGATCGCCGCTCCTGGGCTCGTTGGCGA
>QHSP01000019.1 GCA_003220495.1 Candidatus Rokuibacteriota bacterium | reverse complement strand
ACCTCGGCGTCGCGGCGCCGCCGCCGCCACCCCGGCGGAGGAGACCGACCGCATAGAAGTTGACCTTTGGCGACCCGCCCGGCAATCTGTGGGCCGCCATGCGTGACGTGTGGATCGCCGGCGCCGACATGACCCGCGTGGGTCGGCTTCAGGAGCCTCTCCAAGACTTGATGGCCGTCGCCGCGCACGCGGCGCTCCGGAGCGCCGATCGAGACCGGCCCGATTCGATCGTCGTCGCGACCATGAATCCCGAGGAGTTCCTGGGCGACGGCAACTTCGCCTCCAACGTCGCCACGCACATGGGCTTCGCGAACGTCCCCGTCGTTCGGGTCGAGACGGCGACGTCGTCGGGCGCGGCGGCGTTCTACGCCGGCTTCGCGCAGATCGCCTCGGGCCTGGCCGACACGGTCGTCGTGGTCGGTGGCGAGAAGATGACGCACCTGCCGACGCCGAAGGTGTCGGAGCTGATCGGGCGCTCGCTCGATCCCTACGAGCGCTCGTACGGCACCACGATGCCGGCGTTCGCGGCGCTCGTCACGCGCGCGTTGATGGCGCGGGGAGTCAACGAGCGGGAGATCGCGCAGGTCGCCGTGAAAAATCACGCGCACGGCGCGCGCAATCCGCTGGCCCACTTCCGCGAGGAGATCACCCCCGAGATGGTCCTCGGCAGCCGCATGGTCGCCGACCCGCTGCGGCTCTTCCATTGCTGTCCGATCTCCGACGGCGCGGCCGCGGTCGTGTTGACGGCGGAGCGCGCGACCGTGCGCGTGGCCGGCGTGGGGCAGGGGACCGACGCGCTCGCCCTCAGGCACCGCGAGAGCCTGACGAGCTTTCGGGCTACCCAGGTGGCCGCGAGCGCCGCATTCGCGATGGCGGGCTTCGGCCCCGAGCGGGTCGACGTCGCCGAGATCCACGACGCGTTTGCCCCGTTCGAGATCATCTCGCTCGAGGACATCGGGCTCTTCGCGCCCGGCAAGGCCGGCTCGGCGACGCTCGACGGCGAGACGGCGTTGGGGGGGCGTCTGCCGGTCAACCCGTCGGGCGGGCTCAAGGCACGGGGGCATCCACTCGCGGCGACCGGGCTGGCGCAGATCGTCGAGTGCGTGTGGCAGCTGACGTGGAGCGTGCCCCGGCGCCAGGTCCAATGCAACGTCGCGCTGGCCCATTCGATCGGCGGGCCAGGCACCAACAACTGGGTCACGATCCTGGAATCTCGCTGACATGATCGAGCATCTCGCAGCCTCCCGCTGTCCGGAGTGCCGGCTCGTCGCGGCGCCGCCGTCGCGCTGGTGTCCGCGCCACCCCGTCGAGATGACGCCGACCTCGGTGATGGGCGGCGGCGAGGTGGTCTCGTTCACGACCTTGCACTCACCGCCTGAAGGATTCCGCTCGCCGCTCCACATCGCGCTCGTCGATCTGGTGGGCGGCGCGCGGCTCGTCTGCCACGGCGACAAGACCCAGGGGCTCAAGATCGGCTCGTGGGTGGCCATCGAGGCGGTCGGCAACATCTACTACTTCTCGCACCTCGGCGCGCTCGACCGGGCGCGGCTGTTCTGGCGCCGCACCGGTCGCGCCGGCGAGCGCATGAGCGCGATCGCGCAGAGCCTCGCGAAGCGCGCGTGGAAAGGACGACTCCGTGGCGAAAGCTAAGGGACCGCTGGCTGGCGTTCGCGTGCTCGACCTCACCCGCGTCCTCGCGGGCCCCTTCTGCGCGATGATGCTCGGCGACATGGGCGCCGAGGTGATCAAGGTCGAGGAGCCCGGCAAGGGCGATGACACGCGCAGCTGGCCGCCGTTCGTCGGGGGCGAGTCGACGTACTTCATGTCGGTGAACCGGAGCAAGAAGAGCATCACGCTGAATCTGAAATCACCGGACGGGTGCGAGATCCTCCGGAAGCTGGTGAAGAAGAGCGACGTCCTGCTCGAGAACTTCCGCCCCGGAACGATGGACAAGCTCGGCTTCGGGTACCGCGCGCTCGCTCGCCTGAACCCGCGCCTCGTGTACTGCTCGGTCTCGGGTTTCGGCGAGTCGGGCCCCGAGGCGCACCGCGCGGGCTACGACCTCGTGATCCAGGCCGAGTCGGGCGTCATGGACCTCACCGGTTTCGCGGATGGCCCGCCGGTGAAAGTCGGCAACTCGATCGCCGATCTGGTCGCCGGCATGTCGGCGGCCCATGGCGTCGTGCTGGCGCTCCTCGCCCGGACCCGGACCCGTCGTGGTCAGAAGGTCGAGATCTCGATGCTCGACGTCATGGCCGCGCTGCTCACCTATCAGGCCGGCATCTACTTCGGCACCGGCGCGCGCCCGGCCCGTCGCGGCAACGCCCATCCTTCGATCGTGCCCTACGAGGTGTTCCGCGCCGCCGACGCGTTCGTCGTGCTGGGCGTCGCGAACAACTCGCTGTGGACCAAGTGCTGTGCCGCGCTCGGGCATCCCGAGCTCGCGACCGACCCACGCTTCGACGCCGAGGCCAAGCGCGTCCGGAACCGCGACACGCTCGTGCCGCTGCTGAACGAGATCCTCGGAACGCGGGCGGCCGCCGAGTGGATCAAGCAGTTCGAAGGCGCCGGCATTCCGGCCGGCCTCATCAAGTCCGTCGCCGAGGTGTGCGAAAGCGAGCACCTCAAGGCGCGCGGCATGATCGTGTCGCTCCCGCATCCCCGGGCCAAGAAGGTGACGGTGATGGGCGTTCCCGTGCGCCTGCACGGAACACCCGGAGCGGCCGTGACGCCGCCACCCGTCATCGGCCAGCACACGGACGCCGTCCTGGGAACCCTGATCGGCCTCAAGAAGCCGGCGATCGAGCGCCTGCGCGCCCGGGGCGCCGTCTGAGAGGCTGAGGGTGCCGGAGTCTCTCGCGGCCCTCGCTCCGGTGACACTGGACGGGCGCTACATCACCCTGGAGCCGCTGGCCGAGCGGCACGCGCGCGACATCTTCGACGTGATGCAGGACGAGGACGTGTGCCGCTATCTCGCGTGGCCGCCCCCGAAGGCGCTCGATGAGACGCTCGTCCTGATCCGTCAGGCCGAGGGCTTGATGAGCCGCCGAGAGTCGATCGTCTTCGCGCAGATCTGGAAGGCCACGGGGCGGGCGATCGGCTCGACGCGTCTGCTCGACGTGCGCCCCGCCGACCGGCAGGTCGAGATCGGCTCGACGTTCCTCGGCCGGGACTACTGGCGCACCGCCGCCAACACCGAGTCGAAGTTCCTCTTCCTGCGGCACTGTTTCGAGACGCTCGGCTGCGTGCGTGTTGCGCTCAAGACCGACGGCCGCAACGTTCGCTCGCAGGAGGCGCTGGCGCGCCTGGGCGCCGTCCGCGAGGGCACGCTCCGCAAGCACATGCACGTGCGCGGCTATCAGCGCGACACGGTCTACTTCTCGATCCTCGACACCGAATGGCCCGCCATCAGCACGCGCCTCTCCACCCGCCTCTATCCCTGAGAAGCTGACCCGTCACGTTCCGCGTGCGTCGATGGTTGACACTGCGAGCGCCAGGAGAGCATGATCGGGAAACCGCAATGCGCCGCCTGATCAAGATCTATGACACAACGCTCCGCGACGGCACTCAGGGCGAAGGCGTGTCGTTCTCGATGGAAGACAAGGTTCGCCTCGCGACCCGCCTCGACGCGCTGGGCATCCAGTACATCGAGGGCGGGTGGCCGGGTTCGAACCCGAAGGATCTTCGATTCTTCCGTCGCATGCAGGACATCACGTTCAAGCACGCGAAGCTCGCCGCGTTCAGCATGACCCGTCGCGCCGGGACCACTCCGGAGGCGGACGCGAACATGCAGGCACTGCTCGATGCCGGCGCGCCGGTGGCGACGATCGTCGGCAAGTCGTGGGACTTCCACGTGACCGAGGCGCTCGGCACGACCCTCCCCGAGAATCTCGCGATGATCGGCGACACGATCGCGTTCCTGAGGCCCCGGATGGACGAGGTGCTCTTCGACGCCGAGCATTTCTTCGACGGCTTCCGCGCCAACCGCGACTACGCGCTGGCGACGTTGCGCGCGGCGGAAGCCGCCGGCGCCCACTGGCTCATCCTGTGCGACACCAACGGGGGGACGTTGCCCGCGGAGCTCGTGGCGATGATCGCCGAAGTGAAGAAGCACGTGCGTGCGCCGCTCGGGATCCACGTGCACAACGACGCCGAGTGCGCGGTCGCGAACTCGCTCGCCGCGGTCGCCGAGGGGGTCGGCCAGGTGCAGGGAACCCTCAACGGCTTCGGCGAGCGCTGCGGCAATGCGAACCTCGTGTCGATCATTCCGAGCCTGATCTTGAAGATGGGGCTCGACTGCATTCCCGAGCCCAACCTGCGCGAGCTCCGCGACGTGTCGCGCTTCGCGTCGGAGCTGGCCAACCGCAAACCCTGGTCCTCGCAGCCGTACGTCGGCGACTCGGCCTTCGCGCACAAGGGCGGTATGCACGTCTCGGCGGTCCAGAAGCATCCGGAGACGTACGAGCACATCAACCCCTCGGCGGTCGGCAATCGGCGGCGCGTGCTCGTCTCGGAGCTCGCCGGCAAGTCGAACATCCTGTGGAAGGCGCGCGAGTACGGCATCGACATCGATCACGACACCCCGGACTCCCGCCGGATCCTGGACCAGCTCAAGGCGCTCGAAGACCAGGGATTCCAGTTCGAGGGCGCCGAGGCCTCGTTCGAGCTGCTGATGGAGCGCGCACTGGGCCGCCACCGGCCTTATTTCGTGCTCGAGGCGTATCGGGTGATCGTCGAGGAGCAGAACACCGATCAGGAGCCGGTGGCGGAGGCCACGGTGCGCGTGCGGGTGAAGGGCATGCTGGAGCACACCGCTGCCTCGGGCAATGGTCCCGTCGATGCGCTGGACCACGCGCTCCGCAAGGCCCTCGAGGAGTTCTATCCGAACCTCAAGACCATGAAGCTCCTCGACTACAAAGTTCGCATCCTGGACGAGTCGAAGGGGACCGCGGCCAAGACCCGCGTCCTGATCACGTCGGGCGACGGCGACGAGACCTGGGGAACGGTCGGTGTGGCCGACAACATCATCGAGGCGTCGTGGCAGGCATTGGTGGACTCGGTCGAGTACAAGCTTCGCCGCGACGGTTCCACCCGACGCTGACCCGCTGGTCAGGAACTGGCCGATTCCCGCGTCTGAACCGATCATGAAGCACCTGGATCGAGAGTGATCTACGTGGTCAATTACCTACCAGGATCGAATCCAGAACAAGTCCGCAAATAGCGTGAAACACTAGGAAAACGACTGGCCATGTCACTCGGTATCGGATTTGCTTTTTCCGGTACGGCAGGAGGGCTCAGACATGGCGGTCAATGGAACGGCGGTCAGTGAGTCGGTCAACGGCAGCGCTTCTCGCACGTGGCAGCAGCCGCGTGGCGTGGGCCGCCCATCGACGGTGGCTCCGTTCGCACCTCAGATCGAGGCATGGCTGCGTGAGGCGCCTACGCTTTCCGGCGCCGAAGTGCTCCGGCGCGCGCGTGAGGTCGGTTACCGTGGCGGCAAGAGCGCGCTCTACGAGCTGGTGCGGCGACTCAGGATCCCGGTCGCTGCGAGCCTGACGATCGTGCCGTCCACCGGAGGCCGTTAGGCCTTCGACGGCTCCGGGCCCGCACCGAGCCTTCGGTCACACTCGGTGTCGGCTCGCTTTTCGGCCGGCGGCGCTCCGCCGGCCCGCGGTCTGAAGTTTCCGGAAGCGCTTCGTTTAACGGGATTCCGGGCGGGAATCCCCCCCTTACAGCCCCCAGTTCTCAGCCCAGAGTTCGCCCACTTCTCGAGTGTGCGCCCCGCGTGTGAGGGGGCCTCGAGCGGCTGCATTCCGTGAATGCTCCGAGCTAGTACGTGCCCGGCCTGATTTGCTTGTAGAGCTGCTTGAGGGCGTCCGCGGTGAAATTCGGGGACTGGCAGACCGAGATGATCTTGCGCTCGTCGGCCTCGACCTTCGCGACGGCTTCGGGGATCCGGGCGGCGATGTCGGGCGGAATCGTGACGGCGCCGTGCTGGTCGGCGTGGACCAGATCGCCGGGCTTCACCCAGAGCCCGCCGACCTTGATCGGCAAGCCGAAATCCACCATGTGCACGTACGCGTGGGAGACCGAGACGTGCGCGGCGGCGAACTGGAAGCCGAGGGCCCGCACCTCGTCGAGGTCGCGCACGGAGCCGTCCGTGATGACGCCGGCGCAGCCGAGCGCCCGGTGGATGTTGGCCTGCACCTCGCCCCACTGGGCTCCCTGGCCCCGGGGCTCGTCGAGGTCGTGCACGACGATCACGCGCGGCGCCGGGATCGAGAGCACGTAGTCCCACCACCCGAACGTCGAGGCGCGGTGCCCCTCGAGCGGCTGGGGCTCGGCGCGGATCACCGCCGTGACCGCGTACCCGACCAGCGGCCCGAGCTCGGTGAACAGCGTGCGAATCTCGGACGACATGTTGCCTTGATTGCGCGGGCGGACGTTGAACGTCTCGATCGCGTTGGCCACGCTCGGGCTCGAGATCTTCTTGAGGGCGTCGATCATCAGATGGTGTCCTTTCGGCGCTGGATCAGCAGGGTTTTGAGGATCTCGACCGCCTGCCGGGTCGATTCGAGATTCGGATTCACGCGGAGCGCCTGTTCGAAGTACTCGAGCGCGGTCGCGGGCTGATCGAGCTGCATGTAGATCATCCCGTAGCCGCTGAGCGCGCCGAAGTGATAGGGGTTGCGCTTGATCACCTCGTCGCAGTCGGCGAGCGACTTCTTGTATTCGCCCAGGAGATAGTAGACCGTCGCCCGCTTGTTCCACCCTTCCGCGAACTCCGGCCGGCGCCGGATGATCTCGCTGAACGTTTCGACGGCCTCCTCGCCCTGGCGCGCCTGCATCTGCTCCACGCCGGTCGCGAAGAGCCGGTCGATGGTCGTGTCGCCGGATCGGCTCCACACCTGCCACATCGCGTTCTCTGCGAGCTCGCGGACGAGCGGGTCGCTGTCGCGAAGCGCCGCGGCCAGCTTGGGCACGTCGCTCATGAGACCGGTCTCGCCCAACGCCCGGGCGCCCTGACGGCGCTGGTCCGCGTGACCCGTGTCGGCGAGCGCCTTGAGCGCCTCCTCGCGGGTCGGGCCCGCCACGAGCGACGCCGGCCACAGGGCGAGGGCGGCGAGGACCAGCGACGCGAGCCGTCCAACACTCACGGAACGTACGCCTCGTTCACGTTGGTGCTCGCGTAGCCGGGTTGCGTTCCACCGCCCGGCACGTAGATCCGATTGCCGACCGCGGCCGCGCCGATGCCGTGACGCGGCGTGCGCATTGGATCCTTGCCGATCCAGCGATTGCCGGCGACCTCCCACATCTCGTTGGCGCTGAAGATGCGCAGCGGCGCTTCGCCGCCGAAGACGTAGACGCGGTCGCCGAGCGCGGCGGCCGCGAGTCCGCCGCGGGCGGTGGGCAGCGGCGTTCCCGTGGTCCAGCTCTTGGCCGCCGGATCGTAGATCTCGACGGCGGCGAACTGGGTCCCGACGAACGACGTGCGGCCACCGATCGCCCAGAGCTTTCCCTGAAACGCGACCGCCGCGAGGTGATCGCGGGCGGTCGGCATCGGAGGCGCATCGGTCCACCGGTCCGGGGTTCGCTCGTATATCTCGTGCGCGGCGCTCGCGCTGTCGCCGCTGCCGCCGACCGCGTGCAGACGGCCTCCGAGCGCGACGACCGCGAGGCCGCCGCGCCCCTGCCGGAGCGGTGCGCGGGTCGACCAGGAGCTGCGTGCCTCGTCGTACTCGTAGACGGTCCGCAGCGGGGTCCAGCTCACGCGCCCGCCGCTGTAGCCGCCGACCACGAAGAGCCGGCCTTCGATGACGGCGGCCGCGGCGTGGTGCGTGGGGGCGGGGAGCGGGGTGCGCGTCTCCCAACGGTCGGAGGCGGGATCGTAGACCTCGACCGTGGCGACGACCTCGCTGTCAGGGCCGAAGCCGCCGATCACGAACACGCGGCCGTTGAGCTGCGCGACCGCGACCTCCTGGCGCGCGGTCGGCATCGGGGCGAGCGGAACCCACTTGCCCGGACTCATGATGTCGACCGGCGCATTCGAGTCGGTCGTCTTGCCCAGACAGCCGGCGACGATCAGCGCCGCCAGAGCCAGCCCGACGCGTGCGCCGGGGCGTCTCATGCGCGAAGCAGTTCGAGCAGTCCGGCTTCGTCGAGCACGGGCACCCCCAACCGGCGAGCGTCGTCCGCCTTGCTGCCGGGCGCCTCGCCGACGACGACGTAGTGGGTCTTCTTCGAGACCGAGGACGTGACGCGGCCGCCGTGCCGCTCGATCAGCTCGCGAGCGGCCTCGCGCGAGAGCGTCGGCAAGGAGCCGGTCAGGACGATGGTCTTGCCGGCGAGCGGCTTTGGGCCCTCGGGCGCGACCGGCGCGCTCGTCACGACACCGGCGCGCCCCAGACGCTCGATGAGCTCGCGGTTGCTCGGATCCTGGAAGAACGCCGCGATCGAGCGCGCGATCTCGTCGCCGATACCGTGCACGTCGGCCAGCTCGGCCTCCGAGACGGTGGCGATACGCTCGAGGCTCCCGAAGCGAGCCGCCAGCACCTGGGCGACGCGCTCGCCGACGAGCCGGATCCCGATCGCGTTCAGCAGGCGCGCCGGGCCGCGCGTGCGGGACGCCGCGATCGCGGCGACGAGATTCTCGGCCGACTTCTCGGCGAACCGGTCCAGCTCGCCGACCTCGTGGGCGGTCAAGGTGTAGAGGTCGGCGAAGTCCTTCACGCGTCCGGTATCGACCAGCTGCTCGATCGTGCTGTCGCCGAGGTGCTCGATGTCCATCGCGCGCCGCGATCCGAAGTGGCGCAGGCGTTCCTTGAGCTGCGCCGGGCAGGCGCTGTTGGTGCATCGCCAGTACGCCTCGCCTTCGGCGCGGGCGGCCGCGCCGCCGCAGGCCGGGCACGTCGACGGAAACGTGAACTCCTGGGTGTCCGGCGGCCGCTTGGCGAGGACGACCTGAACGACGTAGGGGATCACGTCGCCCGCCCGCTCGATCAGGACCGTGTCGCGCACGCGGATGTCCTTGCGGCGGATCTCGTCCTCGTTGTGCAGGCTGACGTTGCGGATCGTCACGCCGGCCAGCTCCACGGGCGTGAGCTTGGCGGTCGGCGTGAGCGCGCCGGTCTTACCCACGTTCACCTCGATCGCCTCGACCACCGTCGTCGCCTGGCGCGCCGCGAATTTGAACGCGATGGCCCAGCGTGGGTGATGGGTCGTCGAGCCGAGCCGGCGCTGCTGGTCGAGCGACGCGACCTTGACCACGGCGCCGTCCGCATCGTAGCCGAGCGAATCGCGGTCGCGCTCGAGCTTCTCGCAGGCGGCGATGACCGAGGCGAGATTCGCGCATCGTTCGGCCCGCGGGTTGGTCTTGAACCCGGCGGCGCGCAGGGCCTCGAGCACGTCCCAGTGGGAGGTGAAGCCGAGCGCGTCGGCGCGGCTCAGGTGATAGAGGAAGATGTCGAGGGGCCGGCGCGCGGTGACCGATGGATCCTTCTGGCGCACCGCCCCCGCCGCAGCATTCCGCGGATTCGCGAACGTCGGCGTCCCGGCCTCCTCCAGGGTCCGGTTGAGCCGGGCGAACTCCTCACGCGGCATGAACACCTCACCGCGAACCTCGAGGACGGGGGCGGTGGCCAGAGCGCCCCGCAGCACCATCGGAATGGACCGGATCGTCCGGAGGTTCGGCGTGATGTCCTCCCCGACGCGCCCGTCGCCCCGCGTCGCGCCCCGGACGAAGCGGCCGTGCTCGTAGAGGAGCGCGATGCCCAGGCCGTCGATCTTCGGCTCGCAGACATACGTGAACGCGGCGCCCGGGAGGGCGCGGCCGATCCGGGCCTCGAATTCGCGCAGGTCGTCCGGGGAGGTCGCGTTGTCGAGCGAGAGCATGGCGTCGTGGTGCTCCACCGGCTTGAAGATATCGGTCGGCGCCCCGCCGACCCGCTGCGTGGGGCTGTCCGCGGTGACGAGGTCGGGGAAGCTCGCCTCGAGCTCGCGGAGCTCGCGCATGAGTCCGTCGTACTCCGCGTCGGAGACCTCGGGCCGCGCCTCGACGTAGTACAGATAGTCGTGGTGGTGGATCTGCTCGCGCAGCTCCATGATGCGCTGCGCGGCGTCGGCCCGCGTCATGCTCCGAAGCATAACACCCCCGGCTCGAGGGGTTCAGCCGCGCTGGGTCGCTCTGCCTTGCTGCCCGAGTCAGAGTGACGTTATACTGCCGGGCGACCGGTCGAGATTTCGCTCAAGAGACTCGAACATGCCACGATCCTCAGTCCTGAAGGGAGCGGCCGAGACCCGAGCCACGACGGCGTCGGTCCAAGACTATCTCGGGGCGATTTACGACTTGGCGAGCAGCAGCGGCAAGCCGGTGATCGGCGCTCGACTCGCCAAGCACATGGGAATCTCCGCGCCGGCGGTGACCGAGGCGATCCATCGCATGGCCCGCGGCGGGTACGTGAAGATCGGGCGCGGCAAGCAGCTCGTGCTCTCCAACAAGGGACGACAGATCGCCGAGGTCATGGCGCGCCGTCACCGCCTCCTCGAGCGCTGGCTCACCGACACCCTCGGGCTCAACTGGACGGACGCCCACGAGGAGGCGCATCGCCTCGAGCATGCGCTCTCACCGCGGGTCGAGGACCGTCTCGCGGAGCTCCTGGGCATGCCGAGCACCTGCCCGCACGGGAACCCGATCCCCGGGATGGCCAAGCCGCCGAGGGTCGAGCCGTTTCCTCTCGCCCAGGCGAAGGAAGGGACGACCGTCGTCGTCGAGCGCATCACCGAAGAAGCCGAAGCCGACAAGAAGCTCCTCGAGCACCTCTGGAAGAACGACGTCCGCCCGGGCCGGCGGCTGAAGATCACCGAGGTCGCGCCGTGGGCCGGGACGATCACGGCGTCCGGCGACGGCAAGATCATCGCGCTCGGCTTGCCGGCCGCGGCGAAGATCTGGGTCTATTCTCCCGGTGCCGCCGGATGAAGGTCCTCTTCTGGATTTTTGTCGCGATCGGCTGTGTCTACGTCTTCTATACCGGCGCGATGGCCGTGTGGTCCTATCTCGAGGTCACGAGCCTGGTGGAGGAGGTCGTCAACGAGCGCGCGTCGCGCACCGACCGTCAAGAGCGCGCGAGCCGCGTGAGGGACGACATCGTCAAGAAGGTGGCGGCGAGCGGCATCAACGTCGACGAGCGCGCGATCTCGGTGAGCGACGAAGGCAAGACGCTCGACGTCAGCGTGCGGTGGAACTGGCCGGTGATCGTGTACCAGGAGCGAGAGTATCTGGCGGTCCCGCTGAAGCACGATCGCAGCTTCGCGGTTCCCGAGCGGCGCTGAGTCAGCGCTTCGTCTGAGCGTCGCGGATCATCTTCGCGACGCGGTCCCGGTCTTCGCCCGCCGGCGCCAGCGCGACGAACTGCTCCCAGGACCGGACGGCCCCGGCGACGTCGTGCTTGACCTCGTAGAGCACCTGGCCCCGATAGAGGAGCGCCGGCAGGTAGCTCGGATCGATCGCCAGCGCGCGATCGAAGATCTCGAGCGCGCGATCGGCGTGCTCGGGCCCGCCCCCGACCGCGAGGATCAGCCCCAGATGGGTCGTCGCGTCCACGTTGTTCGGATCGCGCTTGAGGACGGCCTGGTACGCGGCGATCGCCTCGTTGTAGCGGCCCTGAGCCAGGCTCGAGCGCGCCGCCTGCAGCATCCCCCGAAGCATCTCGGGCGGGACCGGTCGGCCGGGCGGAATCGCGGGTGCGTTGCTCGCATTGGGCGCCTCGTTCGCGCCGGGCGCCTCGCGAGAAAGCTCGGCGAGCGGTCGCGAGCCGGGGGAAGGTTGGCCGGCCATCGGATCGCGCTCGGTGTACCGCACGATTCCGGCGCCCACGGCGATTCCGAAGACGACCAGGAGCACCGCGGCCGCGGCGAGCGCCGCCGGATGCCGCCACGCCGACCGGCGAGGCTCGGCCGGCGCCACCCCGGCCGGAGCCGGCTCGCCCGGACCCAGCCGGTCGAGCTCCGTGAGGATCGCGGCGGCCTCGCCCTCGTAGCGCGCGCGGAGCTCGGCGAAGTCGGCGTCCGACACGTGCCCGGCCGCGTGCTCGAACTCGAGCTCGCGGATCGCGGCGAGGGCGACGCGCTTGTCCTCGGAGAGCTCCTGCCGCCGGTCGGGGGGTAATGGAAGGAACGTGCGCGCGCGCCGGTCGCGACCGAAGAGCGGCCAGAGCACGAACACGAGGGCCGGCACGCCGACGACGAGAGACACGACGACGACGCCGGCGCCGATCACGACCTGCCCTCCAGCTCTCGACGGATCCGCTCGCTCATCGCCGCGTCGACCGCCACCGGCGGCGGGCGGATACCGCGATGTCCATGGGTCCAGCGCCACACCAGAGCGGCCGCGGCGGCGAGCCCCACGACGACCGCCGCGAGCGGAAGGAGCCAGACGAGGAGGTTGAACCCCCGGCGCGGAGGCGAGAGGAGAATCCATTCGCCGTAGCGGTCGACGAAATAGCGCTGGACGTCGGCCGGGCTCTCGCCCGCGGCCAGACGCTCGCGGATGATCGCGCGCATCTGGCTCGCCATCTCCGAGGGCGAGTCGGCCACCGACAGGTTCTGGCACACGACGCAGCGGAGCTGCGCCGCGATGTCGTGCACGAGGTCCTCGTTCACGGGCTTCGCGGTCTGGGCGGCGGTCGGATGGCCGGTCGAGCCGAGCAGGACCAGGGCGATCAGGACCGCGATCGCGACGCGGCTCACGGGCCTGCGGCCTCCGCCAGCAGGCGATCGACCGTCGTCCGGAAGACGTCGTCGGTGACGGCGCCGACGTGCTTGACGCGGATCCGGCCCTGGCTATCGAGGAAGAAGGTCTCGGGAACGCCGTACACGCCGTAATCCACGGAGACCGCGCCTTTCAGGTCCTGGACGACCGGGAAGGTGAGACCGAAGTCGCCGACGAACTTCACCGCGGCCTCGCGCTTGTCCTGGATGTCGACGCCGACCACCACCACGCCGCGCTCGCGGTAGCCGCGCCAGTTCCGCTCGAGCACCGGCGCCTCCTCGTAGCAGGCGGGATAGCACCACGACGCCCAGAAGTTCACGACGACGACCTTCCCTCGGTGCGTCGCGAGGTCGAGCGGCGCGCCCTCGAGCGTGGCGAGCGCGAAGCCGGGCGCCGGTCGCCCGACGAGCGGCGACGGGATGTCGCGCGGGCTCACGCGGAACCCGTAGCCGAGCAGCACCAGCACGGGGACGGCGGCGAGCGGGATCAGCCAGCGCCTGAGCCGCTTCACGCGCTCTTGTGTCGCTCCGGCAGGATGGCCAGCAGCGCGCCCAGGGTGAGCACGACTCCGCCGATCCAGATCCAGCTGACGAGGCGGTTGACCTGGACCTTGACGGTCGCCTGCGAGCCGTCGCGGGCGAAGTCGCCGAGCACGAGGTAGAGATCCTCCCGCAGGCCCAGGCGATAGTCGACGTAGGCGATGGGCGCCTGTTCCTGAGGATAGAACTTCTTGGCGGGCCGCAGCACGCCGAGGACGCGTCCGTTGGAGACCGTGAACGCGCCGACGACCTTGAAGTGGTTCGACTCCTCGACCGCGGTGAGCCCGTCGAAGCGGAAGCGGTAGCCGGCGAGCTCGGCCGTCTCGCCGCGGCGCAGGGTGGTCTCGGTCTGCACCGACCAGGCGTGCGACCCCATCACCCCCAGGGCGATGATCAGGATGCCCAGGTGCACGACGAAGCCGCCGTAGCGCCGATGGTGCCGCAGCAAGAGCCCGCCCATGGCCGGCAGGAGCGACTCGCCCACGCGCAGGCGCGCGCGCGTGGCGCGCGTGAAGTCGACCGCGATCGTGACCGCGACGAAGGCCGTCGTCGCGAACGTCAGCACCGCCAGCAGCGAGCGCACGCCCAGGGCAAACGCCGCCGCCGCCGCGACGATGCCGAGCGCGACCGGCCAGAAGAAGTTCCGCTTCAGATTTTCGAGCGACGCGCGACGCCAGGCGATCAGCGGCCCGACGCCCATCAGGAAGACCAGCGACAGGAAGAGCGGCACGTTGATCTGGTTGAAGAAGGGCGCGCCGACGCTGACCTTCACGCCGCGCACCGCTTCCGAGAGCAGCGGGAACACCGTGCCGAAGAAGACGGTGAACGCGGCGGCGACGAGGAGCACGTTGTTGAGGAGGAACGCCGACTCGCGCGAGACGACGGAGTCGAGCTCGCCCTCCGACCGGAACGCCTCCCAGCGCCACGCGACCAGCCCCAGCGCGGTCAGCAGCACCAGCGCGAGGAAGCCCAGGAACAGGATGCCGATCGAGCCCTGCGTAAAGGAGTGGACCGAGGCGATGATGCCGGAGCGGGTGAGGAACGTGCCGAAGAGCGTGAGGCCGAACGTCAGGATCACCAGCGAGATGTTCCAGAGGCGGAGCATGCGCCGCCGCTCCTGGATCATCACCGAGTGGAGGAACGCGGTGCCGGTGAGCCACGGCATGAACGCGGCGTTCTCGACCGGATCCCAGGCCCAGTACCCGCCCCAGCCCAGGACGTGATAGCTCCACCAGCCGCCGATCAGGAGGCCGAGCGAGAGGAAGTACCAGGCGACGATCGTCCACCGTCGCGTCAGCACGAGCCAGGTGTCGCCGATGCGGCCCGTGATCAGCGCGGCCATCGCGAAGGCGAAGGGCACGGTGAAGCCCGTGAAGCCGAGATAGAGGGCCACGGGGTGCGTGATCATGCCCGTGTCCTCGAGGAGGGGGTTCAGGCCGCGGCCGTCGGCGGGCACGGGCACCTGACGCTGGAACGGCGGCGCGGCGACCGTCATCACCAGGAGGAAGAACGCGAGGATCCCGAGCATCGTCGCCAGCGCCCACGGGTAGAGCTCGCGCGCGCCGACCCGGTGCCGCACGATCAGGATGATCGTGTAGAGCGCGAGCATCCAGGACCAGAGGATGATCGAGCCCTCGAGGGCGCCCCAGACCCCGGTGATCCGATAGTAAAAAGGCGTGCCGAGGTTCGTGTTGGTCGCGACGTAGCGGACCGAGAAATCGAACGTCAGGAAGGCGTAGGTCAGGAGCGCAAAGCACGAGGTGACGAGGACGAACACGCCGAGCGCCGCGTGCTGCGCGGACTCGATCACCGCGAGCCGACCCGTGCGGGCACCGATCCCGGCGGCGACACCGCCGTACACCGCGAGGCCGAGGGCGATCAGGGTCATGCCGTACCCGAGGTCCGCGGTCATCGCCCTTCGCCCCGGAGCGTCTTGAACAGCTCGCGATAGCCCGCCTCGTTCTTGTCGTGGGGCGCCTTGTACTCCTCGGAGTGCTTCGCCATGATCAAATTCGCCTTGAAGTAGCCGTCCGCCGTCCAGCTTCCCTCGAGGACGGCGCCTCGACCCTCGCCGAACAGATCGGGTGGCGTGCCCTTGTGGCGGACCGGAACCGTGGCGGTCCCGTCGGACAGCGTGAACGAGAGATCGAGCGAGCGCGGCTCCCACGTGAGCGAGCCGGGCACCACCATGCCGCCGAGCCGGTAGGCCTTGCCCGGCACCGGGGCGGCCCGGAGCTCGGCCGGCGTGACGAAGTACACCGCCGACTGGGTGACGCCGGCGTAGATCATGTAGGCGAGGGCCCCCGCGATGACGACGCCGCCGACGATGAACTTGCGCCGTCGGTTCATGGTAGCGGGGACCTCGAGGCCGGCTCGGACCGCGGGTGGCCTGAGACAGACGCTTGTGGCTCCGACACGCCCGATCCTTGCCCTTGGAGCTCCTTCTCGCGGCGGACGAGGAAGCGCCAGTAGGCGATCAGCACGACGGCCGCGAGGCCGTAGGCAGCGACGACGAAGCCCCAGTTGCCGGCGGTCACGCTTCGGCCTCCGCCTCGAGGCGCAGCACGCGGGCGCGCCTGGTGACGAAGTACACATAGAGCAGCGTGAACGCCGCGAAGTTCACCAGGAGCGCTGCGACGATGATGTCCGGCATCGTCCCGGGCCCCGGCTTCATCAAGGACGGCGGCTGGTGCAGGGTGCGCCACCAATAGACCGAGAAGTGCACGAGAGGAACGTTGAACGCGGCGACGATGCCGAGCACGGCCGCGAACCTGGCGCCGCGCTCGCGGTCCTCGATCATCCCGCGGAGCAGCAGGTAGCCGAGGTACATGACGAAGAGGATCGAGACGCTCGTGAGCCGCGCGTCCCAGGTCCACCAGGCGCCCCACGTCGGCTTTCCCCAGATCGAGCCCGTGGCGATCGTGAGTCCGGTGAAGAGCACGCCCACTTCGGCCGAGGCGTGGGCGAGCCGGTCCGCGGCCTCGGCCCGCCGCATGAGATAGACGACCGAGGCGACGAGGACCACCCCGAACGCGAGGTACGCGACCCAGACGCTCGGTACGTGGAGATACATGATGCGCTGGACGTTGCCCTGGGTCGCCTCGCGCGGCGCGATTGCGAATCCCATCACGAGCCCCGCGACGAGCCCCGCGAGCGTCACGCCGCCGAGAAGACGTCTCACGCGCGCTCTCAGGCCTCCAGCACGAAGTCGAACGTGAGCACGCCGACGGCGACGTATACGACGTCCGCGGCCGCGAGGAGCTTGAGCCAGTGGGCGACGCTGCCGAGGGTCTCGCCAAGTAGCACGGCTTCCGTCGCCTTGACGGTGGCGAGCAGCACCGGCGCCTCGACCGGGAGCAGGAGCACCGGGAACAGGAGCTCGCGGGCGCGCACCTGCGCCGTCATCGCGGCGAAGAGCGTGCCGACGGCGGCGAGCGCGACGGTCCCGAGCGCGATCACCACGGCGAGGCCCGGCAGCACGTTCGCGAGGTCGAGGTTGAAGAAGAAGCCGAAGAGCACCAGGAGGATCGCCTCGATGGCCAGCATCAGCAGCAGGTTGCCGGCGAGCTTGCCGACGTAGATCGCCGATTTGTCGCCCGGGGCCAGCAGGAGCCCCTCCCAGCAGTCGTTCTCGCGCTCGACGACGAACGTCCGGCCCAGGGCGAGGAGCCCGCTCAGGATGAACCCCAGCCAGAGAAGCCCGGGAAGCGTTCCGGCCAGTCGCTCGCGATCCGGGCCGAGCGCGAACTGGAAGACGAACAGGAGCAGCAAGCCGAAGAAGAAGAGCGCGTTCAGCGTCTCCTTCGACCGGCGCTCGACGAGCAGGTCCTTCCAGACCACGACGAGCGCCCGCCGCGCGAAGGTCAGGATGCGTCCTCCGCGTGCAGGGCGTAGAGCCGGTGCACGTCGTCGGCGGACAGGGAGCCGCGCGGGGTATCGAGCGCGATGGCGCCCCCGGCCAGGATCGCGATCCGGTCGGCCACGGCGAGCTCGCGGCCGAAGCTGTGCGTGGTCATGACGATCGCGCCGCCGCCCGCCTTGAACGACGCCAGATGCTCCTCGAGCCACTTCTTCGCGCGCTGGTCGAGCCCGGTGAACGGCTCGTCGAGCAGCAACACGCGCGGCCGGGCCAGGACGAAGCGCGCCAGAGAGAGCCGCCGCTTCATGCCGGCCGAGAACGTGCGGACCCGCTCGTCGGCCGCGCGCTCGAGCTCGACGGTCGCGAGCGCGCCGGCACGCTCGGCCGCGGACGGCCGCAGGCCGGCGAGCGTCGCCCAGAACATCAGGTTCTCGGCGGCGGTCAGGTCCTCGTACACGTACGAGCTGTGAGCGACGAGCCCGATCTCGCGGCGGACGAGCTCCGGGTCCGTCGCGCCGTCGTGGCCCGCGATGGTCACGGTGCCGCGCGTCGGGCGCGTCAAGGTCGCCAGGACCTTGAGCAAGGTCGTCTTGCCGGCGCCGTTGGCGCCCAGCACCGCCACCGCCTCGCCGGCGCGGACGTCGAGATCGAGGCCGTCCAGCACGCGATGGTTGCCGAAGGTCTTGCGGAGACCGGTCACTCGGATGAGTGGCTCGGAGGCCATTGGCTGAAACCGCTCAATTCTCGCCCAGCCGCCGGGAAGGGTCAAGGAAGCGGGAACTTGACTCAATCGGCCGACCTCCTGCCAAATAGAGCGGTCGAGCCGACCGTGCGACCGCCGGAGGATCTGGTTGTTCCAATTCGCGCTGGCGCGTGTTCTGTGGTTGGTGCCTACGTTGTTGGCCATGGCGCTCGTGACGTTTCTCGTGATGCACGCGACGCCCGGAAGCCCCCTCGACCCGGTCGCGGAGGGCGCCAACCCGCTGTCGCCCGAGGCGCAGAAGGTGCTCGCCAAGCACTACGGTCTCGACCGGCCGCTCTACGAGCAGTTCGCGATCTTCGTGAGCAAGGCGGTTCGCGGTGACTTCGGCTACTCGTTCGTCTACAAGACTCGCACGGTGCAAGAGATCATCGCCGAGACGTTCCCGATCTCACTCCTGCTCGGGTCGATGGCGCTGGTGCTCGCGATCGTCGTCGGCTTGACGCTGGGTATCCTGGCCGCGCTCTACCAGAATCGAACGTGGGACTACGTCTCGGTGAGCCTCGCGACCGTCGGTGTCGCCGTTCCGAACTTCGTCCTGGCGGTCTTCCTGATCATCTTGTTCTCGTTCGTCGTGCCGCTCTTCCCGACCGGCGGCTGGGATTCGCCGCGGAACTGGGTGCTGCCGACGGTGGCGCTGGCGCTGGCGCCGATGGGGATCATTGCGCGCTTCACGCGCGCCAGCATGCTCGAGGTGATCCGCGCCGACTACACGCTGACCGCGCGGGCCAAAGGGCTCGGCGAGATCCCGGTCATCTTCAAGCACGCGCTCAAGAACGCGTTCATTCCGGTCGTCACCTTGCTCGGCCCCATGTTCGCCGCGGTGGGCACCGGGTCGTTCTTCGTCGAGGCGATCTTTCGCGTTCCCGGGATGGGACGCTTCTTCGTTCTGTCGATGACCGGGCGAGACTATCCGATGATCATGGCGGTCGTCCTGACCTACGGCGTGTTCCTGGCCATCATGAATCTTGTCGTCGACCTGCTCTATGGCGTCCTTGACCCCCGCATCCGCTACTAAGCTCGGAGGGGATCTTCGCGCGAGCGCGGTGACCCATCCCGAGACGCGGCCGCGATCGTCGAGCCTCTGGCGAGACGGGGTCCGACGGCTCCGGCGCAATCGGCTCGCGGTGGCCGGCGGCGTGGTCGTCGTGCTGCTGTGCCTGGTCGCGATCTTCGCAGATTTCCTCGCGCCTCTTCCGTACACCAAGACCAATTTCGGCCGGCTCAACGAGGCGCCGTCGCACGCGTATCCACTGGGCACCGACCAGCTCGGTCGCGACCTGCTTTCCCGCATGATCTATGGCGCTCGGGTCTCGATGCTGGTCGGCCTCGGGGCGCAGGTGATCGTCGTGCTGATCGGGGTGCCCATCGGCGCGCTGTCGGGCTACATCGGCGGGCGGACCGATCTGTTCCTCACGCGCTTCGTCGACGTCATGTACGCGTTCCCGCGTCTACTGTTCGTGATTCTGGTCATGTCGATGCTGGGCGCGGGGCTCACCAACATCTTCATTGCGATCGGGCTCACCGGATGGGTCGGGATCGCGCGTCAGACCCGCGCGCAGGTGCTCGCGATCAAGGAAAAGGAGTTCGTCGATGGCGCGCGGGCGCTCGGCGCCGGATTCGGCCGCGTGCTCGGACGCCACGTCATGCCCAACGCGCTCACCCCGATCATCGTCGCGGTGACGTTCGGGATCCCCGAGGCGATCTTCACCGAAGCCGCACTCTCGTTCATCGGCGTCGGCATCAACCCGCCGACCCCGTCGTGGGGGCAGATGGTGGGCGAGGGACAGCAGTACATCCGCTCGTACTGGCATCTTTGTGTGTTCCCGTCGATCGCCATCGCGGTTACCATGCTCTCGTTCGTATTCTTCGGCGACGGCGTGCGAGACGCGCTGGACCCCAAATTGAAATAGCGAGAAGGAGACCCGCTGATGCGTACTCCTCACACCTCCGACAGCCAGATGGAGCTCCTTGCCGCGCGCTTCGCCGCCGTCGGCGTGGGGCGGCGCGACTTCCTGAAAGTCGCGGGCGGGCTGGCGACCTTGGGCGTGGCCGGCTTCAACGCGCGCCCGGTCTCGGCGGCGCCGACGCTCGCCGCCGGGGAGAAGCTGGCGCGCGAGCAGCACGTGCGGCTCGGTGGCGGCGGCTGGTGGCAGAACGATCCCTCCAGCCACGACTACAACAAGGACCTCTACTGCAGCGGTGTGCCGATCCTGTTCGCCGGCCTGATGAAATTCAACGCCGACTTCCAGCCGGTTCCGTACGTCGCCAGCAAGATCACGTCGAACGCCGACGGCTCGGTGTGGACCTTCGCCCTCCGCAAGGACTCGAAGTGGTCCGACGGCGGGCCGTGCGCGGCGCGCGACTTCGAGTGGTCCTGGAAGCGTCAGATGGATCCGGCCAGCAAGAACCCGTACTCGAGCTACTTCTACGACATCAAGGGCGCCGAGGCCTTCAACAAGGGCAAAGCGTCCGATGCCTCGCAGGTCGGCGTGGTGGCCAAGGACGACTGGACGCTCGAGGTGACGCTCGAAGGGCCGCGCGGATACTTCCCGGTTCTGTCCGCTTATCTCGCCGCGTACCCGGCCCATCGCGCCTCGGTCGAGAAGCACGGCGACAAGTGGACGGAGGCGGCCAACATCGTCTGCAACGGGCCCTTCGTGCTCGAGAGCTGGGAGCACAACAAGGTCATGGTGCTGCGGAAGAACAAGCACTTCTTCGGCGCCAAGGACATCACGCTCGAGAAGGCCACGGTCCCGATCGTGCCGGTGCAGTCGGGCGCCCTACCGTACGAGAACAACGAGCTCGACATCTCGCCGCTGCAGCCGGGCGATTTGCGGCGGATGCGCGACGATCCGCGGACCAAGGCGCAGGTGTTCCGCTATCCGTTCCCGGGCACCTGGTATCTGATCCCACAGGTGACGAAGCCGCCCTTCGACAACGGGAAGGTGCGCCGGGCGGTCGGGCACGCCATCGACCGGGAAAGCGTGGTGAAGGTCGCCGACGGCTTCGCCATCCCCGCGCACTCGATGATCCCGACGGGTTTCCCCGGGGCGGTCGACGACAAAAAGATCCGCGACATCCAGCGCTTCGATCCGAAGGCGGCGATGGCCATGCTGAAGGGCACGCCGTACGAGGGAGGGCGCAACTGGCCACGGATCACCCTGACGATGCGCGAAGAGGGGCTCGGCTCCAAACCGCTGGCCGAGGCCGTCCAGGCGGTCCTGCTCGAGCACCTCAACATGAAGACGGAGCTCGAGGTACTGGAGCAGCGCGTCTTCCGCGCCGGGCTCTGGAAGAACGACTATCAGTTCGTGTGGATCCGCTGGTTCATGGACTATCCGGATCCGCACAACGAGTACTTCGACACGTTCTACGGCAAGAAGACGGAGGGCCGGCGGCAGGCCTGGGTCAACGATGCGTTCGACAAGGAGCTCGAGGCCGGACGCGACACGCGCGACACCAAGAAGCGTTTGGTGAACTACGCCAAGGCCGAAGAGATCATGCAGACCGACGCGGGATACATTCCGGTCGCGTGGGTCGCCCGGTGGTGCGCGGCCAAGCCGACGGTGCGCGGGCTCGAGAAGAACAAGCTGGGCGAGACGGTGGTCGAGGGCAACATCTACGTCGACATGCTGCCCCACGTCTACATGGTCGAAAAGGCCTGAAGCGAAGCGACGCGCCCCGACGATTCCGGGGCGCGTCGACGACGTTGGGCTAGACGCGCATCGCCCGCAGGCGGGCGATCCGCTCCTCGAGGGGCGGGTGAGTCGAGAACAGACGCATCAAGGTCTGGCCGCTCAGCGGGTTCACGATGAAGAGGTGAGCGGTTGCCGGAGTCGCATCCGCCATTGGCATCGCCTGGTTCGCCATCTGGAGCTTCTCGAGGGCCTTCATCAGGCCCCATGGACGCCCGGCCACCTTCGCGCCGGTGGCGTCGGCCTGGAACTCGCGGGAGCGCGAGACCGCCATCTGGACGAGCAGCGCGGCGATCGGCGCCAGGATCGCCAGCAGGATCATCGCAAGCGGGTTCGACCCACCGTCGTCGTCGTCCCGGCTGCGCCCGCCGAACATCGCAGCCCACTGCGCCATGTGCGCGAGATAGGTGATCGCGCCGGCCAGGGTCGCGGCGATCGTCGAGATCAGCACGTCGCGATTCTTCACGTGCGAGAGCTCGTGCGCCAGGACGCCCTCGAGCTCTTCCTCGTCGAGGATCCGCATGATGCCCTCGGTCACGGCCACGACCGCGTGCTCCGGGTTGCGACCGGTCGCGAACGCGTTCGGCGTCTCGCTCGGGATCAGGTAGATGCGCGGCATCGGGATGCCGGCGCGCGTGGTCAGACGGTGCACGATCGCGTAGAGTCGGGGCGCAGACGCCTCCTCGATTGGCTGCGCCCCATAAGCGGCGAGCACCATCTTGTCCGAGAACCAATAGCTGACGAAATTCATGGCGACGGCCACAAAAAAGGCGATCAGCATGCCTTGACGGCCGCCGACCGCGCCGCCGAGTAAAACGAGCATCACTGTCAGGACGGCCAACAGGAGCCCGGTCTTGAATATGTTTGACATGGTCGAAGCCTAGCAGACGGCCCCAGACCGGTCAAATCGCGCTCTATAGCGGTCAAATGCCTTGACTTGCAGGCACAACGGCCGATATACTGACCCCAAGTGAGTAAAAACTCTTTTGTTGACGATGAGTTAGCAGTCATGATCGTTCGGGTTCCAGATATCACGAACGAAGGGCTCAGTCTCACGGACGCGAGTGCCCTAGGGGCGGTCTACCGAGACTCCGCCTGGCGCCTCCTCGACGTGAACCTCCGGGTCGAGCGGGACGGCGCGGACGTTTTCGTGACCGGCGAGCTCCGCGCGGCGGTGTCGCAGGCCTGCGGTCGGTGTCTCGAGCCCTCTCCGGGAGAGGTGACGGCTCCCGTGGACGTGCGGCTCGTGCCGCGCCCGGTCACCGCGGACAACGTCGAGCTGGCCGCCGACGATCTCGACGTCGATTTCTACGACAAGGACGCGATCGATATCGGCGCCCTGATCGAGGCCGAGACGACGCTCGCGCTACCCATGAAGCCGCTGTGCCGCGAAGGCTGTCTTGGGCTCTGTCGGGTCTGCGGAGGGAACCGGAACGTGGTCAAGTGCGAGTGCCCGGAGCGCCCGCCGGATCCACGGATGGCCGCCCTCAAGGACCTGGCCTCGCGGCTTTCGCACTAGGAGAGTTCGATGCCGCTGCCGAAACGACGCCACTCGAAGACGCGCGGACGCAAGCGCCGCACGCACTACAAGCTCGCCGCGCCCACGCGCTCGGTGTGCCCGCAATGCCGCGAGACCAAGCTGCCGCACCGGGTGTGCCCGCACTGCGGGTACTACAAGGGGCGGGAAATCGTGGCCGTCGAAGGGACGTAGCCGGCTCGTCGCGCCGCCGACCACATGCCGATGACCAACGGAGACGGTGCGCCGTCCCGCTTGAAAGTCGCCGTGGACGCGATGGGAGGCGACTACGGTCCCCGCGTCGTGGTCGAGGGCGCGGTGGCGGCCGTCCGCGAGTTCGGCGCGGCCGTCATCCTCGTGGGTGATCGCTCGGCGATCAACCGCGAGGTTGTCCGGCTGGACGCGCAGAGTGTCGCCCTCGAGATCCGCCACGCCTCGCAGGTCGTCGGGATGGCCGAGAGCCCGTCGCAGGCGCTCCGGCGCAAGCGCGACTCGTCCTTGCGGGTTGCGGCCGAGCTCGTCAAGGACGGGAAAGCCTCGGCCTTCATCTCGGCGGGCAACACCGGGGCCGCGATGGCGATCGCCATGTTCGTCATCGGCGTTCTGCCGGGCGTGGACCGGCCGGCGATCGCCGCGGTCCTGCCGAACCTCCGCAAGTTCACGATCCTGATCGACGCCGGCGCGAACGTCGATCCGAAGGCCGAGCACCTCTTGCAGTTCGCCGTCATGGGCCACGTGTACGCGCGCGACATCCTCGGTCTCGACAGCCCGCGGGTGGGGCTCCTGTCGGTCGGCGAGGAAGAGGGCAAGGGCAACGAGCTCACGAAGGAGACGTTCGAGCAGCTCCGCGAGTCGTCGCTGAACTTCGTAGGCAACGTGGAAGGCCGCGACATCTACAACGGCCGGTGCGACGTCGTCGTCACCGACGGGTTCACCGGCAACGTCGCGCTGAAGATCTCCGAGAGCCTCGCCGAGATGATCGGCGCCATGATCAAGGAAGAGCTGATGCGCGACGCGCGGTCGAAGATCGGCGCGAAGCTCGCGATGCCGGCCTTCGAGCGATTCCGCCGCCGCATCGACTACACCGAGATGGGCGGCGCGCCGCTCCTCGGCATTGACGGCGCCGCCATCATCTGTCACGGTGCCTCACCGGTGAAGGCCATCAAGAATGCGGTGCGCGTCGCCCAGGAGTGGGCGAACGCCGGACTGAACGAGCACATCAAAGCCGCTCTGGAGGCCGAGGTGGAGCGCGGCGGCCGCGAAGGGGGACGCGAATGACGCGAGCGAGAATCACCGGGGTCGGCGCGTACGCGCCCAAGCGGATCCTGACCAACGCCGATCTCGAGAAGATGGTCGAGACCAACGACGCGTGGATCGTCCAGCGGACCGGCATCCGCGAGCGCCGCATCGCCGACGAGAACGAGGCGACGTCGGACCTCGCCGTCCGCGCGGCGCAGCAGGCGCTCGAGCGCGCGAACCTCCTGCCGGAAGACGTGGAATTCATCGCCGTCGGCACGACCAGCCCGGACATGATCTTCCCGACCACCGGCAACATCGTCCAGCACCGGCTCGGTTGCCGGCGCGCCGGCTCGGTGGACATGCTCGCCGCGTGCGCGGGCTCGATCTACAGCCTGTCGATCGGCGCGCAGTTCATCCAGACCGGGAAGTACAAGCGCGTTCTGTGCATCGGCGCCGAGACCTTGTCGAAGATCACGGACTTCACCGACCGGGGCACGTGCGTGCTCCTCGCCGACGCCGCGGGGGCGGCGGTGCTCGAGCCGTCCGAGGACGAGCGGGGGATCATCGATTTCGATCTCTATTCCGACGGCCAGTACTGGGAGCTCCTGTACATGCCGGGCGGCGGCTCGCGTCATCCGGCGACCCGGGAGACCGTCGACGCCCGGATGCATTTCGCCAAGATGAAGGGCAACGAGGTCTTCAAGGTCGCCGTCCGCCTGTTCGTGGACTGCGCCGAGCGCATCCTCGCGCGCAACGGATTCACGGCGGACGACGTGAACCTGTTCATCCCGCACCAGGCCAATCTCCGGATCATCGAGGCCGCCGCCAAGCGCGTGAACCTGCCGATGGACCGCGTGTTCGTCAACGTCGATCGTTACGGGAACACCGGCGCCGCGTCGGTGTATGTCGCGCTCGAGGAGGCGGTCACCGGGGGCCGGCTCAAGCGCGGCGACCTCGTGCTCATCGTCGCGTTCGGGGGCGGCTTCGCCTGGGGCGCGGCGCTCATGCGGTGGTGAGAAAGACAAGACTCGGCGTGAGATCGGGCGTGTCGGAGCCACTCGCGTCTCTCTCAGGCCACCCTCGGTCCAAGCCAGCCTCACGGTCCCCGCTACAATGACCACCGCGTTCCTCTTCCCCGGCCAGGGCTCGCAGGCGGTCGGAATGGGCAAGGCCTTCTACGAGATGTCGGCCGGCGCCAAGGCCATCTTCGAGGAGGCCAACGACGCGGTCGGCTTCGATCTCATGCGGCTGGCCTTCGAGGGGCCCGAGGCCGAGCTGGCGCTGACGGCCAACACGCAGCCCGCGGTGCTGACCGCGTCGGTGGCGGCCGCGACGGCGTGCGCCGAGCGCGGCCTGCGGCCGGCGCTGGCGGCCGGCCACAGCCTCGGCGAGTACACCGCGCTGGTGGTCGCCGGCGCGGTGCGCTTCTCCGATGCGGTCCGCATCGTGCGCAAGCGCGGCGAGTTCATGCAAGAGGCGGTGCCGGTGGGGACCGGCGCGATGGCGGCGATCATGGGCCTCGAGCTCCCGGCCGTCGAGCGGATCTGCGCGGACGCCGCGCAGGGCGACGTCGCGGAGATCGCCAACGTGAACTCGGCGCTGCAGATCGTGATCGCGGGCCATCGAGCGGCGGTCGAGCGCGCCGTGGCGCTCGCGACCGAGCGGGGCGGGAAGATGAGCGTCATGCTTCCGGTCAGCGCGCCATTCCATTGCTCGCTCATGGCGCCGGCCGGGACCCGTCTCGCGCCCGAGCTCGACGCGGCCCGGGTGACCGATCCGCGCGTGCCGGTCGTTCGGAATGTCGACGCCGGGGTCACGCGCAAGGCCGAGGACGTGCGCCCCTTCCTCCTGCGTCAGGTCGCCAGCCCCGTCCGGTGGACGGACTGCGTTCAGCGACTGGCGTCGGAGGGCGCGACCGCCTTCGTCGAGGTCGGCCCCGGCCGTGTGCTCTCCGGGTTGCTGCGCCGCATCGTCAACGGCGCGCGGGGGCAGTCGATCGAGGATCCGGCCGGTCTCGAGAAAGCGCTGACGGCCGTCGCCGGCGGCGCCGCCGAGTCGCGCTCGTGAAGGGCCCGCTCGACGGCAAGGTCGCGATCATCACGGGCGGCAGCCGCGGGATCGGCGCCGAGGTCGGCGCGCGACTGGCCGAGGACGGCGCGGCCGTGGTAGTCTCGGGGCGCGACGGGGAGCGTTTGCAACGCACCGTTCGCGAATGGGAAACGCAGGGCCGGGCGGTGCTCGGTGTCGTCGCCGACGCGGCGAGCCGCGAGGATTGCGAGCGGCTCGTGAGCACGGCGAAACAGCATTTTGGACGGATCGACGTCCTCGTCAACAACGCCGGCGTCACGCACGATCAGTTGCTGGTGCGGATGACGGACGAGGACTGGGATCGAGTGATCGAGGTCAACCTCCGCAGCGCGTTCTTGATGACGCGCGCGGTGAGCAAGGCGCTGGTCAGACAGAAGAGCGGCGGACGCGTCATCAACATCACGTCCACGGCCGGGGCCATGGGCAACGCCGGCCAGGTGAATTACTCCGCGGCGAAGGCCGGGCTCATCGGGTTCACGAAGGCGGCGGCCCGCGAGCTCGCGCACTGGTCGATCCTCGTGAACGCCGTGGCTCCCGGGCTCATCGAGACCGACATGACCAAAGACCTGTCGGCGGCCGCGCGGGAAGCCCTGCTCGCCCAGGTGCCACTCAAGCGCAGCGGGACGACTCGCGAGGTGGCCGAGATGGTACGATTCCTCGCCGGAGACGGGGCGACCTACGTCACGGGTCAGGTCTTCCACGTCAACGGCGGACTTTACATGTAACTCATCCTTTCCGTGGAGGTGACGGGTTCATGGCGAAGTCAGTGGATGAGAAGGTGAAGGAGATCATCGTCGAGCAGCTCGGGGTGGAGGAGGACGACGTCACTCCGTCTGCGAAGTTCATCGAAGACCTGGGCGCCGACTCGCTCGATACGGTCGAGCTCGTGATGGCCCTCGAGGAGCACTTCGACATCCAGATCCCCGACGAGGATGCCGAGAAGATCGTGACCGTAGGCGATGCGGTCCAGTACATCAAGGACAACTCGTAGACGGTGAGTATGCGAAGGGTCGTCGTTACAGGGCTCGGGACCCTCTCGCCGGTCGGGAACACCGCCGACGAGTTCTGGTCCTCGCTCGTCCAGGGACGCTCGGGTGTGGGCATGATCACGAAGTTCGACACCGCCGGCTACCCGACCCGTATCGCCGGCGAGGTGCGCAACTTCGACCCGCTGGACTTCGTCGACAAGAAGGAAGCGAGGCGGCTCGACCCCTATCTCCAGTACGCGGTGGCGTCCTCGGTCCTGGCCGTCCAGGACGCCGCGCTCGACACCGACAAGATCGACGGCTCGCGGTTCGGCGTCCTCATCGGCTCCGGCATCGGCGGCATCTCGACGCTCCTCGAGTCCCATCGGAATCTCATCGAGAAGGGCCCCGACCGGGTCTCGCCCTTCTTCATTCCGATGCTCATCGCGAACATGGCGTCGGGGCTCGTGTCGATACGTTTCGGCGCCAAGGGACCGAATTCCGCCGTGGTGACCGCGTGCGCCACCGGCAATCACGCCATCGGCGACTCCTTCAAGATCATCCAGCGAGCCGACGCCGACGTGATGATCGCCGGAGGCTCCGAGGCGATCATCATCCCGCTCACGATCGCGGGCTTCTGCTCGATGAAGGCGATGTCCACGCGCAACGACGAGCCGGCGAAGGCCATGCGCCCCTTCGACGCCACGCGCGACGGCTTCGTGTGCGGCGAAGGCGCCGGCATCGTCGTGCTCGAATCGCTCGAGCACGCGCTCGCCCGGGACGCGCGCATCTACGCCGAGATCGTCGGCTACGGGATGACCGGCGACGCCCATCACATGACCGCGCCCGATCCGGAGGGCAGCGGCGCGGCGCGAGCGATGACGGCGGCGGTCCGCGACGCGGGGCTGGACGTCTCCGCCATCGGGTACATCAACGCCCACGGGACGTCGACGCCCTACAACGACAAGTTCGAGACGCTCGCCATCAAGCGTGTCTTCGGCGACCATGCGCGGCGGCTGGCCGTCTCCTCGACGAAGTCGATGACGGGCCACCTGCTCGGCGCCGCCGGCGGCATCGAGGCGATCGCGACCGTGCTGGCGCTCCACCACGGCGTGCTGCCGCCGACGATCAACTACGAGACGCCCGACCCGGATTGCGATCTCGACTACGTCCCCAACCAGGCGCGCAAGCAGGACGTCGAGGTCGCGCTCTCGAACGCGTTCGGCTTCGGCGGCACGAACGCCACGCTGGCCTTCCGCGCGTACCGCGGGTAAGTGGATCCGCTCCGAGTCGTCGAGCTGGAGCGACGGCTCGGCTATCGGTTCCGTGATCCGCTTCTCCTCGAGCAGGCGCTCACGCACGGCTCGTACGCCAACGAGCACCCGCCGGCGGCGGACCACGCCCGGCTCGCGTTCCTCGGCGACGCGGCGCTCGCCCTCGTCGTCGCCGACCACCTGATCGCCGACGACCCGGCTGCTCAGGTCGGGCACCTCACGGCGCGGCGCGCCGAGCTGGTCACCGGCGCGCGACTGGCGCGCTGGGCCGTCGATCTCGATCTCGGACCGCTGCTACGCCTGGGCCGGGGCGAAGACCAGTCGGGCGGACGGACGCGTGACTCGATCCTGGCTTCGGCCCTCGAGGCCGTGCTCGGCGCGATCTATCGCGAAGGCGGGCTGGAGGCGCTGCGGTCCGCCATCGGTCGTCTGGCCGCGTGGTAGCCTGAAGCCATGCGCTGGTGGCCGATCCGCGCGCGCCGGTTCCCGCCGCCGCCCCCGCCGGACGAGATGCTCGTCACCGAGGATCGACTGCGCCGGAACGTCGAGGACGTCCTGGTGATTCGCGACCGACAGATCCGGGGCGGGATCGTCGTGTTCCGCGGCGAGCTGATGACCGAGCCCGCCCGGGCGCTCGACCTTCTGATCGGTCGCTTCCGTTCGCTCGGCTACACGCCGTACCTGCGTGAGGAGGCGGGGGGGGTGGCCGTCCAGGCGCTGCCGCTGACGGAGACGGCCGGGCGGTCGGCGACACGGCCCAACGTGATTCTGTTTTCGGTCACGTGCGTCACGATGCTGCTCGCCGGCCTCGGATACGTCGGCGCGCCGATGTTCGACGCCCTGCGGACGGCGCCCTCGCTCGCACTCCGGTTCTTCGCCGGCGTTCCCTTCGCGGCCACACTGCTCGCGGTGCTCGTCGTTCACGAGTTCGGTCACTACTTCGCGGCGCGCTACCACGGAGCCTCGGTCAGCCTGCCGTATTTCGTGCCGGCGCCACCGCCGATCCTCGGGTACCTGCTGTTCGGTCTGCCGATCGGCGTTCCCTTCGGAACGCTGGGCGCCATCATCCTGATGCGCTCGCCCGCGAGAGACCGCAACTCGCTCTTCGACATCGCGGCGGCGGGGCCGCTGGCCGGCCTGGCGGTGGCCTTTCCCGCCATCGTGCTGGGTCTCGCCTGGTCGAGCGTCGTGCCCATGCCGCCGGAGGGTTATTCGGGATTCGGCGACTCGCTGCTCACCTGGGGACTCTCGTACCTGCGCTTCGGGCACATTCCGCCGGGCCACATGCTCTTCACCCACCCGATCGTCGACGCGGCGTGGGCCGGGCTCCTCGTCACCGCGTTGAACCTCATCCCCGTGGGCCAGCTCGACGGCGGGCGCATCGTCTACGCGCTCTTCGGCCGTCGCCACCGCGCGGTCGGTCGGGCGACCGTGATCGCGCTGCTCGGCCTGGGCGTGGCCGCGTTCCTCTGGACCCTGCGCGCGCCGGGCGGGGACATCATCCTGGCGATCGGGTCCTCCCTGAACTGGTTCGTGTGGGCCGGCTTGATTTCGTTGCTCGTGGGCCTGCACCACAGCCCGCCGCTCGATGATCTCTCGCCCCTCTCGTGGGGGCGCCGCGCGATCGGTATCGCCTGCCTGATCTTGCTGGTGCTGATGCTTCCGCCGTTCCTGTTCCAGGTCAAGTCGAGCTAAGCTACTATCCGCGTCATGCCGGGGCGGCTCGATCGCAAGCGACTGGCGCAGCTCATCGAGAAGGGTGCCGTCGATACCGTCCTGACCGTCTTTCCCGACGCGCTCGGCCGGCTGATGGGCAAGCGCGTCGTGGGCCGCTACTTTCTCGACCACGTCGTGGACGACGGCGCGCACGCCTGCATCTATCTCTTCACCGTCGACATGGAGATGGAACCGCTGCCCGGCTTCAAGCTCACCTCGTGGGAGCGCGGCTACGGCGACATGAAGATGGTCCCCGACCTGACGACCGCGCGGCTCATCCCGTGGCTGCCGAAGACCGCGCTCGTCTTCTGCGACGTCTTCACCGAAGAGGGCGAGCCGATCGAGGAAGCGCCGCGATGGATCCTCAAGCGGCAGATCGAGCGGGCGGCGGCGCTGGGCTACGTCGTGAAGACCGCGGCCGAGCTCGAGCTCTATTGCTTCAAGGAGACGTTCGACGAGGCGCGCCGCAAGCGTCACCACGATCTCACGCCGGTGTCGAGCTATCTCGAGGACTATCACATCCTCCAGACTTCGAAGGAAGAGCCGCTCATCCGGGCGATTCGTAACGGCATGGAGGCCGCGGACGTCCCGGTGGAGACCTCGAAGGGGGAGTGGGGGCGGGGACAGGAAGAGATCAACCTCCGCTACGCGGAGGCGCTCGAGATGGCCGACCGCACCGCGCTCTACAAGCACGGGGCGAAGGAGATCGCGCACCAGCACGGCTCGGCCATCACGTTCATGGCCAAGTACGACATGGCGGCGGCCGGCTCGTCGTTCCACCTGCACTCCTCGCTCTGGGACAAGGCCGGGCGCAAGCCCCTGTTCGCGGCCGCCGGCCGGGGCGCCCGGACGACGAGCACGCCCCTCTTCGGCCAGTGGCTCGCCGGACAGATGGCGATGGCGCGGGAGCTCGCGTACTTCTACGCGCCGAGCGTGAACTCGTACAAGCGCTACCAGTCCGGATCGTTCGCACCGACGCGCATTGTCGCCGGCTGGGACAACCGCACGTGCGGATTCCGGCTCTGCGGCGAGGGCGGCGGCTTCCGCGTCGAGAACCGCATTCCCGGCGCCGATGCCAATGCCTATCTCGCCTTCGCGGCGACGATCGCCGCCGGACTCCACGGCATCGCGAGCCGCCTGAAGCCGCCCAAGCCCTACGAGGGCAACGCCTACGTGGACGCGACCCTGCCCCAGGTGCCCAAGACGCTCCGCGAGGCGATCGCCGAGCTCGAGCGCTCGAAGGTCGCGCGGGCGGCGTTTGGCGACCGCGTGGTCGACCATTACCTGCACACCGCGCGCCTGGAGCAGCAGGCGTTCGACCAGGTCGTGACCGACTGGGAGCTCGGGCGCAACTTCGAAAGGATCTAGCGACCGTGAGCGATCGAGAGTGGATCCTGCTCAACCCCGGCCCGGCCAACACGAGCCGGGAGGTCCGCGAAGCGCTCGTGACGCCCGACCTCTGCCATCGCGAGCCGGAGTTCTTCGAGGTGATGCGCGACTGCCGTGAGCGGCTCGTGCGGCTGGCCGAGGGCGGCCGCGGGTTTGCGGCCGTCCTGTTCACCGGCTCGGGCACCGCGGCGGTCGAGGCGGCGGTCTCCTCGGCCGTGCCGGCCGACGGCGGGCTCCTGGTGGTCGACAACGGCGTCTACGGCGACCGCCTGCTTCGTATCGCGCGCGCTCACGGGATCCCGAGCCGCGCGCTCTCCTACGACGTGGCGACGCCGGCGCGTCCCGACGACGTGCGCGCCGCGCTGCGCGCCGAGCGCCACCTGACCCACGTCGCGGTCGTGCACCACGAGACGACGACGGGCGTTCTCAACCCGGTGGCCGAGATCGTGCGCGCCGCGGCCGGCGAGGGCCGCCGCGTGCTGGTCGATGCGATGAGCTCGCTCTTCGGCGAGCCGCTCGACGTGACCCAGGACGGGATCGACTTCGTGATGGCCAGCGCCAACAAGTGCCTGCAGGGTGTGCCCGGCATCTCGTTCGTCCTGGCCCGGCGGCAGGCGCTCGACGCGCTCCGCGGCAGGCCCCCGCGCAGCGTCTATCTCGATCTCGCGAGCCACTACGTGGCCCAGGAGCGGGACAACACGCCGTTCACCCCGGCCGTGCAGGTGCTGCACGCGATGCGGCAGGCGCTGCTCGAGCTCGAGAAGGAGGGCGTGGCCGAGCGCATCGCCCGCTATGCGGAGAACGCGCGGGTCCTTCGCCGCGGCATGGCCGCGCTCGGCTTCGAGATGCTCGTGGCCGAGGGCGCGCGCTCGAGCATCCTCACGACGTTCAAGCTGCCGTCGGGCATCGCGTACGACCCCCTCCACGACGCCATGAAGCGCCGCGGCTACATCATCTACGCCGGGCAGGGCGACATCCGGAAGTACGCGTTCCGCGTGTCCAACATGGGGACGCTCACTCCGGCGGATATGCGGGGGGTCGTCGAGGCGTTCGCGGCGAGCGTCGCCGAGCTGCGCCAGGCCGGCGGTGGGGGATGAGCGGGCGGCTCGCTGGCAAGGTCGCGCTCATCACCGGCGCCGGAATGGGCATGGGGCGCGAGACGGCCGCGCTCTTCGCCGAAGAAGGCGCCAGGATCGTGGCGGCGGACATCGACGCGGAGGCGGCGAAGGGGACGGTCGCACGGGTCGCGAACGCCGGCGGCCAGGCCGTCGCGGTCACCGGCGACGTCGCGGTCGAAGCGGACGTGCAGCGAATGGTCGAGGAAGGGGTGCGCCGCTTCGGGGCGCTCCACGTCCTGCACAACAACGCCGGTGTTCTGTGGAAGGACCGCGATCGCTCCGTGCTCGAGACCGACGACCGCTGGTGGGATCGCGTGATGGCCATCAATCTGAAGTCGGTCTTCTGGGTGACGAAGTACGGGATCCCGCATCTGCAGCGCGCCGGCGGCGGCTCGATCATCAACATGGGCTCGGTCTCGGCGCTGGCGGGCTTCACGCGGGCGCAGGACGCCTACACGGCGGCGAAGGGCGGACTGATCTCGCTGACGAAGTCGCTGGCGATCCAGTTCGCCCGCGACAAGATCCGTTGCAACGTGATCCACCCCGGGATCGTCGACACGCCGCTCCAGGCGCCATACCTGACCGACGCGATCCGCAAGGAGTTCGAGACCGGCATCCCGCTCGGGCGGATCGCGCAGCCGCGCGAGATCGCCTATGTCGCCCTGTTCCTGGCGAGCGACGAGTCCTCGTTCATGACGGGCGCGGAGCTGGTCGTCGACGGCGGCTTCACCGCCGGGTAGCGAGCCTCTCCCCCATCGATCCCGCCCGCGTCGTCATCATCGGCGGCGGCGTCGCCGGCTGCAGCATCGCGTACCACCTGGCGGTCGCGGGCTGCCGCGACGTGCTCGTGCTCGACCGGGGTGAGCTGACGGGCGGGTCCACGTTCCACTCGGCGGGCCTCGTCGGCCAGCTGCGCTCGACCATCGCGCTGACCCGCATCAACATGGCGAGCGTCGAGCTCTATCGGCGACTGCGCGACGACACGGGCCTCGATCCGGGCTGGCGCGAGGTCGGGAGCCTGCGACTGGCTTCGTCGACGGAGCGATTGCTCGAGCTCCGGCGCCAGGTCGGCTGGGCACGCACCTTCGGGCTCCCCCTGACCCTGATCTCGGCCCATGAGGCGCGCGATCTCTTCCCCTTGATGAGCATCGCGGGGGTCGAGGGCGCCGCCTATCTGCCGACCGACGGCCGGATCGATCCCGCGTCGCTCGCCGGCGCGCTGGCCGCCGGCGCCCGACAACGCGGGGTCACGATCCGGACCGGGGTGAACGTGGTGGGCATCAAGGTCGACGGCCGCAAGGTGGCTCGTGTCGAGACCGAGCAGGGGACCGTGCCGTGCGAGGTCGTCGTCAACGCGGCCGGGATCTGGTCGCACGAGGTTGGCCGGTTGGTCGGCCTCACTGTGCCGGTCATCCCGATGGCGCATCAGTACCTCGTGACCAAGCCGATCGACGGGGTCACGCGCGACATTCCGACGATGCGCGATCCCGACCGGCTCGTGTACTTCCGTGAGGAAGTCGGCGGCCTGCTCATGGGCGGGTACGAGCGCTCGCCGGCGCCCTGGGGCCTCGACGGGATCCCACCCGATTTCACCCACAAGCTCCTGGCGCCGGACTGGGAGCGGTTCGGCGATCTCATGGAGCAGGCGATTTCGCGCGTGCCGGCCATTGGCCGAGCCGAAGTCATCACCTTGATCAACGGCCCCGAGGCGTTCACACCGGACGGCGAGTTCATCATGGGCGAGGCGCCGGACATTCGCGGCTTCTTCGTCGCCGCCGGCTTCTGCGCTCACGGGATCGCCGGCGCCGGCGGAGTCGGCCAGGTGATGGCCGAGTGGATTCTGCAGGGGCGCCCGTCGATCGACGTCTGGCGGATGGATCTGCGCCGTTTCGGCGCTCACTACGGCGATCGCGGGTACGCCCGCGCGCAGGCGCTCGAGACGTACGCCACGTACTACGACCTCCACTACCCCGGAGAGGAGCGGCGCGCTGGGCGCGGGCTCAAGCGCTCGCCCGTGCACGCGCGGGTCGAAGCGCTCGGCGGCGCCTTCGGCGAGAAGGCGGGCTGGGAGCGCCCGAACTGGCTCGAGGCGAACGCGGCGCAATCCCCGCGGAGATGGACGCCGCGCGGCTGGTCGGCGCGTCACTGGTCGACGGCGATCGAGGCCGAGCACCGGGCGGCTCGCGAGCAGGCGGTGCTCTTCGACGAGACCTCGTTCAGCAAGCTCGAGGTGTCGGGCGCGGGGGCGCTGAGCGCGCTGCAGCGCCTGGCCGACAACGACCTCGACAAACCGGTCGGCGCCGTCACCTACACGCAGCTCCTCAACGACCGCGGCGGGATCGAGTGCGACCTGACCGTGACCCGTCTCGGTCACGATCGCTTCATGCTCGTGACCGGGAGCGCGTTCGGCCTGCACGACCTCGCCTGGGTCCGCTCGCACGCCGCCGACGACCGCGCCGTCGTGGTCGAGGACGTGACCGATCGCTATACGTGTCTCGGCCTCTTCGGTCCGCGCGCGCGCGAGATCCTCGCCCGCGCGACGCGCGACGACGTCTCCGACGGAGCGTTGCCCTACATGCGCGCGCGGCGCCTCACGGTGGGCGACGCGAGCGTCCTCGCGCTGCGGGTGACCTACGTCGGCGAGCTCGGCTGGGAGCTCTACGCGCCGACGGTGGCCGGCCTCGCGCTGTGGGACTCGCTCTGGGCGGCCGGCGCCCCATTCGGCTTGCTCGCCGCTGGATATCGGGCGATCGATTCGCTCCGGCTCGAGAAGGGCTACCGTTACTGGAGCGCCGACGTGACCCCGGAGCACACGCCGTTCGAGGCCGGGCTCGGCTTCTGCGTCCGGCTCGACAAGGGTGATTTCATCGGCCGCGAGGCGCTCGTGAGGCAGAAGGCTGACGGGCTCACCACCAAGCTCGTCTGCCTCACCCTGGCCGATCCGAGCGTGGTCACGCTCGGGGGCGAGCCGATCCTGGCCGAAGGGCGTACGATCGGCCGGGTGACCAGCGGGGGCTACGGCTACACGGTCGGCGCGTCGATCGCGTACGGCTACGTCCCGGTTGCTTCGGCCACGCCGGGCACGCGTCTGACAGTGGAGCTCTTCGGCGAAGCGGTCGCGGCCATCGTGAGCCGCGAGCCGCTGTACGATCCCAGGGGCCGGAAGGTCAGGGGAGGTGCTTGAGATGCGGATCGAAACGGTCGCGATCCACGCCGGCGCCCACGTCGATCCCGGCACCGGCGCGGTCACACCGGCCATCCATCCGTCCACGACATTCGAGCGCGATCCGGATGGCTCGTACACCCGCGGCTTCCTCTACTCGCGCAACAACAACCCCAACCGCGAGGCGCTCGAGGAGTGCCTGGCGGCGCTCGAGGGAGGCGCCGCGGCGGCGGCCTTCGCGTCGGCTTCCGCGGCGACCTCGGCCGTTCTGCTGGCGCTCGAGCCCGGCGACCACGTCGTCGCACCGATGGACGCGTACCACGGAACCTCGCGGCTGCTGCGCGAGACCTTCGCGCGATGGAAGCTCGACAGCACGCTCGTCGACATGACCGACCTCGCCGCCGTGCGCGCCGCGATGCGCGCAAGCACGCGGCTCGTCTGGGTGGAGACGCCGTCGAACCCGCTGTGGAAGATCACCGATATCGCGGCGGTCGGCGAGCTCGCCCGGCGGGCGGGCGCTCGCTACGTCTGCGACAACACGACGGCGACGCCGGTGCTCCAGTCGCCGCTCAGGCTCGGCGCCGATCTGGTCGTCCACGCGACGACGAAATACCTCGGCGGCCACGGCGACGTGCTCGGCGGCGCCGTGGTGTCGAAGGTGCGCGACGCTCTGTTCGAGCGGATCCGCGTGGTGCAGGCGTCGGCGGGCGCGGTGCCTTCGCCGTTCGACTGCTGGCTCGTGCGCCGCGGGATCCGGACCCTGCCGTATCGAGTGCGCGGCCACTCGGAGAACGCGCTCCGGGTCGCCACGTTCCTGCACGGCCACCGCAAGGTCGAAGCGGTGCACTATCCCGGCCTCCCGACCCACGCGGCGCACGACGTCGCCCGCCGCCAGATGACCGCGTTCGGCGGAATGATGTCGGTGCAGGTGCGCGGCGACCGGGCGCGCGCGATGGACGTGGCGGCCAAGCTCCGCGTGTTCACGCGCGCCACCAGCTTCGGCGGGACGGAGAGTCTCGTCGAGCACCGCGCCTCGATCGAGGGCGCCGGCACGCGCACGCCGGACAATCTCTTGAGGCTGTCGATCGGTCTCGAGCACCCGGACGACCTGATCGAAGACCTCGAGCAGGCGCTGTCGTGAGGGCAATGCGATGAGCTTGAGTGGACGTGTCGCGCTGGTCACCGGAGGAGCGCGCGGGATCGGACTGGCCATCGCGCGGCGGCTGGTCGCCGACGGCGCGCGCGTGGCGCTGGTCGATCTGGACAAGTCGGCGGTGGAGGCGGCCGCCGGCGAGCTCGGCGCCTCGGCCATGGCGCTCGTGGCCGACGTGACGCGCGGCGACGAGGTCGACCGAGCGGTCGTCGCGGCCCACGGGCGCTGGGGCCGGCTCGACATCGTCGTCAACAACGCCGGGATCACCGGCGGCTCTAAGCTCACCTGGGAGCTCACCGACGAGGACTGGAACCAGGTCATCGCCTGCGATCTCACCAGCGTGTTCCTCGTCTCGCGCGCGGCGGTGCGTCTCATGCTGCCGCAGCAGAGCGGGCGCATCGTCAACATCGCGTCGATCGCCGGCAAGGAGGGCAACCCGACGCTCGTGCCCTACTCGACCGCGAAGGCCGGCGTGATCGGATTCACGAAGGCGCTCGCGAAAGAGGTCGCGAGCCGCGGGATCTTCGTGAACGCGGTGGCGCCCGCCGTCATCGGGACCGACATGGTCAAGCAGATGTCGAAGGAGACCGTCGACTACCTGATCGCGAAGATCCCGATGGGCCGCGTCGGACGTCCGGAGGAGGTGGCGGCGCTCGTGGCCTGGCTCGCCTCCGACGAGTGCTCGTTCTCGACCGGCGCCGTCTACGATCTCTCGGGCGGCCGCGCGACGTACTGAAGCAAGGTCAGCTTCGAGACCGACTCGGTGATGTCGCCCTCGATCGCCATGCGGATGGCCTCCTCGAGCGAGACCACTCGCCGCTCGAGGAACTCGTCCTCGTCGGCGGGCAGGGGATCGTGCGTCAGCCCGTAGGCCGCATAGCAGTACGCGATCTCGTCCAGGTAGGCGTTCGACGGGTAGAAAGTCGTCAGGAGCTCGAGCCGCTCGGCGCGGTAACCGCCCTCCTCGCGCAGCTCGCGCTGCGCGGCCGCCCGGGGATCCTCGCCGGGCTGGGCACCGCCTCCCGGCAGCTCCCACGAGATCGTGCCGACGAGATGGCGATACTGGCCGACGAGCAGGACTCGCGCCGGCTCGACGAACGGGAGCACGCCCACCGTCACGCCGACGGCCAGGACCGGATAGACGATCTCCTGGCCGTCCGGCAGCCGCCAGGCGTCTTCGCGAAGCGTGAGCTTGCCGCGCGTGTAGAGCGCCGCCGACGACAGGCGGGTCCAGGCCGCGTTCACCACCCTATGATATCGTAGGGACGCGATGGCTCGAGACCGACAGGTCGATGCGCTCCTGAAGAAGCTCTTGCAGACGATCGAAGCTTCCCTCTCCGCCGCCGACGCGGCCCGCGACGCCGTCCAGGAAATCCTGCGGCGGGGCGCTGACACCGGTATCTTCTTCGCCGGCAGCAAGAAGGGCGTCACGGTCTCTTCCGAGCTGACGACCCAGGACAAAGAGTTCCTCCGGGCGGTGTCGATCAAGCCCGACCGCTGAGTCGTATGCGGCTCCTTCCGATTCTTCTGTTTCTGATCGTCGTCGTCGTGTTGCTGCTCCCCTTGGTGAGTCGGATCCGGCTGTCGGCGCCCCCCGCGCGCCGCCCCTTGTCCGACGAGCTCGTGAAGGACCCGGTCTGCCAGACCTACATCGTGAAATCGCGCGCGGTCCGGCGCACGGAGTCCGGCCAGGTCCGATACTTCTGCAGCGAGCAGTGCGCCCGGCGCGACACCGGCGCCTGACGCCCCTCGCGTGAGCCCGCGCGAAACTCGGAGACCGGCGGTCGCCGGCCGCCGCGCGCGCCCGCCGGACCAGCATCCCGACCCCTGGCGCGATGCCGACGCCCAGACCAACGTCGACGAGATGGCCAAGAGTCTCGAGGAGCGGGGCCGAACGCACGCGCGGTTGCGCCGACGCTTCCTGAAGTTCGTTCCGATCCGGTCGGGTGAATGTGTGCTCGAGGTGGGCTGCGGCACCGGCGTGGTCGTCCGTGACCTCGCCGCACGCGTCGGGCGCGGGGGTGCGGTCGTCGGCATCGACGCCAGCCGGCGTATGCTCGATCGGGCGCGCGCCCTCTGTCGGGAGACCGCGCGTCGCACCCGCATCGCGCTGCGGGTCGCCGACGGCGCGAGCCTGCCCTTCGCCGCGAACCGCTTCGACGCCGCGCTGGCCGTCACGGTTCTCCTCCACGTCGCCGACCCGCTGCGCGTCGTGCGCGAGATGGCGCGGGTGACGCGACCGGGCGGCCGCGTCGGCCTGCAGGATCAGGACTTCGGCGTGGTCGCGATCACGCATCCCGATCGGTCGGTGACCGAACGGATCATGCGCGGCGTCGCCGAGCGGTTCTACGAGGAGCCCCACAGCGGCCGCCGCCTCCCCGGCCTGCTGCGCGCCGCCGGGCTCACCGACGTGCGCCTGCTGACCGACGTCTACCAGGACACGACCCTCGAGCCGTGGACGAAGACCTTTCTCGAGCGCCGGGCGGAGCGGGCCGTTCATTTCGGGATCGTGGACGTGCCTACCGCCGAGCGATGGCTCGACGGTTTCACCGCCGTCGTCGCCGCCGACGCGTTCGTGCTGACCGTGAACTACTACGGCGCCGTCGGGGTGAAGCCGCGATGAGCCGGCTGCGTGTCGGCCTACCGCTCGCCGCGATCGTGCTGGCCTGGCTGCTGCCGCTGGGCGCGCAGGAGACGCGTCTGCCGCCGGTGTTCGACGGCGCCGCCGCGCTACGCCACGTCGAGCGGCTCGTCGCCATCGGCCCGCGGCCGGCGGGGTCACCCGGCGCGGCGCGGGCTCGCACGTACATCGTCGAGGAGCTGCGGAAGACCGGCGTCTCGGTCCGAGTCGATTCGTTCGACGCGGCGACGCCGCACGGCCGGCTCCCGATGGCCAATATCGTCGGGGCCGTGCCGGGGCGCCGCAAGGACGTGATCCTGATCGGCGGGCACTACGACACCAAGTGGTTCCGCGACCTCGCGTTCGTGGGCGCGAACGACGGCGGCTCGAGCGCGGCGTTCCTGATCGAGCTGGCGCGCCGCCTTCAAGCGCGGCCGCGCGAATACACCTACTGGGTCGTGTGGTTCGACGGCGAGGAGGCCAGGGAAACGTGGACCGCGACGGACAGTCTCTACGGCTCGCGGCGGATGGCCGGCGAGCTCGACAAGTCGCGGCAGCTGCCGAGCGCCGTGATCGTCGCCGACATGATCGGCGACCGCAATCTCGGCATCCGGCGGGAGGCCGCGTCGACGCCGTGGATGAACGACGTCATCTGGGCGAGCGCCGTCCGGCTGGGGTATGCCGCGCACTTCCTGCCGGACTCGCTCGCGGTCGAGGACGACCACGCGCCGTTCATACGCCTGGGGATTCCCGCCGCGCTGCTGATCGACTTCGACTTTCCGCCCTGGCACACGGCGCAGGACACGCTCGACAAGGTCTCGGCGCAGAGCCTCGAGGTCGTCGGCAAGGTGCTCCTCGACGCCCTGCCGGGGATCGAGGAGGGCTTGAATCGCTCACGGGGAGGGCGCCCGTAGGGCGCCGCGCAGGTATAATCGGGCCATGCCGCGCGTGAAAGAGGTCGCCGATCCCGGCGACGACCCGCTCCTGAAGGAAACGTTCGCGAAGGAGACGGACACGTTCGGCTTCGTCCTGAACACGACCAAGATCCAGGCGCACACGCCCGGGATCATGAAGGCCGCCAAGCAGCTTTCGGCGGCGGTCGAGCGGTCTGGCCTTCTCCCTCCCCAGCTCCTGTCGCTGGTCTATCTGCGCGTCGCCCTGATCAACGGGTGTCCATTCTGAATCGACATCAACGCATCCAGGGGGATGCGAGCCGGCGCGACGGAGGCGAAGATCGCCGAGGTCGCCACGGCATCGACCAGTGATCTCTTTGACGAGCGCGAGAGGGCGGCGCTCGAGTACGCGGAGGCGATGACGTTCACCGACCGGAAGGTCAGCGACGATCTGTTCGCCCGCGTGCGCGCGCATTTCTCCGAGGCCCAGATCGTCGAGCTGACCGCCGCCGTGGCGCTCGAGAACTTCCGCTCGAAGTTCAACGTCACCCTCGGCATCGAAGCGCAGGGGTTCTGCCTCATCAAGTAGGTTGTACGCTGTCAGGCATGAGCCTCGGGAGCTGGCTGCAAGAGCAACTCTTCGAGCGCCGCATCGTGCTCGTCACGGGCCGGCTCGACGATGACGCGGCGGCGAGAGCGGCGGCGGCGCTTCTGACGCTGGACGCCTGCGGAAACCGGCCCATCGAGCTCCATCTGGACAGCCCCGGCGGCGCACTTGGGGCGGCCTTCGTCCTGGTAGACACGGCCGACACCCTGCGCTCGGAGCTGCGCGTCCTGTGCCGAGGTCAGGTCGTCGGCCCCGCAATCGCCGTGGTCGCTGTCGCAGATCACCGCATCGACGAGATCGCAGGCGGCAGGTAGCCACGCGATGCTATGATCCCGTGAGAATGCGCCCGTCAGACAACCGCTCGACGTTCAACGTCGCCCTCGGCATCGAGGCGCAGGGGTTCTGCCTCATCAGGGCGCACCAATAGCACGGCATCGCGTGATCTCGCGTTGAGGCGGACCGGGCCTCAGCTCCTCCCCGTCACGATGTTCTTCGGCTCGTTCGCGTGGTCGTTCGTGTTCGTGAGCCTGCCCTTCCACATCCAGCGCGTCAGCACCCTGGAGCCCGCGGCCACCTTGCGGTGGACGGGCTGGATCGTCGGGATCACGTCGCTCGTCACGGTGATGACGGCGCCCGTCTGGGGCCGCTACGCCGCCCGTGGCAACCCGAAAGCGTGCTACGTGGCGGTCGAGGCGCTGCAGGGGCTCGGCTTCTTCGTGATGGCGCTCGCCCGCACCTTGCCCGAGCTCTTCTTTGCCCGGCTCGTCCTCGGCGCGATGGGCGCGGCCTCGACGCTCGCCTTCATCATGGTCGGACGGAGTGTCGAGGGCGCCGAGGTGCGTCGGCGAATCGCGACGCTGCAATCGGCCATGACGGTCGGTCAGGTCGTGGGGCCGCTCTTCGGCGCGATCGCGGCGGCGCGGCTGGGCATTCGCGGCTCGTTCGTGCTGGGCGGGATGATCCTGCTGGCCTGCGCCGCGCTCGTTCACTGGGCGGTTCCCCAACCACCGCGCGCGGAGCAGATCCGCGCCGCGGGTCGGCCGGTCCGTCCCGGCGAGGTCGCCGCCGTCACCCTGGTCGTTCTGGGCGGCTCGATCCAGGTGTTCTACTTCACCTCGATCCTGCCCCACGTGCTGCCCGGGCTGGGCGTCGAGGCAAAGCGAACGCTCGAGGTCGGCGGCGTGCTGATCTTCATCTCGGGCGTCGCGGCGGCGCTCGGCGCCCTCGCGGTGCCCCGACTGGGCGAGCTGTTCCCCGAGCGAAGGCTGATCGCGGCGCTGCTCGTGGTGTCGTCGGTCGCGGTCGCCGCGCTGGCCACGGCGGGCTCGGTGTGGCCTTACGGGGGCCTGCGTTTCCTGCAAGTGCTCTCGATCGCCCCCGTGTTTCCTCTGGTCGTCTCGCGAGTCGTCCAGCACGCGGGCGGCTCGGCGATCGGAGTGATCAACGCGGCGCGCATCGGCGCCGGCTTCATCGGTCCGGTGGCCGCGACCACGTTGCTCGCGTGGACGTCGCCGGCCGTCGTCTACGTGCTGCTGGCGTCGATCGGCCTGGCCTGTGTGCCGCTCCTCCGGATGCGCGAGGCCGGAGCGCGGGCGTGAGCCTGACCGAACGGCCGCTGGTCGACATCCGTCTCGAGGATCTCGATACCCGCGGCGGCGTGCCGCCGGGCGTGTCCGGAGTCACGCAGCACGTCCGCTACGGCGAGTTCTTCACCTTCCTCGGCCCGCCGAAATCGGGCAAGTCTGACGTCCTGCGCGCGATCGCCGGGTTCCTGCCGGTCACGCGCGGGCGGGTGCTCGTCGACGGTCGTGATATCTCGGCCGTGCCGCCGCGCGTTCGCGGCGTCGGCTACGTCTTCCAGGACGGCGCGCTCTGGCCGCACATGCGGGTGGGTGAGCACGTGGCGTTCGGACTGCGCCAGCAGGGCCTGCCGGCCGACGAGATCACGCGCCGGGTGGCCACCGTGCTCGGTCGGCTCGGGCTCGGGAGGGTCGAGGCGCTGAAGCCGCCCGAGCTCACGCTCGAGCAGCGCCGTCGTCTCGCCCTCGCGCGCGCGCTTGCCGTCGAGCCGCAAGTCCTGCTCCTGGACGAGCCGCTCGCCAACCTCGACCCGACCGCGCGCAAGGCGCTCAGGCTCGAGCTGACGAAGCTCCACCGCGACCTGGCGGTGACGACGGTGCACGCCACGCGCAACGCGGCCGACGCGCTGGCCCTCTCCGACCGCCTCGCGGTCATCGACGCCGGGCGCGTCCTTCAGGTCGGCGATCCGGCTGAGCTCTATCATCGACCCCGGAGCCGGTCCGTTGCCGAGGCGCTCGGCCCCGCCAATTTTCTTCCGGTGCGGGTGGTCGAGCTACGCGATCTCGGCGTCGTCGTGGAGACCACGCGTGGCGACCGTGTGCCCGTCGCCGGGATGGGAACTCACCGCATCGGCGATCGTGGGCTCCTGGTGCTGAGGCCCGAGACCCTGTCGATGACCGAGGCCACGATGGCGCGGGGCCCGAGCATCCCCGGCCGGATCGCGCTCCGCGTCTTCGAGGGCTCCCGCCACCTCTACGAGATCGAGATCGGCGCCCACGCTCCGGTTCAGGTCGAGCTTCCCGCCGCCGGCGAAACCCGCATCTTCCGCCTCGGCGACCAGGTCCGCGTAGAAATCTCCACCGAAACCGTCGTCCTCATCCCCGATCTCTGAGCACTCGGAGGGGCGGCGTGCCCAAGAAAAGTCCACACCGCGTAGCGGCTACCAGGTCGCGGAGGGCTGCCCCCGCCCCCTCGCCGCCGCCCGCCGCAACGCGCGCGCACAGCGAGAGGCTAGATGGTGTACGTACGATCCTGTTCGAGAATCGAAACGCGCGAGGAGTCGATGTGCGCCAGCTCCTCGCCAATTTCTTCGTGGAATTGCGGCTTCACATGGAAGATCCAGACCGGAAGGTCCGGCGGCAGCTTGTCGAGCTCGCGGCGGATCAGCGCCGGCGTCATGTGCTTGGCGACCTGAGCGAGCGGACCGAGTCGATTCGGGAAGGCGCACTCGAGAATAATCGCCCGGAGACCTCGCAGCCCCCGAGCGGTTTGCCACAGGGCCTCGGTCGGGCCGGTGTCGCCCGAGTAGATCACTCCGGTGGAGCCGTCGTGGATGACGAATCCGGCGGCCGGCACGGAGTGGCTGACGGCGACAGGCGTCACCCAGAGGTCGGAGACGCGCTGCTCGACGTCTTCGATCAGGGTGCGGAACTTCACCACCGGGACGTCCGGGTGGGGGATCTTGCTGAAGTCGGGCCAGAGCACGTTGTTGAAGACGCTCCCGCGAAGCGTGGTGATCACCGGATCGATGCTGCTGATCGTCACCGCCGCGCCGACCTCGCAGAAGGCGAGCGTTTCGGTGAGATAGACCAGTCCCGCGACGTGATCCAGATGCGCGTGCGACACGATCGCGTGCTCGATCGCGAGCTGCTGCGGAACCGTCAGGGCGCCGGTGACCGAGCCGCCATCGATGAGGATCTTGTCGTTCACGAGGAAGGACGACGGGCGATGTCCCAGCCCTTCGCCGCCGAAGGCGCCGAGCACACGAATTTTCATCGCCTCGAAGATACTAACACACCGGAATCGTTGTAAGATGACGCGTAACCGATGGGCGACGAAACGTTCGACTACCCGACGATGGCACGCGCGCTGATCGTGGGCGACAAGGACACGGTGGCCCGGAAAACGCGCGAGGGGCTCGACCTCTCGCTCGATCCGAAGGCGCTCATCTTCAAGGGACTCATCCCCGGCATGGACGTCGTCGGCGAGAAGTTCCGCCGCAACGAGTACTACGTGCCGCAGGTCCTCCTCTCCGCGCGCGCCATGTACGCGGGCCTCGACCTGTTGAAGCCCCTCATCACGGCCTCCGCCCACGGCGCGGACTACCTCGGTATCGTCGTGATCGGCACCGCGCAGGGCGACCTGCACGACATCGGCAAGAACCTCGTCGCGATGATGCTCGAGGGCGCCGGGTTCAAGGTCGTGAACCTCGGCCGCGACGTGGCGCCCGAAGCGTTCGTGGCGGCTGTCGGCGAGCACGGCGCCAACCTCGTCGGCATCTCGGCGCTGATGACCACGACCATGCCCGCGATGAAGCGCACGATCGACGCGCTGATCAAGGCCGGGCTCCGCGAGCGCGTGAGGGTCATGGTCGGCGGCGCGCCGGTGAGCCAGGCCTTCGCCGACGAGATCGGCGCCGACGGCTATGCCAAGGACTCGACCCTGGCCGTCGTCAAGGCCAAGGCGCTCGTCGCGGCGATGGCGAAGGTCGCGTCGTGAAGGCGCGGGGGTGGGAGGTCGTCGAACGGGTGCGCGCGGGCGAGCCGCTCGTGTTCGACGGCGGCTACGGGACCATGCTGTTCGCGGCTGGACTCCTCGACGGCCACTGTCCCGAGCTCTGGAACGTGACGCATGCCGACATCGTGCGCGGGATCCACCAGGGCTACTTCGACGCAGGGAGCCAGATCGTCGAGACGAACACGTTCGGCGCGACCGCCATCAAGCTCAAGGAGTACAACGAGCGGTACGGCCAGAACATGGCTGCGCGCGCCCGCGAGCTGAACGAGCAGGGGGCGCGCCTGGCGCGCGCGGCGGCGCCCGCGACGGGCTACGTCGCCGGCTCGATCGGTCCCACGAGCGCGGTGCCCGCCGACTACGGCGTCGGCGACAACATCGCCACCGACGACGAATATCTCGAGACGTTCACCGAGCAGGCCCAAGCCCTCGTCGCGGGCGGCGTGGACCTCTTCGCGGTGGAGACCATGATGTTCCCGCAGGAGGCCGCGGCGGCGATCCGCGCGTGCAAGGCGGTGGCCGACCTGCCGGTGATGGCCACGATGTTCTTCCAGTACGAGGACCTGCACGATCGTGACCGCACCATGTGGGGCGAGAGTCCCGCGGAGGTCGCGAAGAATCTCCTGGCGGCGGGCGCCGACGTGATCGGCATGAACTGCGGCCGCGGGCCGGATCGCGCCATCGTGATCATCCGGGAGATGCGGCGCGTGACCGACGCGCCGCTCGTCGCCTATCCGAACGCGGGGCTGCCCGTCAGGAAGGGCGAGACCGTGACGTACGAGCTCGGGCCCGCGGAGATGGCGCGCGACTATCCGGCGCTGCTTGACGCCGGGTGCAACATCGTCGGCGCCTGCTGCGGCTCCGATCCGGAGCACATCCGCCTCATCGCCGAGGTCGTGCGCGCTCGAGGGCGTCAGAAGCACCCGTAGTGACCGCGCCACTCTCGACCAGGCCTCGGGTTCTCACGGCACTCCCGCTCGCGATCGACCCCGACGAGGTGCTGCGTTTCCAGGGCTACAAGAAGTCGGTCGACACGCCCGGCCCCGAGGTCCTCGCGCTCTTCGACGAGGCGCTCGCCCTCGGCCGCACGTTGATCGTCCCGCGCGCCGTCGTCCGCTGGCTTGCCGTCAGGCGCCTCGGCGCCGACACGATCGAGGCCGGCGATGTCGTGCTGACGATTCCCGACGTCGGGCGTCTCTGGGGGCCGATCGAGTGGCTGGCGGCCGCCGTGTGCACGATCGGCGATGGGCTGGAGCGGCGCGCCGCCGAGTTGTGGGAGGCGCGCGAGCTGCCGCTCGCTGCCATGCTCGACAGCGTCGGCTCCGGAGCGGTCGAGAGCCTGGCCGAGTACGTCAACGATCTCTTCTGTCAGGAGGCGATTCCGCTCGGGTTGCCGGTCACCAACCGGGTGAGCCCGGGCTACGGCCACTGGGACGTGAGCGAGCAGAAGGCGCTCTTCGCCATCTGTCCCGGTGACCCGATCGGCGTCAGCCTCAACGAGGCCTGCTTCATGAGCCCGGTCAAGTCGATCTCCCTCCTGGCCGCAGCCGGAGCACACGCGAAGATCGACCACTACTTCAGCCAATGCGCCCGCTGCTGGATGCGCGACTGCGCCTACCGCCGAACCCCCGCCTCCAAAACCGTCCACCGCTAACCGAAGATTGCACCGGACCCAACCGGAATCCGTTCCGCGCCTAAGCCCCCAAAAATCACCCCGCGACCTCACGTAGCCGACATGCGCCCGGGGCGGCGAGGTGGCTTGCGCGAGCGTGCGACGGAGCCGATCGCGTGGGTGCGCCCCCGGCGACAGGCCCCGTTCGTCGCGCTCTACCGCGAACCCACCTCACCGCCGAAGTGAGGATGATCTGATACGATGCGTGGATGCGGCGGGATAACGTAATTCTTGTGGGCTTCATGGGCGCCGGAAAGTCGGTCTGCGGGCGCCTGCTCGCGCGTCGTCTCGGGCGCTGTTTCGTCGAGACCGACGACATCATCGTGGCCAGCGAAGGCCGCTCGATCCCCGAGATCTTCCGTGAGGCTGGCGAGCCGCGCTTCCGTCAGCTCGAGGCCGACACCATCGAGAGCCTCAGGCTGAAATCGGGCGAGGTCATCGCGACCGGCGGCGGCATGCCGTGCCGTGACGGCCGCATGGAGCTCCTGCGCGAGCTCGGCACCGTGGTGTGGCTCGACGGCGATGTGCGCGAGCTGCACGCGCGCGCCAGCCGGATCGGTAACCGCCCCATGCTCGAGGGCCGCTCGATGGCAGAGATCGAAGAGCTCTATCGGGCGCGCCAGCCGTATTACCGGCGGGCGCACATCGTCATCGACACGACCGGGATCGGTGCCGACCAGGTCGTCGGGCGCATCCTGAGCGCGCTGCGGGAGGCGCATGCCGTACGAGCTTAGCCGCCGCCTCGCCGCCGGGCCGCTCTTGTGCGACGGCGCGATGGGCACCTTGCTCTACGCGCGCGGTGTCTCGCTCGACGCGTGCTTCGACGTCCTCAACCTGAACACCCCCCGGGTCGTCCAGTCGATCCACGCCGACTACATCGCCGCCGGCGCCGATTGCATCGAGACCAACACCTTCGGCGCGAATCGGTTCAAGCTGGCGGTGCACGGCCTGGAGAAGCAGGTGCGCGAGATCAATCGGCGCGGCGCCGCGCTCGCGCGCGACGTGCGCGAGAGCTCGGGCCGGGACGTCTTCGTGCTCGGCTCCATCGGGCCCCTCGGGAAGTACCTGGCGCCGCTCGGAACGGTCACTCTCGACGAGGCGCGGGCGGCGTTTCGGGAGCAGGCCGAGGCGCTGCTCGAGGGTGGCGTCGACGCGTTCATCGTCGAGACGTTCTCCGACCTGGACGAGGTCGCGCTCGCCGTGGCCGCGATCCGCGCGATCACCGACGTGCCGATCATCGCCCAGATGGCGTTCACCGACGACGGCGTCACCTTCACGGGGCGTCCGGCCGCCGAGGTCGCGCGAGCCCTGTGCGCGCTGCCGGTCCAGGCGCTCGGGGCAAACTGCTCGGTCGGCTCGAGCCCCCTCTATGAAGTGCTGGAGCAGATGCGCCCGGAGGCCCGGAATTTGCCGCTCTGCATCCAGCCCAATGCCGGCCTGCCGAGCCGGATCGGCGAGCGCCTCATCTATCTCTCGTCACCCACCTATATGGCGGAGTACGCCGAGCGCATGGTCGGCGCCGGTGCTCGCCTGGTCGGTGGCTGCTGCGGCACGACGCCCCAGCACATCGCCGCGATGCGCGAAGTCATCGACCGCAGACGCCCGGCCCGCGCCGAGGCGCGTACTGCGGCCGTCACGGTCCGGCCGGTGGCGGCGGATATTTCGCCCGGGCTCCACGTCGCCCGCCCCCCGACTTTGCTCGGCCGCAAGCTCGCGGCTCGCGAGTTCGTCGTCACGGTCGAGCTCGATCCGCCGCGCGGCCACACGGTCGAGAAGCTCGTCCAGGGCGCCAAGCTCTTGAGAGAGCGCGGCGTCGACATCGTCGACATCAACGACGGCTCGCTCGGACGGGTCCGGATGGCGGTGTTGCCGACCGCGCTCCTGGTGCGGGAGGCGACGGGCCTCGATATCAACATGCACTTCACCTGTCGCGACCGGAATCTGATGGGTATTCAGGGCGACTTGCTCGGCGCGCATGCGCTCGACGTGCGCAACATCCTCGCGATGACCGGCGATCCTCCCCGCGCGGGCGACTATGCCAACGCGACCGCCGTCTTCGACGTCGACGGAGTAGGGCTCATCGAGATCCTCCGCCGGATGAACGAGGGGCAGGATGCGACCGGGAGCAGCATCGGCGAGCCGACGTCGTTCTACGTGGGCGCCGCCCTGAACCCGGTGGCCGAGGACGTCGCGCGAGAAATCGATCGCTTTCAGCGAAAGGTCCGAGCCGGGGCTCGGTGGATCCAGACGCAGCCCGTGTACGACCTGCCGCTGCTCGATCGCTTCCTGGAGCGAGCCGGCGGCTCGCCCGTTCCGATCCTGGTGGGCATCCTCCCGCTTCACAGCGCCCGACACGCCGAGTTCCTCCACAACGAGGTCCCGGGGATCACGATTCCCGAGAACGTGCGCCGCCGGCTTCGCGAAGCCGGCGACAGCGCGCTCCGGGTCGGGATCGAGATGGCCCAGGAGCTCGTCCGCAGCGTGAGGACGCGCTACGCCGGCGCGTACCTGATGCCCTCGTTCGGCCGATTCGAGGTCGTCGCGGAGGTGCTCGATGCGATCCGCTGAGCCCGCGTCGCTCGGCGTGCGGCAGGCGGTGGAGGCGATTCGCGCGCGCGCCGTGAGCCCGGTCGAGCTGGTCGATGCGTGTCTGGCGCGGATCGCCGCCCTCGACGGCGAGCTCGTGGCGTGGGCCCACGTCGACGCCGACGGCGCGCGCGCGGTCGCGCGCGAGCGCGAATCGGAGGCCCGCGCGGGACGGCTTCGCGGCCCGCTCCACGGTGTCCCCGTCGGCGTGAAGGACATCTTCGACGTCGCCGGGATGCCGACGACCGGAGGAGCCAGGCCCTTCGCCCACACCCGGCCGACCGCGGATGCCGCGGCGGTGGCTCGGATCCGGGCGGCCGGCGCGATCGTGCTCGGCAAGACCGTGACGACGGAGTTCGCCTATCGCGACCCGGCACCGACGCGAAATCCGTGGAACCCCGGCCACACGCCCGGAGGCTCGTCGGCGGGCTCGGCGGCGGCCGTCGCGGCCAGGATGGCGCCGCTGGCGCTCGGCTCGCAGACCGTCGGCTCCGTGCTACGGCCCGCCGCCTACTGCGGTGTCGTTGGATTCAAGGGTACGCACGGCCTGGTGCCGGTGCAGGGCGTCATCCCGCTCGCGTGGTCGCTCGATCACGTCGGCGTCCTCACGCGTTCGGTCGCCGACGCCGCTCTGGCGATGTCGGTACTGACCGGACTCGATCTCGAGCCGTCGGCGGTCAGCGCGCCACGGCTGGCGCTCGCGCCCGAGCTCGTCGTCCGGGCCTCGCGCGAGGTCGCGGCGCATATCGAAGCGATCATCGACGCCTTCGCGCGCGCCGGTGCCACGGTGTCGAAGATCGAGCTGCCGCCGTTGTTTCGCGACCTCCCGGCCGCGGGGTTGACGGTGCTCGAAGCCGAGGCCGCGGCCTACCACGAGGCCAGGTTCCTCAAGCACGCCGACGAGTACAGCCCCCAGATGCGGAGCCTCGTCGAAGCCGGCCTCGGCGTGTCGGCGACCGCGTACGTCAGCGCCAACCGGCTGCGTCTCGCGTTCCGCGACGACGTGATGCCACTGCTGAGCGCGCACGACGCGCTCCTCGGTCCCACGGCGCCCGCGCCGGCGCCATCCGGGCTCGGCTCGACGGGCGACGGGTCGCTCTGCGCACCGTGGAGCAATGCAGGCGTGCCGGCGATCAGCCTGCCGAGCGGCGTCGCCTCCTCGGGGCTCCCTCACGCCATCCAACTCGTCCAGGCCGCCGGGGCGTCGAGCCGCCTCCTCGGAGTCGCCGCCTGGTGCGAGCGGGTTCTCGAGTTCACTCAGGCCCCGGTGTCTAGCCCACTCGGCCGTGTTTGACCTGAAGATCGAGGGCGCTGAGGTCATCGACGGCACCGGACGTCCTGGCAGCCGCGCGGACGTCGGAATCCGGGACGACAAGATCGTGGCGATCGGTGACCTGCACCGCGAGCCCGCGGGCCGGAACCTGCACGCGTCGGGCAAGGTCGTCGCGCCCGGCTTCATCGACATGCACTCGCACTCGGACTGGCGCCTCTGGGAAAATCGTCGCGCCGAGTCGAAGGTGAGGCAGGGCGTGACGACCGAGGTAGTCGGCAATTGTGGTTTTTCTCCGGCACCCGTGTCCTCCGAGTTCCTCGAGGATCTTCGAGGTTTCGCGCTTCATGTCCCCGCGGGCATGGACTTTAGCTGGCGCTCGGTCGGCGACTATCTGCGCGCGTTCGACGCTAGCGGCACGGCGCTCAACGTGATCCAGCTGATCGGGCACGGCACCCTGCGGGTCGCCGCGATGGGCTTCGCACGCCGTGCCCCGACGGCAGCCGAGCTCGGCCGAATGCAGAGGCTCCTCGCAGACGGGATCGAGGACGGGGCCTGGGGACTCTCGACCGGGCTCATCTATGCACCCGGCTCCTACGCCGCGACCGACGAGGTGGTCACGCTTGCGGCGACCGCCTCACGCCACCGGGGTTTTTACGCAAGCCACATTCGAGGCGAAGGGGCCACGCTCCTGGACGCCGTCAGAGAGGCGATCCACATCGGACGCGAGGGCGACCTGCCGGTCCAGATTAGCCACGTGAAAGCGGCGGGACGTCCCAACTGGGGAAAGGTGGCGGATGTCCTCGCCCTGATCGACGCGGCGCGGGCCGAGGGACTCGACGTGATGGCCGACGTCTACCCGTACACCGCCTCGAGCACGACGATCCGGACGCTCTTGCCGGACTGGGCGCTCGAGGGTGGGATCGACGCCATGCTCAAACGCCTGGCCGATCCAGAGGATCGCGCGCGGATCCGGCGCGACATCGAGGCGCCGGCGGGCGGCCAGAGCCTGCTCGACCGCATCGGGTGGGAGAACGTCATGATCGCCTCCTCGGCCCGGCGCAAGGACGCCGAGGGGAAGCGAATCTCGGAGATCGCGGCCGAGCGGGGGATGGACCCGCTCGACGCCTCGCTCGAGCTGATTATCGACGAAGGCGGCAAGGGGTATATGATCCTGTTCCAGCTCGACGAGCGCGATCTCCGCCGCGCGCTGACGCATCCGGCGGTCATGATCGGGTCCGACGGCTCGGCGCTCGCGCCGTACGGCGAGCTGGCGGCGGGCAAGCCACATCCCAGGAGCTATGGCACGTTTCCACGCGTTCTGGGCGAGTACGCACGTGAGCAGCGCGTGCTGACGCTGTCGCAGGCGATCCACAAGATGACGCAGCTGCCGGCGCGGCGACTCGGACTGAAGGACCGCGGCGTCGTCGCCGTCGGCAGTCGCGCGGACCTCGTCGTGTTCGACTCCCGCAAGGTCGCCGACCGCGCCACCTACCAGGCGCCTCACCAGTATCCGCTGGGTATCGAGCACGTGCTGGTGAACGGGACTTTCGTCATCAAAGACGGTCATCACACCGGAAGCCTCCCCGGCCGGTTGCTGACGCCGCCGTGACGACGTGAAGCGCGGGGGAGAGCTTCACGATCTGGTGGCGCCGATCTTCTCGGCTCCCACGGTCGCCGAGGGTCTCGCCACGACGTTGCGCCGCGTGGTGGACCTGACCGGAGCCACGGCCGGGGCGCTCGCGTTCCGGCCGCGGTACCACGAGCCGATTGTCGTCACCGCGGGCGCCGGACGGACTCCGGCGGCGCTCCGGGACTGGCTCACGACGATCGCCGCGACGCCGGCGTCTCGCCCGCAGCTCACACGGATCGTTCCGCCGGACGCGCCGCCGGGCGGCTGGGCGGCGCTGCTCCGGACGCCGCTGGGCCCCGCGAGCCGGCGCGTCGGCGAGATCCTCCTCCTCGGCCGTGTCGGGGGGCTGACCGCCGCCGCGCTACCGGCCGATCTCCCGCACGAGCTCGGGACGGCTCTCGACCATTTCGGCGAGCGCGACCGGCGAGCGCGCCTCGCGGCCGCGCTCGGCGAGATCACCCGGTTGCTCGCGGCTCGGCATTCGGTCGAGGACGTGTTCGCCGCGTTTGCCCTGGGTGCGGCGAAGCTCGTCGGGTTCGACTCGCTCAGCATCGCGTTGCTCGACGCCGAGCACCGTGAGTTCGAGCTCGTCGACGTGACCGCGCGCGGTTTCATCGCCCGGCGGCCGCGCGAGCGCTGGATGACGCTCGAGGGAACCTTGCTCGGGCGCGTCGCCGCCGAGGGTGGTCCGGTGCGGGTCGACGACGCCGAGCGCGATGACATTCCCGAGGCGAGCCGCCGAATCCTCGAGGCCGGGGGCTTCCGCGCCGCGATGTTCGTCCCCCTGGTGTCCAGCGGGCAGATTCTCGGGGCGGTCGTTGTCACCGCGGCCCGGCCGCGTGCCTTCGACGACACGGACGTCGTGACGATCACCGAGCTCGCGGGCCCGCTCGCCCTGGGGATCGAGCAGGCGCGCCTGGCCGACGAGAGCCGCCGCCGCGCCGACGAGCTGGCGGCGCTCCACGCGACCAGCCAGCTCATCACCGCGCGCCTCGACGTGGCGTCGGTCCTCACCCGGATCAGTCTCTCGATACCGGCGCTGATCGGCGCCAGCGGATGCGGTATCGGGCTCTTCAACAGCGAGCGGACGCACGTCGTCCAGGCGGCCGCCCACGGCTTTCAGAGCGAGGAGTGGCGCACGCTGTCGGTCCCGGTCGGCGAGGGGATCATCGGGCGGGTGGCCGCCGAGGGCGTCGCGATCCGGATCGGTGACGTGCAGAACGACCCGCGCTCCGCGCAGCGTGAGGTGGACGAGCGTGAGGGAATCCGGTCGATGCTCTGCGTGCCCCTCAAGGTCGTCGGCGTGGTCATCGGCGCGGTCTCGGCCTTCTCGACGCGGCCCCGCAGCTTCACGGCCCATCACCAGCGAGTGCTGGAGGCCTTCGCCGAGCAGGCAGGCATCGCCATCCATGGCGCGCGGCTCTTCGACGAGAGCGCTCGCGGCGCCCGCGAGACGCGCGCGCTCCTCGAGGCGGGGCGGGCCGTCACCGCGAGCCTCGACGTCGGCCGAACGATCCGGATGATCCTGGAGGAGGCGAGGGGAGTCCTGGGCGTCGACTCGTGCAGCGTCTCGACGTTCGATCCGCGGACCAGCGAGCTGGTCATGGTCGCGAGCCTCGATGTCCCTCAGGAGCTGGTCTCGACCGTCCGGCTGGGGCTCGGCGAGGGCGTGTTGGGGCGCGCGGTGAAGGAGCGGCGGCCGATGCAGAGCCCCGACCTCTGGTCGGACCCGCGCCACAAATACCCGCACCTTGCGCGCACGGGCGGGTTTCGCTCGATGCTGTCGGTCCCTCTGCTGATCGGCGAGAAGGCCATCGGGGGCATCAGCGTCTTGCGGCGCGACATCCACGAGTTCTCGGCGCACGAGGAGGAGCTGCTGGTGGCGCTGGCCGACCAGGCGGCGATCGCGCTCGACCATGCGCGTCTCTACACCGAGCTCGAGGCCATGGTCGCCGACCGCACCCGCGAGCTCGACACACAGAAGCGGTTCGTCGAGGTGGTGCTGGAGACCCTGCCGCTCGGGGTGTTCGTGCTGGATACCGACTTGAACATGGTCCGGGTCAATCCGGCTGGCGGCCGCGCCCTGGCGTGCGACGCGAGCGTCCGCGGCCCGCTGGTCCACCTGCTCCCGGCCGACAAGGCCGCGCCCGTCCAGGCCTTGGTCCGGGACGCGTTCCGCTCGCGGCGCGTGGGCTCGATCGAGGACGAGATGGTGATCGCCGGCGAGGCGAAGATCTTCCGCTGGACCGCGGCGCCGGTCGAGGCCGCCAGCGATCGCGGCACGCACGCCGTGCTCCTGGTGGAGGACGTCACGCTCGCGAAGCGGCTCGAGCGCCAGATGCTCCTGACCGAGCGGCTCACGACGGCCGGGCGCCTCGCGGCCGGTGTCGCGCACGAGCTGAACAACCCGCTCGCGACGATCGCCGGGTGCGCGGAATCGCTGCAGGGTCGACTGGGCGAGGGGGACCCGGCGACGGTCGCGGAGCCCGAGGAGTTCCGGCACTACCTGCGCCTCATCGAGGAAGAGGCGTATCGCTGCAAGGAGATCACCGGGAGCCTGTTGCAGTTCGTCCGCGATCCCGGCAGCCGGCGGACCGCGACCGATCTGAACGGCGTCGTCCTGAAGGCCGCGGAGCTCCTGTCCCACCAGTCCCGCTTCACGCGGAGCCGCATGGTGACCGAGCTCGATCCCAAGCTGCCGACGGTGGCCGTGAACGAGGGCCAGCTCCGTCAGGTATGCCTCGGGCTGGCCTCGAACGCTCTGGAGGCGATGGAGGGCCGCGGCACCTTGATCATCCGATCGCGTCAGGCACACGGCGAAGTCGAGATCGAGCTGGAGGATGAGGGACCGGGTATTCCGGCCGAAAATCTCAGCCGGATCTTCGATCCCTTCTTCACGACCAAGCCGCCCGGGCAGGGGACAGGGCTCGGGCTCGCCATCGCGCAGGGGATCGTGAACGATCACGGCGGTCGTATCGAGGTCAGCTCGGTGGTCGGCAAAGGCAGTGTCTTCCGCGTGGTGCTGCCGCTGTGAGCCGCCAGATCCGCGTGCTGGTGGCCGACGACGAGCGCAACCTGCGCGAGCTCATCGTCCGCGAGCTCGCTCGGCGCGGTCACGAGGTCGACGGCGCGGAGGACGGCGTGGCCGCGCTCGAGCGAATTCGCGAGACGCCGTTCGACGTGGTCGTCCTCGACATGCGGATGCCGAAGAAGGAGGGGCTCGACGTCCTGCGCGAGCTTGCGACGTTCCCCGAGCCGCCGCAGGTGATCATGCTGACCGGCTTCCAGGAGGTCTCCGCCGCGGTGGAGGCCATGAAGCTCGGTGCGTACGACTACCTGACCAAGCCAACCAAGATCGAAGAGCTCGACGTCGTCGTACGCAAGGCGGCGGAGAAGGCACAGCTCGTCCGCGACAACGTGGCCTTGCGCGCCCACGCCCCGGGTGCGGCGCCGTTCGGCGGCCTCCTGACCCAGAGCGCCAGGATGCACGAGGTGCTGAGGGTCATCGACCGGGTGGCGCCGACCGATTCGGCCGTGCTGGTTCTGGGGGAAAGCGGCACCGGCAAGGAGCTCGTCGCCCGCGCGATCCACGAGCACTCCCCCCGCATCGCGCGGGCGTTCGTGCCCATTCACTGCGGCGCCTTGCCGCGTGAGGTCTTCGAGTCCGAGCTGTTCGGTCACGAGAAGGGAGCCTTCACCGGCGCGGTCGGGACCAAGCCCGGGCTCGTCGAGCTCGCCGACGGCGGCACGCTGTTCCTCGACGAGATCGGCGAGATGGAGCCGGACAGTCAGGTGAAGCTCCTGCGCGCGATCGAGACCGGGACGTTCTACCGAATCGGCGCGACCCGACCGCGCCGAGTCGACGTCCGGCTCGTGGCCGCCACCAACCGTGATCTGGCCGAGGCCATGAAGTCGGGGGAGTTCCGGCAGGATCTCTACTATCGCATCAACACGATCACCGTCACGCTGCCGCCCCTGCGCGAGCGCCGGGACGACGTGGCGCTTCTCGCCAGGCACTTCGTCGAGGCCAACGCGAAGTACGGGCTCAAGCGTCTCGCCGCCGCGACCCTGGCGGCGCTCGAATCGTACGCGTGGCCGGGCAACGTGCGCGAGCTGCTTCATGCCGTCGAGCGCGCCGTGATCCTGAGCAAAGGGGACGAGATCTTTCCCGGGGATCTTCCGCCGGAAGTCCTGGGGCCGAACGCCCCGGCCGCGCCGTCGGCGAGCGGGAGCCTCGAATCGATGGAGCGACAGCACATCGTCGCGGTCCTGCGGCAGGTGAATGGCCATCGCGGCAAGGCGGCGGCGCTGCTCGCGATCGATCCCAAGACGCTCTACCGCAAGATCAACTCGTACGGTATCGTCGGCGTGGAGTTTCGCTGACCGTCGGCGGGTGACGCGGAGCGACAAACCGCGCCGTCCAGTTGCGCGTTGCCTCAGCCTGTGTACACTTGATGCGTCCGCCGCTTTGGGTGGACCTCGCCTCCGATGAAAGAGAGCTTCCGCGTTCGCGGGGCGTGCCAGAGAGCGGAAGACAGTCCGAGGGGGTTCCGATGGCATCTAAACTCTACATAGGCGGTCTTGCGTACTCCACGACCAGCGAAGGGCTCCGGGAGTTCTTCACACAGTGCGGTAACGTCCTGTCCGCAACCGTGATCACCGATCGCTTCTCCGGGCAGTCACGGGGATTCGGGTTCGTCGAGATGAACACGGCGGAAGAGGCCCAGGCCTCGATTTCTCAGCTGAATGGGCGTGAGCTCGATGGCCGGAGAATCACGGTGGAGATCTCGAATCCACAGGCCGCCCGCACGGGTGGCGGCGGCGGCCGGCCGGGCGGCGGTGGCCGACCGGGCGGCGGCGGGCGCGGACCCGGTGGCGGTGGCGGGCGGGACAGCGGCTACGCGCATCGGCCGTCCAAGCCCGTGAAGTGGTAGCAGAGTAGGCACAGACCGAGCTGCCGAAAGCGTAGGCACAACGGGGGTCAGCCATCCCGGCTGATCCCCGTGTCGTTTTACCGGCCCGCCCGCGTCGACTCGGCGTTGCCGCTCACGAGGTCGGCGCCGGCTCGGCCCCGTCGAAGATCCGCTCGTAGCGTCCGTACTCGCGCGCGGCGTCCATGAACCACTTGACGATCTCGGCGTCGGAGCGCGGCGGGATCTCGCACGACGTCGACAGGATGAAGGCGGAGTGCCTGGCCGCAGCGTCGAGGCAGCGGCGCACGTCGGCGACCATCGCCTCCTTGGTCGACCGCTCGAACTTCGTCGCGTCGACGTTGCCGATCGCGACGGCCCGGCCCTTCGAGACCTCCATGAAGCGCGTGAGCTGGTCCACGTAGAGCGTCGGATCGGCCTGCTGGTCGAGGTCGAACGAGACGGTCGTGAAGCCGCAGCGGATCAGGTCCTCGTAGATCGGATAGGTCGTTCCGCAGATGTGCGTGGTCACGCCGACCTTCTTGGCCTTGAAGTGGTCGACCAGCTCCTTGTGATAGGGCGCGACGAACTCCCGGTAGTTGTCGGGCGAGATCAGGCTGATCGACGCGGTGGGCTCGGAGAACGAGAGGCCGATCCCCGTCTTGGCGATGGCGTCGCCCCAGAGCATGCAGAAGTCGGTCGCCACTCGCATCAGGTCGTGGATGAACTGCGGGTCCTCGAACGTGTCGAGCAGCATCGTCTCGGGATTGCGCAGCAGCATCGCGATCGTCCACGGACCGACCGCGACCGCGCCGATGGCCGTCGGGGGCTTGGCGCGGACGAGCGCCTCGCATTGCTCGAGGAAGCCCGGGAGCCGCGCCGTCTTGTAGGGATCGGGCATCGCGAGCCGCGCCAGCTTCGCCTTGTCGTCCTGCAGCACGTGCTGGTCGATCGACGGCACCACGTAATCCGAGTACTTCACCCGGCTGCCGAAGGCCTCGGCTTCCTTTGCGAGGTCGTTGTAGGCCAGGACCACGTCGGGCTGGTAGCGCTCGTAGTAGTTGAGCATCGCCGTGATCGCCTTCGGGACGTTCGTGCAGTACTCCTCGATCGACAGGCCGTCGAGGGTGCCGGCGAACGAGGCGACGATCGGATAGACCGGCACGCGGTCGGCGAACGACCGGCGGTAGGCCGCGACCACCCGCTCACGATTCGTGAATTGCGCTCGGCCGTGCTCGACCTCCCAGATGCGGCTCGCCTCCATGTACTTGGGCGGCAGCTTGGCCTCGTACTCGAGGAACTGCGTGATCGGGTAGCGGATCCCGCCGTCGTGAGTGCCCTTGAGGCCCTCGATGACCTCTTCCATCTGGGTCCACGGAATCGTGAAGGCCATCTCGTGGTCCTGCGTCTGGCCGAATATCCGGTCGCCCGAGCACGGCAGGATCACCTGCGGCTGATCGGTCCGCATCGTCGTCACGATGATCTCGGAGCAATCGATGCGGCCCCCGAACGAGGACGTCAGCTTGCCGCCCCGCTTCCAGAGCGCGGCCTGCGTCAGGCGCATGACCTGCGCGGGGTTGGCGTAGATGCACACCAGGTGCGGCTCGAACGTGGTGCGGTCGAGCGGCGCCACCAGCAGAGTCGAATACTCTCCCGGGGCGAATTTGTCGACCGCGGCCTCGGAGCGCTGGCCCGCCGACTTCGTCTCGGTGTACATGCCCTCGCAGAGCGTTCCGGAGCTGTGCAGGTGGGTCGGTTTCTCGAAGCCGAGCGCCGCGATGCCGAGCGAGCAGATGTGGTCCTCGCGCGTGAGGGCGATCATCCAGCCGTAGCGCCGGGCCATGTCGATGACCTGGCAGTTCATGCTGAGCTTCTTGAAGTCGCGCGCCGGCCGCCGGGCTTTCTCGGGGATTTCCTCGCCCGGTCGCAGCATCCGGATCGCCACGGGGAACGTCTGCGGGCGGATGTAGAGCTGCAGTTCCCGATCAGCCGTCTTGACGTCGATCATGAGCGCCGCCTCCCGATGCAGCGTACTACACTTTTCGGGCACGTCTCGGCCGGCGGGCCCCGGCGCGCACGGTTCGATTTGCAGGCGCGCCTCGGCTGATGGGGCCCCAGCCCCGCGACAGCCTGCGGCGCGCACGGTTCGATTTGCAGGCGCGCCTCGGCTGACGGGGCCCCAGCCCCGCGACAGCCTGCGGCGCGCACCTCCTCGCGAAATCGTCCACAAGAGAGGTAAGATACACGCGCTCCAGCGGGGGAGTGCCCGCCGCCGCAGTGTTCCGGGCCGGGTTGCGCCGGCCGGGGCGAGCGCCGATCACAATCAGGGGAGGATCCACATGCAGTTGCCCAGTGCGAGCTACAGCCTCACCGTCCGGCTGGAGATCACCAACAAGCCCGGGATGCTCGGGCAGGTCACCTCGGCCATCGGCAAGGCCGGTGGCGATATCGGCGCGATCGACCTGGTCCAGGTCGCCAAGACGACGATTACCCGCGACCTCACCTTCAAGGCGCGAGACGAGCCGCACGGCCAGCAGATCGTCGACAAGATCCGCGGCGTTCGCGCCGTGAAGGTCGTGAACGTCTCCGACCGGACCTTCCTGATGCACCTCGGCGGCAAGATCGAGGTGAGGGGCAAGATGTCGGTGAAGACGCGCGACGACCTCTCGATGGCGTACACCCCGGGCGTCGCCCGCGTGTGCATGGCCATCCATCACGATCCGCAGAAGGCCTACGCGCTCACGATCAAGCAGAACTGCGTCGCGGTGGTCACCGACGGGACCGCCGTGCTGGGGCTCGGCGACATCGGCCCGGCCGGCGCGGCGCCGGTGATGGAAGGCAAGGCGCTCATCTTCAAGGAATTCGCCGGCGTGGACGCGTTCCCGATCTGTCTGGCGACCAAGGACGTCGACGAGATCGTCTCGATCGTCAAGGCGATCTCCCCGATCTTCGGCGGCATCAACCTCGAGGATATTTCCGCGCCGCGCTGCTTCGACATCGAGACGCGCCTGCAGCGGGATCTCGAGATCCCGGTCTTCCACGACGACCAGCACGGAACGGCCGTGGTCGTTCTGGCCGCCATGCTCAACGCGCTGAAGATCGTCAAGAAGCGGCTCTCGGACGCGCGGATCGTGTTCATCGGGGCGGGCGCGTCCGGGATCGCCACGGCGAAGCTCCTCATGAAGGCCGGCGCCAAGCACATCATCGCCTGCGACCGGGCGGGCGCGCTCTATCGCGGCCGCACGGACAACATGAACGCGATGAAGGAGTGGTTCGCCAAGCACACCAACGAGAAGCGTCTGAAGGGCACCGCCGCGGATGCCCTCAAGGGCGCCGACGTGTTCATCGGGCTCTCAGGGCCCGGCGTGGTCTCGCTGAAGGACATCAAGGCCATGGGCCGCGACCCGATCGTCTTCGCGATGGCCAATCCGGTCCCGGAGATCTTGCCCGAGGAGGCCGGCCCGTACGTCCGGGTGATGGCCACTGGTCGCTCGGACTATCCGAACCAAATCAACAACTCTTGCTGCTTCCCCGGGTTCTTCCGCGGCATGCTCGATGTGCGCGCCCGGCGCGTGAACGACGAGATGAAGCTCGCCGCGGCGCAGGCGCTGGCGGAGATCGTGACCAAAGAAGAGCTGGGCGAGGAGTACATCACGCCCTCGATGTTCGACAGCCGGGTCGTGCCGGCCGTCGCGGCGGCCGTCTCGGAGGCGGCCATCAAGACCGGCGTCGCCCGGCGCAAGTCGCGCGCCGCGACCGTGGGGAGCTCCCGATAACCCCGCGACCGCCGGAACAAGTGCCGATTTACTCGCAAACCACCACACGAGGCGAGCTATGGCTCAGTCGAAGGTGAAAGCGGATCTTCCGATCGAAGCGCTCCTCAGGGAAAAGCGTAAGTTTCCCCCGCCCAAGGCGTTCGTGAAGAACGCCGTCATGAATCGCAAGACGATCTATGCCGAGGCCTCGCGGAACCCGGTGAAGTTCTGGGAGCAGCGCGCGCGCGAGCTGCACTGGTTCACGCCCTGGAAGAAGGCGCTCGAGTGGAAGCCGCCGTACGCCAAGTGGTTCGTCGGCGGCAAGCTGAACGTGGCCTACAACTGCCTGGACCGGCACGCGGAAGGGCCGCGCAAGACCAAGGCCGCGCTGATCTGGGAAGGCGAGCCGGGCGATTCGCGGGTCCTCACCTACTGGGACCTCTATCGCGAGGTCAGCCTGTTCGCCTCCGCGCTGAAACGTCACGGCGTCCGCAAGGGCGACCGGGTGACGATCTACATGCCGATGGTGCCCGAGCTTCCGATCGCGATGCTGGCGTGCGCCCGGATCGGGGCGGCCCACAGCGTGATCTTCGGCGGCTTCTCGCCCGAGGCCGTGCGCGAGCGGATCCACGACGCCGAGTCGACCCTGGTGATCACGGCCGACGGCGGCTACCGCCGGGGCGCGACGGTGCCGCTCAAGAAGAACACGGACGAAGCGCTAGGGGGCGCACCGGGCGTCAAGACCGTCATCGTGCTCAAGCGAACGGGCCAGCCGGTCGAGATGCAGAGCGGCCGCGACATCTGGTGGGACGACTTCGTCAAGGGCGCCGCGGCGCGCTGCCCGGCCGAGCCCATGGACTCCGAGGACCTTCTCTATCTGCTCTACACATCGGGGTCCACGGGCAAGCCCAAGGGCATCATCCACACGACCGCCGGCTATCTGACCGGCGTCTCGGCGACTCACAAGTGGATCTTCGATCTGCACGACGAGGACGTCTACTGGTGCACCGCCGACATCGGCTGGGTGACCGGCCATTCGTACATCGTCTACGGCCCCCTGGCCAACGGCGCCACCACGGTGATGTACGAGGGCACGCCGGACTATCCCGACAAGGATCGGTTCTGGCGGATCGTCGAGAAGTACGGCGTCACGATCTGCTACACGGCGCCCACTGCGATCCGGACATTCATGAAGTGGGGAGAGGAGTACCCCAAGCGCTGCGACCTCTCGAGCCTGCGCCTGCTCGGCTCCGTCGGTGAGCCGATCAACCCCGAGGCGTGGGTCTGGTACTGGAAGGTCATCGGTGGCGGCCGCTGCCCCGTCGTGGACACGTGGTGGCAGACCGAGACGGGCCACATCCTCATCTCGCCGCTCCCGGCTCTCACGGTCCTCAAGCCGGGTTCTGCGACCCTGGCGTTCCCGGGCATCGACGCCGAGGTGTTCGACGAGAAGGGCAACCCCACGAAGGCGGGCTATCTCGTGCTCCGCAAGCCCTGGCCCGGGATGCTGCGCGGCATCTGGGGCGACCCCGACCGCTTTGTGAAGCAATACTGGTCAAAGTACGACAACATCTACTTCACCGGCGACGGCGCCAAGCGCGACGAGGAGGGCTACTTCTGGCTTCTCGGCCGCGTCGACGACGTCATGAACGTCTCCGGTCACCGCGTCTCCACCATGGAGGTGGAGTCGGCCCTGGTCGACCACAAGTCGGTCGCCGAGGCCGCGGTCATCGGCAAGACGCACGACATCAAGGGACAGGCGATCGCCGCGTTCGTCACCGTGAAGAGCGGAGTCGAGGGCTCGCCCCAGCTGATGGACGAGCTCAAGGCCCACGTCGCGAAGAAGATCGGCTCGCTGGCTCGTCCGGACGACGTGATCTTCTCGGCCGAGCTACCGAAGACGCGTAGCGGCAAGATCATGCGCCGCCTCCTGCGGGACATCGCCGAAGGCCGGGCCCTCGGCGACACCACGACCCTGGCGGATCCGACGGTCGTGGCTCAGCTCAAGTCGAAATACGAGGAGCAGGAGGGGTAGTGGCGTTCAGCGAAGCAAATGGCTTACGTGGCGGGCACTTTCGGTATGATAGCTCCGCCGGATAGCGGATCGAACCGATCGACCCAAAAGGAGGCCTATGCGGGCGACTAAAGTTCCTCTCAACGAGCTCCGCCGCGTCGTCATTGCCGCATCCGTCGGCAATATCATCGAATGGTACGACTTCTACATCTTCGGCAGCCTCGCTTCCATCCTGGCAGTGAAGTTCTTCGAGAAGGGCCACCCGGTGGCGGCCTTCCTCAGCACGGTCGCGATCTTCTCCGTCGGCTTCCTGATCCGGCCGCTGGGGGCGTTCGTCTTCGGCTGGCTTGGTGACAAGGTCGGCCGGAAGTACACCTTCATCGTCACCCTGAGCGGTATGGGAATCGCCACGGCACTCATCGGCTTCGTCCCGACCTACCAGGCGATCGGTCTCGCCGCGGCGTTCATTCTGTTCGCGCTGCGACTCATCCAGGGCCTCTGCCTGGGCGGCGAGTACGGAGGGGCCATCACGTACGTCGCCGAGCACATCGAGGACGAGCACCGCGGATACTACACCGGCTGGCTGCAGACGTCGCCCACCCTCGGCATCGTCGTGTCGCTGGCGACGATCGTCGGGATCCGGAAGTATCTGGGCGTCGAGGCGTTCAACGACTGGGGCTGGCGACTTCCATTCATCATCTCGCTCCTCCTGGTCGCCATCGCGATCTGGATCCGGCTCTCACTCGGTGAAACCCCGATCTTCCAGGACATGAAGGCGAGAGGGCGCACCACCACCAATCCATGGCGCGAGGCGTTTCTCAGCAACAACTTCAAATACGTGGCGATCGCCAGCGTGGTCGTGCTCGGGCAGGGCTGCGTCTGGTACAGCGGGCAGTTCTGGGCACTCTACTTTCTGCAGACGGTCAAGAAGCTCGATGTGCTGACCTCGAGTTATATCGTCGGCATCGCGCTGTTGATCGCGACGCCCACCTTGATCTTCTGGGGCTGGCTCTCCGACAAGATCGGCCGCAAGCCCATCATCCTGGGCGGGATGGCCCTGGCTTCGCTCACGTACTACCCGCTCTATACGGCTCTGGGCAACTACGCTGATCCCAAGGACGTCAACTACGGGATGTCGATTCTCATCGTCGTGATCCTGGTCAACTATGTGGGCATGACCTACGGGCCGATCGGGGCGTTCTTGGCCGAGTTCTTCCCGAGCCGTATCCGCTACACGTCGGTGTCGGTGCCGTATCACATCGGCAACGGCTGGGGCGGCGGTCTGGTGCCGATCGTCACGACCGCGGCCTACCTCAACACCGGGAGCCTGGGTTGGGCGCTCGCCTACCCCATCGTGGTGCCGGCGGTCATGTTCCTGATCGCCATCTTCGTGATGCCTGAGACGCGCAAGCACAGCATCTGGGAGGAAGGGGCTATCGAGGCATCGCGCTCGCGCGCGTAAGCGGCGAAGCGAAGATCTCACTTCTCGGGTCTTACATAGCGGGCCTCGCCCGGGGTCGCAGTCGGCCGGGGCGGGGCCCGATTTGCTTTTACCGGCGGTAATTTCCGGAAGTCGGACCGTACGCCCGATGTGGTGGGCAAAATGTGCCCATCTTGCCGACAAAAATGACAGGGCAAAGGGGCAATGCGCCCGGGGTGCCGAGTCGTCCTTGAGCTCAAGGCCCCATGATCATTGGTGAATCAATCCCTAGGCGCTCCCGTCTCATCTCAGGCATAGGGGTTGCACCCGTGTCTGGCCCAGTTAGACGGGTCAGGGTGCCAGGGAGGCCCACACCATGGAAACGATTCGGGAGCGCTTGGAAGAGGACCTTAGAACGGCCGTGGGTCGGCTCCGCATGATCGGCGGGGCGGTTGCGGTCGAGGAGTTAGCGGGCGCGATCGGCGACAACTCACCGTACGCCGACGAGGTCGACGAGATCCAGGAGAACGAGCGGCGCGAGATCGGATTCGCCACGCGCGAGCTCCTGGTGGGCCGGGTCAACCGGCTGACCGCGGCACTCGAGCGCCTGAAGAGCGGAGACTACGGGACCTGTGTCGAATGCGAAGAACCCATCTCGCCCGCGAGGCTTCAGGCGCTGCCTGAAGTCACGACGTGCGTTCGGTGCCAGGACCGGCTCGAGCGCCTCGGGCGCCAGTTCGTACCGAACGAGGACGAGCTCGAGACGGCCGACGACGACTAGCTGACGTCGACCACCCCGGCGGGGCCGGAGCAATCCGGCCCCGCTTTTTTGTGTAGTCTAAGAACCCGTGCGGACGCCGCTCCTCGACCTCGTGCGCCCCGGATTCCACCGCCTCTGCCGCGTCTACTTCGGTCTCGAGCTGTCGGGCGTGGAGAACATTCCCACCAGCGGACCCCTGATCGTGACCCCGAACCACCAGACGTACGCCGACCCGGCGCTGGTCACGATTCCGGTTCGACGACGCGTCTACTACATGGCGTGGAGCCAGCTGTTCGAGATTCCGGTCTTCAGCTGGATGATCCGGAGACTCCGGGCGTTTCCCGTGCGGGTCGATTCGGCCGATCCGTCGTCCATGCGCGAGGCCGTTCGGCTCCTCACCGCCGGCCACGTCCTGATGATCTTTCCCGAAGGCGAGCGCACCGTGACGGGCAGGGTCGAGCGCTTCAAGCTCGGCGCGTTTCGGCTGGCCGCGACCTTGCGCGTGCCCGTTCTGCCGGTCACGATCGCCGGCGGGCACGAGGCGTGGCCGCCCGGGCAAGTCTTGCCGCGGCGTGGGCGGATCTCGATCACCTATCATCCGCCGCTCGAGCCCGATTCCGCGCTCGAGCCGCGACAGGCCGCCAGCGCCCTCGCCCAGCGCGCGCGGGCGATCATCGCGGACTCGCTCGGCAAGACCGCGACGACGCCGGGCGCCTGACGTCAGGCGCGGCGTTCTTCGACGCGATATCCCGACTCGATCAGGCGCTGCTTCACGATGTCGATCTGCTCGCGCCCTGAGGTCTCGAGCGTCAGCTCGACCCGGCTCTCGCCGATCGCGGCCCGGGAAAACGCGCGTTCGTGCTCGATGTGCAGGATGTTCGCACGCGCGTCACCGACGAGCGCCGCCAGCCGCGCGAGCGCTCCCGGCTGATCGCGCAGGATGACGCTCAGCCGGACGAGGCGCGAATCCTTCACCAGACCCCGGTCGATGATTCGCGAGATCATCGTGACGTCGATGTTCCCGCCCGAGAGCACGAGCACGACGTTGCGACCCGCGAGCCCGAGCGGCCGGTTCAGGAGGGCGGCGAGCGGGGCAGCTCCGGCGCCCTCGACGACGGTCTTCTCGATCTCGAGCAGGAGCAGGATCGCGTTCGACAGCTCCTCTTCCGTCACCGTGACCACGTCGTCGACGTAGTGCCGGGCCAGCGCCAGGGTGATCTCGCCGACCTGGCGGACCGCGATGCCGTCGGCGATCGTCGACGCGGGCGGCAAGGTCGTCCGCGTGCCCGTCGCGAGCGCCTGCCGCATGGCGTCGAGCGCCTCGGCCTGGACGCCGATCACGCGCACCTCGGGGCGCGCGGCCTTGATCGCGAGCGCCACGCCGCCGACGAGGCCGCCGCCGCCGACCGGGACCACGACCGCGTCCATGTCGGCGCATTGCTCGAGGAGCTCGAGCCCGAGGGTGCCCTGGCCGGCGACGACCCGGTCGTCGTCGAAGGGGTGGACGAAGGCGAGGCCTCGCTCGGTCGCGACCTGACGGGCTCGACCGTACGCCTCGTCGTAGTTGGCGCCGGAGAGGATCACCTCGGCGCCGTGCCGCCGCGACGACGTCACCTTGATCAGCGGCGCCCACTCGGGCATGACGATCACGGCGCGGATTCCCAGGCGCGCGGCGTGGAAGGCGACGGCGAGGCCGTGGTTGCCGGCGCTCGCCGCGGCGACGCCGCGCGACACCTCGGCGGGGTCGAGCTGGAGCAGCAGGTTGGCAGCGCCACGCTCCTTGAACGAGCCGGTCATCTGGAGGTTCTCGAGCTTGACGAAGCAGCGAGCGCCGCTCAGCTCCGAGAGCGTCTGGGAGTAGGGGCAGGGCGTCTGATAGATCGCGCCCTCGAGCCGTTTGCGTGCGGCCGCGATGTCCGCCGCTTCGAGCATCGGTCTCAGAAGGGCACCCGCGGCTCGTCGAGGGCCGGGGACATGATCGCGACGGGCATCAGCCGCGTGGAGGTCGCGTATCCCGGCCGGCCGCGCCAGTCGATCAGGATGAGCCCGCCCTGGCCGACGCCCTCCTCGACGAGCAGGTCGACGGCGACTTTCGCCGCGTAGTCCGGGTCGTCGGCGTCCTTGAGATACCGGAGGGCGCGGTGGCCGAGGACGACCCGGATGATCGCCTCGCCGTCGCCGGTGCACGACACGCCGCCGAGCGAGCTGTCGGCGTAGGTGCCGCAGCCGATCAGCGCGCTGTCGCCGACGCGCCCCGGGAGCTTGCCGGGAGTGCCGCCGGTCGACGTCGCGGCGGCGATCGTCCCGCTGCGATCGAGGGCGACCGCGCCCACCGTGCCGCCACCGGGCGAGGTGGGCGTTCGCGCGAGCTCGGCGTGGCGCTTTCGCTGGCGGTCGGTGACGAGCGATGCTGGGTCGCACTCCGGGATCCCGACGGAGCGGGCGAACGCGAGGGCGCCGTGCGCCACCAGCAGGACGTGCTGTCGCGACTCGAGGACCTTCCGCGCAACGGCGACCGGGTTCGCGACGATGCCGGGGAGAGCCGCGACGGCGCCGCACTGCAGACGGTCGCCCTCCATGATCGAGGCGTCCGTCTCGATCGTGCCGTCGCGCGTGAGGACGGAGCCGCGGCCCGCGTTGAAGCGCGGATCGTCCTCGAGCGCGCGCACGGCGCCCTCGACCGCGTCGAGGGCCCCGCCGCCGGCCGCGAGCACCCGCCAGCCGGCCAGCACGGCCGCGCGCACGCCCTGGCGGAACTCCGGCGCCTGGGACGGATCCGCGCCGGCGCCCCCGTGGACGACGATCGCGGGAACCCGGATCGCGGGGGCGCGCTCGGCGGATGACGACATTGCCTTCACCGTGTCACAATCTCGTCGGATTGCAAAATCCTCGCTCGATCCCACAGCTGAATGCTCGCATCGTCGTGTGCCGCCGGTGTCCTCGGCTCGTGAAGCATCGCGAGGCGGTCGCGGCGGCTCCGCCGCGGCGATATCTCGGCCAGCGTTACTGGGCGCGTCCGCTGCCGGGCTTCGGTGACCCGCGCGCCCGGCTGTTGCTGGTGGGGCTGGCGCCGGCGGCCCACGGCGGCAACCGCACGGGACGGATGTTCACCGGAGACCGCAGCGGCGACTGGCTCTTCGACGCGCTCCACCACGCAGGCTTCGCCGACCGCCCGACGTCGGAGCACCGAGGCGACGGTCTGAGTCTTCTCGACGCGTATGTCACCGCCGCGGTCCGATGCGCGCCGCCCTTCAACAAGCCGACGCTCGGCGAGATCGGCCGTTGCGAGCCGTATCTGTTGGCCGAGCTCCGGCTGTTGACCCGCGTGCGGGTCGTGGTCGGGCTCGGGCGCATCGGCTGGCAGGCGTACCTGAGGGGTCGACTCGCGCTCGGCGCTCCCCGGGTGCGGCCGGCACCAAAATTCGGTCACGGCGCGGTGACCCGCTTCGACGACGGGATGACCTTGATCGCCACCTACCATCCGAGCCAGCAGAACACGTTCACCGGAAAGCTGACGCGGCCGATGCTCCGGGGGATCTTCGAGACCGCGCGCCGCCTTCTGACCGAGGAAAGTTCCTAGTCGACCAGGTCGGCCGGGAGGCGGGGGCGCTCGCCAACCGTGAGCGAGATCTCGCGCCGCTGACCGTCGCGCAGAATCGTGATGCGCGTCCGCTGGCCGGGCTTGAGCGTCTTCACCTTCGCCAGATAGTCCTGGTGCGTCCGGACCGACGTGTTCTCGATCGAGGTCAGGATGTCGCCGCCGAGCAGGTACTCCTCGCCCTGCACGACCACCGAGAGGCTGCCACCGCGCACGCCGGCCTTCTCGGCCGGGCTTCCTTCGTACACGACTTCGACGAGGTAGCCCGGCGACAACGATAGGCGGAGGATCGACGAGACCTGGGAGTCGATCTCGCGGCCCTGAAGGCCGAGCCACGGGCGGATGACGCGGCCCGTCTCGCGAAGGTCGCGCAGGATCGCCTTGCCGGCGTTGATCGGCAACGCGAAGCCGATCGAGTTCGCTTCCTCCGAGATGAACGTGTTGATGCCCACCACGGCGCCACAGCGATCGACGAGTGGGCCGCCCGAATTGCCGGGGTTGATCGGCGCGTCGGTCTGGATCATCGGCTGCTCGGCCAGGCCGGGCAGGATCCGGTTGAGGCCGCTCACGATGCCCCGGGTCATCGTCTGCTCGAGGCCCATCGGATTGCCGATCGCGACGACCTCGTCGCCGACCCGCAGCGCCGAGGAGTCACCCAGCCGCGCCACGGGCAGGGGTGACGGCGTCTCGATCCGCAAGAGCGCCAGATCGGTCACCGTGTCCATGCCGAGCACCCGCGCCGGCGTGCGCGCGCCCGAGTCGAGCGTGACCGAGAGCGAGGCAGCGCCGTCGACGACGTGGGCGTTGGTCAGCACCTGACCGTCGCGCTCGATGAGCAGGCCCGAGCCGACCACGGTCTCGAATCTCCGCTGGGGCTTGGCCTTGTTGATCTTGGTGACCTGGATCGACACGACGCTCGGGGAGACCCGTTCGAACAGCGAGGTCAGCGGTTCGGAGCACGGCTGCTGCGCGAACGCCGTGTGCGGGATCGCGATCAGCAGGAAGAACACGAGCGCGCGCATCAGGCAGGATGATACACCGGCCGTACACGCGGTGGGCGGTATAATCGGGCGGTGCGCATCGCGATTGTCCTTCTGCTGCTCGTCTCGCTCCTCGTTCCGTCGTCGGCGCGCGCCGCCGATCGCGTCGTCGCCGCGACGCTCGACAACGGCCTGCGCGTCCTCTTGCTCGAGGACCCGCGCAGCCCCATCGTGTCCTTCCAGGTGTGGTACCGCGTCGGCTCGCGTAACGAGCATCGCGGCTCGACCGGCATCGCCCATTTCCTCGAGCACCTGATGTTCAAGGGCACGCCGAGCCATGGCCCCAAGCAGTTCGCGCGTCTGGTCGAAGAGAATGGCGGCCAGGACAACGCGTTCACGTCGCAGGACGTCACCTCGTATTACGTGGACATCGCGGCTGACAAGCTCGATCTGTTGATCGATCTCGAGGCGGATCGCATGCAGAACCTGCTCCTCGATCCCAAGGAGATCACCTCGGAGCGGGAGGTCGTCATCGAGGAGCGGCGCACGCGCACCGAGGACGACCCGGGCGGCTTCCTCGGCGAGGAGGTCAGCTCCATCGCGTTCAAGGCGCACCCGTACGGGGCGCCCATCATCGGCTGGATGGACGACATCAAGCGCGTCACGCCGGACGAGATTCGCGCTTTCTACAAGACGTACTACGTCCCGAACAACGCGATCGTCGTGGCGGTCGGGGCGTTCCGGGCCGCCGACGCGCTCGAGAAGATCAAGAAGCGCTTCGGACGGATCCCGCGCGGCAAGGCGACGCCGCCGATGCTCGCGGTCGAGCCGGCGCAGAACGGCGAGCGGCGCGTGGTCGTCAAGAAGCAAGCCGAGCTTCCGATCGTGTACATGGCCTGGCACGTGCCGAACCACCGGTCCGACGACGCGGCCGCGCTCGAGGTGCTCTCGACCATTCTCGCGGGCGGGCGCGCGTCGCGGCTCTATCGCGATCTCGTCTATCAGCGTCAGCTGGCGCTCGAGGCCGGCGGTGACAACTCCTACTTTTCGATCGATCCCAACCTCTTCTGGTTCTGGGCGACACCGATGCCGGGCCAGACACCCGAGAAGCTCGAGACCGAGCTCAGCGCCCACATGGAGCGACTCAAGACCGAGCCCGTCACCGACGAGGAGCTGGCGCGCGCGAAGAATCAGCTCGAGGCTGCCTTCGTCTATCAGGACGATTCGATCCACCAGCGTGCCTCGCTGCTGGCTCGCTTCGAGCTGATCGGCGGCTTCGCGCTCAAGGACTCGTTCCTGGCGAAGATTCGCGCGGTCACCGCCGCCGACCTCACGAGAGTGGCGCGCACCTGGTTCGTGCCGGAGAGGAAGAGCGTGGGCGTGCTCGTGCCGAAATCGTGATGCGCACCCGGGTCGAGCTCCGAGCCGCGCGACGCGGCCGCGCGCGCAGCGCGCTGGCCCTGGCGTGCGCCGTGGCCCTGGCGAGCGTCGTGGCGCGCGGGCCCGCCGGGGCCGCGCCGCTCGCCCATCGGGAGGTCCTGGCGAACGGGATCGTCGTGCTGGTGGCCGAGCGGCCGGCGGTGCCGATCGTGGCCGTACGTGTCCTGACGCGGGCGGGGGCCGTGTACGATCCGGCTGATCGCGCGGGGTTGGCCAACCTGACGGGAGCGGTGCTCACGCGGGGGACCGCGAAGCGTACCGGGCCCGAGCTCGATTCGGCCATCGAGTTCGTGGGGGGCAGCGTCGAAGCCGGAACCGGTCGCGATACGATCACGGTCTCGATGACGGCTCAGAAGAAGGATCTGGCGCTGGGGCTCGACCTCGTGTCCGAGGTCGTCCTGACGCCGACCTTCCCTGAAGCCGAGGTGGCCCGGAAGGTGTCGGAGATCCAGGCCGCCATCAAGCGCTCCGAGGAGGATCCGGGCACCGTCGCGGCTCGCGCCCTCGGACGGCTCGTCTTCGACGGCCATCCCTACGGCCGGCCGGTCGAGGGGACGCGCGAGTCGGTGGCGCGCCTCACCCGCGACGACGTCGTCAAGTTCTACCGGGAGCGCGCGCGGCCCGACACCACGATCATCGCCGTGGTGGGCGCGATCACGGTCGACGAGGCGCGCCGCGAGATCATGGCGCGGTTCGGATCGTGGGCGCGCCCCGCCGATCCGCCCGCGACCGTCGCGGCGGCGACCTCGCCGGCGACGGCGCGCGAGGAGACGGTCAAGCGCGAGCTGACGCAGACCACGATCATGTTCGGTCGTCAGGCGATCGTGCAGACGGACCCCGACTACTTCCCGATGGCCGTCGCGTCCTACGTGCTCGGGGGAGGCTCGGCCTCCCGCCTGTACACGCGAGTCCGGGAGGAATCCGGCCTCGCGTATGCGGTGTTCAGCTGGGTCGCGCCGTGGCGCCACGGCGCGTCCTTCGCCGTCTCCGCTCAGACGCGGACGGCCGAGGCGCCGAAGGTTGTCGCCATGATCCGCGAGGAGCTCGCACGGATGGGTCGTGAGCCTGTCGCCGATCGCGAGCTCGCGCTCGCCAAGCAGTACCTCATCGGGAGCTTTCCGCTCCGCCTCGACACGTCGGGCAAGGTCGCCGACTTCCTGGTGGCCGTCGAGGACCGAGGACTCGGCCTCGACTATGCCGATCGCTACAAGGAGCGGATCGGCAAGGTCACCGCCGCCGACATCCAGCGGGTGGCCGTGAAGTACTTCCCGCCGGGCGCCTTCAGCCTCGTCATCGTCGGCGAGACCAAGTGATCGCGCGCGCGGTGCTGGTTCTGCTCCTGGCCGGACCGTCGGCGGCCGGCGCCGTGTCGTTCAGCCTGGAGCCCCAGCAGCGGAGCGACGCGCTGCGCGTGGGCGCCCAGTCGATCACCCGCGACTCCTTCGATACGGAGTGGCGCGTGGCGAACCCGACGGGGGACAGCCTCACGGTGATCACGCCCTTCCACCGGCTCGTCCTGGCGGCCCGCAACGCGGCGTTCAAGAACGAGCGCATGAAGGACCGCGAGCCCGAGAAGCTCCTGCGCGAGCAGCAGGACCGGCTGGTGATTTGGGCGAACCTCCGCGGGCCCCGTGAGGACTTTGCGCGATTCTTCGTCCCGCGGATCCTCCTGGGCGACCGCGAGATCGAGCCGAGCTTCGTGCAGAACGAACGCACCGCGGTTCGAACGGAGGACGGCAGCTACCTCGCGCGTTGCGTCTATGGGTTTCCGGTCAAGGAGATCGCGCCGAAGTCTCGCGTGATTCTGGTCGTTCGCGCCCCGGATGGCCGAGACGTCAGCCGCTTCACGATCGACCTCGCGTCGATGCGTTGAGCGCCCACGGATGGGCTGGGCTCGGCGTCATCGGCGCCGCCGAGGTGCTGCTCTTCTCGGGTGAGCCGACGGTGGCCCGCTGGTTCACGCCGATCGTGTGGACCGGCTACGTCCTCTTCATCGACGCCGTGACGGCGCGCTTCACAGGCCGCTCGTATCTCACGACGGACCGCGTCGAAGGCCTCCTGGTGGCGCTCACGTCCATCGCCTGCTGGTGGCTCTTCGAGCTCTACAACTCGCCGCGCTTCTGGCGAGGCGGTGTCCACGCCGAGGGCCTCTGGTGGCGCTATCACGGGCTCGAGCCGAACCTCTTCCTGCGACGAGTCGGCTACGACTGGGCCTTCGCGACGATCTTCCCGGCGATGTTCCTCACGGCCGCCACCCTGCGAGCGACGATCTTCCGTCGGGCTCGCGTGCGGGCCTGGCGACCGCCGCCGGCCGCCCTCCGCTTCCTCGTCGCCATCGGCGCGATCGGCGTCGTCGTGCCGCTCGTCGTCGTCTCGACCTGGCTCGTCCCGCTGGTCTGGATCGGCTGGGTCCTGATGCTCGAGCCCCTGAACTATCGGCGAGGCCGGCCGTCGTGGCTGGCCGACCTGGCGTCTGGAGACGCGTCGCGGTTGTTCGGACTCCTGGCCAGCGGTGTGGTCTGTGGCGTGCTGTGGGAGCTCTGGAACTACTGGGCGGCGACCCGCTGGACCTACGCGGTCCCGTATCTCGGCGGGATCAAGGTTTTCGAAATGCCCGTGCTCGGTTATCTCGGTTTCCCTCCGTTCGCCCTCGAGGCCTATGCGATGTACCACTGGCTGCGCGGGCTCCTCGACCGACGGCCGCCGAACCCGGTGCTATAATCCCGCCGCATCGAGTTGAATTCCCGGGAGGGTCTTCATGAAAGCCATTCGAGTCAACGCGCCCGGCGGTCCCGAAGTCCTTCGCTACGAAGACGTGGCGGATCCCACCCCGAAGGCCGGCGAGGCCACGGTGAAGGTGGACGCCGCCGGTATCAACTACATCGACGTGTACCAGCGCTCGGGTCAATACAAGCTCGCGCTGCCGCTGACCCTCGGGCTGGAAGCCGGCGGTACGGTCACCGCGGTCGGTCCGAACGTGAGCGAGGTGAAGGTCGGTGACAAGGTCGCTTACACGGGTGTTGCCGGCGCTTACGCGCAGTACGCCGTGGTCCCGGCTGCGCGTCTGGTGACCCTGCCGACCGGACTGAGCACGCACCAGGGCGCCGCGGCGATGCTGCAGGGGCTGACCGCGCACTATCTCGCCTGCTCGACCTATCCGCTCAAGCGCGGCGACACGTGCCTCGTGCACGCGGCGGCCGGCGGCGTGGGGTTGCTGCTGTGCCAGATCGCGAAGATGCGGGGAGCGCGTGTCATCGGCACGGTCTCCACCGAGGACAAAGCGAAGCTGGCGCGCGAAGCTGGCGCCTCGGACGTCATTCTCTACACGAAGCAGGATTTCGAGGCCGAGGTGAAGCGACTCACCGACGGCAAGGGGCTGCAGGTCGTCTACGACTCGGTCGGTCAGACCACGTTCGACAAGGGGTTCAACTGCCTGGCGCCGCGCGGCATGATGGCGCTCTACGGCCAGTCGAGCGGCCCGATCGGGCCCTTCGATCCGCAGACGCTCAACGCCAAGGGCTCGCTCTTCCTGACGCGCCCGAGCCTCAACCACCACATCACCACGCGCGCGGAGCTGCTCGAGCGCTCGAACGAGCTCCTGGGTTGGATCCGCGACGGCAAGCTCAAGCTCCGCACCGAGTTCGAGTTCCCCCTGAAGGACGCGGCCGACGCGCACCGGGCGCTGGAGGGACGGAAGACGACGGGCAAGGTGCTCCTCATTCCGTAGCGGGCCGCGGCCGGTGGCTGGCCGCGCTAGAATGACGTAGGAGGCGAACATGCGAACAAGAGCTTTTGTGCTCATATTCGGGCTGTCGCTGGTCTCGCTGCTGCTGCTCGACACGGCGTCGGTGTGGGCCCGCGCCACGAGCGGCGGAAGTCGTGGCTCTCGCTCGTACTCGTCGCCGGCCTCTCCCTCGACGACACCGTCGAGCCCCTCGAGAGCGACGAGCCCCACCCAAACCTCGCCCCAGCCGATGCAACAGCCGTCGGCGCGTCCGGGCATCTTCGGCGGCCTGATGGGCGGCCTCGCCGGCTTCGCGCTCGGCGGGCTTCTGGGCTCCATGCTGTTCGGCGGCATGGGCGGCGGCTTCGGTGGAGGCGTGGGGCTCCTCGAGCTCTTGCTGATCGGTGGGGCGATCTTCCTCGTGTTCAGGATGCTGCGCGGTCGTGCGGATGCGCGACCCGAGCCCGCGTACGCCGGAGCCGGCGCATACGGCTCTGCCGAGCGCGGCTGGTCGACCGGCGGCGGTGGCGCCGTGATGGAGGCTCCGCCCGGCGAGTCGGATCTCGATCGCGGGCTCGAACACATCCGCGGAATGGACGCGACCTTCGATCCGGTCGGGTTCGCCGATTGGGCGAAGGGGACTTTCGTCGAGGTCCAGGCCGGTATCGTCAGGCGTGATCTGAGCGCGGTGCAAGATCGGCTCACGCCGCAGGAGTTCGGCCGCCTGCAGGCGCAGTGTGATCAGCTTCGCGGCGCTCGGCGCACGAACCGGATCGAGCGCGTCCAGATCGGACGGGCCGAGATGACCGAGGCCTGGCAGGAGAGCGGTCAAGATTGGGTGACGGTGTACTTCGTCGTGTCACTCGTCGACTACACGGTCGACGACTCGACCGGCGCCGTCGTGGAGGGGGCGACCACGCCTGTGGATATCCAGGAGTACTGGACCTTCACGCGCCCGGTCGGCCCGAAGCCCTGGCGGCTGTCGGCAATCCAAACCGCATAGTCTCCCCGGGGGGTGCGCGTTGAAGCGCGCCGTGAAGTGGGCCGGCATCCTCGTCGGCGTCGTCGTGTTGCTGGCGATCGTGGCTGCGGTCGCGCTGCCGCGCTTGATCGACACGCCGCGTGTCCAGGCGATGATCGCCAGCAGCGCGGCGCAGGCCGTCGGGCGGCCCGTGAAGTTCGAGTCGCTGTCGGTCGGCCTGTTCCCGCTACCGTCGATCGAGCTCCACAAGCTCGAGGTCGCCGAGGACCCGCAGTTCGGCACCACGCCGTTTCTGACGCTCGAGACGGGCCGGATCTATCTCAAGCTGCGCCCCCTCTTGTCCGGTCGCGTCGAGTTCGGCGACATCACCCTCGCGCGGCCACGCATCGCGCTCATCCAGAACGCCGAGGGGCGGCTGAACGTGGCCAGCCTCACCCCGCCCGCAGAGTCCAAGACCGCGTCGCGCCAAGGCCGATCGAGTGGCGGCGCCACGGGAGGCGCGGCCGCGGCGATCGTCTCGCGGGTGAAGATCGACAAGGGGCTGATCACGTACGTGACGCGTGGGAAGGGGCCCTCGCAGACTCCGTATCGCGTCGAGGACCTGGACGTCACCGTGACCGGTCAAGGCTCGCAGCTCGCCTTCAAAGGCGCCTTCGCGGTGAGGCCGGGTGATCTCACCGTCAAGCTGGCCGACGGGATCATCGCGGTGAACGGCGCCAAGACCCTGCTCGAGGCGCCCGTCCGCGCCAGGGTCGGCATCGAGGGCAAGGACGTCGAGAAGCTGGTGGCCGCTGCGGCCGGGCCGACTCCCACGATCGCGGGTCCGATCAAGGGCGACTTCTCGCTCGGCGGCACGCTGGGCGTACCCCGGATCTCCGGCAACGTCGAGCTCGCGAGCGTCAGGGTGACTCGATCGAATCAGGCCTGTCCGGAGCCGAAGCAGCGGACGCTCGCCCTGGGTCTCCTGAAGGTGAGCGGTGCCTCGTGGGACGGCGCGCGGTTCCAGAGCCGACCCGTGACGACCTCCGTCAGTGGCGGTCCGATCAGCACCAACCTGACCCTGACACTCGATCATGGCGCCCACGTGCAGCTGAGCGACCTGGCCATCAAGTCGATGCCGGCCGAGAAGGTGCTCGTGGACTTCCTCTGCGAGGGGTACGCCGTGTCGGGCCCGCTCGACCTCAGCGGCGCCCTCTCGACGAACACGTCGGATCTCCTGAACACCCTCGGCGGCTCCGGCCAGCTGCGGATCGGTCCGGGCAAGGTGGTCGGCCCGCAGGCGATCGCGCTCATCGGCGTGGTCACGAGCGTGGCCGGCGCGGCGTCGTCGGTGCTCGCCGCCGATGTGCCGAAAGCGCTCACGTCGTCGCCGGTCGACTTCGAGTCGATCACCGGGACTTACCAGATCACCAACGGCGTCCTCAGCACGAAGGATCTCCTGTACACGGCCAAGGCGTTGAAGGTGGGTGTCGTCGGGGACTACGGTCTGGCGACCGGACGCATGAACCTCGATCTGCGCGTCGATCACGGACGAGGTGAGGTGCGGGCCAAGGTCACCGGCAACGCCGCGTCACCGTCCGTTCGTATCGATCCGTCCTCGCTCGCCGGGCAGGTCGACCGGGAGAAGGTCGAGGGCGGACTTCAGGACCTCCTCAAGCGCTTCCGCCGCTGAGGCCCGCCGCACGAGCTACGATCTCGTGGCGGTGAAGCGCCCGCCGCCCAGCTTGCCGGCTTCGATCAATCCCACGAAGAACGCGTGAAGCTGCTCGTAGTCCACGTAATGCTGGTGGCCGAATCGCATCTCTCGCCGCGGACGAAGCGCCCGGTGCAGCTCGAGCCGCTTGCGCACGATCGCGCGCCACTCGCCGGATAGATCCTCGGCCTCGATTGCCACGAAGCCCGCGCGCCCCAGGAGCTTGCGGTAGCCCTCGAGCGTTTGCAGGGTCGTGGCCGCCATCCACTCCCAGAGCCGCTGGCGCTCGCGATCGGCAAGACTCGAAAAGGCGATCCAGTCGGTGAAGGCCAGACGGCCTCCGTGGCCGAGCACGCGGTGGCATTCGCCGAGGACCGCCGGCTTGTCGGCGATGTGCAGCAATGCCTCCTGGCTCAGGCAGGCGTCGAAGGCCCCTTCACCAAACGGGAGCGTCGTCGCGTCCGCGCGGACGACCGTCACGCGGGTCTGCTTGACCAGCCGGTTGAGCCTGGCGGCTCCCGCCACACGGCCCGGGTGGAGCTCGAGCGCGACGACCGACGAGCCGCGGCGGCTCGCCAGGAAGCGGGCGGGCCCGCCGAGCCCCGCGCAGACGTCGAGGACGCGGCTCGCGGCGCCGACGCCGGCCCGCCGCGCCAGGATGTCGACGGCGGCGAGTCCACCGTAGTGGTCCTGGTCGAACTCGAAGAGGTCGTCCGCGGTGAGGGAGCCGTCGAGCCCCTGGCCGGCGAGGGCCGCGAGCACGTGGGCCTCGCTGATCGGATGGCCGTCGTAGTAGTCTCGCACGCGCTCCGGGGTGCCTTGAAGCATGGCCGTGGGTATGGTAAAAGCAAACCGGTTTCATCACACCTTTTGGCGAGGGAAGACCATGGGTACCGGAGGCCGAGGCGGTCTCGAAGACATCGTCGTATCGACGTCGGACATCTGCTTCATCGACGGGAAGGAAGGCCGTCTCGTCTATCGCGGCTACGACGTCAATGACCTCGTCGAGCATTCTTCCTTCGAGGAAGTGATCTTCCTCCTGTGGCACGGCGGGCTCCCGAGCAAGAAGGAGCTGCTCGCCCACACCAAGGCGCTCAGCGCCACCGCCAACCGCAAGCTCCCGCCGGGGATCGTGTCGCTCCTGAAGGCGCTGCCGAAGAAGACCACGCCGATGGAAGTCCTGCGCACGGGAGTCTCGGCCCTGTCGGCGTACGATCCCGACGCCGCCGACAACTCCAAGGACGCCACGGCCCGCAAGGCGCTGCGACTGACCGCCCAGATGCCGACCCTGGTCGCCGCCTGGGAGCGGATCCGCCGAGGCAAGGCGCCCGTCGCGCCGAACCCGAAGCTGAATCTCGCGGCGAACTTCCTCTATATGCTGACCGGGAAGAAGGCCACGCCGCTCGCGGTCAAGACGTTCGACGTGGCGCTGATCCTCCACGCCGACCACGAGTTCAACGCCTCGACCTTCGCGGCCCGCGTGACGGCCGCGACGATGTCGGATCTCCACTCCTCGATCGTCTCGGCGATCGGCGCGCTCAAGGGGCCGCTCCACGGCGGCGCCAACGAGCAGGTGATGCTGATGGTCCAGAAGATCAAGTCGCCCGCAAACGCCGACGCCTGGATCCGCAAGACGCTCGCCGATCACGGGCGCGTCATGGGCTTCGGCCACCGCGTCTATCGCGTCGAGGATCCGCGGGCCAAGCACCTGCACCGGCTGGCCGAAGAGCTCGGCAAGCAGGCGGGGGACACCAGCGCCGTGCAGATCCTGGACACGGTCGTGCGGGTCGTCGGTGAGCAGAAGCGCATCTTCCCGAACGTCGACCTCTATTCCGGCGCGGCCTACTCGTCGATGGGCATCGCGACCGACCAGTTCACCCCGATCTTCGCGATGAGCCGGGTCGCTGGCTGGGCAGCACACGTCATGGAGCAGCACGCCAACAACCGGCTGATCCGACCGCGCGCGGAGTACACGGGCCCGACGCACGCCACGTACGTCCCGGTCGACCGCCGCTAGCGAGGCTGTGCGCGCAGCACCACGCGTCAGCCTCGTGATGGCCGTGTTCAATGGGCTCGCGCACACGCGGGCCTGTCTCGAGAGCCTGCGCGCCACCACCGAGCCCTTTCGTCTGGTCGTCGCGGACAACGGCTCCAGCGACGGCACCCGCGAGTTCCTCGATCGCTTTCCGTATCCGTACCCGCTGACCGCGACGCACGATGAGACCAACGGCAACGTGATCGCGGCGCTCAATCGCGCCTGGCGGCTCACCGACACCGAGTTCGTCTGCCTCCTGCACAACGACACCGAGATGGTCGAGCCGGCGTGGCTTTCACGGCTTCTCGCCGCCCTGGCCGAGCCCGACGCCGGTCTGGCCGGCCTCTACGGCGCCAAGCGGCTGCGAGCCAGCGGCCGGCTCGTGGGACGGACGGTGGTCCACAGCCTGCTCCCGAGGCCGACCGTCAAGGCGCCCTGGGAGGACGTGGCCTTCGTCGACGCGGTCTGCCTCTGTATCTCCCGCCGGCTCCTGGATTCGATCGGTGGCCTGGACGAGGGCTACGGCTTCTATCACGGCATCGACCGCGATCTGTCGCTGGCCGTCGTCGAGCACGGCCGCAGGTGCCTGATCGTCCACGCTCCGTTCTGGCACCACGGCGGCAAGACGCGCACACGGGGCTTCGAAGCCGACCCCGCTCTCGAGCGGACGGATCTCGCGCGTCGTGACTCGGCGCTCGCCCGGTTCGCCGGAAAGTATCGCCACCGCCTGCCGTGCGACGTTCGCGGCCCGCGGGAGCGCGTGCGCGACTGGCTGAGGACGCGCCTGGCGTGACCACGCTCAGGATCGGCATCGTCGGCGCGCGGTTCGCGGCCGAGCTTCACGCGACGAATTACCGGCCGCTTCTCGGCCCACGCGTCGAGCTGGCGGCCGTTTGCTCCCGCACGCGGGGCCAGGCCGAGGACTTCGCCCGGCGTCATTCCATCCCGCGCGTCTTCACCGACTACCGCACGCTCGTCGCGTCGCCCGACGTGGACGTCGTCGACATCTGCGCGACGACGGACAGCCACCACGAGATCGCGATCGCGGCGGCGCGGGCCGGCAAGCACGTCATCGTCGAGAAGCCGCTGACCGGCGCCTTCTGCGAGGCCACCGAACCCCGGGACGTGATGCTCGCCACCGCGCTCGCGAACGCCGACCTCGTGCTCGAGGCCGTCGCCAAGGCGGGCGTGATTCTCTGCTACGCCGAGGACTTCGTGTACGCCCCGCCGGTGGCGAAGCTCCGGCGGCTGCTCGCCGCGAGCGGGGGCGCGATTCTCGAGCTGCGCGCCGAGGAGAGCCACTCGGGCTCCCACGCGGCGTACGCGAGCCGCTGGAGGAGCGCGGGGGGCGGCGCCCTCTTGCGAATGGGCTCGCACCCGATCGGCGCCGTGCTCCACCTCAAGCACTGGGAGGGTCTGCGGCGCCGCGGTCGCCCGATCAGGACACGCGCGGTCTTCGCGGAGGTCGCGAACCTCACGCGGCTGCCGGCGGTCGCCGCGCTCAAGCGGCACATGTCGACCCGCGCCGAAGACGTCGAGGACTGGTCAGTGGCCGTGCTCACGTTCGAGGACGGCACGATGGCGACGATTCATTCCAACGACATCACGCTGGGCGGCGTTCGCAACGTCGTGACCGCGTACCTGACGAACGCGGTGATCCAGGCGAACATCAACCCGAACAATACCTTGACGGTCTACGCTCCCGACGCCGCCGTCTGGGGCGACGAGTATCTCACCGAGAAGGTCGAGACCAAGGCGGGCTGGCAGTTTCCGAGCCCGGAAGAGGACTGGATGCGCGGATACCCGCAAGAGCTGGAAGACTTTGTCGGCGCGATCAGCGAACGGCGCGAGCCGCTCTCGGGCGGGCTCCTGGCCCGCGAGGTGGTGGAGGTGATCTACGCGGGCTACGTCTCGGCGGCGACCGGTCGCCGCGTCGAGTTGCCGCGGCCATGATCCCCTTCGCGAAGGGCCACGGGCTCGGCAACGACTACATCGTCATCGACGAGAAGGACCTCCGCGCGCCGCTCTCGATCAAGGCGATCGCCCGCATCTGTGACCGGAACTGGGGCGTGGGCTCGGACGGCATTCTTCTGCTCGTGCCCACGCAGCGCGCCGATTTCGGGCTGCGCATCTTCAACCCGGACGGGAGCGAAGCGGAGAAATCGGGGAATGGTCTCCGGATCTTCGCGAAGTACCTCTGGGACCACGGCCGCACGAAGAAGCCGACGTTCACGGTCGACACGAAGGGCGGCCTCGTGGAGTGCCAGTGCCGGGTCGAGGCGGGGCGGATGGGCTTCGTCACGGTCGAGATGGGGCGCGCGACCTTCCGGGCCCCGGAGATCCCGATGAACGGTCCGGACCGCGACGTTGTCGGCGTCCCGCTCCAGCTCGGAAACGGGACCACCGTGTCCGTCACCGCGGTGTCGGTCGGGAACCCGCATTGCGTCACCTTCGTCGAACGGCTCGACGAGGCCGAGTGCCGGCGGCTCGGTCCCCTGATCGAGAACCATCCGGCGTTTCCCAACCGGACCAACGTGCAATTCGCGCGGGCCTCGGCGCGCGATCAGCTGGACATCCTCATCTGGGAGCGGGGCGCCGGCTACACCCTGGCGTCCGGGACCTCGTCGTGCGGCGCGGCGTCCGCGGCCGTCAAGAACGGGCTCTGCGCTCACGGCCGGGTCAAGGTCCGCATGCCCGGCGGCGAGCTCACGATCGAGGTGCGGCCGGACTGGTCGCTCCGTCTGGACGGTCCGGTCGAGGAGGTCTATCAGGGAACGCTCTCCGCCGAGTTCGCCGCCTCGCTATGAAGCGGGTTTGCGTTTTTTGCGGCGCCGCGGAGGGGGCGCGCCCGGCCTACGCCGAAGCGGCGCGGCGGCTCGGGGCCGAGCTGGTCGCGAGAGGCCTCGGCTTGGTGTACGGCGGCTGCGCGATCGGGATGATGGGCATACTCGCCGACACGGTGCTGGCCCACGGGGGCGAAGTGATCGGCGTCATCCCGAGCCGGCTGGCCTCGCGCGAGCTGGCCCACGCGGGACTGACCGAGCTGCGTGTCGTCGACTCGATGCACGAGCGCAAGGCGACGATGGCCGCTCGATCGCCTCGCGGCCTGGCGCGCGCCGGAAGCCCTGCGCGCCTGAGTCAGCCGCGGCTCCGGGCCGGGCGCGCACGCGTCGGCGCGAGCCGGGCCAGCGCCGGCATCTGCGCGAGCTGCTCCGCGGAGAGCTCCTTCCAGATGATCGCGGCCGGCCTCCGGTGCCGGCGCCGAACGCGGATCACGCGCTCGGGCGTGACGACGACGTCGAGCGGGACGTCGTGGGCCGTCATCGGGATCGCTGCTGCGAGGACCTGGAGCTCGTGGACCGTGGTGACGACCGGCGTGTCGTCGTCGACGAGACCGAGCGAGCGTGCGAGCGCGAACTCGAGGTCGCTGTAGCCTCCGCCCTTGCCGAGGCGCGCGCCGCTCTCGTTGACCGCGACGCTGCCGGCCACCACGAGATCGATCCGACCGATCTGCGCGGGCGATACCGGCACGCCGAGCGCGGCGGCGCCCTTGATCGTCGCCGCCTGCGCGAGCTTTCCCTGGAGCGCCCGCGGATCCAGACGCAGGAAGCAGCGCTCGGCCCGCAGCCGCGGCACCGCCATCACCACCGTCTTGCCTTGCCGCAGGGCCGCCAGGCGAACGGCCCGCTGGGGAGCGTCGGGATTGCACTTGATGCGGCGCGCCGCTTGCCATTCCGGGAGCTCGATCAAGCGTCGTGCGGCCTCCTCGGCGCCGGCGAAGTTCGGGATCCGGTCGTGCAGGGGCAGGGGAAACCGGCCGACGCCGCGCTCGGTCAAGAGCGCCCAGACGCGCTCACGGATCTCGGGCTTCCCGCTCAGGCTCTCGCGCTCCGCGCAAACGCATCAGCGACCTTCACGGCGCACCATCCCGCCGCGACCGCGCACGCGAGTCCCAGGACCAGCGCGAGCACGCCGTCGGACACCGAGGGCAGCGCGTGGCTCAGCGCCGGCAATCGTCCGAGCACACCCGCGGAGGTCACCACCAGAGCCAGACCGAACAGACTCGCGGCGATCCGCCAGCGCCGTACCGGATCGGCAACGGTCATCAGCGCCGCCGGCAGCAACGGAATCCAACGCAGGACCATCGAGCGCCCGGGCACGACCCCGTTGCGGCGAGCCATCTCGTGGGCCACCGCGACGGGGGACGTCGGATCGGCCGCGATCGCCTCCCCGATCGTCGAGGTCGGCTCGAGCAACGCGAAGCCGACGTCCCCGATCAGCAGGATCGAGATCTGCACGACAAGGGCGCCGATCGCCAGGGCGAGCGGCATGCCACGACTCGGCGCGAGACGCGCGGCCAGGACGAGCGCGAACGTGAAGGCGAGTGCGCCGAGGATCGGGAATGTGAAGAAGAAGACGGAGCCCCGATGGAACGCGGTCTGGACCGACTGGTCCACGAGGATGTAGAACGTGCCGAGCAGGAACACTCCGCTCGCCGCGAGCGCCGTCCAGCGCTGCCACCCTGCGTCGTACACCTCGCGCGCGATCAGGAGACCGCCGAGGTTCGAGACCTGGGAGCCCGCGAGGCCCAGCAGGTGGGGCGGGCTCCAGAGGGTCACGTCGAGCCCGAAGAGGCGATGCCAGAGGTCGTCGATCGGCGCCGCCAGGATGACGATCGCCATGCCCCACCAGGTCAGGTGAAAACCGCGGGTGCCGCGGAGCCCAGCGATCGTGACCGTGCCCGGCGACGCGGTGCCGCGCGCGCGCCACGTCTCGATGACGAGCATGCCGAACGAGATCGCGCACGCGACGACGACCGATGCATAGGTCATGACGTGCGGGGCGATCCAGAACGAGTCGCGACCGATGACGAGATGCCAGCGGATGTCCCAGCCCACGCCCCAGCCTCCGACGAGCCTTGCCGCGAGCAGCGCCCAGAGCGCGCAGCGCCGAAGGGTCATCCGCACGACGCCATGATACACTGCGCGCCGCAGTGATTGCCTCGTGGTGCTGGGACCTCATCGAGCCGTATCTCAAGCGCAACCTGATCAATCGCGGCCTCGCGCGCCCCACCCGCCGGGAGATCCTCGAAGAGTTCGCGCGCGTGTGGCCCGATTTCACCGCGACCATCGGGGTTCAAGAGCCCTGGGCCGGAACGATCCGCTTCAAATGGCTGATACGCTTGCCCTCGGGCGAGATGGACGCGTTCCTGGAAGACCCGACGGGCTGGATCGGCGGCCGCTACGGCGGCGGCAAGTTCAAGATGAACCTGCATCACGGCTTGCACTTCGTGAACACGCGCAACTTCAAGCCCGAGGGCGAGCCGCAGTGGAAAGACTCACCGGCGCTCGACGTGGACGCGTGAGGGCGCCCGTCGGAGGGGAGAGACACGTCGATGCCGAGTGACGAGACGCGGCGGGTGCTGAACCTCTTCAGCGTGGCGGTGACCAGCCTCGAGGACGCGATCGACAACCGGGCGCCGCTGGACGAGGTCATGAAGTGGGATCGGGAGGTCGCCGAGCGCACTCGCGAGACGCTCGCGCTCGTCGAGCGCTTGCGGAGCCGGCGGATCGCGTGATGGTGGTGCGGGCCGACGCCTCCGGTGTGGCCGTCGACCTCGCTCGGCCCCCTCGGCGAATCGTCTCGCTCGTCCCGAGCATCACCGAGACTCTCTGCGCCCTGGGCCTCGCCGACGCGCTGGTCGGGATCACCGTCTATTGCGTGGAGCCGCACGCGATCGTCAGTGGCAAGACCCGCATCGGCGGCGAGAAGAATCCCGATCTCGAGAAGATACGGCGACTCGAGCCCGACCTGGTCATCGCGAACATCGAAGAGAACCTGCGCGACCACGTCGAGACGCTCAGATCGTGGTCGATCCCGGTCTGGGTCACGTATCCACGCACAGTGGCCGAGGGCATCCAGCTGATCGCGGACCTGGGCGCGGTGACGAGCACCGAGGCACGCGCGGCCGAGATTCTCGGGCAGATCGAGCCGCTCTACGACCGCGTCGTCAGCGCGGCGGCCCGGCGGCCGCCGGTCGCCGTGTTCTACCCGATCTGGCGCGGGCCGTATATGACGATCAACCGCGATACGTACATCCACGACATGCTGAGGGTCTGCGGGGCGCGAAACGTGTTCGCCGAGCGGCCGGAACGGTACCCGACAGTGACCCTGGACGAGATGGCGGCCCGGCGACCGGCGGTGATTCTGCTCCCCGACGAGCCGTTTCGATTCAGACGCGCGCACCTCGCCGATTTCGCAGGATACGTGGACGTGCCCGCGGTGCGGGGCGGGCGGATTCATCTCGTCGACGGCAAGCCCTTCTCGTGGCACGGACCGCGGATCGCGGAGGCCTTGAGGGCGCTGCCTCGCTTGATCGATCCGGCCGCTACGACTTCTTCTTGAGCGGCAGGATCCAGTCGAGCCACGGCGCGGCTGCGGCCATGAACAGTCCCGGGATCGCGACGCCGGCGACGAGACCGACGATCGCGAGGAAGACCAGCGAGATCAGCATCATGCAGAGGTCGAGCAGGAGAGCCATGGCCTCACTCGACCTCGAGGACCATCTCGATCTCGACTGGAATGTTCACGGGTAGCCCGCCCATGCCCACCGCCGAGCGTGCGTGCTTGCCGATAGCCTCGCCGAACACTTCGACCATCAGGTCGGAGAAGCCGTTGATCACCTTGGGCTGGTCGCCGAAGCCCTCCGACGAGTTCACCATGCCCAGCACCTTGACGACGCGGCGGACCTTGTCGAGGCTGCCCAGGTTCGCGCGTACCGTGGCGAGCAGCGAGAGCCCGACCTCGCGCGCAACCTGATAGCCCTGCTCGACCGTGAGATCCTTGCCGACCTTGCCCTGAGACGTCGCCTTGCCGTCGCGAACCGGACCGTGGCCCGAGACGAAGAGAAGATTGCCGGTCCGCACGGCGCCGACGTAGTTCGCCATCGGGCTGGTCGGCTTCGGAAGCGTGATGTTCTTTTCCTTGAGTCGCGCTTCGGCGCTCATAGCGATCTGTCCTCCACGAAGTGCATGACAGCGGCCGCGTCATCGTGGCACACTGCCTCGTGTCCGTCAAACCCGCGCCGGTGACGCCGGTCCCGGCCGCCACCCTCGTCCTTCTCCGAAGTCGCTCGTCGGGTGCGTTCGAAGTTCTGTTGATTCGCCGGCACGGCGCGAGCAAGTTCGCCGCCGGGGACTTCGTGTTTCCCGGCGGGAAGATCGAAGCCAGCGACGGCCCCGACGATGCCGCCGCCTGGTGCCGGAGCGTCGACACGAGGGAAGCCGCGCGTCGGCTCGGTCTAGCCTCGACGCCGTCGGCGGCGCTCGGCCACTGGGTGGGCGTCATCCGCGAGACGTTCGAGGAGGTCGGGATCCTGCTGGCCTACGCGCCGGACGGGCGGCCCGTTCGCCTCGACGGCGAACGCTACGCGGGCTACCGCAAGGCGTGTCAGGCCGATCATCACGCTTTCTGGGACATGCTGCGCGCCGAGCGCCTCACCCTCGCCACCGACGCGCTCGTGTACTTCGCCCACTGGATCACGCCGGAGATCCAGCCGCTTCGCTTCGACACCCGCTTCTTCGCCGCCGCGATGCCGGAGGGGCAGGAGGCCGTGGCCGACGAGCGCGAGATCACCGAGGTGCGATGGCTCGGCCCACGCGAGGCGATCGACGCGAACCTCCGGGGACAGCTGTCGCTCCGTAATCCGACGGTGAAGAACCTCGAGCTCTTCGACGGCGCGCCCTCGGTCACGGCCGCGCTCGAGCGCGTGCACGGGCGCGAGGTGCGGACGATCCTCCCGCGCGTGCTCATCGAGGGCGACACGCGCCGCGTCCTGCTCCCGGGCGAGCCCGGATATTTCTGAACGCGAGACCGCGGCGGCACGCGGATCTCGCCCGCCAGTCGAACAGGGAGAGTTTCAGACGGCGACAGTCACGTCCCCGCGAGTGGGGGGTATGGGGGGCCATGTCGTGGCCCCCCATTCTAGAAATACGCCAGCAGCCGTCCGCAGGCGATCACGCCCGTCCACAGCGTCAGCGAGAGCCCGGCCGCGACGCGCGCCGCGAGCGGGGCGCGGGCCCCGTGATCCCATCCGGCGACCCGCCGGAACGGCCGGAGGTGAAAGAGCGAGGCGTTGAGCGCCGCCAGCACGAGGAAGAGAAGCTTCATCCTGAAGGCGGGATTTCCGGCGAACTCGGTCGCGTGAGCGACGAACATCAGGCCACCGGTCGGCACGATCAGGAGCACGCTGGCGCGCGCCCAGGGCAGGAGGTGGCGCTCCATGCCCGTGACCGGAAGCTGCCGCGAAAATCCGAGCAGCCTCAAGTCGAACATCGCCGCGCTGCCGACGAGGACCACGAAGCCGATGATGTGCAGGATCTCGACGATCGGGTAGAGCCAGAGCGACTGCCGCATTGCCGTCGCCGCCGCGGTGGCCTCGAGCCAGCCGGTCCAGCCAGCGCTCGCCTGCGTCAACGAAGCTCCAGCGCCTGGGTCAACGGAGCTCCACCGTCGCTCCGTCGATCATGATGCGCTCGGCCCGCATCTCTTCGGCGTTGCTCCGGTGGGGATAGCCGACGACCGTGGCCTTGGCGCCGACCTGCAGCTTGGAGGCCGGGAGCCCGCGGCTTTCCATCCGCGTCGGCGGTGCCAGCACGACGAGCCAGATCTTTCCCGGCACGTCGAGCCGCACGTGTCCGTGCGGGTGCTCGTACCCAGCCTCCGTGATGGTGCCGGTGAGCGTCAGCTCCTTGGTCGCGTCGTAGCCGCTCCAGCCGTGGTGCGCGGCCGCCGGAATGACGCCGACGGCAAGCAGCAGCAGACCGATGACGGTGACGGTCCGCATCACCGCGTCCACCTCACCGGGTCGTCCCCTGGCCTGGCTGACGCGCATTCACGAGGATGGCCATGTTGCCGTACGGATGCTTGTTCTCGAGCATCAGCTGATGGCACTCGGGGATGTCGTCGTACGCATAGGTGTGGCTGAGACACGGATCGACGTTGCCTTCGGCGACGAGTTTGGTGATGGCCAGGGCCTGCGAGTCGTTGGAGAGATGGCTGCCCTGGAACCGCTTCTGGCGCATCCACTGATAACGCAGATCCATCGTCGCGGTGTAGCCGGTGGTGCCGGCGCAGATGACGACCATGCCGCCGGTCGAGCAGACGAAGACCGACGTCGGCAGCGTCGACTCCCCCGGGTGCTCGAAGACGATCCGGGGGCTCACGCGCTCGCCGAGACCGTCCCAGATCGCCTTGCCGAACGCACGCGCGCCCTTGGCCCATTCGCCGTACGCCCTGGTGTCGGCAGTGTTGGGCATGGCACCCCAGTGCGTGAACTGGTTGCGATTGATGACCGCCGCCGCGCCGTGCTCCTGACAGAACTTCCGCTTGGCGTCGTCCGAGACGACTGCGACGGCGCGGCCGCCGACGGCGCGCGTGATCTCGAGCGCCATGCTGCCGAGCCCGCCCGCCGCGCCCCACACGAGCACGACATCGCCGGGCTCGACGCGGTGGGGCGGCCACCCCATGAGCATCCGATACGCGGTCGAGGCGCAGAGCAGGAAGCACCCGGCTTCTTCCCAGGTGAGCCGCTTCGGCTTGGGGACGCACTGATGGGCCTGACAGCGCGCGAACTGGCAAAAGCTCCCGTAGTTGGTCTGGTAGCCCCAGATCCGCGTGCTCTCGGCGAGCATCGGGTCCTTGCCCGAGCGTACCCAGGGATCGTCCGGCCGCCACCATCCGCTGTGCACGATCACGTCGTCGCCGACCTTGACGGTCTTCACGTCCCGTCCGATCGCCCACACGATGCCGGAGCAGTCGCTGCCGCCAGCGTGGAAGTCTTCGGGCTCGCCCGCGCGCTGGCGCTCGGCGATCACGTCGACCGGCGTGCCGAGCGCGGCCCAGACGTTGTTGTAATTGATGCCGGACGCCATGACGTAGACCAGCACCTCGTCGGGTCCGAGCGTCGGCGTCGGGATGACCTCGCGCCGCCAGGCGTCGCGGGGCTGCCCGAATCGATTCTGGCGGACCAGGAAGGCATGCATGCGCGTGGGGACTTCGCCGAGGGGCGGGCGCTCACCGAGCTCGCAGAGATCGATCATGCGTTGAATTCCTTGATGAAGCGCGGGAGCCGGGGATCGTCGAGCCCCGGCTGATAGGGTTGATAGAGCGCCGTGCTGTCGAGCAGCCCGGCGTAGCGCGCCTTGAGCTGGGCGCCGATCGTCTCGTAGCTTCCGGTGACCGCGAAGGTGTCGAGCATCTCGTCGGTGATCAGATCGGCCATGCCGGGCCAGTCACCCTCGACGGATTTCCGGTGGAGCGCCGGTGTGAGGTCCTGCCAGCCATGGGCGGCGAGCACCGGCTCGTAGGTCCGCGTCGAGGCGTAGAAGGCGATCTGCTGCTTGACCGATCGACGGTTCTTCGCCAGCTCCTCCTCGGTGTCGCCCACGACGACGAAGCTGGCGGTCGTATACGTGAAGTCCGTTCGCTTGCGGCCGGAGGCCCGCAACCCTTCTTCCACGGCCGGGTGGACGTACTCGCGCAGGTACTTCGGGCTGTTGAACGGATGCACGTGCAGGCCGTCGCAGACCTCGCCGGCGATCCGGCACATGTACTGATTGACGCCCGCGATGTAGATCGGCACCTTCGGATGCGCGATCGGGCCCGGATTGAAGAACGGCGTCATCAGATCGAACCGATAGAACTGTCCCTTGAACGCGAGCTTCGTCCCGTTCTGCCAGCAGTCCCAGATGTGCCGCAGCGACAGGACGATCTCGCGCATTTTCGGGCCGGGCGACTCGAACTTGACCGAGAAGCGCCGCTCGTTGTGCCCCTTGACCTGTGTCCCGAGCCCGAGGATGAACCGGCCATCGGAGGCTTTCTGCAGGTCCCACGCGATATGGGCGAGGATCATGGGGCTTCGCGGAAACGCCACGGCGATCGCGGTGCCGAGCCGGATGGACGAGGTGACTCCGGCGGCGACGGCGAGCGGAAGAAACGGATCGTGCTGCGTCTCGGAAGACCAGAGACAGTCGTAGCCGAGCGCCTCGACCTTTCGCGCATAGGCGGGAATGGATTTCAGATCGTGCGTCAGCATGCCGACGTCGAGCTTCACGGGCCTCTCCTGTCGATCGCCTGGAATCCAGTAGCCATTGTAGCGGACTGCGCAGGGCCGCGACAGGCGGCGCGCCGGGCGCGAGCCGATGCAGTCTAGCGGCCTCTGGCTTCGTCGCCCCGGCGACCGCCTCAGCGCCGTCCGGTTTCCCAGGCGCCCAGTCGGATCGCGCCGGCCAGGGTCGAGCCGAAGAGGACGAGGGCGAGCGCCATCACGGCGAAGAGCGCGGTGAGCTCGCCGGGAAGCTGATGGAGGATCAGCCAGCCGCCCGCCGCCGCGCTGACGAGACGCACGCTGCCGGCGAGGAGCGGCCACAGGAGTCGCCCGGCGCCCTGAGACGCGAAATAGAGGGCGAGTCCGAGCCCGAAGAATCCGTAGGCCGGGCCGACCACGCGCAGGTATGCGGCGCCCGCCGCGAGCACCGCCGGCTCGTTGCTGAACAGGCCGAGCCACGCGTGAGGGAACCAGGCGGCGGCCAACCCGATCGCTTCCGTGGCGCCGGCCGCGATCAGGGCGCCCGTCCAGGCCACGCGCCTGGCGCGCGCCGCCTGGCCGGCGCCGAAGTTCGTGCCGACCATCGTGACGAGGGCGGACCCGAAGCCGAAGACGAGCGGGATCAGGAGGTACTCGAGCCGCACGCCCATGCCATAGCCTGCGAGCGCGAAGGTTCCGAATGGACCGACGAGCGCCGTGAGGAGCACGACGGTCAGATTCGTCATCACGTTGTTGACCAGACTCGGCGCGCCGACGCGGAGGATCTGGGCGAAGAGCTCCCGCTCGAAGCGCAGAGTGGGCGCGAGGCGAACGAGGCTCCGGCCCGATGCGAGATAGGCGAAGAGCACCAGGGCCCCGGCCACGTAGTAGGACACGACGGCGAGGGCGGCGCCGGTCACACCGAGGCGCGGGAAGGGTCCCCAGCCGAAGATGAGCGCGGGAGAAAGGCTCACGAGGAAGGGACTGCCCCCCAGCACGACGCCCGCGGGCAGCAGCATGTTGCCGGTGCCCCGGACGGCGCTCGCCAGAATGTTGAAGAGCCAGACCGCGGCGGCACCGGCGAAGATCACGTTCGAGTAGGCGAGGGCGGCGGTGAGGGCGCCCTCGCGCGCGCCCATCGCGTGGTAGATCGCGCGCCCGCCGCCGAGCACGATGGCGGTGAACGCGGCGGCCATGCCCAGCGCGATCGCGATCGCGTGCGTGACCAGACGGCTCGCGTCCGCGCGCCGCCCGGCCCCCAGCGCCCGCGCGACGGCGGAGGCGACCCCGCCGCCCATGCCGCCGGCCGACATAGTCTGCATGAGCATGACGAGCGGGAAGGTGACCGAGACGCCGGCCAGCGCGTCGGCGCCGAGCCAGCCGACGTAGTAGGCCTCGAGGACGCTGATCGCGACCTGGGCGACCAGCATGATCACGTTCGGCGCCGCCAGGCGGAGGAGCGTCGGGGCGATCGGTCCGTCCAGGAGGCGGCGGGTCGCGGGGTCCATATGACTTGCTATTTTATAGTGACTAGCTTTTCTGTCAAGACATGCGCTACACTTCCCGTGTGCCCAAGCGCTACGGCCAGGCCTGTCCAGTCGCGAAGTCGCTCGAGCTGGTCGGCGACCGCTGGACCCTGCTGCTCGTTCGGGACATGCTGCGCGGTCCGCGGCGGTTCCAGGACTTCCAGCAGAGCCTTCCGGGGATCCCGCCCAACATCCTCTCCGATCGGCTCAAGCTGATGGAAACGCACGCGCTCGTGACGCGGCGGTTCTACTCCGACCACCCTCCGCGCGCGGAGTACGCGCTGACCGACAAGGGGCGCGAGCTCGGGGTGGTCGTCGGCGCGCTGGCCGCGTGGGGTTCGCGTCACGTCCACCGGCAGACCGCGCTGGTGCACGCCGAGTGCGGCCATCCGGTGGAGATCAAGTATTTCTGCCGGCAGTGCGCCGGCCGCGTGCACGGCGCCACCGTCGAGCTTCGCCGGCGGCGCGCGCCCGGCAAGACGGCGAAGCGGGCCTCTAGGTCTCTCGAACGCGCTCGGGGAGTGCGCGCAGGACGGCGCGGGCTTCGCGGATGACGGCCGCGACCACCTCGCCCGCGCCCGGCAGATCGCGAACCAGTCCGACGCTTTGGCCCGCCATCATCGGGTAGTAGTCCGGGTCGCCCCGCTTGAGCGCCGCGAGGAAGACGTCGGTGGCGGCACCGCGCTGCACGAGCGGCGGCAGGACGGGCGCGCCGGATTCCGTGTACTCACGCGTGAAGCGGTTGGCGAGGGCCCGTGCCCAGAGGCCGCTGAGCGTGTCGGTCAGCGTGGTGTCCCCGCTGTCGCTCTCGAGCAGCCGCTTCTTGTAGAGCTCGGGAGCCATCGATTCTCGCGTGGCCACGAAGCGCGTGCCGAGCAGCACGCCGCTCGCGCCGAGGGCGAGGGCGGCCACGAGTCCGCGGCCGTCGGCGATCCCACCCGCCGCGACGACCGGCACCCGCACGGCGTCGGCTATTTGTGGTAGCAGGGCCATCACGCCGACGCTGGTCGCGTCGGGCGACGCGGGCTTGCCGTCGATCGAGCGGTGGCCGCCGGCCTCGCCTCCTTGAGCCACGATGAGGTCGGCGCCATCGGCCGCGGCGCTACGCGCGTCCGCGACCGTCGAGACCATGGCCATGACCTTGATGCCGCGCCGGCGGCACTCGTCCGCCAGCCCCGGCTCGAGCCAGCCGAGGGCCGCCGAGAAGAGCGCCGGGCGCTCGTCGAGGACGACCTTGATCGTCGACTCCATGAGGTCCGGGGCTCGATTGGGTCGGGCCATCGTGGTGGGGATCCCCAGGCGCTGGCGGAAGCGGTTGAGCATGCCCTGGGCCCCGCGGAGCACCTCGTCGCTGATCTCACCGGGATCGATCGGCGGCCGGAGCGCCCGGTGCAGCCAGAGATTGACACCGAACGGGCGGTTGGTCAGCTCGCGGACGCGGCGGATCATCGCGCGGAGGTCGTCGGGCGGCACGTTGAGACCGGCGAGGATGCCGAGCCCCCCGGCGCGACACACTTCGGCCACGAGCTCGGGGCCGGCGATGGCGCCCATGCCCGACTGGACGATCGGGTAGTCGATCCCGAGGAGATCGCACAGCGCCGTGCGAAATGTCATCTCGCGCCCTCCCTGGCTGCCCGGCGGTGCGCCTACTCGAGGCGGTAGAGCTTCACCGCGTTCCGATGCCCGACGCGCGCGGCCACGTCCGGCCTGAGCTCGCCGAGGATCCGGCGCGTCCACAGGAAGAGCCGATCGAGCATTCCCGGCTCGAAGAGCCGCGCAGCCCAGAGGTCCGCACCGATCATGAAGCGATCCGGCATCTTCTCGATCAGCGCCTTCCATCCCGGGTCGAGCGAGCCCGTCTCGGACGCCAGCGCGGGCGTCCGCTGGAAGTGCATGCCGGAGAGATCGATGAACAGGTTCGGGTTGCGCAGCAGGAGCCGGTCGAGCCGGCCGGGCGGTCCTTCACCGCCATGCGCCAGGACGATCGTGCTCTTCCGGTGCGCGGCGAGCGCGCGCTCGAGCGCGGTCTCCGCCTGATCGGTCAGCTCGTAGTGGATCACGATCGGAACGACGAACTTGGCCGCGGCGTCGAGGATCTTGCCGAACACGGGCCCATTGGGGTCGCGATCGATCAGCCGCCGGCCGACCTGCCGCATGTGGACCTCGCCGATCACGCGCGGCTTCCCACGCTCCAGCTGGATCGCGAGCTGGCTCGCGGCGCTCTCGGACGTCGGCTCTGGCAGGGGCAGCCCCGCGACCACGCGGTCGGGATACTTCTTGCTCGCCGCCGTCAGCCAGGCGGTGTCGTCCTTCTGCAGGCCGCCGACGCCCAGTAGCACCACCTTGAGCACGTTGTGGCGCTTCATCGCCGCGACGTAGGCGTCGATCGCGGTCGAGTTGGGCAGGTGCGAATGGGCGTCGATCAGCGGCCCCCCGTAGTCGGCGCCCCAAACCGGCGCGCTCCACGTCAGCGTGTTGAGCAGGAAGCCTGCGAGCGCGCGCCGCACGATTCGTCGTCGCATCAGATGATTCCATCGCGTGTCAGCGCATGCAGCTCGGCCTCGTCGAGGCCGAGCGACGTATAGACTTCGCGGTTGTGCGCCCCGAGCGCGGGGCCCGTGAAGCGGATCGCCGCCGGCGTGCCGCCGAGGCGGGGCGTGGGCGCCGTCATGCGTACGCTTCCCAGCACGGGATCCGGCACGTCGACGAGGATTCCGCGCGCGACCACGTGGGGATCCTTCGTGATATCGGCGATGTCGTAGACGGGCGACGCCGTGACGTCGTGCGTCTCGAACAGGCGCGACATCTCGTCGAGCGTGCGTGAGCCGATCGCGCCGTCCAGGGCGGCGTCCACGAGGTCGTTGTGAGTGACCCGCGCGTCGTTGGTCGCGAAGCGCGCGTCCCTCAGGAGGTGGCCGAGCCCCAACCCCTCGAAGAGCGCGGCCGCGGACGCGGGAGTCGACGCCGACAGCGCCACCCACTTGCCGTCGCGCGTTTGATAGGTCCCGCGTGGGCTCGCGTTGTCGGACTGGTTGCCGTGGCGAGCTTTCACCGTGCGATCCAGCGCGTACTCGGCGGCCGCGGGCCCGAGGACGGACAGCAGAGGCTCGTAGAGCGAGATGTCGATCACCTGACCGCGCCCCGAGACCTGATCCCGATGCCGTAACGCCGCCAGGACGGCGGCGGCGCCGGAGAGCGCCGCGACCATGTCGGCCATGGGAAACGAGGGCAGTGTCGGTGGCCGGTCGGCCGGGCCCGTCGACGAGGCGAAGCCGCTCATCGCCTCGACCATCGTGCCGAAGCCGGGCCGATCGCGGTACGGGCCGTCCTGGCCCCAGCCGGAAACGCGGGCGAAGACCAGCCGGGGATTCTCCGCGGAGAGGATGCTCCAGCCGAGCCCCCATTTCTCGAACGTGCCCGGCAGGAAGTTTTCGATCAGGACGTCAGCGTCGTGGCAGAGCCTTCGGAGCAGCGCCTGCCCGCGCTCGTGCGTCAGGTTCAACGTGACCGAGCGCTTGCCGCGCGCGTAGACCTTCCACCAGAGCTCGCCGCGATCACGGAGCCAGGTGCGGAGCGGATCGCCGCCGCGCGGATTCTCCACCTTGATCACATCGGCGCCGTGGTCGGCCAGGATGGTCGCGAGCACGCCGCCGGCGATCAAACGCGAGCAGTCGATGACCCGGAGGCCCGCGAGCGCGCCGCTCACTTCTGGGTCGAAGTCTTCAAGTGCCGCGCCAGCGCTTGCATCATCCGGGCGAGCGCCTCGTTCTCAGTGTGACCGGTGGCCTGGACGTTCCAGGCCACGGCGACGGCGACCCACTCGCCGAGCTCATTCCGATGCACCTCGACCTCGACTTGCATGACCGCCACTTTACCTTAGAAAGGGGAGCTGCCGAGTCCCTGTCTAGTGGCTCGTGGGAAGTCTAGTGGCTCGTGGGAAGAGTGGGATGGCCCGCCGCCTCATCCGCGATCGTATGATCGTTGTCCGCGGGGACGGCGCCGCTCACGCCGACGGCGCCGACGATCCGGCCGTCTTCGACGAGCGGGACGGCGCCCCTGCCGAAGACGAACTGATAGTCGCCCAGGGTTGCGACGTTGTCGGCGAAGAGCTGACGCTTCGTGAATCGCTCTTCGAGATCGAGCGTCGTGGCGTGAAAGGCGGCGGCGGCGTTGGCCTTGGCGCGGGCGATCTCGGGCGTCACCCAGAGCGCGCCGTCCATGCGGTCGCACACGACGAGGTGGCCCGCGTCGTCCACGACGGCGATCGCGACCTTGAACCCGAGCGCCTGCGCCTTGGCGAAGCCGCGCTCGACGCTCTCGCGCGCCCGCGCCCGCGTGAGCGCCATGTCAGGGGACCTCGATCCAGACCTCGCCGGCTTCGATCGTCACCGGATACGTCACGACCGGACCGCCGCGCGACGGCATGAGACACGTGCCCGACTTGAGGTCGAACATCCAGCCGTGCCACGGGCAGGTCAACCGGGTCCCCGCGAGCCGACCCTCGCTGAGCGGACCGCCCTGGTGGGCGCACTCGTCGCTGCACGCGAAGACGGCGTCGTTGACCCGCGAGAGCACGACCCGCGCGCCGTCGGCCTCGACCAGGGTCGGCTGGCCCGCCGGGAGATCCTCCAGGCGGGCGACTCGGCGCCGACTCACAGGTCCTCCTTCGCGACGAAGGCGCGATGGAGGCCGGTCATGTACTGCCAGCGCATCTCTGTCGCCTGGCGGACCGCTTCGATCGCCTCCGCCTGACGCTCTTGGGTCGTGCAGTGCCGCTCGACGATCTGATAGCCCCGCTCGCCGTGGACTTCGTCCGCCTCGATGTGGATCGCGAAGAACTCCACTTCGTGGTCCGTGAAGCCGTAGTGCGTCTTGAGCGGCGGCAGGTTCCGCTGGTAGATGCCGGGCACCTGAGACTCGAGCCCGACGAGCAGGCCCGCGGCCGCGACGTGGAACGTCTGGTGCGACATCTCGAAGCACCACGCGGTGAGCCCGCGGGTCGTCGGCAGCTGCTGCTTCGACTCGACCTCGGCGCGGGAGACGCCGCACGCTTCGGCGAAGCGGATCAGGAGGTCGACGTGTTTGGTGCCGGACTCTTCCTCGATGATGTTCTCGAGCAGGAAATCCCGGGCATCCGGATCCGGACACTGCCCGTACACGGTGGCGCACCAGCGCGGGAACTGCGAGACGTACTGGTAGTGCTGGGCCGCCCACGCGCCGAGCTGGGCGCGATTCAGCTCGCCCTTGACCCACTTCTCCGTGAAGGGATTCAGGCGGCTGTGGCGGGCGATGACGGCGGCTTCGAGGCGGGCGCGGAACGGGCTCTTGCTCATGGACTCCTCCTCGTCGATGCGGAACCTAATGACACACGATCCCGACTCAAGTCAAGCCATGCGCCGGGACCTTGGCGGAGGCGAGGAGCCTAGAGCGCGGTGACGCGGTTACGGCCGAGGCGCTTGGCGTCGGTCAGGGCGCGCTGGGCGGCGGCGATCAGGTCGTCGGCCGACGCCGCATCGGCCGGGAGACCGGCGACGCCGAAGCTGGCGGTGATCGCCCCGGCTGCGAACGGATGCGCCGCGATGACCCCGCGGATTCGCTGGGAGTAGGTGACGGCGCCCGCCTTGGGCGTGTTCGCGAGCAGCGCCGCGAAGCCGTCGCCGTCGAGCCGGGCGATGATCGTGAAGCTCCGGGAGTGCTTGACGAGCAGCCGCGCCACCACGCGCAAGACCTCGTCGCCGGCGGCGGGGCCGTGGGCCGCGCTGAGCTGCTTGAAGTGGTCGATGTTCAGGACGACGAGAGAGAGCGGGTGGCCGAAGCGAGTGTGACGCTTGACCTCTTCGTCGATCCGCAGCGCGAAGTAGCGGCGGTTGTAGAGCTCGGTCGAGACGTCCTTGAACGAGAGGTCCTCGAGCCGCGCGTTGCGGATGGCGACGGCCGCCTGGGAGGCGAGCGCCCGGATCACCTTCTCGTCCTCGGGGTCGAACGGCACGATCGCGCCCGATTCGTCGAGAGCGTTCAACAGCTCGAGCACGCCGACGTTGCTCCCGGCCAGGTCGTGCATCGGGACCGCCAGCACCGAGCGCGTCGAGTACTCGCTGGCGGCGTCGAAGCGCCGGTTGAGCGCCCGGGTCTCGTGCACCCCGATGGCGTACGCATCGGCCACGTTGACGATCTCGCCCGTCTGGGCGACGTGGCCGGCCAGGCTCGGCTCGGTCAGCCGAAGCGGCTCGGACTGGAGGCGTTGCTGCATCGCGACCGTGCCCAGCTTGCGCTGGAGGAAGTCGTTCTGGACCACGGCGAAGCGGAGGTGATCGCCTTCGCGCAGGAACAAGGTGCCGGCCTCGGCCCGGGTGAACCGCCGCGCCGTTTCCAGGACGCGCTCGAGCAGCGCGTACAGATCACGCTCGACGGTGAGAGCGATACCGATCTCGAGGAGCTCCTCCAGGAGCTGTCCGCGATCGGCCATCGTCTGCGGACTCACTGAACGGCGACTCGATTCCGGCCCAGACGCTTGGCGTCGTAGAGCGCCTGGTCGGCCGCGACGATCAGGTCGTCGACGGTGGTGGCGTTCTCCGGGAGGCTGGCGATGCCGAGGCTGACGGTGACCGGACCGTGCGGGAAGGGGTGCTGCTCGACCACGGCCCGGATGCGCTCGGCGTAGGTGAGGCCGCCCGTCTTCGCGGTGTTCACGAGGATGATCGCGAACTCGTCGCCGCCGTACCGGGTCACGATGCTGAAGCTCCGCGAATGCTTCACCAGGAGCTGGGCGACGTCCCGCAACGCCTGGTCGCCGGCCCGATGCCCAAACCGGTCGTTGACCTCCTTGAAGTGGTCGAGGTCCATGAGGGCGAGCGAGAGCGGCTCACCGAAACGGCAGTGACGCTTGAACTCTTCTTCCATGCGGATCGTGAAGTACCGGCGGTTGTAGACATCCGTCAACGCGTCCTTGAAGGAGAGATCTTCCAGCCGCGCGTTGCGGAGCGCGACGGCGGCCTGCGACGCCAGCGAGCGCACGAGGCCCTCGTACTGGGAGTCGAAGGGCACGACGCGTCCCCGCTCGAGCGCGTTGATGAGCTCCAGCACGCCGAGGATGTTGTTCGCCGGATCCTGGAGCGGGACGACCAGAATAGATTGGGTGCGGTAGTTCAGTCGCGCGTCCATGCGCGGATCGTGCGAATAGGGCCGATCCGGCGGAATCATGTACGTGTCGTGGAGGTTGAGGATGTCGCCCGTGAGCGCGACGTGACCGGCGAGGCTGAGCTCGCGAAGGCTCAGTGGGTCGGACTGGAGGCGACGCCGCATCTCCTCCTGACCGAGCTCGCGCGCGAGCTTATCGTTCTGGACGACCGCGAAGCGGAGCTGGTCACCCTCGCGGAGGAACAGAGTCCCGGCCTCGGCGCGCGTGAACCGGCGGGCCTCGGTGAGGATGCGTTCGAGGAGGGTTCCGAGGTCTTGCTCGCTGGTCAAGGTGATCCCGATCTGGACGAGCTCTCTGAACGCCTGCGTCATGTTCAACTTCGGTCGCTCCGCTTTGCGCCCGCCACCGTGTCCGCCGTCCATATCGGCCGTATCCGGACCTCGCCAGCCGCACGTATACGAAGCTCAACCCAGCAATACCGGTGCCACTCACTCTAATTTGTCTGATCTGCGGAAACTGTCGATAAATCCAGAACATCGGAGATCCGGGTAATCCCGGGCAGGAGGGAATGGCAACTCCCTGACCAAGTAAATTCTCATCGTTGACAAATTATTTGTCGTCATGAGGCATGACCGTGACAGCCCGTCGGCCCCATCGTGTCATGCTGGCTCCTCGGCGTCTCGAGCAGGCGCGCAATCTCCCGTTTTCGTTGATGCGAACCTTAGTTCTGCGCTGGCACACCGGTTGCTGGATCGGTTGGGGATGCTCCGATGAAGCTGACATTCAAGCGCCGCGAAGTTTCAGACCTGCAGCACCTCCGAACGCTCGTCTCGGACAACGTCGACGCGATGGAGCCCGGCCTCAAGATCGTCGCGTCGAACCTCAATCTCGGCCGCACGGCCGTCGAGATCGCCGCGCTCGATGCCCGGAATTGCCCGATGCTGGTCGTTCTCGGTCTCACCGCGGACGATGCCATGCTCGTCAGAGCCCTCGAGGCATACGCGTGGTGTCTGGAATACCCCGAGTCGGTGCAACGGCTCGTGCCCGCGAACGTGCAGCTCGGATGGCCGCCGCGGATCGTCTTCGTCGCCGAGCGGCTGCTCGAGGCGTTCGTGCGCAAGCTGCGCCTGCTGAACTTCTCCGCGGTCGATTGCTTCGAGTTTCGCTACGTCGAGGCCAACGGCACCGCCGGCTTCTATCTCGATCGGGTCGACTGGGCGCCGAGGGCATCGGGCGCCGCCGAGCCCGCCGCGATCCGCCCGGAACGCCTCGAGCGACTGGAGCCACCCGTCGTCGAGGAGCCGATTGCGCCGCCGCTGGAGCCGAGAGTGGCGCCGCGGGAAGAGCCGAAGCTCGTCTTGTTGCGGGAAGCGATTCGCGACGATGAGCCCGAGGAGCCGCAGGAAGAGCTCCGCGAAGAGCTGCGCGAGGAGCCGAGGGTCACGCCGGTGGACGAGCCGAGGATCGTGATGCTCCACGAGAGCAAGCCGGCCCTGCGGATCGAGCCGAAACCGAACCCGCGGGCCGCCGAACCGGCCTCGACGAACGGCGCTCCCAAAGACGACTCGAACCAGCGATCCGAGCCACCCCCCGCCGTGCTCAAGGGGCTACGCCCCCCGATCGACGCTCCGCCTCGACGGCGATCGCGGGAAGTGCCCGACCTCCTGCGCCCTTCCGAACAGAGACCGGCCAGCCCGCGCGAGATCTCCAGGCCGCCGACCCCAGCCGCACCGGCTGCCGCCCGCGCGCCACAGGTCGAGCCGCGAACGAAGAGCGATGGCGCCAGAGCGGATGTCCCCAAGAACGGATCGAAGAGCGATCTCGCGCGAAACGACACCGCCAAGGGCGATCTCGCGCCGACCTGGCGGAAATTCCTCGATCGGCTGACCAGCACGTTCGACGCGCGCACGGGGCCAGCGCCCGAGCCTCCACGAGCCGTGGCCCCGCCGCCGCCGAGTGCGGAATCGACTCCGAGGCTGGCGATCCAGCCCTTCGCCGCGGACATCCAAGTCAGTGCCCACGAGGTCGCGCCCGACGAGGTGATCGACGAGCCCCATGACTCGATCGGGGATCTGACCGAGAAGCAGCGCAAGATCTTCCAGGGTCTCACCCTTCCGGACAACGGCGAGCTGGCTCCACAGTGGCGCAAGTTCCTCGACCACCCGGCGCTCGACGAGACGAAGATCGGAGTCGTTCGCGGGTACCTGCAGCGTGAGTTCCCGCTGTGCACGGTCTACGACTTCTTCGACTTTCAGCGGAACGCCCAGGTCTTTCAGCTCCAGGACAATCACGGGAAGGTGACGCAGCTGATCACGATGACCGCGGAGTTCTTCGACGGACATCGTGATCTCGAGATCCGCGCGTGGATCGAGAAGCACCGGCTCGGTCAGGCGATGCGACAGGCCGGCCAGGCCGGCGTGCTCGTCTCGCAGGCCGGCCTTCAGATCGAGAAGCGGTAGTTCCTCGGCGCCGGTTAGCCCTCCCACTTCCAGTGCAAGGTTCGCTCCGGTGAAATGCGAATGACCGTGGCCGTCTCGCGGTCGAGCCCCATGACCCGATACTGCGCGTACTTGGACAGGAGGAGATCGACGGCGCCCGCGCGCTCGGATCCTTCCGTGAGAATGTCGGCCCGCCCCTGGACGATCACCCAGCAGAGCCGCGACCACTCCTCCTCGTAGCGGTCGACGGTGAGCGAGACCCGCGGGTTCTCCGCGATGTTGCGCACGCGCCGAAGCTGAGTGGTCGCAACCCGCTTGGGCTTCGTGTCGAGCGCCGAGAAGCACGCCCGGCCGTCGAACACGTAGCACACCGGCACGACGAGTGGCTGCCCCGCCCGATCCGCCGTGCCGAGCCGCGCGACGCGGCTCTGGTAGAGCAGCTCGGCGGCGAAGGCGGGGAGGTCGTTCACCGCATCAGCTTGGCGTACTGGTCCAGGAGCGGCAGCACCGCGTCGCGGCCCTCCGACGGCAACCTCAAGATCGCGCGCGTGATCCCGGCGGAGGCGTAGGTGTCGAGCGTCGCGCGCTCCGCCTTCGCGCCGAACACCGACACCGAGATCTTCGACGCGTCGCGACCGGCCCGCGTCGCGCGCGCTTTGAGGTCGGCGAGACCGGGCAGGATCGCGTCGGCGTTTCGTCCGCGGGGGAACCAGCCGTCGCAGAAATCCACCACGCGCTGGAGCGTGTGCCCGCTCTCGCCGCCCAGCAGCACCGGCGGATGCGGCTTTTGCACCGGCTTGGGGTACGACCAGATCGGATCGAAGTTGACGAACTCGCCGTGATACTGGGCTTCGTCCCTCGTCCAGATCTCCTTCATCGCGAGAATCCGCTCGCGCAAGAGCCGGAACCGCGTCTTGAAGACCGTGTGGTGGTTTTCCATCTCCTCCGCGTTCCATCCGGCTCCGATGCCGAACAGAAACCGTCCGTTCGAGAGGAGATCGAGGCTCGCGATCGTCTTCGCCAGGGTGATGGGATCGTGCTCGATGACGAGACAGATGCCCGTCCCGAGCTTCAGGGTCCGCGTCGCCGCCGCCGCGGCCATGAGCCCGATGAACGGGTCGAGCGTGTGGGAATACTCCTTCGGCAGGGGACCGCCGCCCGCGAACGGCGACCGGCGGCTCGTTGGAATGTGGGTGTGCTCGGTCACGAACAGCGACTCGAAGCCGCGCTCCTCGGCGGCCCGCGCCAGCTCGTCGATCCGAATCGAGTAGTCCGTCGGGAAGATGAAGACACCGTGGTGCATGATTGCTCCTAGTGGTCGAGCCGGGTGCGATCGCGGCTCATGCGAAGACGGTTTCGGGAAGAAACGCCGACACGATCCAGTTCGGCGCGTCGACGATCTCGCTGATCTTCAGGTCGACGGCGACGCTGCAGAGGATGTAGGCCTCCTCGCGGCTGAGCCCGCGCTCCTCCACCAGGTGCTCGATCATGTAGCGGATCGCGTTTTGGGCGCCGGCAAAGAGATCGGGGCCGTGGGCGGTCGTGACGTAGCACGGCCCGCGCTCGAGCGCCGAGGAGATCGGCCCGCGCGTCCGGAACCGCGGCTCGCGGAATCCGCGTCGGGCCTCGAGTCCGAAGCGGAGCGTGACCTGCGCCATCATCTCGATCGCGGTGACGCACACCTCGCCGTCGCCCTGGGCCGCGTGGGCGTCGCCGACGCTGAACAGCGCGCCGTCCACCCACACGGGCAGGAGCAAGGTCGTGCCCGCGACCAGCTGCTTGATGTCCATGTTGCCGCCGTTCTTCCGCGGCGGCATCGTGCTGTGCCCCCCTGACTCGTCGAGGGCCACGCCCATCACCCCGGGGAAGGGCGCGATGGGGACTCGAACTCGGAGATCGCGGCCCATCCGCGCGTGGGTCCCCGCGGTCAGATCCCAGATGTTCAGGAACGGCTTCGGAAACTCGGCTTCCGGCATCAAGCCCCGCCCGGGGCGGATCGCGGTCCAGCCGAACTCGGCCGCCGGTTTCACGTCGATGATCTCGACCGTGAGGACGTCACCCGGCCGGGCGTCCCGGACGGCGACGGGCCCGGTGAGGGGATGGCCGCGAAACGGTCCCCGCGCGAGGACGTCGGCGTGCGTCGACTTCGTGGAGTAATAGCCGTCGGCGGCATCGCGGGTGTCGAACACCACGGTGTCGCCCGGATCGATCGTGAGCCGCGGCGGCAATGCATTGTTCCACTCCCGGTGGACCGTCCCGCGATCGAGATGGTGCGTGGTCGCCATCGTCTACGCTCCTCCGATCATCGCGCGAGCCCGTTCCAGACGACCATGCCCGTGCCCGATCGCCATGCGACGGCGGGCATGTAGGCGAGCACGTCCGCCGGTCCGCGCGTGAAGGCGAGGACCAGCACCCAGGCGAGCAGCTCCGCGGTCCCGCCGGAGCCGGCCTCCTCCATCCGCTCGAGCGTGCACTCACGAAGCAGCGCCGCGTGGTCGCCGCGCTTGAGAAAGTCGAGAAACCAGCGATCGAACTCCTCGTCGACCCAGAAGTAGCGGGGCCCGCCCGGCTCGTGCGAGAGGCCGCCGGTCGCGACGACGGCGATGCGCTCGTCGCCGGGATAGGCTCGGAGCATCTCGCGCATCAGGGTCCCGACGTGGTAGGCGCGCTCCGGTGTCGGAATCGGCGGCACCGTGCAGTTCATCGTGACGGGGACCAGCTTGAACTGGGCGTCGGGATTCAGATAGTGCGTCGGCACCGAGATGCCGTCGTCGTACTGCATCTCGCGCAGGTACGCGAGCGCCAAGCCGCGTCGCGCGCCCTCGTTGACGAGCCATCGCGCGATCCCGGAGTGACCGGGCACGCGGTACTTCTCCATCGCGAGCCACTCGTCGAACCATTCGGCCGGCCCGACGTGCTCCTCGGCGATGCCGACGGTGTATTCCGGCACGTTGTTGATCGGCCAGTTGAGCAGGTGGTCGTTGCTGAACATCACGACGACATCCGGACGGGCGGCCACCAGCTGGCGCCGCATCTCGGCGGTCGCCTGGAGCGCGAGCTCCTGATAGTCCCGGGAGGCCCGCGAGAACCACCCGGTGAGGCCGGGCGAATGCGTCATGGCCATCGCGGCGACGATCTCGGCCATCACCGGCCCCGCTCGAGCCGGGCCTGGAGCGCCATCGCCTTCGCCGTTTCCTCCGGGAACGCGCGCTGGTAGCACTCGAGCGCGGCGCTCGCGTTGCTGTTGTGCGCGGCGCCGAAGAAGAGCCGCAGAATCTGCGGCACGTAGTACTGGTGGACGCCCAGGTCCATCATCCGCTTCGGGTCCTTGTCGCGCACGGCCTCGTACTCGGCGCGGCTCAGGCCGAACTCACGGGCGACGCCCTGGAGGTCGGTCAGAAATCGCGCCCGCAAGGCCGCATCACGACGGACGTGATAGATCATTTCGTTGGTCGGCAGGGTCTTGTCGCAGCGCTCGACGTTTCCCATGTACCCTCCCGGGCTACCCCGCGGCGCCCGCGCCGCCGGCCTTGAGCACCTTGGGATTGATCTTGAGGAACATGATCACGCAGCGCTCGCGGCCGAGGTTCCGGACGTCGTGCGGGACGTTGGCGGGAAACTTCACGATCGCGCCGGCGGGCACGACGACCTCGTCGCCGTTGATGCTCATGTTCGCGGCGCCCTCGAGGACGTAGATCGCCTCTTCCTCGCGCGGGTGACTGTGCATGACCGTCGACTGGCCCGGCTCGTAGCAGGCGATCTCGGACCAGAGCTGATCGGTCTTGAACAGCATCTTGCGCACACGCTTGTCCGGGGCGAACGCCTTGAGGGCGTTCAGATCGAACACCTGGGCGACGCCCGTCGTCGCGGCCACCGCGGTCTCGTCCATCGGCATCCTCTCCTCGAAGACTGGTGGGCGACAGTTTACCTCGGATCGGGCGACGGTACCCTTGACTTGGCGCGAGTTTGGATCGACAGTGCCTCGTCGACGCGACCGACACGAGAGACATGGAGATCAGGCCCCTTCGAGGCTATCGCTACGCCGGCAGCGAGGCGCGTGACATCTCGGCGGTCGTGGCGCCGCCGTACGACCAGATCAGTCCCGAGATGCAGGACCGCCTGTACACGATGAGCCGGTACAACATCGTCCGTGTGAGCCATCCCAAGGACGCGACCGACAAGTATCGTGACGCCCGCGATGTGCTCAACGGCTGGCTGGCCGACGGCGTGTGGTCTCGCGACGAGCGGCCCGCGATCTATCCCTATCACCAGACGTATACGGCGGACGGCCATTTGGTGACGCGCATGGGCTTCGTCGCGCTCGGCGAGGTCAGCCACTACGAGCGCGGCGTGGTGCTACCGCACGAGCGGACGCACGCCGGGCCAAAGCGAGACCGGATGCAGCTCCTCGAGGCGACCGCCGCCGACATCGGCCTGCTGTTCATGCTGACCGCCGATCCAGGCGGCGAGCTTCGGCGTGCCACGACACCGATCGGCGACCCGATCGCCGAGGCGCGCGATCTCAAGGGCGAGCTTCATCGCCTGTGGCGCCTGACCGAAGAGGCGGCGGTGAGTCACGTTCGGGAGCTGATGGTGGCCCGCCAGGTGATCATCGCCGATGGCCACCACCGATACGAGACGGCGGTCGCCTACGCTGAGCGCCATCCGGACGCCCGCCACAAGCTCATGGCGTTCTTCGCGCTGGAGGCGCCCGGACTGACGATCCTGCCGAATCATCGTCTCGTGCACGGCGTCCAGGGCTTCGACTTCGACGATTTCGTCCAGATGGCGTCCCGCTGGTTCGAGGTGTCACCGCTGGCCGATCCGCTGACCGTCGAGCTCGATAACCGGTCGATCGCCGTGGTGGCCGGAACGGACGCGGCGCTCCTGCGACTCAAGCCGGGTGCGCGTGACCACATCGCGTGGCCCGAGAAGAGGTCAGCGGCCTGGCGGGGGCTCGCCGTTTCGATCCTCCACGAAGGGTTGCTTCGCCCCTTGCTCGGCATCAGCGACGCGAAGCTCGACGCGAAGACGCACGTGGACTACACCGCCGACCGCGCCGAGGCGATCCAGCTCGCCCGCGACGGCAAGTACCAGGCGGCATTCCTGATCGCCGCCACGACCGGCGAGGAGCTCCAGGCGATCGTGCACGGCGGCGAGCTGCTTCCGCAGAAGTCCACTCACTTCTACCCCAAGCTCCTGGACGGCCTCGTGTTCCATCGGCTCGGCGAATGAGCGCGGGCGACTCGCCGCCGCTGCGCTATACGGGCACGCGAATCAAGCGGCTCGAGGACCCGCGGCTGCTGACCGGCCGAGGGCGATACCTGGACGACCTCGGGCTCCCGCGCATGCTCTTCGCGAGCTTCGTGCGAAGCCCGCATGCGCACGCGCGCATCGTCCGGATCGACGCCGCCGCGGCGCGCGCGCTGCCCGGCGTCGTGGCCGTCGTCACCGCCGAGGATCTACGAACCGTGACGAGGCCGCTCTCGCCCCGGCTCGATGGCCCGGGCTTCACACCGACGGCGTGGCCGGCGCTGGCCGACGGCGTCGCCCGCTTTTGCGGCGAAGCGGTGGCGGCCGTCGTGGCCGCGACCGCGTACGTCGCCGCCGACGCGCGCGAGCTCGTCACCGTCGAGTGGGAGCCCAAGCCGGCCGTCGTCACCATCGACCAGGCACTCGCGTCCGACCAGATCCTGTTCCAGCGCCGCCACCGCCAGGGTGACGTCGATGGCGCCTTCGCGCGGGCGCCGATCGTCCTCCGCGAGACGTTCGAGCACGGCCGCTGCGCGCCCTCGCCGCTCGAGCTCCGGGGCCTGCTCGCCGACTGGGATGGCGAGGCGCTCACGATCTGGTCGGGCAACCAGTCTCCATCGGTGATGCGCACGGCGCTCGCGGAAGCCCTCGGCCTGCCGCAGGCGTGCGTGCGGATTGTGAGCCCCGACGTCGGCGGCGGCTTCGGACTCAAGATGCAGGTGTTTCCCGAAGACATTGCGGTGGCCGCCCTCACGCGACGACTCGGGCGCCCCGTGAAATGGCTCGAGGAGCGCCGCGAGAATCTCGCGGCGGCGTCTCAGGCCCGCGGCCAGCGGACGACGGTCGAAATCGCCGCCGCGAACGACGGCACCGTGCTCGCCCTGCGGTCGCGGGTCGTGTCGGACAATGGCGCGTACCATGCGTACCCGACCACCGGTGTCCTCGAGCCGCTCGGCACCGCGAGCATCATGCCCGGCCCCTATCGGGTCTCGGCCTACGAGTTCGAGGCGCTCGCGCTGGCGACGCACAAGCCCCCGCTCGGCGCCTATCGCGGCGTCGGCATGACGATGGGGGCGTTCGTGGCCGAACGCATGCTCGACCTCGTCGCCGAGCGTCTGCAGCTCGATCCGGCCGAGGTCCGGCGGCGCAACCTGATTCCCCGCGAGGCCTATCCGTTCACGTCGGCCACCGGCTACATCTACGACAGCGGTGATTTTCCGAAGGCGCTCGATGAGGCGCTGGCCGCGGTCGAGTACGACAAGCTCCGGCACGAGCAGAAGACCGCGCGCGCCGACGGCCGACTCGTCGGGATCGGCATCGCGTGCTACACCGAGTACACGGGGATGGGATCGGCGGGCTTCCGCCGGCGCGGAGCGGTCGAGGTGCCCGGCATCGAAGCCGCGACCGTCACGGTGGACGCGGACGCGACGGTACGGTGCGCCGTGAGCTTCCCGACGCAGGGCCAGGGGCACGCGACCACGATCGCGCAGATCGTGGCCGATCGTCTGGGGCTCCCGCTGGAGGACGTCCGACTGCAGCGCGTCGACACGGCCGAGTCGCCGCGCGGCAGCGGCACGTTCGCGAGCCGGGGCACGGTCGCGATGCTTGGAACCGCTGCCGTCGCCGCCGATCGCGTCGGCGACAAGCTGAGAGCCCTCGCGGCGAACCGGCTGGAGGCGGCGGCCGCCGACGTGGAGCTCGCCGGTGGGCGCGCCTTCGTGCGCGGCTTTCCCGATCGCTCGCTTGCCCTGGCCGAGATCACGCGCGCCGCGTATTCACCGCCGCTCGGCGGCCTCCCGGACGGCCAGGCACCCGGTCTGCAGGCGACCGTGTATTGCGACCTTCCCGGCCCGACCTTCTCGGGCGCGGTCCACGTCGCGGTCGTCGAGGTCGATCCGGCCACCGGACGCGTCGCCGTGCGACGCTATGCGCTCGTGGAAGATTGTGGGCGCGTGATCAACCCGGTGATCGTCGAGGGACAGATCCACGGCGCCGTCGCCCAGGGCCTCGGTGAGGCGCTCCTCGAGTCCGTCGTCTACGACGACGGCGGCCAGCTGCTCACCGCGACCTTGATGGACTACGCGCTTCCCAGGGCCGACGACTTGCCCTTGCTCGAGATCGGTCACCTCGAGACGCCCTCGCCGGTGACCCCCGGTGGCGTCAAGGGGATGGGCGAGGGCGGAACGATCGGCGCGCCGGCGACGATCGCGAACGCGGTCGCCGATGCCGTGCGCCAGCTCGGCGTGCAGATCACTACCCTCCCGATTCGCCCGGAGTCGCTCCTCGGCGGCTCCGCGATTCGGCCGAAGCAGCCCACATGAGGACCTCGTAATGGGAAAACAAGACATCGACATCGCCCGCGCCGTGAAGCTCCAGCCGATCCAGGCGATCGGCGAGACGCTCGGATTGAACGGCGCTGACCTCGAGCCCTACGGAAGCTACAAGGCGAAGATCCGCTGGGAGGTGATCGACCGAGTCGGCGGCCGGCCCGACGGCACGCTCGTGCTCGTGACGGCGATGACGCCGACCCCGGCGGGCGAGGGTAAATCCACCACCACGATCGGCCTGGCCGACGGGCTGCGTCGGCTCGGCAAGCGCGCCATCGTCGCGATCCGCGAACCGTCGCTCGGACCGGTCTTTGGCGTGAAGGGCGGAGGCACGGGCGGCGGGCACACCCAGCTGGCGCCCATGGAGGACATCAACCTCCACTTCACCGGCGACATGCACGCGATCACCGCGGCGCACAACTTGCTCGCCGCGATGCTCGACAATCATCTGGCGCAGGGCAACGCGCTCGAGCTCGACGTCCGGCGGATTCTCTGGAAGCGCGTCCTCGACATGAACGACCGCGCCCTCCGTCGTCTCGTCATCGGCCTGGGCGGACCGGCGCACGGCGTGCCGCGCGAGAGCGGCTTCGACATCACGGTCGCATCCGAGATCATGGCGATCCTGTGTCTGGCGCGTGACCTGCAGGATTTCAAGGCCCGGGTCGAGCGCGTCGTCGTCGCCGAGAAGGGCGAGGGGACGCTCGTCACCGCGCGCGAGCTTCGCGCCGCGGGCGCGATGGCCGTCCTCATGAAGGATGCCATCAAGCCCAACCTCGTCCAGACGCTCGAGGGGACTCCGGCGCTCGTGCACGGCGGGCCCTTCGGCAACATCGCCCACGGGTGCAACAGCCTCATCGCCACGCGTCTTGGGCTCAAGCTCGGCGAGTTCCTGGTCACCGAGGCCGGCTTCGCGAGCGACCTCGGCGCCGAGAAGTTCGTGGACATCAAGTGTCGGACCGGCGGCCTCGTGCCGTCGGCGGCGGTCATCGTCGTCACGACGCGCGCCCTGGCGATGCACGGCGAGGAGAACCTGGCCAAGCACGTGGAGAACGTGCGCCTGTTCGGGTTGGGGCCGGTCGTCGCGCTGAACCGCTTCACAGACGACACGGACGCGGCCGTGAGCGCCGTGAAGGCCAGCTGCAAGACGCTGGGCGTGCCCTGCGCCGAGTCGCGCGGCTGGGAGCTCGGCGGCGCCGGCGTCACCGATCTGGCGGGCATGGTGCTCGACGCGGTGCGCGCCAGCGACCGCTCGAGCTTCCGCTATCTGTACCCCGACGAGCTCCCGCTCACCGGCAAGCTCGAGACGCTCGCCAAGAAGGTCTACGGCGCCGACGGGGTGACGTTCGCGCCGGCGGCCGCGGCGAAGCTCAAGCGCTACGAGTCGCTCGGCTACGGGCGCCTGCCGGTGTGCGTGGCGAAAACGCAGAACTCGCTCAGCGACGATCCCAAGCGTCCCGGCCGGCCGCGCGGATTCACGATCACGATTCGTGACGCCGCCTTGTCGGCCGGCGCCGGCTTCGTCGTCGCCTATGCGGGTGACATCCTGACGATGCCGGGGCTCCCGAAGGTGCCCGGCGCCGAAGGCGTCGATATCGACGCGAACGGCAACGTCGTCGGCCTGTTCTGAACAGGTCGGGGCCGCCTCGCAGCCATGCTAGTATCCAAAGCTAGATGCGCGCGGTTCTGCTCGGCACGGGAAGTCCACCCCCCAACCCGACGCGACGGGGCCCCGCGACGCTCCTCTCGCTCGGCGACGCGCGATTTCTCGTCGACGCCGGCTCCGGCGTCGGCGCGCAGCTGGTCCAGGCGGGCGTGCGTCCATGGGATTGGCCGCGCGTCTTCATCACCCATCACCACTCGGACCACACGATCGACCTCGGCCATCTGTTGATCTCGCGGTGGATCGCCGGCCAGAACGCGCCCTTCGAGATCTGGGGCCCGGCCGGGACGCACACTCAGGTCGCGAAGCTCCTCGACTACCTGAGCTGGGACATCGAGGTGCGCCGCTCGCACATGCACGACCGACGGCCGCCGGACGTGCGCGTCACCGAGATCGAGGAGGGCAAGATCCTCGACACCGGCGCGGTGCGTGTGAGCGCGTTCCTGGTCGAGCACGACCCGGTCAAGCCGGCCTTCGGCTTTCGGTTCGACGGGGGCGGCCGGTCGGTCGTCGTCTCCGGCGATACACGACCGTGCGAGAACCTCGTGCGCTGGAGCCACCGCGTCGACTGTCTGATCCACGAGTGCTGCGAGATGTCCAAGACGCCGTGGTATCCGGGCTGCGGGTGGCCATCGCTGGAGGAGAAGGTCAAGGACCTCTCGTCCTACCACACGCAGCCCGCCGACATCGGCCGCGTGGCGCGGGCGGCCGGGACCAAGAAGCTCGTGATCACGCACCTGATGCCGGGATCGGTGCCCGCCGAGCTCGCGGCCGCAGCCGGGCGAGACTTCGCCGGGGCGGTTGCCGTCGGCGAGGACCTGGCGGAGGTGTGAGCTCGTGGACCGTGCCGCCGGGCGCCCGGTCGATCTCGCGGTGGCCATGCGCTGGCTCGGCGGCGATCGCCATCTCCTCTCCGAGCTGGTCTCGATCTTCGTCGACGACGGCCCCAAGCGCCTGCAGGCGATTCGCGCGGCGTTGACCGCCTCCGACGTCCGACAGGTCGAGCACGTGGCGCACAGCCTGAAGGGCTCGGCGGCGATTCTGGGCGCGACCGGACTGCAGACGGCGGCGGTCGCCCTCGAGGATGCCGCCCACGACGGTCACACGGAGAACGGCTCCGATCTCGTGGCGCAGATCGCGCAAGAGCTCGACCGGGTCATGGCGTTCTTCGCCGATCCGACGTGGACCGATCGGATCGACCTCGAGGCGACGACGTGAGAGTGCTGATCGTCGACGACGAGCCGATCGTGCGCCGCCTGCACGAGGCGTCGCTGACCGGCTGGGGCTACCAGGTCACCTCGGCCTCCAGCGGCGAGCAGGCGTGGGAGCTCTTTCAGAACGACGACCCGCCGGCGCTCGCGATCCTCGACTGGACCATGCCGGGCATGGACGGCCTCGAGCTGTGCACGCGAGTCCGCGCGCTGGGCCGCGAGCCGAAGCCGTATCTCATCTTCGTGACCGCCAAGGCCCGAACCCAGGACATCGTGACCGGCCTCGGGGCCGGCGCCGACGACTACATCGTGAAGCCGTTCGAGCGGGAAGAGCTCCGCGCGCGGGTGCAGGTGGGCTTCCGGATGCTCGCTCTCCAGGCAGCGCTCGCCGATCGTGTGCGCGAGCTCGAAGAGGCGCTGACGCGAGTCAAGCAGCTCCAGGGGCTCTTGCCGATCTGCTCGTACTGCAAGAAGGTCCGCGACGATCGAAACTACTGGCAGCAGGTCGAGACCTACATCGAAGGGCACTCCGACGCCCAGTTCACGCACGGGATCTGTCCGGAGTGCCGCGAGAAGTACGTCGAGCCCGAGCTGGAGCGACTGCGCCGGATCCGGGAAGCCCGCCCGCCTGGGACCCAGCTGTGATCACACGACGCGCCGCGGCCGACCGCGGGCACTTCGACTTCGGCTGGCTCGACACGTCGCACACGTTCTCGTTCGGCGAATACTACGACCCGCGCCACATGGGGTTTCGCACGCTGCGCGTGATCAACGAGGACCGCGTGCAGCCCGGCCGCGGTTTTCCGACGCACGGCCACCGGGACATGGAGATCATCAGCTACGTGCTCGAGGGCGCCTTGCAGCATCGCGACAGCCTGGGCACCGGCTCCGTGATCCGGCCCGGCGAGATCCAGCGGATGAGCGCCGGCACGGGCGTGACGCACAGCGAGTTCAATCCGTCGCCGAGCGAGCCGGTCCACTTCCTCCAGATCTGGCTCGTGCCGGACCGCCGCGGGCATGAGCCGAGCTACGAGCAGAAGACGATCGCCGACCCGGACAAGCGAGGCATGCTGCGGCTGATCGCCGGGCCGCGGCGCGGCGGCTCGGTCGTGACCATCCATCAGGACGTCCGCTTTTACTCGGGCCTGCTCGAGCGCGACCATGAAGTGGTCTACGAGCTCCACGAAGAGCGGCACGCCTGGGTGCAGGTCGCGCGCGGCGCCATCACGCTCAACGGTCAGCCGCTGTGGCAGGGCGATGGCGCGGCGGTCAGCGCGCAACCCGCGCTTCGGCTCATCGGACTCGAGTCTACGGAAGTCCTGGTCTTCGACCTGGGCTAGACGCCCGGTCAGCGCGGGGTCAGGATCGTCTGGGGGGCCGGCGGAGTCGGCCTGAGCCAGCTCCGCGCGCGTTCCCGGCCGGCGCCCAGGGCGTGCTGGGCGAGGATGCTGGCGCAGCGCGCGAGGCTCAGTGGTCGGCTGACGACGCTGACGTGCCCGGCTTTGATGCCCGAGACCACCGCGTCGACGGTCGGCGCGGCGTCGATCAACGAGAACGTGGTTCCGAACTGCGCGTCGATGTGGCTGTCGGAGGTCCCGATCAACGGGAGTCCCACGGCGTGGGCCAGCTTGACCGCCGCCCGATTGAAGTCCACGTGCGGCGTGTAGAAGTGGCTGAACTCGATCGCGTCGAACAGCTCGATCTCCTGCCATAGCTTCTCGCGCAGACAGTAGGAGGCCGGGAAGAACGGGTGGGGCGCGACCACGAGCCAGTCGGGCGTCCGATACCGCTTCAGGCCGGCGAAGGTCTTCAGCTTGTCGACCTCAACGTCCGCGTTGTAGACGAGGACGTGCCGCCCCTCGACGGTGACCTCGACCCCGGGGATCAGGACGATGCCCTGGTCGCGCGCGAAGGCGGCCAGATCGTCGTTGAACGTGACCGTGTCGTGGTTGCTGATGCTGAGCACCCGGTAGCCTTCCTCTGCGGCGCGAGCGATCGCCTGGCGGGCGTTGTACGCGATGAAGGGCTCCGCCTCCCGCGTGTGGATGTGGAGGTCGGCTCGGAGCCCGACGTTCATGGCGTTTTTCTTAGAGCAAGGCAGATACCAAGCTCGGAAGATGCGTAAGTCGGCGTCGTTCCTGAGATCGGCTTCTCGGTGTGCCCACCCAGCAGTGTGCAAGGTGAGAACTTTCTTCCTTATTGGTGGTTTGTACTTGACCGCCAACTTGACGGTGGATCGACCGCGTGTCAAAGAGCTTGCCGGTTTGTCGGACGACCGTGAAGAGAACCGGCGGATGGATCGTCAGTCAAATTACGAGTTTCCGGATATGGAGGGGCCTGGCAACTCGATTGCTGACAAGGTTGTTACAATTGAGGCAGACATCCATGAACATTCTGAGGCGCGTGGTCGGGCGATGGCGGTCGCGACGGCCGCGCTACGCCCTGGCCCTGGCCGGCGGCGGCGTCATCGGCGGGATGTACGAGGTCGGTGTCATCGCCGCGATCGAGGAGCGGGTCGACGGCGCCGGCGATTTCGATATCTACGTGGGTTGCAGCGCGGGCTCCGTCGTGGCGAGCCTGCTCGCCAACGGCGTCCGAGCCACCGAGATCTACCGCATCATCGACGAGGATCTCGAGCACCCGCTGAACTTCAGGCGTGGCGCCGTCTACGCCTCGAACTCGTTCCGGCACGCTGCGGGGCGGTTCGGCCGGCTCCTCTGGGCGGTCGGCAAGAACGCGATGACCGCGGTGCGCGGCTCGGTCCCCGACATGCTGGCGGCCGCGGAGCGCGACCTGCCCGCCGGGTTCTTCTCGCTGGTGGCCCTCGAGCGTTACATGCGCGAGACCTTTGCCGTCGTCGGGCTCCAGAACTCCTTCACGGCGCTCGAGCGCGTGCTCCTGATCCCCGCGATCGACCTGGATAGCGCGCAGCGCGTGGTGTTCGGGCGCGACGACGGGCTTCGCGATGTCTCGATCAGCGAGGCGGTGGCGGCGTCGTCGGCGATTCCCGGGTTCTTCGAACCCTACACCCTGCGCGGTCGGGATTACGTCGACGGCGGGGTCGGCTTCAGCGGCCACGCGGATCTGGCGGCCGAAGCGGGCGCCGACGTCGTGATCGTGGTCAACCCGCTCGTGCCCAACCCGGACGGCGGCGTCGTGCCCCTGCGCAATCGTGGTCTCTACACGATCATGGAGCAGGCCGGCCGCATCTACAGCCAGAACCTGCTGCAGCTCGGCCTTTCGGCCTTACGGATCAAGCACCCGCGCACCGAGTTCCACCTGATCCAGCCGACCCGGGACGAGACGCCGCTCTTCGGCCCGTCGATGGGTTTCGACGCGAGTCGGGCCGCGCTTCGCTTCGGCTTCGAATCGACGAAGGAGTGGCTCACCGACCAGGGGCTCCCGCTCCTGCGCCGGCTCCAGACGTCGCCCGTCATTGTATAGGGGGCCTCGACGGGCCCCCTAAGACCCCCGCGCTCGGAGACGCCCCGGCGGAGCCGGGGCGCCCCTCGACTCTGCTTTCGCGGTTCCGGGGCCTCGACGGGCTCCCTGTTTAACGCCGGCCGCCGGCGAGCTTCGATGCTTCGGGCGTCGCGCGGAGTCGGCCCATCGCGAGCACACCGAGCGCCGGCCCGATCGTCAAGGTCGCGAACGCCCATCGCCAGCCGGCACGGGCCACCAGAGGCGGGATGAGCCAGATCGAGATCATGGTCAGCGCGAAGCCGACACACGTCTGCGTCGTGAGCGCGGTGCCCACGTACGCGGGCGGCGAAAGCTCGGTGATCGCGGTCGAGAACTGAGCGGAATCGGCGATGATCGTGATCCCCCAGACCGTTGCGACGAGCAAGGTCACGACCGGTGAACCGCCGAACGTCAGACCGATCGTGGCTGCACAGGCCCCCGAAAGCGTCATCGCGACCATCGTCGAGGTCGTCCGGCCCCACCGATCCGACGCGAGGCCGCCGGCCCAGCAGCCGAGCGCGCCGAGCGCGATGACGAGGAAGGTGGCGGCGCTGGCGTTGAGCCCCGCGTAGCTGCCGCCGCCGCGCGCTTCCAGGCTCGCCGCGAGGAACACGGCGATCCACGCCCACATCGCATAGAGCTCCCACATGTGACCGAGGTAGCCGAAGCACGCCAGCCGCGGTCCGCGCTCGCCGAAGACGGCGGCGGCCATCCGGATGTCGAACCGCGCCGAGGGAAACTGATACGGGCCGTCGGTCACCCACAGCCGGACGACGACGGCGCCGGCCATCGCAAGGGCTGACGCGACCAGCAAGGTCTCGCGCCAGGGGAGGGCGATCACGCCCGACACGAGGTGGGGCGTGGCGGAGCCGACGGTGAGGGCGCCCACGAGAATGCCGATCGCCATCCCGCGGCCCTCGCGAAACCATGTCGACATGATCTTCATCGCCGGAGGATAGGCGCCGGCAAGGCATACGCCGGTCGCGAAGCGGAGGATCAGCCCCGGCCAGAGGCTCGAGACCCAGAGGGCGAGGGCGGCGTTGGTCGCGGCGCCCAGCAGGATGCCGACCGTCATCACCAGGCGCGCCGAGAAGACGTCGGGCAGGTTGGCGAGCGCGCTGAGGAGTGTGCCGGCGATGAAGCCGGCCTGCACCGCGATCGTGAGGCCGGCGGCGCCGCCGGCGGTCAGGCTCCACTCGCGCGTGAGAGCTGGCAGGACGGCCGACGCGCTGAACCAGAGCGAGAGGGCGAGCAGCTCGGCGAGCGAGAGCAGGGTGAGCTGACGCCAGGCTCGCGTCACGCGATCGCTACTCGACCACTCCCTTCCGTCTGAGATCCGCGATCTCGGCGGCCGTCATCCCCAGGTCCTTCAGCACGTCCTCGGTATGCTCGTTGGGCATCGGCGCCGCGCTCCGGATCGCTCCCGGCGTCTCCGACAGCTTGATCGCCACACCGATCTGCCGCACACGCCCCTGGGTCGGGTGCTCGACGTCGACGACCATCCGGCGGTGGTTGATCTGCGGGTCCGCGACCATCTCGGGAATGTCGTACACCTTGCCGACGCAGACGTCGGCCTTCACGAGAAGCTCGTACCACTCGTCCCGGTCGCGGGTCCTGATCAGCGCCTCGATCTCGCGCCGGGAGGCCTCTTCCTCCGCGTTGGCCGCGCGCACGAGCTGATCGGCGGTGCGCGCGAAGCGCTTGAAGTCCGGCCGCCCGATCGCGTTGCAGAAATTCTCCCAGAGCCACGGCTCGGTGCACCCGATCGTCAGGAGCTGGTCGTCCCGCGTCGTGTAGATCGCGTAGTAGGGGTAGGAGCCGCCGAGGAAGCCCTCGCCGCGCCGCGGCGCCAGGCCGTCGCTGAAGAAGAAGCGCATGTTGGGCGTCGCCGCCAGGAGCGACACCGTCGTGTCGAGATACGACACGTCGACGTGCTGGCCGCGCCCCGTCCGTTCCCGCGCGAAGAGCGCCATCATGATGCCGAGCGCGCCGTGCAGGCTCGCGCCCGCGTAGTCCGCGACCAGGTTCAGCGGGATCACCGGCTTTCGATCCTTCTCGCCGATGAGGTTCAAGACACCGGCGAGCGAGAGGTAGTTCATGTCGTGCGCCGGGCGATCCCGGTACGGTCCGTCCTGGCCGAAGCCGGACAGCGAGCAGTAGATGAGGCGCGGGTTGAGCGCGCGCAGGGTCTCGTAGTCGGCGCCCAGACGCTTCATCACACCCGGCCGGAAGCCCTCGACGATCACGTCCGCCGTCGAGGCGAGCTTGCGGAAGACCTTCTGACCCTCAGGCGACTTCATGTTCAAGGTCATCGAGCGTTTGTTGCGGTTGACGAAGGTGTGGATCGTGCGGCGGACCCACTCGTCGCTCGTGTCGCGGCCCGGCTCCGGCGTCTCGATCTTGAGAACCTCGGCGCCCATGTCGGCCAGCATCATCGCCGGCAGCTCGGCCGGCGCCACGCGCGCCAGCTCGAGAATCCTGATCCCGTCGAGTACGCCCATGGTGTGGCTCCTAGTCTAAATGGCCCTCGAGGCGTGAGGTCAGCGCCCGGATGTCCGGGATGTGCTCGAGATGGCCGATCTGCTCGGCGACGCCGTCGGCCTCGTCCGGCGAGAGGACGGTGCGCGCGCAGGCGAGGAATTTCTCGCGCAGCGCCTCGTCGGACAGCGGCGTCTCGGGGTGACCCCGCGCGCCGCGCGCCTCGGTCGACACGGTGCGCCCGTCGCGGAGGCGGACCGTCACGCGGCTCCACGCATGGCGCTCGACGCCTTGGGGGAGCCCCGGATCGACCACCATCGCGACGCGCTCCATCAGCTCGCGGGTCTCGCGGTTCGCGACCTCGCCGTCGGCGAACGAGCCGAAATCGACCCGGCCCTCCGCGAGCGCGGCGGCGGCGCAGTACTGCATCGAGAACTTCCGCTCGAGCGCGGTCGTCGGCCGCGAGTGGGCGAGCACGTCGGGGACGACGCCGTTGACGCCGACCTGCACGGCGGTGACGTCGCTCGGGCTCAGGCGATGCTGCGCCCGCAGGTCGATCAACGCGTCGATCGCCGAGTGGGTGAGGGCGCACGAGGGATAGGGCTTGACCGCGATCCCCGAGCCGAGGAGATGCCAGGTGCGCCCGAGACTTTCGAGCGACTGGTCGAGGCCTCGCGCGCCTCCGAAGGCCGCGGCGTAGCCCTGACGGCCCTCGAGCGCGGTCTCGGAAGCCGTCATGCCTTCGCGCGCGAGCTGAGCGGCCAGGATCCCGTTCCGCGCGGCGTGCCCCGCGTGGTAGGGCTTCGTCATCGAGCCGAAGTTCTCCTTGAGCCCGGAGGCGTGGGAAGCGGCGATGGCGAGGGCATGGCGCGTCTGGACGAGGTCGAGCCCCATGATGCGCGCGGCCGCGGCGGCACAGCCGAGGGTTCCGATGGACGAGGTGGCGTGCCAGCCGCGCGTATAGTGATCCGGATTCAGGGCGGTGCCGAGGGCGACGTCGATCTCGAACCCGATGATGTAGCCGAGGACGAGCGCGCGACCCGCGGCGGTCTCGGCCTCGGTGGCGGCGAGGGCCGTCGACAGGAGCGGCACGCTCGGATGCCCGAGCAGGGCGAAGTTCGTGTCGTCGAAATCGTGGGCGTGGCCGGCGGCGCCGTTCGCGAGCGCGGCCCAGCCCGGTGCCGTCTTGAGCGTCGTCCCGACCACGGTCGCGAGCGCGATCCCGCCCTCGGCCCGCACGACCTTCCGGACGATCCCCGCGACGGGCTCGGCGGCCCCGGCGAGCATGACGCCGAGCGTGTCGAGCGCGGCGCGCCGCACCCGCACGACGGCTTCAGGCGGACAGTCCTCGAGCGAGGTCTTGACGACGAACTCGGCGAGACGGGCCGCGGCGCTCATGCACGGCACGATATCATGAGTGCGGGGAGGAGGTGTTCGTGAAGGTCCAGTTCCTCGGATCCGGCGACGCGTTCGGCAGCGGCGGCCGGTTCCAGACCTGCATCCGCCTCGAGTCCGGCGCGAGCCAGATCCTCCTCGACTGCGGCGCGTCGTCGCTGATCGCGATGCGCCGCTTCGGCGTCGATCCCCAGGCGATCGACGCGGTGATCCTGTCCCACCTGCACGGCGACCACTTCGGCGGCGTGCCCTTCATGATCCTCGACGGCCAGTTCAAGCGCCGCACCCGCCCGCTGGTCGTCGTCGGTCCGCCCGGTGTCGAGGCTCGCGTGCTCCTAACGATGGAAGCGCTCTTTCCCGGATCGACCCGAGTCGAGCGCAAGTTCGACACCCGCTTCGTCGAGCTGACCGATCGCCTGCCCGTCGCCGTCGGGCCGATGAACGTGACGGGGTTCGAGGTATCTCACGCGAGCGGCGCTCCGCCGTTCGCGCTACGGGTGGCCGGCGAGGGAAAGATCGTCACGTACTCCGGTGACACGGAGTGGACGGACAGCTTGATCGACGCCGCGCGCGGCGCCGATCTCTTCGTCGCCGAGGCGCTCTTCTATGACAAGCGGGTCAGGTACCACCTCGACCTGACAACCCTGCTCCAGCACCGCGCCCGGCTCGACTGCCGGCGGCTGGTCCTGACTCACATGGGCGAGGACATGCTGGCGCGCCTCGACGGTCTCGGTGTCGAGGGGGCCGAGGACGGCAAGCAGCTTCTCGTCTGATCTCGGCGCGCGGTGACATAATCGGGCGGATGCAAGCGCTCCGTTGGGCGGTGCTCCTGCTGGCGATCGTCTCGGCGCTGGCATTCGTCGCCCTCGGCGTGCTCGCGTACAACCAGCAATTCTTCGACCTGGATCACGCCGCGCACGACTTCGTCCGCTCGGCGCGCTACCCCGAGCTCCGGCCCCTGATGCAGGCGCTGAGCCGCATCGGCTCGGGGTACGTCCTGATTCCGCTGAGCCTCGTCGCCTACGTGTTGCTGAAGCGACAGGGTCATCGCGCGGCTCGGTACGTCCCCGGGATGTTCGTCGGGGCATTTGCCACTCTCGCGCTCGCGAAGTGGATCGTCGCGCGGCCCCGCCCCAAGCTCTCGCCGTATGGCTTTCCGAGCGCGCACACCTTCGGCGCGGTCGTGTTCTTCGGGGGCGTCATCTATCTCCTGTGGACCGTCCAGATTCGCCCGGTCTGGCGGTGGGTGGGAACGGTCGGCCTGCTCCTGCTGATCCTCGGCGTGGCGGTGAGCCGACTGTACTTGCGCTCCCACTGGCTCAGCGACGTGCTCGGCGGTGCGAGCGGTGGAGCGGCGTACCTCGTGATCTTCCTGCTGGCGGTCGATCCGCGGCTTCGGCCTCCGCGCTGACGCGAGCCGGGGGCCGCGCGCCCCCGGCTCGACCTGAGTCAGCTCAGCGCCGCGCGGCGATCTTCGCGGCGGCGGCGTCCGCCTTCTTGAAGTGCGCCTCGGTGAAGCCGTAGAGATGAGCGCCACCGGCAAAGATCTGGGCCGCGATCTCGCGGGGCACGTTCTTCAGGAGATTCGTCGAGACGTGCGGGAAATTGGAGTCGAAGTGCGGGTAGTCGGTGGAGATGCACATCCGGTCGGCGCCGATCAGTCCCGCGGTCGCCTCGATCTCCGGCTCGCTGCCTTCGACGGCCGCCCAGCAGTTGCGCCGGAAATACTCGCGCGGCATCAGCGCCAGGTAGGGCGCGTGCGAGTCGCGGTACTGCGGATAGTCCCACTCGATGCGGGACAGGAGGCCCGGCACCCAGGAGTTCTGGGCCTCCAGGTAGCCGACCCGGAGCCGCGGATGGAACTCGAAGACGCCGCCGATGATCATCGCGATCAGCGCCTGCTGCATCTCGATCCAGTGGCTCGCGACGTGGCGATAGAAGCGGTTCTCGCCGTAGAGCGGGATCATGCGCGAGTAGAGCGCGCTCACGCCCTCGTGGAAGCCCCAGGTCACGTCGAGCTCTTCGTGCACGGCATAGAGGGGATCCCAGTAGTTGGAGTGCCAGTAGTGGCCGTTCACCAGATTCGGCCGGATGAACGAGCCCACGGCCCCGAGCTCACGCACGCACCGCACGAGCTCGCGGCAGGCCAGGTGCACGTCGTGCACCGGGAGCATCGCGACCCACTTCAGCTGGTCCGGGCTGTAGGCGCAGAACTCGTGGATCCAGTTGTTGTACGCCTGGCAGATGGCCAGCGAGAGCTGCGGATCCATGTTGTCGCGGCCGAGCAGGGCGAGACCGGCGGTGGGGTAGTTCACCGCGATGTCGACGCCCTCCATCTCCATGCCCATCACCTGGGCGACGGGGTCGTAGTCGCGGGCGATCGCGAAGTCGAGCCGGCCGGTGTCGAAGAGCCGTGAGCCCGACAGGGGCTGCGTGCTCTGCGGCCCGCTGTTCCGGACGCGCTTTCGGTACTGCTGGAGGTCCACGTCGGACGTCGGCAGGCCGTCGATGATGGTGAGCCCGGCGGCGCCGCGCTTCGGGCGACCGTCCGCGCCGACCGGCACGCTGATCCGGTCCTTGAACTTCGGGTCCAGATAGCGGTCGAAGAGATCCGGCGGCTCCATGATGTGCATGTCGCTGTCCACGAACCTGAGCCCGTCCTTCATGGCACTCTCCTGTTCCGTTTGTACTGCGTGCGCCTAGCGATAGGCGTCCGGCGCCTGTTTGACGGTTTCCCAGAAGACCGGGTCGTGACCGGGAAAGATCCGCCCGCGCACGAGCCGCGCGATCGTCTTCAGCTTCCGGAGTGAGTGCAGCGCCAGGGTCGGATTCCAGACGACGCCGGGCACGCGCTCCTTGTCGGCGTGCTCGTGCCAGTAGCAGGCATCGCCGGTGAGGATGACCGGCCCCGACTCGGGCAGCTCGACCAGCAGTGACTGGTGGCCGGGTGTGTGCCCGTCGGATCTCAGAATCGTCACGCCGGGCACGAGCTCGGTGTCGCCGTCGAGCAGCCGCCAGCGATAGCCCGGCAGGTCGAAGTTCTTTCGGTAGTAGAACGACTCGAAGAACGAAGCCGGGTAGTGGGCGTACGAGTACTCGTCCTTCTGGACGATGAGCTCGGACTTGGGGAAGAGGGCCGCGCCGCCGGCGTGATCGTAGTGGAGGTGGGAGAGCACGACCATGTCCACGTTGTCGGGCTCGAGGCCGACGAGGTCCAGCCGGTGCACCAGCAGATCCTCTTCGGTGAAGCGTGCCAGCGGGTCGTTGCGCAAGAGGCCCGGCACCGCCCGGGGCGAGAGCCCCGTGTCGAAGAGAATCATGGCGTCGGAGGTGCGGACGAGCCAGCAGGCGATCGGGATCCGGACGCGATCTCCCGAGAACTCGCCGTAGAAGAGCCCGGACCGCTCGAAGCCCATGAACCCGTTCTGCAGCGCATACAGTCCCTGAATCGCCATTTCGCGCATCATAGCACCGCCCATAGGCGTCGACCGGCGTGAGCCACTTCCGCGTTCGACCTGCGCGCCGTCAGGTGTTCTGCGCCGCGCTGTGTAACCAGCGCACGCGAGCGGCGCGGGGGCGGGCGGGGTGGGGGGGTGCGGGCGCTCTGTGGGCCCCCCTCGTCCCGCCCGCGGCTCGAAGAGCCGCGAATCGGGCGAGCGGGTGACAGAGCCGCCCGCACCCCCCCACCCCGCCCGCCCCCGCGCCGCGGATCGGGCGTTACGCTACAATCGCGCGCATGGACTTTCAGTTGACCGAGCAACAGGAGCTGATCCGCAAGGAAGTGGCCACGCTCGCGCGATCCTTTTCCCTCGACTACTGGCTCGAGAAGGACCGGAAGGCGGAGTATCCGGTGGACTTCATCCGGGCCTTTGCCCAGGCGGGCTGGCTCGGCATGATCATCCCCGATGACTACGGCGGGTCCGGTCTGGGCGTGACGGAAGCGGCGCTGATGCTCCACGAGATCTGCGCCGCCGGCGCCGGGACGACGGGCGCCTCGCCGATCCACTTCTACATGTTCCCCCCGATGCCGGTGATCAAGCACGGATCGGAGGAGCTCAAGCGGCGCTATCTCCCGCAGATCGCCTCGGGGGAGATCGTCATGTCCTTCGGCGTGACCGAGCCGAACGCGGGCACGGACACCTCGCGCATCCAGACGCGGGCCGAGCGTCACGGCGACTGCTTCGTCGTGAACGGCCGCAAGGTCTGGAACACCAACGCCCAGCACGCGACCCACATGCTGCTCCTCGCGCGCACGGCGCCCCGGGACGCCGCCGCGCCGTTCGGCGGGCTGACGCTCTTCTTCACGCCGTTCGACCGCGCGAAGATCACGGTGCGCGAGATCGAGAAGCTCGGACGGGCGGCGGTCGACTCCAACGAGATCTTCATCGACGGCCTCGAGATCCCGGTGACGGATGTCGTGGGCGAGGTGGGCCGCGGTTTCTACCACCTCCTTGATTCGCTCAACCCGGAGCGCATCTTCACCGGCATCGAGGCGGTCGGGATCGGGCGCGCGGCGCTGGAGCGGGGTGTGCAGTACGCGAAGGAGCGCGTCGTCTTCGATCGCGCGATCGGCCAGAACCAGGCGATCGCGCACCCGCTCGCGATGGCGTGGGCGAAGCTCGAGTCGGCCGAGCTGATGTGCCTGAAGGCGGCGTGGCTCTTCGACAGCGGCCGGCCGTGCGGCGCCGAGTCGAACACCGCCAAGCTGATGGCCGCCGAGGCGGGCTTCGAGGCCTGCGACGTCGCGCTGCAGACGCACGGCGGCTACGGGTATGCGAAGGAGTTCTACGTCGAGCGGCTCTGGCGCGAGGTGCGGCTCTACAAGATCGCGCCGGTCTCGCAACAGATGGTGCTCAACTACCTCTCGGAGCACGTGCTGGGCCTTCCCAAGAGCTACTGAGCCTCACCGACGAGGAGGAGCGAGATGGCGGTCAAGGTCCGTCGTCGTGAATTCCTGGCCGGCGCCGCCGGCGCCGCGGTCACGGCATCCCTGGCGTTCCCGGCGATCGCACAGCCCAAGCCGGTCCGCATCGGCCTTCTCACGGTCAAGACGGGGCCGCTCGCGTCCGGCGGGATCCAGATGGAGCAGGGCACCATCCGCTTCTTCAAGGATCGGAACTCCACGCTCGCCGGCCGCAAGGTCGAGCTCATCGTAGCGGATACCGGAGGCAATCCCGCGGGCACCAAGACCAAGACCCAGGAGCTGGTCGAGCGCGACAACGTGGACATGATCTTCGGGCCACTGGCGGCCTTCGAGCTTCTGGCCATCACCGACTACGCCGCCCAGGCGAAGATGCCGATCCTCAGCTTGGCCGCCGCGGAGGACATGACCCAGCGCCGTCCCAATCCGTATTTCGTGCGCGCCTCGGCCACGTCGTCGCAGAACATGCACTGTCTGGCCGACTACGCGGCGAAAGAGCTGAAGTTCAAGCGCATCATCACGATCGCGGACGACTTCGCGTTCGGTCACGAGCAGATGGCGGGCTTCCAGCGTGTCTTCGAGGACGCCGGCGGCCGGATCGTCAAGAAGCTGTGGCCGCCGCTGGTGACGCCCGACTACACGCCATACCTGGCGCAGATCAGCGGCGCCGACGCGGTCGTGCAAGGCTTCGCCGGCTCGAATCCGCTGAAGTTCATGAAGCAGTACCAGGACGCGGGGCTCAAGCTGCCGGTGCTGGGCGGCGGGACGGCATGTGACGAGGCGCTGATGAAATCGTTCGGCGACGAGGCGGTCGGCGTGATCTCGTGCTCGGCCTACACGGGCGACCTCGATACGCCGACCAACAAGCGACTCATCGACGGCATGGTGAAGGACTACGGCAACATTCCCGGCCTCTACTCCGCCGGCCTCTACATCAACGGCCTGGTCGCCGAGGCGGCGCTCGAGAAGACCGGTGGCAAGACCGACGACCGGGAGGCGCTCATCCGGGCGCTTCGCAGCGTGTCGCTCACCGATACGCCCCGCGGGCCGTTCACGTTCGATCACTTCGGCAACGTGGTCGGGACCTTCTACGTCCGGCGGTGCGAGAAGAAGGGCGACAAGCTCGTCAACACTACGATCAAGACCTATCCCAAAGTGAGCCAGTTCTGGACCTACGACGAGAAATGGTTCCTGGCGCAGCCGGTGTACTCCCGCGACTATCCACCACTGAAAACGTGAGGGGGCCTCGGCGGCCCCCTCCCGACCTCCCCCAGGAATCCGATTGCGGCGGCAAAGCCGCCGCTCGAATCGAGACAGCATGAACCTGTGGGTGGTGCTGGCGGTCAACAGCATTACGCTGGGCGGGCTGCTCTTTCTCCTGTCGGCCGGGTTCTCGTTGATCTTCGGGCTCATGAAGATCCCGAATCTCACGCACGGCTCGTTCTTCATGCTCGGCGCCTACCTGGCGACGAGCTTGATCGCGCACGGGTTCGACTTCTGGACGGCTGCGATCGTCGGCGGGCTCCTGGTGGCGGCGCTCGGCGGCATCGTGGAGCGCCTCATTCTGAGAAGGCTGGTCGGAGCCGAGCTCGCGCAGGTACTGGTCACGCTCGGCCTCTCCTTCATGATCGCCGACGTATGCTTGCTGGTCTGGACGGGCGATCCGATCCGGATCGCGACACCGTCAGCGCTCCGCGGCGCCACCTCGGTCATGGGCCTCGGCTTTCCCACCTATCGCCTGGCCATCAGCCTCATCGCGGTCGTCTTCGCGGTCGTCCTGTGGGCGCTGCTCGATCGCACGCGACTCGGCGCCATGATTCGCGCCGGCGTCGACGATCCGGCCATGGCGCGCGTCGTCGGCATTCGGGTCTCGCGACTCTTCACCATCGTGTTCTGCCTGGGGGCGTGGCTCGCGGGCTTCGCCGGCGTGATCGGCGGGCCGATCCTCTCGGTCTATCCCGGGCTCGACCAGGAGATGCTGCCTCTCGCGCTCGTAGTCGTGATCCTCGGTGGCAGCGGCAGCCTGCTCGGCTCGCTGGTGGGAAGCTTCGTGGTCGGCTTCCTCTATAACTTCGGCCAGGCGATGTTCCCCGAGCTCGCCTACGTCGTGCTGTTCCTGCCCATGCTCGTCGTGCTGGTCGTGAGGCCTCAGGGCTTGTTCGGACGGCTGGCCGCGTGAAGCGGCTCGGGCTCGCGGCGGCGCTGGCGATCCTGGCCACGGTGCCGCTGTGGGTCGGCGGGACCTACTACGTCAACATCGCCAGCCAGATCCTCTTCTACGCCATCTTCGCGCTCGGCGTGAACGTGCTCGCCGGCTACGCAGGGCTGGTCAGCCTCGGCCACGCCGGGCTCTTCGGCATCGCCGCCTACGCGGGCGCCCGGATCATGAACGACGGCCACGGTCAGGTCGTCGTCGCCGCGGGAGCGCTGGGCGTGACGCTCCTGGTCTCCGCGATCTTCGCCGTGCTCGCGCTGCGCGGCACCGGGCTCGGGTTCGTCATGATCACGGTGGCGCTCGGACAGATCGTGTGGGGCGTCGCCTACCGCTGGATCAGCATCACCAACGGCGACAACGGCATCGCCATCCGGGGTCGGCCGAGCCCGCTCGGGCTCTCGCTGACCTCCCCGGCGAGCTTCTACTGGGCCACGCTCGTCGTGTTCCTGATCGCCGTGGGCTCGATCGCCGTGTTCGTCGCCTCGCCGTTCGGCGCCAGCGTGCGGGGCACGCGCGATCAGCCCCGGCGCATGAACGCGCTCGGCTATCACGTCTGGATGATCCGCTTTCTCTCGTTCCTGTTCTCGGGCTTCTGGAGCGGCGTGGCGGGATTGCTCTACCTCTACTACAACCAGTTCGTGAGCCCGCAGGCGGTGGCGCTCACGGCCTCGGCCGAGGCGCTCCTGATGGTGATCGCCGGCGGCACCGCGACCCTGCTCGGGCCGATCGCCGGCGCGGCGCTGGTCGTCGTCGTGAAAAATGTGGCGAGCGCGTACATCGAGCGCTGGAACTTCGTGCTCGGCGCGATCTTCGTCGTCATCGTCGTCTTCATGCCCGAGGGGCTGGTGCCCGGGACCGTGCGGCGCTGGCGCCGGGCCGTGGCCGTGTTGCGGCCGCGCGCTACCGCGGCGGGGTGACCGGACGGCGCGGGCTGAGGGGAGCGGCGCGCAGGCCCTCGAGATCGAGCTTGGGCATATCGACGCTCAAGGAGCGCAGGACGCCGTTGGCCAGCTCGCTGTAGCGGGTGAAGTAGCGTCGCATCCGCCCGCGCCACGCCGGGATGCCGCCGTTGGCGTGGAGCTCGAACGCCGACTCGCGCCCGTCGAGCGCGGAGGCGACGTGGTCGCACGCGAGCTGG
>QHSP01000124.1 GCA_003220495.1 Candidatus Rokuibacteriota bacterium | reverse complement strand
GTTGGCGTTGCCGTCGAGTCCGTCGGCCCACGGCCGACCGCCCCAGGCCGAGCAGATGAACTCCACGAAGATGAACGGCGTGCGGTCGGCGTGATAGCCGCCGATGCTGACGCCGGTGTTGCCTCCTTCGGAGGCCGCGATCACCCGATCGGGCAGCATCTGGGCGAGAGCGCCGAAGACGGTGTCGACCATGCGGAACCCGGTCAGCCCGCGGGCCGCGCAGGCAGCGGGCGGCACCGCGTTGGCGATCGTCCCCGGCGGCGCGATGACCTCGATGGCGCGGTAGAAGCCGGCGTTGCAGAGGATCTCGTGGGGCAGGACCGACTTGAGACAGGTGTAGGTGGCGGCGCGCGTGAACGACAACGTGTTGTTGATGGCGCCCTTCACCTGAGGCGAGGTACCGGTCCAGTCCGCCGTCATCTGGTCACCGTGCTTCTTCAGGGCAACCGTGAGCGGGATCGGCGTCCCGAAGTCGATGCCGTCGTCGTCGATCCAGTCGGTGAAGCTCCACTCGCCGTCCGGCAGCTCGGCGATCGCCGCCCGCGTCAGTCGCTCGGTGTAGTCGAGGATCTCCTCCATGTAGGCCGACACCTGCGCGACGCCGTGCTTGGCGATCAGCCGGGCGAACGCTTCCTCGGCGATGTGGCAGGCGGCAAGCTGCGCGCGCATGTCGCCGAACACGCGCACCGGCAGGCGAACGTTCTTCTCCAGTATGCGAAAGAAGGTCTCGTTCGGCTCGCCGGCGTCGTACATCTTGACGGGCGGGATGCGAAGCCCTTCCTGGAAGATCTCGGTCGAGTCCGATGCGTTCGAGCCGGCCACCCGGCCGCCCATGTCGGTCTGGTGGCAGATGGTGGCCGCGAAGGCCACAGGTTGGCGCTCGTGGAAGATCGGCTTGAGGATGAACACGTCGGGCAGATGCATCCCACCTTCGAAGGGATCGTTCAGCGCGTAGACGTCGCCCGGCCGCATGCGGTCGCCGTAGTGGCGGATCGTGGCGGCGAGCGCATCGGGGAACGAGGACAGGTGGCCGGGCAAGGTCAGGCCCTGCGCCACCGTCCGGCCCTGGGCGTCGCAGAAGGCCGTCGAGTAGTCCATGTTGTCCTTGAGGACGCCGGAGTACGCGGTGCGCAGGATGGTGAGAGCCATCTCGTCGGCGATGGACAGCAGCGTGTTCTTGAACAGCTCGAAGCCGATGGGATCGGAGAGCCGGGTGGCCACCGTCAGACCTCCATCACGATGTTGCCCGAGACGTCGAGCCCCGCCCTGGCGCCCGGCGGCACTACGCACGTCGCGTCGTACTCCTCGACGATCGCCGGACCCTCGCGCGGCGTGGCGAGATCGCCGCGGGCCAGGATGGGCGTCACGATCCAGCCCTCGCGCGGACCGAAGTACACGCGGCGCGAGCCCCCGATCGTGCCCGCGCCCCGACCGACCTGCACGCGCTCGGGAACGCGCGGGCGGTCGCTCAACCCCTGGCCGACGACGCGCAGGCTTACGATCTCGACCGGCTCGTCGGCGCCCGCCCGGTGTCCGTACGTGCGCTCGTGCTCGCGCGCGAACGCTTCGTCGATCGTCGCGCTCGCCATCACGAGCACGGTCAGCTCGAACGACTGCCCCTGGTAACGGCAGTCGGCCGAGCGCTCAATGCGAATGGCCGCGCCGGTGAATCCCTCGGCGGTGAGCTGACCGCGCGCTTCGTCCTCCAGGCGTGCAAAGGCCTCGGCCAGCTCGGCGGGATCGAGGCCACGTGCCGGCCGGCGCCACGTGCGGACGTAGTGGTGCTCAACCTCGGAGTAGAGCAGACCGAAGGCCGAGAAGAGCCCGGGCGCGGGTGGCACGATGACGCGCGGCATCTCCAGTGCTCGAGCCATGCCGGCGGCGAACACCGGCCCGTTGCCGCCGAAGGCGAAGAGCGCGTACTCGCGCGGGTCACGACCACGCTCGCTCGAGACCGCGCGGATCGCGCGCATCATGTTCGACGCCGCGATCAAGTGGGCGCCGTAGGCCGCCTCGCCGAGCGGCAAGCCGAGCGGCTCGGCCACCCGCTCCTGGAAGATCTCGTGGGAGCGAGCCGCGTTGAGTTTCACGGCGCCGCCGGCCAGCGCCGTCGGGTTCAGGTAGCCGAGCACGATGTTGGCGTCCGTGACGGTCGGCTCGGTGCCGCCGAGGTCGTAGCAGAGCGGCCCCGGCGACGCGCCGGCGCTGCGTGGGCCCACTTGCAGCGCGCCGCCGGCATCGCGCCAGACGATCGAGCCGCCGCCGGCGCCGACCTCGGCGAGGTCGATGGCGGGGACACGCAGCAGATAGCCGCTTCCAGTGAGCAGTCGCGAGCCGTGCATGATACCGCCGCCGACCTGGTACTCGGTGGCTCGGCTGACCGCGCCGTCCTCGACGATCGACGCCTTGGCGGTGGTGCCGCCCATGTCGAAGGTGATCAGCTTGTCGAACCCGATCCGCCGCGCCAGCGCCTGAGCCCCGACGACGCCCGCGGCCGGACCCGACTCGATAATGTGCATCGGCCTCGCGGCCGCCGCCGCATCGGTCATCAAGCCACCATTGGACTGCATGATCAGCAGCGGCCCCCGCACGGCGATCCCATCGAGGCCGCTCCGCAGCGTGGCCAGGTAGCGTTGGACGATCGGCAGCACGTACGTGTTGATCACCGTGGTCGAGGTGCGCTCGTATTCCTTGATCTCGGGCAGCACCGCGCTGCTGATGCACAAGGGCAGGCCGGGGGCGCGGCGCTCCACGATCGACTTGATGCGCTCCTCGTGGACGGGGTTGGCCCACGCGTTGAGAAGGCACACGGAAAGCGCCTCGATCCCCTGAGCGAGCAGCCGGTCGAGCGCGCGTTCGACGTCGGCCTCGTCGAGCGGCTGTTGAACCACGCCGCGCACGTCGATCCGCTCGCTCACCTCCATCCGCAGGCGGCGCTCGACGAGGGTAGGCGGCTTCTCCCAGGTGAGATCGTAGAGGCGCGGCATGCGCAGGCGCCGGATCTCGAGGACGTCGCGGAAGCCACGGGTGGTGATGAGCCCCGTCCGGGCGCCGCGCAGCTCGAGCAGCGCGTTGGAGGCGACGGTGGTGCCATGGAGCACCTCGACCACGTCACGCCCGCCGAGACCTGTCTCGTCGAACACCTCGCGGAGGCCGTCGACGATGGCGCGGGCGTAGTCGTCCACGCTGGAGGACACCTTCTTGATGTGCAGGCGCCCATCGACGTCGAGGAAGACGATGTCGGTGAAGGTGCCGCCGATGTCCACCGCGACGCGGAAGCGGCTCACGCGTTCCGTTCCATCTCGAGGACGGCGGCGAACGTCTCTACGAGGCCCTCGAGCTCGGCGTCACCCATCGGCGTCGAGAGACACCCCAGCCCGGTAGTCGACATGAGCACGCCGTGCTCCATGAGTCGGCGCACCAGCCTGACGAGGCGCTCGGCTTCGGCGGGCGTGGTCCGCGTGCTCCGATAATCGCTCAGCTCGCGGTCCACCGGATGAAGGCGAAACAGCGAGCCCAGGCCGGCGACGCGTCCGGGAACACCGGCCTGCTTGAAGCAATCGTCGAGGCTCGCGCGCAGCTTGGCGCCGAGGTCAGCGAGCCGGGCGTAGGCGTCGGGTGTCAAGAGCCGCATCGCGGCCAGGCCGGCAGCCATCGTTACCGGGTTGGCGTTGAACGTCCCGCCGTGTGGCGCCGGCGGCGGCCCGCCCCGCGTGGGATCGAACACCGCCATGACGTCGGCTCGTCCTGCGACGGCGCCAACCGGGAAGCCGCCGCCGATGATCTTGCCGAGCGTGGTCATATCCGGCGTCACGCCCAAGGCACCCTGGGCACCGTGGTAACCGGCCCGGAACGAGATGACCTCGTCGAAGATCAGCACGATGCCGAGCGCTCGCGTCACGTCGCGAAGGGCCTGCAAGAAGTCGGTCCGAGCGGGGACGAGGCCGACGCGATTGGGGACGGGATCCACCAGAACCGCCGCCAGGTGTGAGGCCTCGCGCTCGATCCGCGCGACGGCCTGCTCCGCGTGATTGAACGGCAGCACGACGACGTCCTCGAGCACCGCCGGCGGTGTTCCCCTCGAGTACGCGGTGCTGGCCGGCGCCGCCAAACTCCCCCAGGTCTCCGGCGTCGATCCCAAGCTCACCTCTGCGTAGTCATAGGAGCCGTGGTACGCCCCCTCGAACTTCGCAATCTTCGGGCGGCCGGTGAAGGCGCGCGCGCCCTTGATCGCGATCATCACCGCCTCGCTGCCCGAGTTGGTGAACCGCACTCGCTCGGCCGAGGGCAGTCGCTCGCACAGGAGCGCCGCCAGGTCGATCTCCTCGGGCGTCGGCATCGGGAAGGACGCGCCCCGCGCGAGTCGCCTGGTCGCCGCTTCCACGATCGTCGGGTGGGCGTGGCCATGGATCAGCGCCGTGTAGTTGTTCAAGCAGTCCAGGCGGCGGTCGCCCTCGACGTCGGTGATCCAGCAGCCTTCCCCGGCGGCAGCGTACGGCGGATACGGCGCCATGTAGACGGTCGTGCGCGAGTTGCCGCCGGGCAGTACGCCCTGGGCGCGCGCGAAAAGCGCCGCCGATTTGGAGCCCGGCTCGGCCCACCGTGCGGTCCGCGCGAGTGCGCGGGGGATCCTCACCTTCGAGATCGTCGCCATCGCCGCGCCTCCTTCATCGCTGTGGCGGATGCTGCCACGCGTGCCACGATGATACTCTCGTCTCGCAGGCTTGGACTTGGCACGCCGGTCCCGTGTCCCGAGTACAATCTCGACCGTGACCGATGCCGATTATATGGACCAGGCGCTGCGAGAAGCGGAGGACGCCTTGGCCCGGGGCGACTGGCCCGTGGGCTCGATCCTCGTACGTGATGGCGTCGTACTCGCGACGGGCCAAAATCGGCAAACACCGAGCGTGACGTGACCTGGCACGCGGAGTTCGAGGCCCTGCGACGCGCGAGCACGGTGTGGCGAGCCTGGCTGGAGCCACGGTGTACTCCACCATGGAGCCGTGTCCACCGGCGTACGCGAGCGTGAGTGCACCGCGCTCCGCCGCCGCTGGGGCAAAGATTCCGTTCGCGCGCATCCTAGCGCAAGTGTCACGACATGTCGGAGTGACCCGATGAGCGAGAGCGCGCTCGGCACCGTCGTCGGCAACCTCGCACACGCCGCTCCGCACCGTGCAGCACTGACATGCGGCACGGACACCATCTCGCGGGCCGCGCTCGAGGCGAGCACGAACCGGCTCGCCCGCGCCTACCGCAACCTCGGCGTCACGCCGGACTCGTTCGTCACCATCGGTCTGCCGAACGGCATCGAGTTCTTCGAGGCCGTGCTCGCGGTGTGGAAGCTCGGCGCGACGCCGCAGCCGATCTCGTCGCGGCTGCCGTCCGCCGAGCGGCGTGCGATCATTGACCTCGCGAACCCCTCGCTCGTCGTCGGCGTCGAGCCGTCCGAAACGCCGGGCCGGACGACGATCCCCGGCCGATTCCAGCCGGAGGCGTCGCTGTCGTCCGATCCGTTGCCGCCGCTGATCGGCGCGTCGTTCAAGGCGCCGACGTCGGGCGGGAGCACCGGCCGGCCGAAGCTCATCGTCGCCACCCAGTCCGCGACGTGGGAGTCGGTCGAGGGCTTCGCGAACCTGCTGCGGATCCCGCGGGACGGCGTGCACCTGGGGACCGGACCGCTCTACCACAACGGACCGTTCGTCACTTCGCTGCTCGCGCTGCTCCGGGGCAATCACCTCGTGATCATGGAGCGCTTCGACGCGACCGCGGCGCTGGCGCTCATCGAGCGGCAGCGCGTCGACTGGATGTACGCGGTGCCGACGATGATGCACCGCATCTGGCGGCTGCCGGAGCGCGAGCGGCAGCGGTTCGACGTCTCGTCGCTCCGCGTAGTGTTCCACATGGCAGCGCCGTGTCCGCCGTGGCTCAAGCAGGCGTGGATCGACTGGCTCGGCGGCGAGCGCATCCTCGAGCTCTACGGCGGGACCGAGGCCCAGGCGATCACGTTCATCACCGGTGACGAGTGGCTCGCGCACCGCGGCTCCGTCGGCCGCGTGATCCTGGGCGAGATGGTCGTTCTGGACGAGAGCGGCAACGAGCTGCCGCCCGGCGAGGTCGGCGAGATCTGGATGCGCCGCGGCCTCGACGAGCCGCCGTCGTACCGGTACATCGGCGCGCGGCCGAAGTCACGGCCGGGCAACTGGGAGTCGCTGGGCGACATGGGCTGGAAGGACACGGACGGCTACGTGTATCTCAGCGACCGCGACACGGACATGATCCTCGTCGGCGGCGCGAACGTATATCCGGCCGAGGTCGAATCCGCCCTCGACGAGCACCCGGCCGTCACGTCGTCTTGCGTGGTCGGCCTGCCCGACGACGAGTATGGCAACG
>QHSP01000043.1 GCA_003220495.1 Candidatus Rokuibacteriota bacterium | reverse complement strand
CTGGGATGCGCCGCTCGGTGCATCGAATGGTGTCGTACTTGTCTTTGGGTGCGAAACCGGCGGACTGCCGGCCGCACTTCACGAGCGATATCGCGATCGGTTTGTCGCGATGCCGATCCTGTCGCCGCGCGTCCGGTCACTCAATCTGTCGACGAGCGTGGCGGTGGCGGTGTACGAGGTGCTCCGGCAGCGCCGGTCCAACGACCAATTAACTTGCGGGTGAGGCGACCATGCGGCTCCCGGTCAGTTACTTCTCGGACGAGACGAGATCTCCGAACGGAAGTGTGGAGTTCGACTGCGCTCTCGTCATGCGGAATCTCGGGCACGTGTGGCACAGCGCCGAGGATCTCTATGTCTAGATCTAACGACGCGTCGCGCGATGCCGAGGAGATCGCGGCATACTACGCCCGCGGACTCGAACGCGACCGACTCGCCGGCGGGGCTGGCGCGCTCGAGTACGCACGCACCCAGGCGCTGCTCGAGCGATATCTGCCGGCGCCGCCCGCCGTGATCGTGGATGTCGGCGGCGGCCCCGGGCGATACGCCGTCTGGCTGGCGGAACGCGGGTACCGCGTCCACCTGGTGGATCCCGTGCCGCTGCACGTCGAGCAGGCGCGCGCCACGGCCGACGGTCGGCGTGGCGTGACGCTCGCCAGTGCCGAGGTGGGCGACGCGCGTGCGCTCCGACTGCCGGATGCGAGCGCCGACGCCGTGCTCCTTCTCGGACCCCTCTACCACTTGCCAGAGCGCGCCGAGCGGCTGCAGGCACTCGCCGAGGCCCGTCGCGTGTGTCGGCGGGGCGGGGTCATCATCGCCGCGGCGATCCCGCGCTTTGCCTCGACCTTGGACGGCCTCCGGGGTGGGTACCTCGAGGACCCGGCATTCGCGGCCGTCGCCGCCGGCGACCGGCGGGACGGCCGGCACCGCAATCCGACGGGCGACCCGGCGTACTTTACGACCGCCTACTTCCATCGGCCGGAGGACCTGGCGGTCGAGTGCTCGGCGGCCGGCCTGGCGCACGAGGCGACGCTTGCCGTGGAGGGGGCTGGCTGGCTCCTGCCGGACTTGGACGCCCGACTCGCCGACGAGCGGCGCCGGGCGGTGTTGCTCGCCGCGCTCGCCCCGCTCGAGGCCGAGCCGACGCTTCTCGGCGTGAGCGCGCACCTGCTCACCGTGGCGCGGCGGGCCTGAGCGAACACCGGCCAACAACCAGACGCGCCGGAAGGAGTCGAGGAATGAGCAATCCGCGGAATGACTGCGACTTCTGTCGTCTGGATGCGAATGCGGATCAGAGAGTCATTCTTCGCAACGACACGGTGCTATTTCTGCAGAATGAGAAGGCACAAGGTGCTCTGCTTGGCTCAGGCGTCATCATTCCTGCGAGGCACGCCGAGACCGTCTTTGACCTGACACCGGAAGAAGTCGACGCGACCTTCGTACTACTCAAACACGTCAAATCGTGGATGGACGAGCACTACCATCCCGACGGGTACAACGTTGGGTGGAACTGCTGGACGGTTGGAGGACAGATCACCATGCACGCCCACATGCACGTCATGCCGCGCTTTCGGCAAGAACCCTATGCGGGACGTGGCATTCGGTATTGGCTGAAGCAGCCGGCAAATCGGTGGTGGTCGTGTCTGGTCGCTCTCCTGTTTCTATGTGCGCAAGGGCTATCGCAAGCGGGGCGTTACGTCCGCGCTGATTTCTGCGATTTGACGCCGAGCGCTTCGGGCACTGGCTATGCCTCGACCTTCGCGCGCGCCGGATTCAGGACCGTGGCGCGCCGCGTGCCGCCTCGCCCGATCATGCGCCACGACCTCGAGATGGTGAATCTCAGGGGATGACGAAGAGCATTTGAGCTCTCAGACGCCACGCAAAGATCGAATGGCTGCGCCCCGACACTGGACGCTTCGTGAGGCGCGGGCCCGATACCTCCGCGAGAACGGCCTCGAGGAGGACGGAGGCTACGCCCGCAACTGGGTGCGGATCAAGATCGGGCCGGTGCCGTTCGTGTTCCCGAACACGAACGGACGTCGTGCCGCCTTGCTACCGCACGATCTTCATCACGTGGCCACTGGTTGCGATACGACGCTGGTTGGCGAGGCAGAGATTGGGGCCTGGGAGCTCGGGAGCGGTTGTCGCCACTACTATGCGGCGTGGATCCTCAACCTGGGCGCCGCCTCGACCGGCCTCTTTCTTGCGCCGCGCCGGGTCTTCCGGGCATTCTTGCGCGGACTGCGATGCACGAATCTCTATCATCTCGGAATCGATGCGGGTTGGCCCGACGAGACGGTCGGCGGATTGCGGGAGCGACTCCGTCTACAAGCGCTGCATGAACGGCAGCGCGCTGGGCCGGACACGGCAGTAGGGGATGGTTAGAGCGTTCGCGCGCCTACCGGTCCTGATTCGTCCTGAGTCCGGGGCCGACCAGGACGCGATCAGGTCTCTCACCGCGCGCGCGTTCGCGGGCCGCTCGTTCAGTGATGGGACCGAACCTCAGCGTTCCCCTGGGCGAAGGCGCAGGACCGTCGATAGTCGACTGATCGAGCTCCACTGGGCTCATAATGTCGACGCGAGGGAGGTGCTCAACCATGAGAAGGATCCTCGGTATCGCGACGGCGGTGCTCGTTCTGATGATCCTGGCTGGTGGCGTCGTGGGGGCCGCGGCGGCGCCGGAAGGGCAGATGACCTGGGGCATTCACGTCTCCCTCGTGCCCACGTGGTTCGATCCGGCCGAAACGACGGGCATCGTGACGCCGTTCATGCTGATGTACGCGATTCACGACGCGATGGTGAAGCCGCTCCCGGGCAATCCGCTGGCGCCCAGTCTGGCCGAGTCGTGGACGCTCTCGACGGACGGGCTCGCGTACGAGTTCGTCCTGCGCAACGGCGTGCGGTTCCACAACGGCGATCCGGTCACCGCCGAGGACGTCAAGTTCTCGTTCGAGCGCTACCGGGGGGCGGCGAGCAAGACGTTCAAGGAGCGGGTGGCGGCGGTCGAGACCTCGGGCTCGACGCGCGTCCGTTTCCGCCTCAAGGAGCCGTGGCCCGATTTCCTCACTTTTTACTCCAGCGCGACCGGCGCGGGGTGGATCGTGCCCAAGAAATACGTCGAGAAGGTCGGCGACGACGGGTTCAAGAAGGCGCCGATCGGCGCCGGGCCCTATCGCTTCGTCTCGTTCACGCCGGGCGTCGAGCTCGTGCTCGAGGCCGTCGACCAGTACTGGCGCAAGGTCCCGCAGGTGAAGCGGCTCGTCTTCAGAACGATCCCCGACCCGTCGACACGGTTCGCCGCGCTCAAGCGCGGCGAGATCGACGTCAGCTACTGGATGACGGCATCGCTTGGCGAAGAGCTCCGGCGAACGCCGGGGCTCACGCTCAAGCCCGCGCTCGCGAACAATTCCTACTGGGTCTACTTCGTCGATCAGTGGGATCCGAAATCCCCCTGGCACGACCGCCGGGTGCGGCTCGCCGCGAACTACGCGATCGATCGGCAGGCAATCAACCAGGCCGAGACGCTCGGATACTCGCGCATGACCTACAGCCTCATCCCGTCGCACTTCGAGTTCTTCTGGCAGCCGCCCGCCATTCCTTACGATCGGGCCCGGGCGAAGCAGCTCCTGGCGGAGGCGGGGTATCCCAACGGGTTCGATGCGGGAGACTTCACCTGCGACGCCGTGCACACCGGCATCGCCGAGCCCGTGGCCAACGACCTTCAGGCGGCCGGCTTTCGCCTGAAGCTCCGGCCGCTCGAGCGGGCGTCGTACAACAAGGGGCAGGTCGAGAAGACGTTCAAGAATCTCGTGCTGAGCGCGAGCGCCGCCTTCGGCAACGCGCCGACCAGGCTCGAGGCATTCGTCGTGGCGGGCGGCGCCTACGTGTACGGCAGCTACTCCGACATCGACGGGCTGTTCCGGGAGCAGGCGACCGAGCTTGATCGCAAGCGCCGCGAGGCAACGCTGCATCGCATCCAGCAGCTCGTCCACGAGAAGGCGATGTTCGCGCCGATCTGGCAGTTCGCGGCGATGGGCGGCTTCGGACCGCGGGTGGAGGAGTCGGGGCTCGGGCTCATCACCGGCTTTCCGTTCTCCGGTCCTTATGAAGACGTGAAGCTCAAGGCGAAGTGAGAGAGGCATCCATGATCATTGGCCTGGCGTCGCCTGGGATCGCCACCACCGTCGAGGACGGCCTGGACAGGATGAAGCGGCTCCTGTCCGAGGCTTCGGCCCAGGGCGCGGAGATCGTGTGTTTCCCGGAGGCCTACCTCCCCGGTCTGCGGGGACAGGACTTCGACGTGTTGCCCTTCGATCGTTCGCAGCAGGAACGCGTGCTCCAGGCCGGGGCGCAGTTGGCGCGGACCTACGCGGTGGCGACGATCCTCGGGATGGAGCGGCTCGTGGACGCCGGCCGGCAGATCGTCGCCGTCGTCATCGACGCTCGGGGCCAGATCCAGGGATACCAGACCAAGAACCAACTCGCTCCGAGCGAGGATCAGTTCTATGTGCCGGGCACCACCCGCCAGCTCTTCGAGATCAACGGGACCAAGTTTGGAATCTCGATTTGCCACGAGGGCTGGCGCTATCCCGAGACCGTGCGATGGGCGGCGGTGCGGGGCGCCAGGATCGTCTTTCACCCCCACCACACGGGAAGCGATCAGACAGGCGTCCGCCTGACGCAGTGGGGCTCGACCGACGCGCCGTACTACGAGAAGGCGATGATGATGCGCAGCATCGAAAACGCGATCTACTTCGCCAGCGTCAACTACGGCTTGCGCTTCCAGGAATCGGCGACGACTCTCGTCGCGCCGTCTGGCCAGGTGCAGGCGTACTTACCCTATGGGCAGGAGGGCGTGCTGGTGCAGGCCATCAAGGTGGAGGAGGCAACCGGCTTGCTGGCCAACCGATATGCGCCGGAGCGGTATCGGGAATCTCGCTCGATCTGAGCGGCGTTGCACGCGCGGTGTCCTCATCGGTGAGTGACCGCCGCATCGACGGCTTCTTCTACGGCCTCTACATGGACCTCGAGATTCTCCGCGAGGCCGGCGTGGCGCCGAGCAATCCGCGTCGCGCCTACGTCGACGACTTCGTGCTCCGGATCGGCCAGCGGGCCACGTTGCTTCCGTCGGCGGGCGGTCGCGCCTACGGCATGCTCTACGCGCTCACGCACGCCGAGCTCGAGCGGCTCTATACCGCGCCGGGCCTCGAGCACTATCGGCCGGAAGCGGTGCTCGCGCTCCCTCTGGGAGGCACGCCGACGCCGGCCTTGTGTTACAACCTGCGCGAAGCCCCGCGGGCCCACGAGCGCAATCCGGACTACGCGGAGCGGCTTCGGCGCGCGCTCACCAAGCTCGGCTTTCCGCCCGACTACATCGCCTCGGTGGCGTGAGCACGCGCCGAGCCCGGCCTCAGCGAAGGTAGGTGGCCTGGCGCCGCTTGTACTCGTCCTGCCGGAGGGCAACCTTCAGGAGCTCTTCCGAGGCGACGCGGTCCTTGAGGCCGGCGGGCGCCCCACCTTCGCGCAGGTACTTCAGCGTGTCGTACACGGCCTTGGCCGCGGCGTAGAAGGGATGATGTCCCTGCAGCGCGATGCGCACTCCCTGGCTCGCCAGGAACGCGCGGTCGGATAGCGCGGGCGGCGCGCCGCCCAGCATCAGCGGCAGCCGCGTGGCGCGATGCATGGCTTCGACCTCCTCGCGCTTGCTGGCCCCCGCGAGGAAAATGGCGTCGATCCCGGTCTCCTGATACGCCCGGACGCGCTTCTCCGCCTCGGCGATGCCGCCGCCGCGCAGGGCGCCGGTGCGGCCGATGACGACCAGCGACGGATCCTGGCGCGCCGCCACCGCGCCCCGGAGCTTGCCGAGCATTTCTTCGACCGACACCAGGCCGTCGCTTTGCCCGCCGAACGGCGAGGGCAGCACCGTATCCTCGATCGTCAGCGCGGCGACGCCCGCCGTCTCCAGCTCTTCGACCGTTCGCATGACGTTGAGCGCGTTCCCGTAGCCGTGGTCGGCGTCGACCATCAGGGGCAGATCGCTCCCGCGCGCAATGCGGCGAATCTGCTCGGCGAACTCGGTCAGGGTCAAGACGACGAGATCGGGCGCCCCGAGAACCGTGCCGGAGGCGATCGAGCCCGCGAACATGCCGACCTCGAACCCCAACGATTCCGCCATGCGCGCGGACATCGCGTCGAACACCGACGCGGGGTGAACGCAGACACCGCCTTCGAGGACCCGCCGATACTGTTTGCGTCGTTCGGTGAGGAGCATCATGTTCCTTTCGTACTCGCGGCCAGGGGGAGCTGCTCGGCGTCGGGTGCCGGCGCGACCTCGAACGCGTTGAGGATGGCGGCGACAATGCCGTAATGGCCGATCAGACAGGTGAGCTCCACGAGCCAGGGCACGCCGTGCCGACCGTGGAGACTGTCGAACAGAACAGGGGCGACGGCGTTGCGCTTCGTGAGCTGTCGAGTGTAGTCGACGATGTCTCGCTCGGCCGCCGGCACGCCCGCGAGATCCCGGCGGTCGCGCACGACCGAGACGACGGCGTCGCTGATGCCGGCCTGTCGGGCCGCGGGCGCATGCGCCGCCCAGATGTAGGGGCAATCCTTCTCGCGCGCGGTGGCGATGATCGCCAGCTCGTGCGAATCGGCCTCGAGCCGGGAGTTGAACCTCAGAAAGGTTCCGACATCGAGATGACGCCGGCAAAGCACGGGGCTGTACATCAGGATGCTGAAGGGGCCACGCACGCTGCCCCGGCCTTCGGCGACCGTGTCGAAGATGGCGCGATGCGCCTGGGGCACTTGCTCTCGCCGGGTAATCGGCTCGACGCGCGGCGTGGACCGCAGTGAGGGTGTCGGCACTGTCGTCGCAGCGGAAGGGACAACGGGCAGCTCTTCGGCGGCCATGGTGGGCCTGACGTCGAACCCGTTCAAGATGCCGGCCAGCGCCTGGTAGCGGCCGATCCACACCGTCAGCTCCACCAGCCACTGCGGGCCGTGGGCCTGCAGGAGCTGGTCGAACACGGTGGACTCGACGCGATTGTTCTGGACGAGCTGGCGGACGTACTGAACGACGGCCATCTCGGGGCCCGACATTCCGATCACACCACGCCGATCGCGAACGAGGTCGATGGTCGTCGCGGACACGCCGGCCTTGCGCGCCAGCGGCACGTGCGCGTTCCAGATGTAGCTGCAGTCCTTCTCGCGGGCCGTCGCGCAGACGGCGAGCTCGGCGTGCTGCGCCTCGACGATGCTGTGCCGGTGCAGATACTCGCTGATCTCGTTCCAGGGCCTGGCGAGGCCCGGGCTGTGCAGCACGACCGTGGACGGGCCGCTGATCCTGCCGCGCAGGGCGGCAAGCTCGTCGAAAATAGCGTGGTGCTCGGCGGCGATGTCATCCCTGCTGACGATGAGCTTCACGCGCGCCATGTTCCCTCCCTCGTGCCGGCTCAAAGCTTAGCGGGGCCGGCCAGCAGCGTCAACGCCGCGAGTCGTACAATGGCGCCCATCATGCCGCGGAGGATTCTCATGGATGCGACGACCGAGCTCCTGAGCGACTACGCGTGTCGTCTGACGTTCGACGACCTCACGCCCGAGACAGTGCACCAGGTGAAGCGCACTCTGGTCGACACCCTGGGATGCGCGGCCGGCGCGTTCGACGGCGAGCCGGCGGCGATCGCGCGACGTGTCGCGTCCCGCGTGCAGGGGAACCCGCCGGTGCGAGTCCTTGGCGCGCGCACGACGACGTCGGCAGATCAGGCGGCCTTCGTGAACACCGTTCTCGTCCGCTACCTGGACTGCAACGACACCTACGCCGCGCGCGGAACCGGCCACCCGAGTGACATGATTCCCGCCGTGCTGGCGGCCGCCGACGCGCGCCAAGCCGACGGCCGATCGGTGATCACCGCGATCGCGGTCGCGTACGAAGCGTTCTGTCGCATGGCCGACCGGGTCGCCCTCAAGGGCTGGGATCAGGGCATGTTCGCCGCCATCGGGGCGGCGTGCGGCGCCGGCAAGGTCCTCGGACTCGATCGTGCGGCCATGGGGAACGCGATCTCCATCGCGATCACGTCGGGCGTCCCGCTCGGCGTCACGCGGATCGGTGAGCTCTCGATGTGGAAGGGCTGCGCGACCGCGGCAGCGATTCGAACCGGCGTGTTCGCGGCAGAGCTGGCCGCAGAGGGACTGACGGGCCCGGGCCATCCCTTCGAAGGACGCGACGGGCTCTGGCAGCACCTCGGCATCGAGGCCCCGAAGTGGGAGCGCTTCGGCGGAAAGGGCGAGCCCTTCCGGATCAACGCCACGAGCTTCAAGGCGTACCCGTCGGTGATTCACACGCAGGGGCCCATCGGGCTGATGCTGGAGCTGCGGCGGCAGGTCTCCGTGGCTCGGATCGAGTCGGTTCGGGTCGCGACCTACGGCGAGGCGGTGCGGCGCACGGCCGCAGAGGCGGAGAAGTGGGATCCCGAGACGCGGGAGACCGCGGACCACAGCATTCCGTACCTGGTGGCGGCGGCGATTCGAGACGGCGGCGTCACGCCGGCCACCTTCACGCCGTCGCGGATCAAGGATCCGGCACTGCGGCCGGTGATCAAGAAGCTCACGGTGGTCGAGGAGCCCGAGTTCACCCGCCGCTACCCGGCAGAGTCGTGCACCCGCGTCGAGGTGACGACCACCGACGGGCAGCGCGTGACGGCCGAGACGAGCCACCCGAAGGGGCACTCCCGCAATCCGCTGACGGACACCGAGGTCGAGGAAAAGTTCAGAGGCCTGGCGGCCCGAGTGCTCGGCGCCGAGCGGTGCGATCACGTCTTGGCGGAAGTACGAGGTCTGGAACGCGCCGCAACCCTGGACAGGCTGTTCGAGAGCCTGGTAGTCGCTGTATAGCGCGCCGACTAGCGAGGCTTCAGCCGCACCTCTTCCAGCGGCGCCGACCACGGATACGGATCGATCAACATCAACGCCGGCTCCGCCACCCGCGGCCCGATGCCGCTCGGCCAGATGAACTCCCACAGCGGACCGAAGCGCACGCGCTCGTAGAGGAGCTGCTGGATCTGGTGCAAGGTCGCCTCGCGCTTGCGCCGGTCGGTCTCACGCGACTGCTGGCGGTAGAGCGCGTCGATGTCCGGATCCGCGCCGCGCGCGTAGGCGCCGTCAGCCGGCACCGTGTCGGCCAGACGGGTGGCCGCGTTGCCGTAGCTCGCGACCGTGCACATGCAGAGGCCGTGGAGCTTCTTGCTGGACCACGCGGTCTGCAGCGCCGCGCGCTCCATCGTGCGCACCTTGATCTTGATCCCAACCGCGCCGAGATAGCCCGCGATGGTCTCGCCCGTCGAGAAGTAGGGCGGGTAGGGATAGAGGTCGCCGGCGTCGAAGCCGTTCGGATAGCCGGCTTCGGCGAGGAGCTGTCGGGCCTTCGCCGGATCGTAGGGATAGGGCTCGAGCGCCAGCGCGAACTCGAACTTGCGGGGCACCATCGCGCCGGTCAGGCGCGAGGCGCCGAGGGTCTCGGCCTCGTTGAGCGCCCGGCGGTCGATCGCCGTGACCGCGGCCAGCCGGACCCGCCGGTCGTGCCAGGGCGATTTCGGATCCCACTGGTCGAAGAAATCCAGATAGTGGATGCCGATCGCGCCGGAGAAGGCCAGCCGGATCGACGAATCGCGCTTGAGCTCGAGCGCGGTCGGCGCGTCGAGCATGTAGGCCACGTCCACCTCGCCGTTCTTCAGCATCGCCGCGCGGGTGGTGGCGTCGGGCACCGTCTTGAACACGAGCCGCTTCACGGCGGGCATCTTGCGCCAGTAGCCCTCGTACGCCTCCATGATCAGCTCGATGCCGGGCGTGTGGCTCACGAACTTGTACGGCCCGAGCCCGATCGGCCGCTTCTTGAAGCCGTCGTCGCCGACGCTCTCGACGTACTTCTTCGGCACGATCCAGCCGGCGCCCGTGGCCAGCGTGCCGTAGAAAGCCATGAAGTCGGGGAAGGGCTCGTGCAGGTGGAAGCGCACCCGGGAGGGGCCGACAATCTCCACGTCGCGCACGCGGTCCTTCAGAACCTTGCCGACCTTGGACCGCTGGAAGCTGAACTTCACATCATCGGCGGTGAACGGGTCGCCGTTGTGGAACTTGACGCCCTCGCGCAGCTTGAACTCGTAGACGCGCTGATCGGCGCTCACCGTCCACGACTCGGCCAGGCTCGGCGCCATCAGATTGCCTGGCATCGGCTTCACGAGCGCGTCGTGCAGCGCGTAGAGGATCCAGAACGGCGTGATGAAGCCGGCGGTCGTCTCGCCCGGGTCGAACCAGGCCGGCGCCAGGGTCACGTAGAGCGCCCAGCGCATCTCGCTCTCGGGCTTGGCTTGAGGCGTGGGCTTCGGCTGGGCCGCGACGTTCGTGACGAGCGCGACCACGAGCACGAGAGTGAGCAAGAGTCGGATCATCGGTGATTGGCTCCGTCCAGGCCTAGCGAGACGCGAGGTCGCCCCACACGACGTAGCGCCGGTGCGTGCGCCGCTCGAGCCCCTCGTCGACCATCCGCTGCGCCTGCGCGGCGACCAGATCGTGCAGCGGGTCGCTGCAAACACTGCCGAGGCCGTGGGCCGTGAGGAGCCGCTCGATCTCTTCGCGCGACCGTCCGCCCAGGAAGGGAAGCTGATCGCCGACCGCCGCGTACTCCTGGCTCGATCGCGCGCTTCCGGCCGGCGGGGTCAGGGCAGAAGGATCGAACTGGCCGTCCACGACGACCAGGCGCGCCCCCGGGCGCAGGACACGGATCCACTCGTCGATGGCTGCTTCCGGGTGCGGGAGCGTCCAGAGCAAATGGCGACTGATGACCAGATCGAAGCTGGCCGGCGCGAACGGAAGCTGCTCGGCGTCGGCCTCCTCGAGCCGGACCGCGATGGCGCGGTCGGCCGCTTTGCGCCGGGCTTCGGCGATCATCGCGGGCGCGAAATCGACGCCGGTGACGCGATGGCCGCGCGCCGCGAGCTCGAAGACGAGAAAGCCGGTGCCGCAGCCGACGTCGAGCGCGTCGAGCTTGCCGCGGGCGGGAACCACGAGGTCGAGGATGCGATCCCACGCGGCGCGCTCGGCCGGCGTGCGGATGCTGTGGCCGAAATCTGCGTCGAATCCGGGCGCCCGCCGGTTCCAGTGTGCCGCGACCTCCTGCTTGACGCGGTCGGGCTCACCAGACCGGCGGGCACCCACGGCTTACACCTTCTCGATCACTTCGATCTGCACGCCGTCGGGCGCCTCCAGGAAGCAGACGCGCCGGCCGTTGTTGGGCGGAAGCTCTTCGAGGATGCGGATGCCCTTGGCCCGGAACTGGGCGAGAGTTCCCGCATAGTCGTCGGTGTCGACCGCGATGTGCTCGAGGCCGTAGTGCTGCTCGCGGCGTTGCGAGTCGATCAGCCCGGTGATGTTCAGCTGCAACCCGTGCAGGTTCACGCGATAGCCGCGCGCGCCCATGTCGGCGGCGAGGGTCGCGCCCAGATTGTCGACATAGAACTGCATCGTCTGCTTGGGGTCTCGCGTCTTCACGTGGACGTGATGCGTACCGAAAGCCATGAGCGCTCTCCCTAGTGGGCCGCCGTCGTCGCTGGCGCCTGGCCGAATATCTCCTTGATCGCGTCGCGGATCTTGTGGATCTCCTTCAGCGCCGGCAGGAAGTCGACGGCTCCCGGTGCCTTCCGGTCGTAGAGCTTCTTGCCGTCGAGGTACACTTCGAACCTGCCGCTGTCGGACGGGGTGAGGGTGATCGCCGTTTCCCGGTAGTTGATCGAGGACAGCTCAGCCGCCACACTGACGGCTACGGGGAGGTACCCTCAGACGACGCAGTACACGATCTCGACGTGACATTTGCCTTCGGCCATTTGGCCCTCCTTGGAGATGATGTCTGGCATGTTACCCGGAGCATGAGCGTCCGGCAACGGCGTTGCAGCGCGGCCGAAATCGGCGCGGCCGAGAACGGCAATGGGCGCGCCTGGCCGGCGGGCGAGGTGCTGGTCGCCGCCGTCACCCGACCGGACGTGAAGTCCTACGTACTGGCTATCCCGCAGGCCGTCCTCGGTGGTGAGACACTGACGAGCTTTTTGTCGCAGGTCGCTCCCTTCGGGTGCCCGGTGCCCGGGTCGCTGATCCGAGCCTATAGCTTGCCGGACGCCCCGTTTCCGTCGATCCTCTTGAGGGAGCACGAGGACGCTCCCGATGGCATTGGCGATACTTATCGCCGCTTTCTCGCCATCGCTCGCCGCCACTGGATCGCCGCCCTGGGTCAAACAGGCCCTGGCCTCTGCCCGGTCCTCGCGTGGGAGACGGGCGTAACCCGGCGGCTCCTGGGGCCGGATGAATTGACCGCCGCGACAGCGGAAGCGAGTCTAACCCCGTCCGGCATAGCCGACGGCTACCTCGGGCGCGCCTTGCTGCTATTGGCGCATCCCGGTCTCGCAGAAACGTGGCAAACGCTGATGTCCCTGGGCGGCCCGACCAAGATCCGCAAGATCACGGGGCGTGAGTTCCCCGTCTGGGTCGACCTCCCGGCCCACCAGCCCTCGCTCCTGAGCAGCCCGCTACTGAGAACGGTCGAGAGTCTGCTCTGACCCCGGAGGCCGGATGAGCGTCCGGGCTAGAGCAAGCCGGTGATCGACGCCAGGGCTTCCAGCTGCTCGGCGTGGCGACAAACGGGGTTGAGCAGGAGATGGTTCGCACCACCCGCGACAAGCTCTTCGAGCCGCTCGCGCACCTGCTCGGGCGTGCCGTGGATTCCGGACGCGTCGGTGCCGGCGGGATTGTGGTAGACGACGCTGAACCAGCGGTGAAGCTCGGTCCGCGCGACGTCGGCGCGCTCGTGCACGGACAGGAACACGCGCTTCGAGATCGGAAACGTTTTCGGATCGCGCCGCGCCTTCTCGAGCTGCTCGCGTAGCAAGGGGACCGAGCGCGCGAACTCGGCGTTGCTCGAGCCGCCGGATCCCATCCACGCGTCGGCCATCGCGGCGGCGCGCCGGATCGCGTCGGGGTGCCCGCCGCCGAACCAGATCGGCGGATGCGGCTTCTGCACCGGCTTCGGGCTCATGGCGCCGGCGTCGAGCTGATAGATGCTGCCGTGGTAGCTGATCTTCGGCTCGGTCCAGAGCGCCTTGATCAGCTCGACTTCCTCGCGGAAGCGGCGCACGCGGCGCTCGCGCGGCACCTGGAACTGCGCGTAGTGCTGGTCGCGACCCAATCCCACACCGAGGATCGCGCGGCCGTTGCTCGCGTAGTCGAGCGTGGCAATCTGATGCGCCACGTGAATGGGGTTCTGGATGGGCAGCACGACGACCGAAACGCCCACGCGGATCGACGTCGTGATCGCCGCCGCGTACGTCAGGACGATCATCGGGTCGAAGGAGAAGACGTGATCCAGGGTGTTCTCGGTCACCCACAGGTCGCGGAAGCCGAGCGCGTCGGCGCGCTGCGCGACCTGGCGCACGACGCGCATATCGATCGGCTCCGGCGAGCGATGGGGCAGCGACATGCCGAGCGCGATCGCGTCTTTCAGGGCCATGGGTTCTCGCCTCCTGACGGCCTAGTGGTTCTTCAGCGGCTCGGCGTCGATCAGCACGAACAGCATGCGGCAGATCCGGTCGCTGCGATTGGACCAGGCATGGTAGGTGCCGCGCTGGATCAGCACCTCGCCCGGGCGCATGAGCGTCTCGCCCTCGTCGAGGACCGCCCACACCTCGCCCTCGAGGCAGATCGCGTAGTCGACCGTGTCGGTGGCGTGGAAGCCCGGATGGCGCGCCGAGCGATCGGGTGTCGTCTTGCAGTTGCGCCGGCGGAGCTCTTCCGGATCGTAGGCGTGCCGGGAATCGGGCACGATGTCGGTGATGCGCACGACGGTGCCGCCGCGGTGGGCGGGCGGCGTCTGCATGATCACACCGTCCGGCACGGGGTCGTTCACCTGGTTGGAGGCGGGCGCGGAGCTGGTGGTCCACAAGCCCGTACGCACGGGCGCGCCCGGCGCCACCGGCGCGGCGGGGAGCATCGTGTCGGAGACGATGCAAGAGCGACCGGCCCCGTTGACGCCTGTCACGATCCTGCGCACTTTCCCCGGCATCCCCGGTTCTCCCTCAGGCCTTCTTCAAGGTGAGCTGAACGAGCCGGTCGGCTCGGTCCTGGCGGTCGAGATCGCGGCAGGTCGCAATGATCTCCTCGAACTGCGCCGCCGGAATCGGCAGCCCTGGGATCACGTCGCGAATCCTCCGCGTCTCTTCGGCGAAGGTCCAGATGAACTCGCGGCCGGTGGACTGCTTCGTGTAGCTCTTGCCGTCCCGGGTGAAGATCGTGATCCGCGGACCAAAGAGCGTCATCGTGTGGGAGGGGATCAAGGTCACGCGCTTCATCAGATCGAGCACCTCGGGCGGGTCGTCGGCGCCGGCCGGATCGACCTGCGCCTTCAGCACGGGGAAGCCGCGCTTCACCACGCCGTAGGCGGCGTAGTACGCCGTGCTGCCCGGCCTGGACTCCAGATCTTCGCGACGGCTCGGAAATGCGGGGCTCGGATACTGGGTCTCGAGCCAGTTCACCACCGCCTCGACGCGCTCGACGTCCTTGTAGGCGATGTCGTGCTCCTCGCAGAGCTTGGCGGTGACGTCGACGTGGGCGATGTTGTAGCCGGCCGTCGAGTAGATGCGGTAGAGCGTCTCGAGGAACATCCAGTTCTTGCCGAGCGCGACCGTGATCTTGTCGAGGCTCGTCTGCGTGTCGCCGACGAAGCTGTGGGTGAGCCGGCCCTGGTTGTTGCCGGCATACGCGTGGTAGAAGCCGGCGTCGCCCTCGAGCACCGTCTCGCCACCGACGTGTCCTTGCCGGGCCAGCGCGACGGCCAGCATCGCGTTACGCACGGCGGCGCCTTCGCGCAGCGCGCGGCCGCCGCTACGCGCCCCCTCGAGGTTGCCGGCCGCCAGGCTCGCGCAGAGCGCGATCGTGCTGTTCACCTGATCTTCGGTGAAGCCCATGATCTTCGCGGCGGCGACGGCGGGTCCGAAGATGCCGAACACCACCCCGGAGTGGAAGCCTCGCGCCATCACCGTGGGAATGAAGTCGGCGGCCATCCGCTCCATGACTTCGTAGCCCGCCGCGAGGCCGGTGAGGAAGTCGCGTCCCGAGGCGCTGGCCGTCTCCGCGGCGACGAAGGCGCCGGGGATGATGCTCGTCCCCGGGTGCGTCAGCATGCGGAAGGTATCCCACTTGCCGCCCGCCATCGCCATCTCGGCGTTCGCGAACGCGGCGCCACCCCTCGTCACCCTGGCGCCGTCCACCATGATGGTGGCGCCGTGCTTCACGCCGGCTTCCTCGTCGCTGATCAGCTTCACCGCCTGGCGGCCGCCCGGCGTCAGTGAGCCGAGCAGCACGGACGCGAGCCCGTGAAGCGTGACCCCCTTGGCGCGATCGACCACTTCCGGCGGGAGATCTTCGTAACGAAGTCCGACGACCCACTGTGCGAGCTGCCGGCTGAGCGATGCCATCGCGTTCGTCTCCTTCGTCGTGCAGGAGGGATGGAGCGTCGAGATGCCGCCCGGGCGGAGCGTCGGGCTCGCGGCCAGAGCCCGCCCGGGCGCTGGTTCACCGTGGGGAGGTTACCGCAGGGGCGAGAACGCCGCCGGGATCAGCATCTTGTTCTCTTGCCGGACCGGCCGGACGCCGGACTGCGGTGGCCACTGGCCGCCCTTCCGGGATTCTTCGCGGATGCGCGTGCGCTCGTTGGAGTCCTTGTACGGCCACACGTGCACGAACTTGTTGAGGCCGCCGAGCTCGCTCGTCCAGCACGCGGCCAGCGGCGAGAGCTTTTCGCGAATGGGCACGGCCTTGCCCCACGCCTCGAGAACCGCCGGAAGGTCGCCGGGCGCGTAGGTGTAGATCCGCATCTCGTAGAAGTTGCCGGTGCCGAAGTCGCGGCTGCCGAGCGGCTGCATGAACGGAGCCGGGATCATGATGTCGGCCTGCTGCTCGACGATCAGATCGCGCCCGCCCGGAAGCTGCTGGAGATCCTTGTCCTTCGCCATCGCGTCGCGGACCGCGGTGCGCTGCTTCAGGTCCTCGTACGGCCAGACGTGAACGACCTGGTTGAGCGGACCGAAGTCGGTGTGCCAGAAGGCGCCGAGGGCCGAGTGCTTCTCGCGAAGCGGCTTCCGCTTGGCGAAGCGGTCCTCGAACTCGGCCACGGCTCCGGTGCGCAGGGTGTAGGTGCGAACTTCGTAAATCATCTCTGCTCCCCTTTCGTGAGTTACTGCGGCCTGAACACGGCGAACACTTTGTCGGAGTTCGAGATCCACGACTCCAGGAACACCGACTCGTCGGGCTTGCGGCGAAGCTCCGCCATCGCGCCGGCGAGGCAGAACCAGTTCAGGAGCTCGTGATGGCCGCGATCCTCGGCCTCCTCGATCGAGGTGTTGCGCCAGGTCGTCCAGTCGCCCTCGCGCAGCGCCTCGTAGTAGCGCTTGTCCGAGTCGACGTCCGGGAACATCAACGAGTTCTTCGCGACCAGAAACGAGTGGCTCCAGCTCGACGACGCGATCACGGCCACTTTCCACGGGCTGGCGCTCAGCGCGCGCGCGATGGCGCCGCCGACCTGGAAGCACCGCCACGGCTGCGGCCCGGGCGGATCGAGGTCGCTCTGACCGGCGAGCTTCGCCGCCTGCGAGGGGGTCATCGGCGCGCCGTGGGCCCCGATCAGCCAGCGCCCGTACGAGTTCACGGTGAAGGGCACCACCGGATAGGGGAACCCCTTGCGGTCGATGTCGAGATACAGGATGGAGTTCACGAACGCGTGGCCGAGCGGATGGTGCAGGGGCTTGTACGAATAGGCGATGTCGACCCCGTCGCCGAGCAACGCGGACGCGAGATACTTGGCGCCCGCGCGATGACCGGTGATCGTGAACGCCTTGTCCTTCGGCTCGTCCCACCAGTTTTCGCCGCGGTGGCCTTTCCAGGGCTGCACCTCGACGGACTCGTACGCCAGGATCGAGAACGGCGGCACGCAGTCCTCGCGGTAGTTCTCGTATTGATCATCGCCCCAGAGCAGCACGAAATCGGGCTCGAAGGCGTCGAGCTCGGCGCGGATCTTTCTGAAGTGATGGATGAGATCATTCCGATGCTTCTCGGAGTGCTCGTGGCCCTCGTCGGTGCTCCACTGCGCGCGCATCGTCGGATGCCAGCCGGCCGGTGTGCGCAGATGTTCGGGGAGCATCGGGTCGGCGACCAGGAGCTTGATGCGGCTGGTCATGTTGCCCTTGTAGGAAAGAGGGGGGTAGTGCGTGATGCCGAGGCCGAGGATCTGGCCCATGGGTCCTCCTCTTCAGTCTGCCAGTGGGATGGTGACTGACAACCGGGGTTGGCTTCCAACTACGCGTGTCGTGTGGCCGCGGCCGGTGAGGTCTTCCGCGAGCGTGACGTGGCCCGGACCATAGCGGTGCACGGTGCCGTCGCCGAGGCCGATTTCCACTTCGCCGGCCAGCGTGATGACGAACTGTCGGCGGGGCGCGTTGTGCCAGTCGGAGAAGTGCCCGGGCTTCGTCGTCCTGAACACGATGCCCTTGGTCGCCTGCATGGTCGTCAGCTTCGGGTGCGTGGCGAGATCCAGCTCTTCGATGTGGGTCTGGCCGTCGTTCCCGGTGTAGAGACGAATCATGTTCATGCCCGAGTCTCCTCGCTACGGCACTCGCAGGACCAGCTTGCCGAAGAAATCGCGCCCGGTCATGACCTCGTGGGCCTTGGCGGCTTCCGCGAGGTCGAACGTCTGTCCCACCACGCCGCGCAGGCCGCCATAGTGCGCCGTGTGCATCATCGCCGCGAAGCTGCGGCGACTCCTGGCCCCGCTGCCCATCAGGGTGAGCGGCCGGCTCTGCAGCACCGACAGGTTGAACGGGATCTGGCTTCCCGCCGTGGTCCCGGTGATGACGAGCCGGCCGCCGGGCTTGAGGCTGGCGCAGCTCTCGTCCCAGACGGTCGCGCCGACGCAGTCGAACACCACGTCGACGCCGCGGCCGGCGGTGAGCTCCTTGACGCGCTGGCTGAACTTCGGCGTGGTCGTGTAGTTGATGACCTCGTCGGCGCCGAGCTCCTTGGCCTTCGCGAGCTTCCAGTCGCTCCCGGCGGTGACGATCGCCCGAGCGCCGACGCCCTTGGCCATCAACAGGCCGAAGCTCCCGACGCCGCTGCCGACCGCCTGGATCAAGATGTCTTCGCCCTGCTGGAGCTGCACGCGCTCGAACAGACAATGCCAGGCCGTGTGACCCGCCAGCGGAAACGTCGACGCCTCTTCGAACCCCATGCGGTCGGGGATCCGCTGCAGATTGGCCGCCGGGACCTTGCAGTACTGCGCGTGGCCGCCGTCGAGCTCGCCGCCGAGCCGCTTCTGCCGCTCGCAGAACTCGTCGCGCCCGAGGACGCATGGCGCGCAGACGCCACACTTGACGCGGTTCTCGACCACGACGCGATCGCCCTCGTTCCAGCCGGTCACGCCGGGCCCGAGACGCGCGATCTCCCCGGCGATGTCGAGGCCGAGGATGCGCGGCAGCCCGCCCGTCGCGGAGCGGCCGGCGCGGAGCGCCAGATCGGCGTGGTTCACCGACGTCGCGCGCACGCGCACGATGACCTCGCTGGCGCCGGCCTCGGGATCGGGGCGGTCGCCGAAGATCAGCTTCTCCGGACCTCCGGGCTCGGCGATGTAGACGGCTTTCATCGGAAGATCGCCTGGCACTTGGGCGCGTTGAAGATCCAGGTCTCGACCCAGTCGACGAGCTCCATCTTGGCGCCGAGCTCGGCCATGGCGCCCGCCAGACAGACCCAGTTCAGGACCTCGTGCTGGCCGGAGGCTTCGAGCCGTTCGAGCGGCAGCTCGCGCCAGGTCTCGTAGTCGCCCGTCTGCAGATGCTCGAGCAGCACGCGATCGGCCTCGAGGTCGGGATAGAGGAAGTGGTTCTTCGCGGTCAGGAACGCGTGAGACCAGCTCGACGAGGCCATGAGCACGACGCGCCAGGGGCTCTCGCGCAAGATGCGCGCAGTGAGCCGCCCGAGCTCGAAGCAGCGCCGCGGCGACGGTGCCGGAGGATCGGCTTCCTCCGCGTGCTGCGTGCCGCCGCCCTGGTAGCGGATCACGTCGCGGCCGTAGCAGTTGACCGTCACCGGTAGCACCGGATATGAGAATCCCTGGCGGTCGAGATCGAGGTAGAGCAACGTGTTCGCGAACGCGTGGGCCACGCCGTCGCCATGGAGCGGCCGGTAGGCGTAGGGCATGTCGATGCCGGCCTCGAGCAGGCGGCTCGCGAGGAAGCGGCCGGCGGCCGGCTGTCCCGGCCAGGTGAACGTCTTGTCGCTGGGCTCGCCCCAGATGTTCGGCCGGTTGCCGAGCCGCTTGAACGGCTGAAACGTGAGCGCGTCGTAAGCCAGCACGCAGAACGGCGGAATCACGTCTTCGCGGAAGTTCTCGTACTGATCATCGCCCCACATCAAGATGAAGTCGGGCCGAAAGGCGGCGATCTCGTCCCTCAGCGTACGGAACGAGCTGAACACCCGGGCCCGATGCGCCTTGAACGAGGTGATGCCTTCGTCGTTCCCCCACTCCGCGCGCATCGGCTCGGGCCAGCTCGCGGGATTTCGTAGGTGATCTGGGATGCGCGGGTCGGTGTGGAGCATTCGGGCGAGCGGCCAGGGCTTGAGCTCATCGGGCACGAGACCGGGCGGATAGTGCGTGGTACCGATCCCCAGGATGTCTCCCATGCCCGCCTCCCTTCAAATCACGGCGCGCTTCGCCAGATCTGCGATCTGTTCCTTCGTATAGCCCAGTGCCGTCAAAAGCTCCTCGTTGGCCTCGCCGAGCTCGGGCGCCGCGCTTCTCAGCGGCAGGCGCTTGTCGCCGTGCGAGACGGGATGCCCGAGGATCGTGAGATCGCCGAGCGCCGGTGAGTGAACCGGTTGAGCCATCTCGAGGTGCTGCACCTGAGGATCCGCGAACGACTCGTTGATCTTGTAGATCGGACCGCACGGCACGCCTGCGTCGTTCAGGAGCTTGATCCACTCGGTGCTGGTCTTCTGCCGCGTCACCGGCATGATCACTTCCATGATCGTCTCGCGGTTCGTCGAGCGCGCCTTCGAGGTCGAGAAGCGCGGATCGGTCAACAGATCCGGCCGCTCGATCGCGCGGCAGAACCGACCGTAGATGTCGTCGCCGGCGGCGGCGATGTTGATGTGGCCGTCCTTGGTCTCGAAGACGCCGGTCGGAATCCCGGTCGGATGATTGTTGCCCGCTTGCGGCGGCACCTCGTGGCTCATCAGCCACCGCGAGGCCTGGAAGTCGAGCATCGAGAGCATCGCCTCCAGCAGCGAGGTGTGCACCCACTTGCCCTCGCCGGTGGTCTCGCGCTCGATGAGCGCGACCAGAATGCCCTGAGCTAGGAAGATCCCGGAACAGAGGTCCGCGATCGGGATGCCGACCCGTACCGGCCCCTGGCCCGGGATACCCGTGATCGACATCAAGCCGCCCATGCCCTGGGCGATCTGGTCGACACCGGGGCGGTCCCGGTACGGCCCGCTCTGGCCGAAGCCGGAGATGCTGCCGTAGATCAGGCGGGGGTTGATCGCCCGCAGAGTCTTGTAATCGATGCCCAGACGCTCTTTCACGCCCGGGCGGTAGTTCTCCACGACGATGTCGGCGTCACGCGCGAGCTTCTTGAAGATCGCCACCCCCTCAGGATCCCTGAGGTTGAGTGTCATGCTCCGCTTGTTGCGGTGGAGATTCTGGAAATCGAAGCCGTGGCGATTGCCGCCCATGCCGTCGCCGGTGCGGCCGCCGGGCATCTCGATCTTGATGGCCTGGGCCCCCCAGTCGACCAGCTGCCTCACGCACGTAGGGCCGGCCCGGGCTCGGGTCAGGTCGAGGACTTTGAATCGGGCCAGGGGGAACGAGTTGGTCGTCATGGTGGCGGCTATAATACCGCTTCGCCGCGCCCGATGGCGCCGGAGCTTGGGCACTCCTGTAGAATCCCCTCATGCCCAGAGACGCGACGCCTTCCAAGCTCGAGATCGTGACCGAAATTCCCGACAAGGCGATGGTGATCTTCGCGCACCCCGACGATGCTGAGATCGGCTCCGGAGGCGTCGTGGCGAAGTGGGCGGCCGCGGGGTGCGAGGTGACCTACGTGCTCTGCACCAACGGCGCCGCCGGCACCGCCGACCGCGCGTTGACGCCGGCCGCGCTCGCGCGCAAGCGCGCGGATGAGCAGCGCGCCGCCGCGGACTTCATGGGCGTGCGGCACGTCGTCATGCTCGGCTATCCCGATGGCGGGCTCGAGGACACGCGCGAGTTTCTCGGCGACGTCGTGGGCGCGATCCGCCGCTATCGGCCGCACACCGTCTTCGTTCACGATCCGTACCGCATCCGCGGCTTCCAGCATCGCGACCATCGCAAGGCCGGGATCGCGGCGACCGACGCCGTCTATCCGTTCGCGCGCGATCATCTGCATTTTCCCGAGCAGATCACGCGGGACGGGCTCGAGCCTCACAAGGTGCGCGAGCTCTGGTACTGGGGGGCCGACGAGCCCGATACGATCGTCGACGTCACCGACTCGATCGATCGCCAGATCGCCGGATTGATTCGCCACGAAAGCCAGGTGCCCGGCTTCAACGTGCCGGAGGGCCACACCATCGGCGAGCGCGTGAAAAAGAACGCCGCCGAGCACGCGGAGGGCTACGGATTCCAGTACGGCGCAGTCTTCAGACGCCTCATGGCGCGGAGGTAAGCACCCATGGCCGCGACGATCGCTCCCGCGTCACTCAAGAGCCTGCTCGAGGGCAAGGAGCCGTTCGCCCTGATCGACGTCAGGGAGGCCGGCGAGTACAACGCGAGCCACATCCCGGGCGCGAGCCTGATGGCACGGCGGCAGCTCGAGTATCTGGTGCCGCCGGCGGTGCCCTTCAAGGGCACTCCGATCGTGGTGTGCGACGACGACGGCCGGCGGGCCCGGCTCGCGGCGACAACCCTGGAGCGGCTGGGCTATCGCCAGGTGTCGATGCTCGACGGCGGGATCAACCGCTGGGTCACGGACGGATTCGAGACCGAGTGGGGCATGAACGTCCCCAGCAAGGACTTCGGCGAGAAGGTCGAGGTGGTCCACCACGTGCCCGAGGTCGAGTGCAAGGATCTCGCGGCGCGCATCCAGCAGGGCGAGAAGTTCGTCATCCTCGACTCGCGCACGCCCGAGGAATTTCGGCGCTTCTGCATTCCCGGCGGACGCAGCGTACCCGGGGGCGAGCTGGCGCTGCGCATCACCGACATCGCGAAGGATCTCGACCGCGACACGACGATCATCGTGAACTGCGCCGGGCGCACGCGCAGCATCATCGGCGCCCGCGTGCTCCAGCGCATGGGTATCCCGAAGGTCTACGGCCTGAAGAACGGGACCGCCGGCTGGGTGCTCGCCGGGCACAAACTCGAGACCGGCGCCGATCGCGTGCAGCTGCCCGAGCCGTCGGCGGCGGGAGTCGCGGCGGCCGAAGCCTATGCCGCCAAGCTGGCCGCGGAAGACGGCGTTCGCTACCTCGATATCACGGCTCTGAAGAGCGTGATGGCTCGCCGCGGCCAGGCGACGATCTACTGCATCGACGTGCGCACCTCCGAGGAATACGCCGCGGGCCACATCCCCGGCTTCCGCTGGTTCCCCGGCGGTCAGGCCGTGCAGCGCTCCGACGACCTTGCGGTCGTGAAGAACTGTCAGATCGTCTTCGCGTGCGACAGGAAGGCGCGGGCCACCCTGATCGCCTCGTGGTATCGGCAGATGGGATTCCGCGAGGTCTTCGCCGTGGACGGCGGCACGACCGCCTGGGTGGCGAGCGGCGGCTCGCTGGAGGCGGGTATGCCGGAGGAGATTCCAGCCGGCGATCAGGAAGCGCGCGCAACGGTGAAGGTGGTCTCGCCGCGCGATCTGCAAGCTTCGCCGCCGCCGGCGGTGATCTTCGTCGACACGAGCCAGGACTTCGCGCGCGGCCACGTGCCCGGCGCCCGCTGGGTGCCCCGCGGCTGGCTCGAGCTCTGGATCGGCGACGTCGTGCCCTCGAAGACGTCGTCGATCGCGGTCACGTGCGCCGACGGACGCGGCTCGGCGCTCGCCGCCGTGACCCTCGGCGAGCTCGGCTACCAGCGCGTCTCGATTCTCGACGGCGGCATGGCGGCCTGGCAGAAGGCAGGTCTGCCGGTGGAGAAGGGGCTTTCCGGCGTGATGGCGCCACCGACCGACGTCGTACCGGCGGGACCGGATCGGAACTTCGCCGACATGCAGAACTACCTCAGGTGGGAAGAGGCGCTCGGCCACAAGTACGCGCCAGGCCAACCGGCGTAGCGAGCAGGACCGCGCGGCACGAGCCGAGGGGAGGTAGCGATGGCTGTCGAATTCGGTGTGCTGATCCCCACGCGCGAGGCCGTCATGTCCGGCCATCCGGAGACGGCGCCGCTGCTCACCATGGCCGAGCGCGCGGAGGCCGTGGGCTTCGACTCGGTATGGATCGGGGACTCGCTGATCGCCCGGCCGCGACACGAGCCGCTGACGTTGATGGCCGCGATAGCCGGCCGCACGCGGCACGTCCGTCTCGGCACCGGCGTGCTCCTGCCGGCGCTGCGCAACCCCGTCGTCCTGGCGCACATCGTCGGCACGCTCGACCGCGCCGCGGAGGGCCGCGTCATCCTCGGCGTCGGCTTCGCCGCCGACAATCCGTCGATCCGCAAAGAGTTCGCGGCCGCCGGCGTTCCGTTCGAGCGGCGCATCGGGCGATTCCTCGAGACGATCGAGATCTGTCAGGCGCTCTGGCGGCGGGACCACGTGAGCTTCAGCGGCAAGCACTTCACGCTCGACGACGTCACGATGGAGCCGAAGCCTCACCGCCCGGGCGGCCCGCCCATCTGGATCGGCGGCAGCGGCCCGACGGCGCTGCGAGAGGCGGCGCGGTTCGACGCCTGGTTCCCGACCGGGCCCAGCGTGGAGTTCTTCGCGGAGCACTTCCCGCGCGTGCAGAAGGCGGCGCGCGCCGCCGGGCGTCCGGCCGACGCGGTGACCGGCGCGGCATACGTCACCCTGGCGCTGGACGCGAAACGTGCGGCGGCCGAGCAGCGGCTGAACACGTTTCTCGAGACGTACTACTCGGCACCGGCGCGGACGATCCTGGCGCGCCAGGCGACGTACGCGGGGCCGATCGAGGGCTGCGCGGAGTGGCTCCAGCGCTGGATCGATGCCGGCGGGCGCCATTTCACGTTGCGCTTCGCCGGCGGCGACCAGCTCGCTCAGGTGGACGAGGCCGCGGCCAAGCTCTTACCGAGGCTCAAGCGCGGCTAGTCGAGCTCGACCTCGGCGCTCATCGCGATGGTTCCCTCGGGCGTGACGGCCCAGAGCTCGCAGGCGCGGCCGTTCGCCGACGGGCGTCCGCGCAGCTCGAACGGCGCGGTGTCGAACAGGGGCGCCCGCGCCTGAGTCGCGTAGGCGGCGATCCGCCGCGCCGGATTCTGATCGCGCGCGAAATCGATGAGCAAGGTGGTCGTCAGCGGACCGTGGACGACGAGCCCCGGGTAGCCTTCGACCTCCATCGCCCACGCGCGGTCGTAGTGGATCCGGTGGCTGTTGAAGGTCAAGGCTGAGAAGCGGAAGAGCAGGACGGGATCGGGGGTGACGCTCCGCCGCCACGGCGCGTCGCTCGGCGGCGCCTCGCGGCGTGGCGCCTGATTGCGCTCGCCCGCCTTGACCTCCTCGCGGAAGACCGTTCGCCGCTCCTCCTCGAGCGTCAGGCCATTGGGCCCGAACACGCGGCTGGTCACCGTGGCGAACACCAGCGTTCCGGTGCCGCCGCGCTTCACCGAGAGGTCGGCGAGCCGCGTCTCGCGCCGCAGGGTCTCGCCGATGCGCACGCCGCCGTGGAGCCGCACGCGCTCGCCAGCGAACATCCGGCGCGGGAGCGCCAGCGGCGGGACCACGCCCGTGTCCCGCGGACTTCCGTCGGGTCGCAGCGCGTCCGCCGGGACCTTGGGCAGGAAGTAGAGCCCGAGCCACGCCGGCGGCAGGACGTCCCCCTCGCGGTACTCGGGCTCGGAGCGGCCGAAGGCCAGGCGCAAGAAATTGGCGGGGCCGGCATGGATCACGTCGGTCGTGGTCTGTGTCCGGCCGATGTGCGATCGCAGGTCGCCGAGGTCGAGCGTCGTCGTCATGGCTCGCGCGCGCGCGTCACTCGCCGAAGCGCTCGATCATCGTCTTGCCGTAGCGCAGCACATCGTCGGGCGTCCTCACCTGGGCCGGAAGCCCGGCGGCTGAGCTCACTGGGACGGCAACACGTTTCACGCCTCGCCGGGCGAGCGCCTCGATCGCCTCGGGCTCGGTCGGCGCCGAGACCGTGATCTCGATGTCGGCCGGATCTCGCCCCGCCTCGACGGCGGCCCGCCGCATCTCGTTCAGGAGCTCGTCCGACGCGGCTCGCGCCGGAAAGTAACCGTCGCCCAGACGCCCCGCTCTCCGGGCGGCCGCGCGCGTGTCGCCGCCCACGACGATCGGAATCCGCCCGTCCGCCGGGCGCGGCCGGCAGAAAACCTCACGGAACGAGACGAAGCGGCCGGCGAAGCTCGCACGCTCCTGGCTCCACAGGGCGCGCATGGCCGCGACGTACTCGTCGGTGCGCGGCCCGCGATCTTCGAACGGCACTCCCAGGGTGGCGAATTCCTCGGCGAGCCAGCCGACGCCGATGCCGAGGAGCACGCGGCGCCCGCCGGCCAGATGGTCGAGCGTGGCGACGGCCTTCGCCGTGACCACCGGATTGCGCTGCGGCAGGATCAGGATCGCGGTGCCGAGCTTGAGCGTGCGCGTCGCGGACGCGATGTACGCGAGCCAGATCAACGGATCCGGAATCGGGAAGTCCTCGAGCCCGGAGCCCATGCGACCGGTCTCCGAGTACGGATAGCGCGATTGATACCCGTGCGGCACCACGACGTGCTCGACGGTCCAGATCGAATCGAACCCGGCCGCCTCGGCGGCCTGCGCAAGCTCGACGGCCGCCGGCCCGCTGGCGTAGCGACCGAGACTCGCGTAGCGCAGGCCGAATTTCATTCAGCCCTTGTGCTCTTGCAGGCACTGGAGGGCCAGGCCGCCGTGGCTCCACGCCGCGCCGGCGGCCATTGCCATGGCTACGAAGGTCGTCTCGGCGATCTCCGCGTCCGAGGCGCCCGCGGTCGCCGCCTTCTTCGTGTGGGCGTCGATGCACCACGGACACTGCGTGATCTGGGCGATGCCGAGCGCGATGAGCTCCTTGGTCTTGCCCGGGATCGCGCCGTCCTTGAACGCCTTCTGATCGAACTCGAGAAACGCCCGGTAGACGTCTGGAACGAGCTCGCGCATTTTCTTGAACTGCGTCTTCACGTCGACGTCGTGGAACTGCATGGCTGCCTCCTTGTGTGTCGATGCGCTCGCGCAACGGCGCCGGCGTCGCGCGCGCCGGGCGGCGACGAGCACGTGCTGCTGGCCGTCCGCGATGCCGATGGCGCCGACGATTGTGCGCTCGCCTACTGCCGCTGCGCTGCGCCTACTTCAGGCCGTAGAACCCCTTGGCCCCACCGGCCAGGATCTGGCGCTTCGTCTCCGCCGACAGCTCGGGCCGGTCGGCGATCAGCTTCGGCGCACCGGGGAAGAAGCCGTCGGGGTGCGGATAGTCGGTCGCCCAGAGGATCTTGTGCGGGCCGATGTAGTCGGCGAGCACCGAGAGGCTGCCCTCGACGGGCTCGAACGAGATCCAGCAGTTGCGCTGGAACAGCTCGCTCGGGCGCATCGTGAGCCCCGAATCGTTGAAGCCCTGGTCGTCGAAGTGGCGGTCCATCCGGTCGAGCCACGGCGCAATCCATCCGCCGCCCGATTCGAGGAAGCCGACGCGCACCTTGGGATGGCGGTCGCACACGCCCTCCCAGATCACGCTCATCGCCGCCAGCATCATCTCCATCGTGTGCGAGATGATGTGCCGCGCGCCGCGGTTCGCGAAACGATCGACGCCCACCTGGGGCATGCCGCCGCTGGCGCCCTCGTGCAGGCCGATGGAGAAGTCGAGCTCCTCGACCTCGTTCCAGAACGGCGTGTAGTCCGGATGGTGGAGCATGCGGTTGTTGTACGGATTGGGGCGCAGGAAGCCCCCGCGCATGCCGAGCTCTTTACGCGCGAAGCGCATCTCTTCGATCGCCATCGGGATCGACTGCATCGGCAGCATGGCGACGCCGAACAGCCGGTCGGGGTAGGGCTTGCAATAGTCCGCGAGCCAGCGGTTGTACGCGCGGCACATCGCGGCGGCCAACCCGGGATCCTGCACCGCGCCGCTGAACAGGCCGAGGCTCGGATAGAGGAAGGCGGCGTCGATGCCGTCGAGATCCATGTCAGGAATCCGGGCGTGCGGATCGAAGCCGCCCGGGCGCCCTTCGACGTACTTCATGGTGACATCGTCGATCGTGCCCTGGCGCGCGCCGATCCCGCCGATGAGGCCGAGCCCCTTCGGACTGCCGAGGACCTTGCCTTCGACGAGCAGCCGCTCCTTGCCGTCGGTGTCGACGATCATCCGCGGCGCGCGTTCGCGGTACGCAGGGTCGATGTACTTCTCCCAGATGTCGACCGGCTCGAGGATATGACCGTCGGCGTCGATGACGTTGTACGTGCGCGCCATGGGGAGCCTCCTTAGGTTGCGTAAGACTATACGATCCTCCGCCCACGAGCGATAGCCCCGACCTGTCTCGACATCGTTAGCCTGAGGCCGTACTCTCGTGCCGAGAACCGACCAGACCGGGTAGCCGGGCGTAGCTCTCATCAAGGAGACGACCATGTTCCGACGATCCGCCGCCGTGCTGACGCTCGCGCTCGCCGCCGCGGGTTGCGCGAGCCTCCCGCCACGCCCGGCCGACCTGACCCAGCTCAGCCTGAGCGACGCCGCGACCTTGGTTCGCGCGAGGCAAGTGACGAGCGTCGAGCTGACCCAGGCGTACATCACGCGCGCGGACGCGAACCTGGGTCTCAACGTCTACGTCACCCTGGACCGCGCCGGGGCGCTCGCCGCGGCGCAGCGGGCCGACGCCGATCTCGATACCGTCAAGCGGCTGGGCCGATTGCACGGCGTGCCGCTGGTCGTGAAAGACAACACGCACGTCGCCGGCCTGCCGAACACCGCGGGGACACCGGCCCTGCGCGGGTTCGTCCCGAAGGAAAACGCGCCGACCGTCCAGAAGCTCGTGGACGCGGGCGCGGTCATCCTCGGCAAGACGAACATGCACGAGCTCGCCTTCGGCATCTCGGGCTACAACGAGGCATTCTTCACATCGCAGCCGATCGGGACGCGCAACCCGTACGACCGGACGCGCTTCGCGGGCGGTAGCTCCAGCGGAACGGGCGCGGCGATCGGCGCCCGGCTGGCGCCGGGCGGGCTCGGCAGCGACACCGGCGGCTCGGTCCGGATCCCCGCAGCGGTGTCGGGCGGCGCCGGGCTCCGGCCGACCATCGGCCGCTACAGCCAGGACGGCGTCACGCCGATCTCGCACTCGCGGGACACCGTCGGTCCCATGGGGCAGACGGTCGCCGACGTCGCGCTGCTCGACGCGGTCATCACCGGCGGCCGCCCACCGGCGCCGGCGCCGCTCAGCGGCGTGAGGCTCGGCGTCAACCGGGCCTACTTCTTCAAGGATCTGGACGTGGACACGCGCGCCGTGACGGAGACCGTCTTCGAGAAGCTCCGCCGGGTCGGCGTCACCATCGTCGACGTGGACATGCCGGATCTGCAGAAGGCGAACGACGCGGCCAGCTTTCCCGTCGCGCTCTACGAGGCCTACGACGACCTCAAGGCCTATCTCGCGAAGTACCAGACCGGCGTGAGCGTCGAGCAGGTGGCCGCGCAGATCGCCAGCAAAGACGTGAAAGCGACCTACGACGGCCTGGTCGTGCCGCGAAAGCTCCCCGCTCCGAACGGTGTCGTCGATGCGGCGCCGCTCTACGCGGCGGCCATGCGGGAGGCGCGCCCGGCGTTGCTCAAGATCTTCACCGACGCGTTCCAGCGGTACGGCATCGACGCGCTGATCGGGCCGACCACGCCGGCGGTCGCCGCCACGCAGGGCCCGGACGCGAGCAGCCTACCGACGTTCCTGCTGTTCATCCGCAACACGGATCCCGGGAGCAACGCCGGGATTCCCGGGCTGACGATCCCCGCGGGGCTCGGGTCCTCGTCCGGGCTGCCGGTCGGCATCTCGCTCGACGGCCCGCGCGGCAGCGATCAGCGGCTCCTCGCGATCGGGATCGCGATCGAGCGCGTGCTCGGCCGGACGCCGCCACCGGGACGTTAGGGACGTGACGCGGACGACGGTGAAATCGCCGGCGCTGTTCTCGGACCCGCACGACTTCTCGCTCGTGCTCGGCGGTCCTCTGTATCAACTTTGGCAGCGCCTGTTCTTGACCGGACCCGCCCTCGAGCTGCTGGCGCGCCGGATGATCACGACTCCCGCAATCGCGTGGCTGCCGCTCTTGTTGCTGACCTCCTACGAGCGCTTCGCCGTCGGGCACGCCGTTCCGGTCCCGTTTCTCTACGACCTCGAGGTCCATGCCCGCTTTCTCGTCGCCATCCCGATCCTCCTCCTGGCCGAGGTTGTGGTTCACCAACGGATCCGGGGGGTGGTCCGGAACTTCGTGGATGCCGGTCTCGTCACGTCCGAGACGCTTCCGGGACTTCAGGCCGCCATCGACCGTGCCACGCGCCTGAGGAATTCCCTGATCGTCGAAGTGGGCATGGTCGTGTTCGTCTTCGGCTTCGGATGGACGATCTGGAGAGGTGATAGCGCGCTCAGCAGCTCGACTTGGTTCGCGATCGTGGACGGCGCCCAGAGCCGTTTGACCTTGGCGGGCTGGTGGTACCGCCACGTGAGCATCCCGATCTTTCAGTTCCTTCTCTTCCGATGGTACTTCCGGCTCATCGTCTGGTTCGTGTTCCTCCGGAGCGTGTCGCGCCTGCCGCTCCGTCTCACTCCGACACACCCTGACCGAGCTGGCGGCCTGGGGTTTCTGGGCTTGGCCTCACACGCGTTCGTCCCGGTCATCCTGGCGCAGAGCATCGTGCTCTCGGCGGTCGTCGGCAGCCGCATCCTCTTTCAGGGCAAAACCCTGGTCTCGTTCCAGTACGAGATCGTCGCCTTCGTTGTCTTGCAGCTTCTCCTCGTCCTCGGGCCGCCGTGCGTCTTCTCGAAGACCCTGCTCGCGCTCAAGCGTCAGGGCCGGCAGGAGTACGGCGCGCTGGCCGCCCGCTACACGGCCGAGTTCCACGCGAAGTGGATCCAGGGGACCGCGCCGGCGGGCGAGCCGCTGATCGGGAGCGCCGACATCCAGTCCCTCGCGGACCTCGCCAACAGCTATGACGTCGTGGGCGAGATGAAGCCGGTGCCGTTCGGCCGGGACACGATCGTCCAGATCGTGAGCGCCGCCGTCATTCCGCTCCTGCCGCTGGCGCTCTCGATCGTGCCGGCGGACGAGATCATCAAGGCGCTGTTTGGGCTGCTGCTGTAACCGACGACGCGGGCGCTTGCAACGGGTCCGCGGCGGATGTAGGCTTCCACATTGTTCGGTGAAGTCGATGCACATTCCTCATTGACCTGACCGAGTAAGCCAGCCGCACAAGACGGCGCGCTCCCTGCGCGCCCTGCGCTCGCCGCTTACTTCGGTCCCTCCCGAGCTCGATCTCGTCGCTTCACGTTTGCGCGCATCGGTGTCCCCGCTGCGCGGGAGGTCGTCTGATGACGTTGCCGGCTATTCAGGTATGTAACTTGAGAAAGCAGTTTCACCGGCGCCGAAAACGGCGCCGCACGGACGCGCCGGAGGCGTGGGCGCTCGCCGGCGTCTCCTTCGAGGTGGCGCGCGGAGACACCTACGGCCTCCTCGGCCCCAACGGGTCGGGCAAGTCGACCTTGATCCGCATTCTGTCGACCTTGCTCGTCGCTGACGGCGGCGACGTCCGGCTGCTGGGACACCGCCTGCCCGAGGAGCAGGCCCGGGTGCGCTGGCTGATCGGGCGGGTGAGCGTGGACGCCGCGTTCTACAAGAAGCTGTCGACCCGCGAGAACCTGCTCTACACGGCCCTGCTCTACGGGCTCGATCCCGCGAGCGCCGAGCGGAAGGCGATGCACGTCCTCGAGCAGCTGGGGATGGAACAGCGCACCTTCTCGGCCCCGCTCGAGGAGATGAGTCGCGGCATGCAGCAGAAGATCAGCATCGCGCGCGCCTTGATGATCAATCCGCCGTTGCTCCTGCTCGACGAGCCGACGACGGGCCTCGACCCGAAGAGTCGGCGCGATGTGCAGGCGTTCCTGGAAGATCTTCGACGCCGCGAGGGCACGACGATCTTGCTGACGACGCACGACATGGCCGAGGCCGAGCGGCTCTGCGCTCGCATCGGATTTCTCGCTCACGGACGCCTGGTCGCCGAGGGCACCGCGGAAGGGCTCCGGCGTCAGGCGTCGGCCGCGACGCTCGACGACGCCTTCATCGGGCTCACGGAGGAGACGGCGGCGGCCGGCGACACGCCGACCGGGGCGCCGACGGACCGGTGATGGAGGGCACGATGGAGCGCGGGCTCCGCCAGACGTGGGCCTTCATGTTTCGCGGCTATCACCTGACGCGCCGCTATCTCTCCTGGGTGGTCGTCTTCAATTTCTATGCGCTGACCGGGGCGGCCGCGGTCGCGCTCATCGGCGTGGCCGCCCACGACCATCAGCTGACGCTCACGCTGGTGGTCGGCGCGTTGCTGTGGAACTTCCTGTCGGTCCTCTACAACGAGATCGCCATGTCGATCGCGTACGAGCGCTGGGAGGGCACCCTCGAGTACACGTTCATGGCGCCGGTGTCCCGGCTCGTGCACCTGCTGGGGATCAGTCTGTTCGCGCTCTGCAACAGCATCGTCAACACCACGGTCGTGCTGGGCGGGCTCATGCTGTTCACCCCGCTGAGCCTGACGGGCGCCAACCTCCCGGGCGTCCTCGTCGTGATCCTGGCGAGCACGCTGGCCTTCGTCGGTCTCGGCGTGATGGCCGCCGCGCTGCCGGTGCTGAGCCCCGAGCGCGGCGCCGAGGGCACGCACATCTTTCAGGGCTCGCTCCTGCTCGTGTCCGGCGTCTACTATCCAGTCGACGTCCTGCCGACCTGGGTGCAACCGCTCTCGGCGCTGTCGCCGGCGACCTACACCTTGTCAGCGTGCCGCAAGCTCGTCGGCATCGGGAACCCGGCAACGACGGCCGAGCGGCTGGCGGCCGCGCCGCTCTCGGCGGTCACCGGCGAGCTCGTCGTTCTCGTCGCGATGGGTTTCGTGCTGATTCCGCTGGGGCTCTGGGTCTTCGGTCGTGTCGAGAGCTGGGCCAAGCGCACGGGACGCTTGAAGCGAACGGGCTGACGGCGGCGGGTGCGTCTCAGCGAGCCGGACGAAGGCGCGAGCCGATGACGAAGGCGCTGAGCGGCGCCGCCACGAAGCTGCCGAAGAGCCACGTGCCGGCGAGCGCGGCCGCCCCCGCCGACGCGCCGCCGCCGAGGCCGGCGGCGTTGGCGATGACGCCGGAGAGCGCGGCGCCGAGCGCGACCGCGAAGAGCTGCGTGCTGGGGATCATCGACGCCGTCAACGCGCCCTCGTCCGGGCGCGCCGACGAGAGGATGGCGGTGCCGATGTGCGCCCAGCACGTCCCGATCCCGATGCCGACGAGCATGAGCGATGCCGCGATGGCCGCGACCGGGCCCGAGCCGATCGTGAAGAAGAGGCCGGTGAATCCGGTCGTCGTCAGCAGCGGGCCGAGGATGAGCACCGCACGCGCTCGAACGGGGGACACCTGGGCGCTCAGGATCGTGCCCGTCGTCCACGAGAGCGACTGGACCGCGTAGAGGTATCCGGCGGCGGCGGGCGTGACGCCGTGGAGCACCTGCACCAGCAGCGGGACGTAGACGCCGCCTGGTGTGGTCGACATTCCGAGGAGAAAGACCATCCAGAACCCTTTTCCGATCCGGCTCCCGAGCGAGAGCATGCCCGTCGGGAAGAGGCGCGCGGCGGCGTTGGCGTCGAGACGCAGCATGAGCGCCACGGCCGCCACGGCGCCGACGACGAGCGCGGCGCGCGCGGCGGCCGCGGGCGTGTTGGCGATCGAGCCGATGCAGAGCACGCTCGCGCAGATGAGCGCGAGCCGTCCGAGCGGAACTCGTGTCGACATTGTGTCGCGGGGCTCGGACCCGGGAAGAATGCGCCACGTCAGGGCGCCGGCGATGACCGCGATCGGCGCCATGGCCCAGAACGCCGCGCGCCAGTGGCCGAGCCCCGCCAGCACGCCGCCCACGACCGGCCCGCCGAGCGCCGGGATCGCCCAGGCGCAGGAGATCGTGGTGAGCATGCGCTGCCACAGGGCTTCGGGGAAGAGCTCGCGCACCATGCTGTGCGCCGACGCGATCAGCGTGCCGCCGCCGAGACCTTGCAGCGCGCGACCCGCGACCACGACGGGCATGCTGGGCGCCGAGGCGCAGATGGCCGCGCCCACGACGAACACGCAGACCGCGAGCACGACCGCGTGCCGCATTCCCATCCTGCGCACGGCCACCGAGCTCCCGGCGCTGCCCAGAATCGAGCCGACGGCGTACGCGGTCGAGGCCCACGCATAGATCGCGAGCCCACCGATCTCGGCGATCGCCGAGGGCAAGACCGTCGCGGTGATGAACGTGCTGAACGCGGGCGCGAGGATGCTCAGGACGACGACGACCGCGGAGAAGACGTGAGGCGGCCGGCGCAGCGCCGCCCAGGAACCGGGTTGCACGGCCGAGACATACCGCCCCGGCGGCGGTCTGTCAACGCTCGACGGCTAGCCCGTCAGCGAAAGATCCCGCGAAACCAGTTCCCGACGTCGCGGAGGCCGGGCGCGTCGGCCATCGAGTCGCACGCCGCGGGCTCGCTGCCCTGACGGAAGGCCTCGCTGATCGCCTCTTCGCTGCCGCAGACCCGGCGGCCGGTGGCCGAGTCGACGGGCGTCATGACGATGCCGGGCGGCGGCATGAACGGCGGGGGCGGCGTCCAGCGGGTCGCCTTCATCATGACGTCGGCCCAGATCGGGAGCGCGATGTCCGCCCCGGCGAGCCCGATCGCGTGCGCGTCGTCGGCGCCGACCCACACGCCCACGACGAGATTCGGCGTGTAGCCGATGAACCACGCGTCGCGCAGGCCGTCGGTCGTCCCGGTCTTCCCGGCGGTGATTTCCTGCAAGCCCCAGCGGGCGCTCGAGCCGCCGGTGCCGCGGCGCATGACGCCGCGCATGAGATGCGTGATGATGAAGGCCGACTCGGAGGAGACGACGCGCGCGGGCTCCGGCAGCGGTTTGAGCGCGACCGCGCCGGCGGAGCCGAGCGTGGTTGGCCGCACTCGTATGCCGCCGTTGGCGATCGTCGCGAAGGCCGTGGTCATCTCCAGGAGGGTCACTTCCGAGGTGCCGAGCGCGAGCGAGGGCACCGCGGCGAGCGAGCTGGTGATGCCGGCCGCGTGAGCGACGCGCGTCACGTAGCCCAGACCGACGCCCTGCGCCACGAGCGCGGCCGGCACGTTCAGCGACTCCTCGAGGGCGCGTCGGATCGTCACCGGGCCGTGGAACTGTCCGTCGATGTTGTGCGGCGTCCACCCGCCGCCGCGCGCCGGAATCACGACGGGCTCGTCGTCGACGAGCGTCGCCGGGGTGATCTCGCGCGCGCGCCCCTCGAAGGCGGCGAGATACACGAGCGGCTTGAAGAGCGAGCCGGGCTGGCGCCGCGCCTTCGTCGCCCGGTTGAACTCGCTTTGCGCGAAGCGCCGGCCGCCGACGAGCGCGCGGATCTGCCCCGACACGGGCTCGATCGCCACCACCGCGGCCTGGAGCGAGTTCGCCGGCAGGCGCCGGGAGCGTTCGACCTGCGCCAGACGGTCTCGCACGGCCGTCTCCGCGGCCTCCTGGAGGCGACGGTCGAGGCTCGTCACCAGCTGCACCCCGCCGAGCGCCTCGCCGCCGCGCTGGGCGACCTCGCCGCGCACGAGCTCCATGAACCAGGGCGCCACGGCCGCGACCTTCTGCGCCGGTCGCGTCGGCCGTGTCATGGCGGCGCGCGCCTCCGCCGCGCTGGCCGCGCCGTCTTTGACCATCGCTTCCAGAACGCGGTCGCGGCGGCCCCGGAGGAGCGCGGGTGGCTCGACGAAGATGCGATTCGGCGCCCGGATCGCGGCGGCGAGCAGCGCGACCTCGTCGAGCTGGAGCGCCTCGAGGCTCTTGCCGAAGAGGTGACGCGCGCCCGCGCCGACGCCATGAACCGCGGCGCCGCGCTGCTGGCCGAGATACACGGTGTTGAGGTACGCCTCGAGGATCTGCGGCTTCGAGTAGCGCAGCTCGAGCACGAGAGCGATCGCGATCTCGCGCGCCTTGCGCCACCAGGTTCGCTCGCGCGTCAGGAAGAGCCCGCGCGTGAGCTGCTGCGTGATCGTGCTGGCGCCGCGCACGACATTGGCCTCGCGGGCGTTGGTGAACGCGGCCCGGGCGACCGCCAGCAGGTCCACGCCGTGATGTCGCATGAACCGTCGGTCCTCGGCGGCGATGACGGCGGCGGCGACGGCGGGCGGCATGTGCTCGAGCGGCATCCAGATCTGGACGCGCCCGGACTCACTCTCGAACGACGTGATCTCCCGGCCGTCGATGTCGAGATAGCCGATCGGCGGCACTCCGCGTCTCGGCAGCGACAGGGCCCACCATCCCCAGGCCAGCACGATCACGCCGAGGACCGGCGCGGCCAGCATGGCGAACCCGAGGAGGGTGCGAGGTCTCTTCACTGGATCAGCGCCGGCGCTGCCTGACCATCGTGCGGAGAATGCTCGTCGCCAGGACCTGCGCCATCATCGCCGCCACCGCGACGGCGGGTCTCGAAAGAGAGTGTCATGACGCTCCGCTTGCCGACGTCGCGAGACCGACGCCGTCCCGCGCGAGTGCTCGGGAAGAAGTCGGCTCGCTGTCTTTCGTGGGCGCCCGCTCCGGCGCCGGCGTCAAGCGGAGCAGGTCGCTCCGCGCCTGGCCCAGCGTGGTGACGACATCGTCGGCGCCCGCCGCGCAGAGGTCGGCTCGGAGCTTCGCCGAGCCCTGAAGCCCCCAGCATCCGACGACGATCACACTCTCCGGACACGCCGCGCGGAGCCGCTTCACGAAATGGCGCGCGCGCCCGCGCTCTTCCACGGAGCTCACGATGATCGCCACGGGCGTCATCGCCACGACGGCGGCGATCGTCTCCGCGACGAGCGCGCCGGCCGGCGCGATCTGCACCGCGTAGCCGTCGCGCTCGAGGAGACGGCGCAACGTCGTGAGCACGACGCGGTCGGCTTCGTCCTGGACTGGACAGCCCGCGATGATCACGCGCCGGGGCGCTTCGCCCGGCGCCTCCGGCCCGCGCGCCGGCCCCTCCGCGATCGCCCGGTCGAGCACCGCGCGCGTCGTCTCGATCACGTGGGCGTACTCGGCGGCCGGCAGCTGACCCACGTCGTGATCGCGACGGGCGCGGGCGAGCGCCGGCACCAGGATCGAGTCGTAGGCCGCCAGGTCAGAGCCGGACTTCACCGCCTCGGCGACGAGCTCGGCCGCCTCCTGAGCGTCGCCGGCCAGGGCGCGCTGATAGAAGATGACGTGCGGAGCGAAGCCCGGATCGTCGTCGACCAGGATCCCGATGAACTCGAGGCCCTTGATCGTGTGCGAGAACACCACGAGCCACACGGTGAGAGGGATCGCGAGCGCGAGGCCGATCGGACCCCAGAGCCACGTCCAGAAGGCGACCGAGATCAGCAGGGCGATCGACGACACGCCGGCGCTGCGGGCGAAGAACAGGGGCTCCAGGATGAAGGCGATGATCGCCTCCGTGGCGGCGAAAAGCCCGACGATGAGCAGGGGCTTCACCCAGCCGTCGAAGACCGCCAGGCTCACCAGCACCGGAACCGAGGCGGCCACCCAGGCACCGGCGTACGGAATGAAACGCATGAGCGCGCCGAAGACGCCCCACGTCAGCGCGAAGGGCAAGCCCAGCACGAACAGACCGAGCGCGATCGTGACGCCGAAGCTCGCGTTGAGCGCGGTCTGGGTCAGCAGGTAGCTGCTGATCCGCGCGCTGGCCTCGTCGAGCGCGCGGGTCGTCTCGGCGAGCCGGTCGGAACCGAAGAGTCGGACGACGCGCGCGCGGAGCTCCTGCTGCTGGATGAGCATGAAGACGACGAGCACCAGGACGAAGACCGCGCCCCCGACCGGCTCGACGATCTTCGGGATCTGCCAGAGCGGATTGGGCGAGGTCACGACGACCGGCAGCGGCTTGGTGGTGGACGGGTGCACGCGCTCGATCTGCGCCATCACGTCATGCGCGGTTTCCTCCACCTTCTGGAGCGGGCCGCCGCGGCCCACGCGCTGCACGTCAGCGATCTTGCGTGCGATGGTCGCGCGGTACTGCGGCAGATCGTCGGTGAGCGTGGTGAGCTGGCTGAACAGCCCCCACCCGAGCCCCGCGACCAGCAGGACCGTCAGCACGAAGACGATGACGACCGCGGCGACGTGATGCAGCCCCATCCGACGCAGCAGCGCGACCACTGGGCTCAGGAGGAACGTTGCCAGCAGCGCCAGCGCGATCGGGATGAACACGATGCGTGCCCAGTAGAGGCACGCGATCGCCAGGATCAGCGCGCCCAGGACGGCGAGCCGCGAGGTCCCGGACGCGTCGAGCGGCTTGAGAGGGGTCACTCGCGCCGGAGCGCTACTGGGTTCGTACCGTGAGGTTGTTGACGACGCTGCTGACGTGCGTCACGCTCCGCGCGATCGCTTCGGCCCTGGCGCGCATCTCGGCATCGTCGACCGTCCCGGCCAGATAGACGGTGCGTCGATCCGTGTCCACGCTGATGTTGGTCAGGGTCGAGATTTTCTCGGCGGCGAGCTTGGCCTTGACCTCGCTGGTGATCGTCACATCGTCGACGTTCTCACCGACACTTTTGCCGGTCGTCGACGCGCAGGCGACCAGAACGACCGAGGTGAGCGCGAGGAGCGTGAGCGCCGTGAGGGCTCTGAGGGAACGCATGGTTTCTCTGACCTCCTTGATCGATTGAAGCGGCAAACCCTGTGCCAGTGACGACACGCACGCGATCCCTTGTGTCGACGGGGTCGGTCGACGCCGGCGCCTCGATGAATGCCCCGAGGCGCGAAAACCCTACCTGGTAATTCTTACGAGGGGCGGGGTCGGCGCCGACGGCGGCGGCCCCGCGGGAGAGCGCGCCGCGTGGTCGCCGGCGGCGGGTCTAGCGGCCCTTGGCGTGGCCCTTCGCCTTGTGCTGCTTCATGACCGTCCGCGCCGCGACTTCCTTGGCACGCCGGCCATAGCGGCCGGACTTCCGGGCGGATGCCTTGATGTGCTCGTACTGGCGTCGCTCCTTCGCGCCGACGCCGCGCAAACGCCTACCTTTCGGCATGATCCTTCCTTCCGGGTGCGAAAGCCTGTCGATCAGTGATGCTGGGGCGGACGGATCGCGTCCTGTCCTGACTGAGACACGGCGCTCACGTGTTCCTTCGTCCGATCCAGCACGTCTTCGGCCTTCTTGCCGACCGAGCGGATCGCGTCGGCCGCGCTCCGGCGAACGCCGACCGTTCGGCTTTCGGTGTATGCGCGGATTTCCTCGCCCCAGTACCAGACGGCGAACCCTCCGATGAGCGCTCCGAAGACGAATCGAAACATCGCCCTCCTCCTTTCTCGTTGAGGCGTCCCTCGTCGAGACGTCGAGTCTGTTCGCCGAGCAAGAGGGGTGCCACACCTCGCGGGCGTCGACCGCGGTGGAAATCCTGTGGACGACGGTGGAAACGTAGAGTCCATCCGCGCATTCTTACTCGGTAAGTCTTACCGGCCCGGTCATTTCTCCGCCCGACTCTCCTCGCGGCCGGCTCGCGAAACTTCGAGGTCGAAGCCGGGCAGGATGGCCTTGAAGAGGGCGTTCTGGACGAGGCGGACCACGGCGGCCACGGTGCCGACCTTGGGGTTGTCGATCCGCCCGAGCACCTGGGCCTTGGTGGCGACTTCCTCACGCGGCCGATTCTTGAGAACCTTGGCCACCCCGCTCACGACGCGCTCGTACATCTTCCGAACGAGCGGCTTCGACTTGTCCTGCCGCTTGTCGTAGATCTTGAGGTCGTTGAACAACGGCTTGATGTATCCCGTGACGACGCCATCCTTCGCGTCGAGCTCGGAATAGAGGTGGAAGTGCCCGGCCGATGTGTCGAACCGCCCGTACGCGCGGAAGATGTCGTTCAGCTTGGTGACGTCGACTTCTTCGATGCGCACGCCGATGTCGAAGCTCGGGCCGGCCTTGTCCGCCCTGAAGGTCGCGTCGGCGGTGGCCGTGCCGGTCCCCATGAAGGCGCCTTTGAGCTTGGCCACGGCGCTGCCCTCGATCTGCTGGTTGCTGAGATTCGTCAATGTGCCGTCGGTGTCCGCGAGGAAGACGCGGTACGACGGCGTGGTCGCCTTGTTGACGAACCCGACCGTGCTCTTCGTGAGGCGCAGCTCGCTGATCCGAACGACCAGATCAGGGGCGTTGCTCGCCTGCTTGGCGGCGGTCGCGGCCTGTGCGCGCGTCTCGCGCTCGGCGCCGGCCGTCGGCGCCGTGTGCACGTAGTCCACATGAATCCCGTCGATGGCTGCGCGTGACAACGCGACCGTCTTCGTCTCCTGGGCGTACTCGGCATGGCCCGTCGCCGAGAGCACGCCCTTGTCGACCCAGAGGTTGTAGCGATTCGTGATCGGCTTGAAGTAGTCGAGCTCGATGTCGGCGAGCTCGACGTCACCCCGGAAGGCCGGATTGGGCTCCGCCAGGAAGTCGGCCTGACCGTCAGCGGAGAGGCGCCCCGACTCGAACACGAGCGCCGAGAACCGGACGTCGGATGGATAGGGACGCTCGGCGGGACGGTTGCGGATATTGGTCGCCACGAGCTCGAGGTTGCGGATGCGCAACGGCTTGAACGGGCCCTCGTCGACGTAGGTGATGTCGCCGTCGCGAATCTCGAAATGGTTGATCTTCAGCGGGTAGACGGCCTCCAGCGCGTCCTGCCAGCCGCGCTCCTTCACCGGGGTTGGGTCGGCGATCTCCTTCCTCGCTTGCGGCAGGTTGAGGTAGACTTCGGGCTTTTCGAGCTCGACGTCGCCGACGAGGCGCCCATCGAGCAGCGCGGGCCAGTGGACGCTCGCGCTCAGGCTCGCGATGCGGAGCACCGGAGGGTCGGGATAGGCGTCTTGCGTGATCACCACGTCGTACAGGTCGAGCGCGTAGCCCAGCGGGTGGAAGTCGAGCTTGCCGATGCGCGCGGTGTAGCCCTTGAGCGCGTGGTTCATCTTCGCCTCGGTGTACCGGCGCAGCGGCTCGTCGATCAGAAACGCGATGGTGTAGGCGATGACCAGCACGACCGCGATCGGAATGCCGATCGCGATCCAGTGCCGGCGAGCGCCGCGTAGCACGGCGCGCGAGATCGTCGAGAACCGGGATCGGGTATACAACTCCGCCTCCTCCAGCACGACTCACGCGAGCAAGACATGTGCCCGGCGTGAAGCGTGGAAAAAGCGCGAGGCAGGACAATCCTTCTCGGTAAGAGTTACAAGCCCGTCGCGTCGACTGGCGCGAACGCGGAAGCCGGAGAGCTCCGCAAGTTCGCGTCGCGTTGCGCGTTCTCCGGTCACTCCCGGCGTGACGGCGATCTCGGCACGGCCTTTGCCACAGCACGTCGCCGTGTGTATCGTCCGGCCCTCCAGAAGCACCACACAGGCGATCTCTCGCGTAGAGGAGAGATCCGTGCAGCAGGCCCACGACAAGCCGCGCGAGCAGCGGAGCGATCCGAGCCGCGGCGATCAGAAGGCGCAAAGGGACGAGCGGCGTCGTCCGGACGATCGGCGCGAGGAATGGCACGCGGACCCCGAGGACGCGGATCGTGCCGAGCGCCCGCAGCCCCGTCGCTGACGTTTTCGACTACCAGCGGGAAAATACAGCGCTCGGCCCGTCGCGACTCCGGGCGCATTGCATAGAGAGCTGGAGATCTCGGCCCGCCGGGCCGGGGTCTCCAGCTCGACGCACGAAGGGCCACGGCGTCCAGTCGGACGAAAAGAGGGTGGGAGCATGCAAGCGATCAAGATCGTCGCGATCGTGCTGATCGTGGTCGGCCTGGTCGGCCTCGCCTATGAGGGGATCACCTACACGAAGCGCGAAAAGGTACTCGAGGTCGGCCCGATCACGGCCACCAAGGAAACGAAAGAGACCATCCCGCTGCCGCCGATCCTGGGCGGCGCGGCGCTCGTCTGCGGCGTGGTCTTGCTGATCGCCACGGCCCGCCGCTAGGCGCGCGCGGTACTCGCGGCGCGCGGTTCAGCCGAGCCAGACCCGCACCTGATGGGTCGCGCCGTCGTCGACCAGGGGCAGGGCCGCTTGCCCGGCCTCGGCCTGCACGCCGTCGATCTCGACGCGCGACACACCGCGAGTGACACCGTGAGGATTCTCGACGCGCACCTCGTAGCGCGACGCGTGGTAGCGAAAGGTGATTGAAAAGCCGCTCCAGGTCCGCGGGATACACGGGTCGACGAAGAGCAACGCGCCCCGGAGCCGGAAGCCCAGCAGCCACTCGATCCCCGCCCGATACATCCAGCCCGCCGAGCCCGTGTACCAGGTCCAGCCGCCGCGGCCCGAATGGGGCGCCTCGGCGTACACGTCGCCGGCGACCACGTAGGGCTCGACCCGATAGCGATAGAGCCCGGCGCGCGTGCTCGTGTGATTGATGGGATTCAGGAGCGCGAAGAGCTCGCCGGCTCGGTCGCCGTCGCCGAGGGCGGCGAAGGCCATGATCGCCCAGATGGCGGCGTGCGTGTACTGACCGCCGTTCTCCCTGACGCCCGGCGGATAGCCTTTGACGTAGCCCGGGTCCTTCGCGCCGCGCAGGAAGGGCGGCGTGAAGAGCAGAACGATCGCCTGCTCCCGGTGCACGAGATATTCTTCGACCGCGTTCATGGCGCGCGCGGCGCGCTGGGGGTCGGCGGCCCCGGAGAGCACGGCCCACGACTGCGCGATCGAGTCGATGCGACACTCCGCGTTCTCGGTGGAGCCCAGCGGCGCGCCGTCGTCGAAGTACGCTCGCCGGTACCAGTCGCCGTCCCAGCCCGCGGTCTCGAGCGCGTGTCCGAGCGTCTCGAGGTGCTTACGCCATGCTCTCGCGCGCTCGGCGTCGCCGCGCGCTTGCGCGATCGGGGCCCACTGGGCCAAGGTCGTGTGGAGGAACCAGCCGAGCCAGATGCTCTCGCCCCGCCCCTTCTCGCCGACTCGGTTCATCCCGTCGTTCCAGTCGCCGGTCCCGATGAGCGGAAGGCCGTGACTTCCAACGGCCAGGCTCCGGTCGAGCGCGCGGGCGCAGTGCTCGAAGAGCGACGCGCGCTCGACTGACACCGTGGGCTCGAAGTACGCCTCGAGGCTCTCGTCGGCCAGCACGGGCCCCTCGACGAACGGGATCTGCTCGTCGAGGACGGTCGTATCCCCGGTGACCGCCATGTAGTGCGCCGTCGCGAACGCGAGCCAGACCCGATCGTCGGAGATCCGCGTCCGCACGCCGCGGCCCGAGGGTGGATGCCACCAGTGCTGCACGTCCCCCTCGCGAAACTGTCGCGCCGCGGCCCGGCAGAGATGCGCGCGCGTGACGTCACGGGCCGCCACGGTCAAGGCCATGACGTCCTGGAGCTGATCGCGGAAGCCGTACGCGCCGCTCGCCTGATAGAAGCCCGCGCGGGCCCACAGCCGGCAGGCGAGCGCCTGGTAGAGGAGCCAGCGGTTGAGCATGAGGTCGAAGGATCGATCGGGGGTCTTGACCAGCACGGCCGCCAGCAGATCGTCCCACCGGGTGGTGACCGCGTCGAGGACGCCATCCAGGTCGACGGCGCGATAGCGCTGGACGACTGCGCGCGCCTCGTCGACCGACGAGCCCTGACCCAGGAAGACGACGACTTCCGTGCTGGCGCCCGCGGCGAGCAGGCGTGTGACTTGCAGCGCGCCGCAGGGGTCCAGCCCGCCGCCGAGCCGGCCCGAGAGCCGCTCGCCACGCTCGAGCGCGTCGGGATGATCGAGGGTCCCGTTGCGGCCGAGGATCTCGGCGCGATCCCCCGTCCACGCCGTCTGCTTGCCCGCGAGATCGAGGAACGCGACGCGACCGGCGAAGTCGAGCGTCCAGGCGTTGCGCGCGAAGAGCGCGCCGGTCGCTTCGTCCAGCTCGGTCACCACGTGGGGCGCCGTGATCGTCCGCGCGGCGCCGAGCACCCACTCGACGTACGCGGTGACGGTCAGGCGCCGGGAGCGGCGCGAGCGGTTGGTGATCCGCAGGCGCGAGATCTTCACCGGGTCGTCGAGCGGCACGTACTGCAGGAGCTCGAGCGCGATGCCGTGCGAGTCGTGGGTGAATCGACTGTAGCCGTGCCCGTGACGACACTCGTACGACCAGGCGTCCTCCCGGATCGGCAGGAGCGTCGGGCCCCAGAGCCGGCCGCTCTCGTCGTCGCGCACGTAGATCACCTCGCCCGGCTGGTCGCTGACCGGATCGTTCGACCACGGCGTGAGCTGATTCTCGCGGCTGTTGAGGGCCCACGTGTAACCGGCGCCCGACTCCGACACCTGAAAGCCGAGGCGCTCGTTGGCGATCACGTTGATCCACGGCGCCGGCGTCCAGTGACCTTCGTCGAGCACGATCGAGTACTCGCGGCCGTCCTCGACGAAGCCGCCGAGGTCGTTGTCGAATTCGCGATGCGGCCGCGCGGGCGGCGCCTCGAGGGCTGGCTCCCGGTCTTGTGGCGGCCGCCGCTCGCGGCGCCGCGGCGCCGCCGCGCGCTCGGCGCGGCCGACCTGCTCGGCCAGCGTGCCCAGCCGACTCGGCAGCATCACCCGCGCCGCCGCCGCGAGACCGTCGCGCTCGGCGGCGGACAGGAGGTCGGCGCGCAGGACCACGATCGATCCCTCCGGCGTGGCGCCGAGCGTGGGCCGTCCGGCGCGCACCAGTCCTTCGAGCGCAGCCTGGAGATCCTGCAGGTAGGAGGGCGGCTTCTCGTTCAGGATCACGAGATCGACCGCGAGCCCTTTCATCCGCCAGTATTCGTGCGCGCGCAAGAGCTGGCGCACGATCTCGCGATCCTCGATCTCGTCGATGCGCACGAGCACGATGGGCAGGTCGCCGGAGATCCGGTGCGCCCAGAGGGCCGCGGGCCCGAGCGTGTTGCGCGCGAGGACCGCGGCGGGGGCGCGGAGCCGTGGATCGGCGTAGAGGATCCGGTTGGCGATCTGCTGAAAGACGTGCGCCTCCTCCGGCGTGACGCTCAGGTGATGGAGCTGGACCTGCGCCTGCGTCCACGCCAGGGTGGCGATGCGCTCGAACGTCGCGGGGTCGCGGTACTTGTCGGCCCTGGCGAGCGCGGCCACCCGCGAGCCGGCCACCAGCGTCGAGAACACGACGCGCCCGCTTCGCCCGGGCGCCAGCCGCAGGCGGCGCCTCAGGCTGAAGATCGGATCGAGCACGGCGCCCGTCGTGTTCGAGAGGGGCCGGCCCTCGATCATCGACATCGGCGTGCGGATGCCGCGGCCGCGTCCGAGGAACCGCCCGCGCTCGGTCTCGTACTGCGAGCCGCCGGTGCTCGTGCCCTCCACGAAGACGACGTGCGCGGCCCAGACTCGCGGCTCGTCGGGCGTCCGCGGCCGGCGCGTGGCCAGGAGCGTGTCGAGCTCGGCCACGGCCTCGGTCTGGACGAACAGGTTGGAGAACGTCGGATGAGCCGCGTCGTCTCGGGGCGGCGCCAGCACGACCTCGGCGTACGACGTCACCTCGATCTCGCGCGGCTCGCTGTCGAGGTTCGTCAAGGTGACGCGGCGGATCTCGGCGTCGTCCTCCGGTGAGACGAGCACCTCGAGCCGCGTCAGGAGATTCCCGTCGCGGCGCTGGATCTCGACGCGGTCCTCCAGGAACGTCACCTCGTAGTGGTCGGGCTCGACGCCCGAAGGCTGGAAGCCGGCCGACCACACGGCGCCGCTCCGCGTGTCGCGCAGGAAGATGAAAGTCCCCCAATGATCCCGCGTCGTGTCCTCGCGCCAGCGGGTCACGGCGAGCCCGCCGCAGTGGCTGTAGCCGCCGCCGGCCGCCGTCAGCATCACGAAATAGTGGCCGTTGGAGAGCAGGTGGGTGTGCGGCACCGGATCGGAGGCCGAAGTGAAGTGCCGCGAGGTCGGCGCCACCAGCGCCCGTGTGGCCTCGGGCGCCGGAATTTCCTTCGCCCGGGGCCGCATCACCGGGACGTCACGCGGCGCGCGCTCCTGCAAGATGAGCTCGGTGGCCTGCACCATCGCCTGGCTATGGAACCGCTCGCGCATGAGGCCGTCGAGGAGCACGTTGGCGAGCGCGACGATCGTCATGCCCTGGTGGTGCGCCATGTAGGTGCGGATCACGGCCACGCGTGCGCCCTCCGGCAGGCGTGAGCGCGTGTAGTCGAGCGCCTCGTAGAAGCCGTACGGCCCCAGCCCGCCGGCGCGCTCGAGCTCGCCGAAGTTGCGGGCCGCCGCGGCGGAATCGACCATCGCCGCCAGCGCCGTGGCGTAGGGCGCGATCACGAGATCGTCGCCGAGCCCCCGCTCGAGACCGAGCCCCGGCACGCCGAAGCTCGAGTACTGGTAGGTCAGGTCGAGGTCGCGGACGTTGTAGGCCGATTCCGAGATGCCCCAGGGGACGCCGCGGGCCTGCGCGTAGGAGATCTGGCGCTGGACGGCGAGGCGGCACGTCTGCTCGAGCAGGCTGCCGTCGGGCTCCCGCATGACGAGCCCGGGCATCAGGTACTCGAACATCGAGCCCGACCACGAGACCAGCGCGATGCCGGACTCGACCGGCGTCATCGGGCGCGCGAGCCGGAACCAGTGCACGGCCGGCACGTCGCCCCGGGCGATCGCGACGAAGCTCGTGAGCCGCGCCTCCGAGGCCAGGAGATCGTAGCCCCCTTCGTCGAGCGATCCGTCGGCGACTCGATAGCCGATGGCGAAGATCCGGCGGGGCTGGTCGAACAGGAATGCGAAATCCATCCCGTCGAAGAGCTCGCGCGCGGCGTGCGCCACCTCGTCGAGACTCTTCAGCAGGCTCTCGGCGGCTCGCGCCGACTCCTCGAGCGCCTCGAGTGTCGGCGCAAGAAGGCCGCGGTCGAGGGGGCCGCCGGCGAGCTCGCGTGCCGCCGCGCGCGCGAGCTCCGGCAGATCGCAGAGCGGGGCCGGGGCGTCGAGCAAACTCGCGACGGCGCTCGCCGCCTCCTGCCGGTCGGCGGGAAGCGCGCGTCGAACGTCGTCGAGCCCTTCGAACCATGGCGCGATCGCGTCGAAGTCGCGCTGATGGGACGCGATCGTCGCCAGGGCGACGTCCGCCCACACGACGGCATCCGCTCCCGCAACGGCGGGCAGTGTCCTGGCCCGATCGCCGAGTCCCCGGACGGCGGTCGCGAGCTCGCGAAGACGGCTCGGCCAGGCGGCGATCGTGGGCGGCTCGGCGGCCAGGGCGGCGCGGAGCTCGTCCACAGGAGCGCGAGACTCCGACGCAAGCGCCTCACGCAGGAGGGCGAGCGCGGCATCGATGCCCCGGTGGATCTCGACTCCGACGATCGGACGGCGAACGCGCTCGCGGGCGGCGACGGCGAGGACGCTCAGGTGGCCGGCAAGATTGCCGCTGTCGACGGAAGACACGTAGCGGGGCTCCAGGGGCCGGAGCGAGCGCGTGTCGTACCAGTTGTAGAGATGCCCGCGGTAGCGTTCGAGGTCCGAGATCGTCGCCAGGGTGGCCTGGAGCCGATCGATCGCGTCGAGCGTTCCGATGAAGCCGAGATCCCGCGCGGCCACGGTCGACAGCAGATAGACGCCCATGTTGGTCGGCGAAGTCCGGTGCGCCACGACGGGCCGTGGATCCTCCTGGAAGTTGTCGGGAGGCAGGGCATGGTCTTCGGCGGTCACGAACGTCTCGAAGAAGCGCCAGCTCCTTCTCGCCGTCGCCACGATGCGCTGCCGCTCGTCCACGCTCAGCTGGTCGGGTGGTCGCGTGGCCACCGGGCGGCTGATCCAGCGCGCTACCACGGGTGAAAGAAACCAGAGGATGACGAACGTCACCGCGACCGCCCGGATCTCGCCCGCGCTGAAGGCTGCGACCAGCCCGGCCACGGACGCCAGCACGAGGGCGCCCGACATGTCCGAGTAGGTCCGGCCGAGGTCGAGCCGGGCGCTCGACTTCACCTGCGCGGCCGAGACCCACTCGAGCATCCGCCGTCGGGTCACGACGAGGCGGAGCAATGTCCGGACGACGGCGTCGCCCATGAGCCATGCCTGGTGCGCGAGGAAGGTGAGGCCGAGCGCGATCTGGGCGCCGGCCAGCGCCAGGCTCTCGCCGAGGCCGCGGAGGTAAGCGCGCTTGGAGCCGCCGGGCCGCCGCGGAATCAGCTCCGCCGATACCGGAACGAGCGCGGGCAGCGCGAGGCAGAGAAGAACCAGCTTGGTCCAGACCAGCGGCGCGCCGGCCGGCAAGGTCCACGCGAGCAGGAGCGTGAGATAGGCGCCGGGAGCCGAGAGCGTCCGCCGCAAGTTGTCGAGCATCTTCCAGCGGCCGATCGTCGGGATCCTGGCCCGCGAAGCGCCCGCGCCGGCGGCGCCGCGGATCAGCCACGGCAAGAGCTGCCAGTCGCCGCGCGCCCAGCGGTGCTGACGCGCCGCCGCGACCTCGTAACGAGCGGGAAAGTCCTCGAAGAGCTCGATGTCGGTGACGAGCGCGGCCCGCGCGAAGAGCCCCTCGAAGAGATCGTGGCTGAGCAGCGTGTTTTCCGGCACCCGTCCCTCGAGCGCTCGCTCGAAGGCGTCGATGTCGTAGATCCCCTTGCCGGTGTACGAGCCCTCGGCGAAGAGATCCTGGTAGACGTCCGAGACCGCGGCGGCATAGGGATCGACGCCGGCGGGACCGGAAAACACGCGCCGAAAGAGCGAGCCCTCGCGCTCGGTGGGCAGGGTCGGCGCGATCCGCGGCTGGAGGATGCCGTAGCCCTCGACGACGCGACCTTCGCGCGGCTCGAGCCGGGGCCGGTTCAGCGGGTGCGCCAGGGTGCCGACGAGCCGCGACGCGGCGCCGCGCGGAAGCTGGGTATCGGCGTCCAGCGTGATCACGAAGCGAATCGACGACGGGACGTTGGACGTCTCGACGATGAACGAGGTGTCGGTCGCGCCGCGCAAGAGGCGATTGAGCTCGTGCAGCTTGCCGCGCTTGCGCTCCCAGCCCATCCAGCGCGCCTCGCTCTTGCTCCAGAGGCGTCGGCGGTGGAACAGATGGAAGCGCGCTTCGCCTCCGCCGGCTGGGCCGTACCGCCGGTTCAGCTCGTCGATGCCCGCGCGCGCGGCCGCGAGCAGGGGCTCGTCGTCGGGCGCGTGCTCCGCGGCGGAATCCGTCCAGTCCGACAGCAGCGCGAAGCGTAGCTCGCCGTCGTCGTTCGCGAGATAGTGGACGCCCAGTCGCGCGATCTGCTCGGCGATCTGCGCCGCGCCGGTGAGGAGCGTCGGCACGACGACCAGGGTCTTGAGCTCGGGCGGCACGCCGTCGGCCAGCTCGAACCGCGGCAGGGCGCGCGGCGGCAGCATCTCGACGACGGCGCGGTTGACGAGCGCGGTCGCCGCGTCCGAGGCGGGCAGCGCCGCGAGCGCCGCGACGGCGAGGACGACGATCAGGCTCACGCCGAGGGTGTTCGTGAACAGGATCGGCAGGCACAGGAGAAAGGCCGTCACGATCGCGATCGACCCCAGATAGCTCCACGTCGCCGAGGCCATGTAGGCGCGGGTCAGTCGCTGCCGCAGCGAGATTTGGTAGCCGAGCGCGTGCTCGAGACTCGGCCGCCCCTTCGAGATCAGGTAGTAGCCGAGATCCTCCGTGCGTCGCTCGCGGTGGCCCGCGAGGGTCAGGGCCTGGCGGGCCACGTTGATCTCCGAGCGTCCCGATCCGCGGGCCAGATCTTCGACCGCGTGGCGATAGCGGTCGCGGGTGGCGAAGTCCATCGCGCCGAACTCGCTCTCGGCGCGGAAGAGACGGTCGATCAGGCTCACCTTCTCGACGAAGTCGGTCCAGTCGAAGGTCGCCATGACGCGAAGGCTGGTGATCACGTTTCGCACCGTCACGTTGGCCGCGGCCTGGCGGTGGTGCTCGATGCGGACGAGGTCGTGCGTGGAGGTGCCGCGAGCAGCGAGCCGCTCGTCGAGCCAGCGCGCCGCCGGCGTCGTGTTCGGGTCTTGATCACGGAGGCGCTGGGCGAGCCGCACCGCGAACGACATGGTGAGGACCGAGTCGCCGAGCGTGCGGAACGCCTGCGGATCGGCCGGAAGATCCGTTTGCCCCAGGAGGAGGTTCGCGAGGCGGTCGGCCTCGAGGCGCGCGGCGCGGCTCTCGACGATCTCGACCGCGAGTCGGCGGAGGTTCTCGATCAGAGTCAATCGAAGCGCGATCGGCACCGCCCACAGCTCGCTGATGCGAAGCGCTTCGGTGTGCTGAAAGGCCAGGACGAAGCGCTGCAGGGTCGCCGGATCGAAGCGGCTGTCCGTATGGGCGACGAACGTCCACGCGAGCTCGAGCGCGCGCGGCGCGCCGGCGAGCGGGCCCTCCTCGAGCGTCGGCAGCTGGCGGTAGAAGCCCGGCGGCAGGTCGGTGCGGATCTCGTTCAGCACTTCCTCGACGATGTAGAAGTTGTCCACGAGCCACTCGGCCGCGGGCGTCGTCGCGCGCTCTTCGTTGATGACGGCCGCGAGCGTCCGATAGCAGCGAAGCAGCACGCGTCCGTTTTCGCGCGTGCGGGACAGCAGCCCGGGGTTCGGTCGTCGGCTCGACGATGCGCGATGGCGCGCGATGGTCTCGGCCATCTCCTCGAGCCGCTCGACGCTCAGGAGCTCGGCACGAATAGGCTCCGCCCCGAAGAGGGTCATCGGGCGATCAGTGTGTGTTCGCCAAGCGAACACCCGGTAAGAGTTACCCGGTAAAGATTGCTTCGTCGAGTGGAGCGTGCGATCACGACCGTCCGACATTTCGTGGGCTTCGATGTGCACCTCTCGTATGCGACACGATGGCACTTCAATTGCGAGAGGCCGAGTGGGAGGATTGCCCTCATGAGAGTGGGTATCGGTCTGATCGCGCTGGGTCTCGTCGGGGGCGTCCTGCCGACAGGGCTTGCTGGTATCGCAAACGCCGGACAAGTGCTGATGGGTACGGCCGGAGCGCTATTCTCGCTGATCGTCTGCTGCCTCGCGGGCGCCGTCGCCGCGCGCCGAGCTCTCGCGCCGCCCGCTCTGCGACGGCAGCGGAACCCCATCGCGTCACCCCAATCCGCTCCTCGCAGCATCTAAGGTCCTTGCTCCCGCCGCGCCGGCGCGGCACTAGAGGTCCAGCAGCCTTTCCAGATTAAGCCAGAGGATCCTGTCCTTGTCCTCTTGGCTCAGGTCCAGCAGCCCCTGCACCCACGCGACGGGCGAGGGATGCCAGGCGACGAACGGCCAATCGCTGCCGAGGACCACGCGATCGGCGCCGACGTGATCGAGCAGAAGCCGCAGTCCGGCCTCGCCGTGCGTGACGCAGTCGTAGTAGAGGCGGCGCTGATAGGAGCTCGGCGGCCTCTGGATATTGGCGCGAGCCTCGGAACGGACCCGCCAGCCGTGATCGAGGCGCCCCATGCCGAAGCACGCCGGCCCGCCGCCGTGCGCGATGCAGATCTTCAGATCGGGACACGCATCGAGCACGCCGCCGAAGATGAGGGTCGCGACGATCAGCGCGTCCTCGACGATGACGCCCAGGTTGTTGGCGAGGCCGAAGCGGTCCGTCTCCTTGAAGAGCAGATTGTGCTGGGGCTGAGGGTGAAAGAACAGCACGGCGCCCATCGCTTCGGCTGCCTTGAACAGCGGCCGGAACCGCGGCTCGTCCCACCCGGCGCCGTTCACCACCGTGTCGAGCTCGGCGCCCTTGAGACCGAGGACGGTCACCGCGCGCTCGAGCTCGTCGATCGCCGCGCCGACGTCCTGAAGTGGCAAGGTGGCCAGTCCCGCGAAGCGTCGAGGCCAGTGGCGGGTCATCGCGGCGATCTCGTCGTTGACGTCGCGCGCGAGCTGCCCGCCCTGCGCGGGCTCGAGGTCGTAGCCGAAGAGGGGCGTATGGATCGAGACGACCTGCGTGTCGATGCGCAGGGCGTCCATGTCGCGCAAGCGCTCCTCGGGCGTGAAGCGCACCTTCGCGTTCGGGACGCGGCTGCGCCGTCCGTTCGTCACGGTGGCGCCGAGACCTGGGCCCGACTCGAAGCGCGTCCCGTACCAGGAGCCTCCGCCATCCACCGTGCGCCACAGACACTGCGGCATCAGGTGCGCGTGGACGTCGATGGTCCGCACGAGGCGCCCTCCCTTTTTGCCTTGACACCTTCGCGACGTCGCTGCTAGACGTGGGCGACCGCCGTCACGGCCGGCAGCGCCCGCACCTTCATCGCCGCACCTCGGCCGGCGGGGCCCCAGCCCCGCGGCGGCCTGCGGCACGTAACACACCCTATCAGAGGAGGAGCGCATGGGGACGCTGGCAAAGAAGCTCGCGGTACTGATCGCGTTGACCACCGTTCTCGTGCCGATGCCCGAGCCGCCGGCCGCGGCGGGCAAGCTGAGTCTTTGGCGGCTCAAGACGTACATTCCGCCCGCGGACAAGATTCTCGACACCAACGCGCAGGAGTGCGCAAAGAAGGCCGGCGTCGAGCTCGCGATCCAGACCTACACCTTCGACGACATGTGGACGAAGTTCACCGCGGCGATCGAGTCGAAGACGTTGCCGGACATCGCGGAGCTCGACGCGGTCGGGCCGGCGCGCCTCGCGAACCTGGGACGGCTCGCCGACGTGTCGGACGTGGTGGCCGCGGCCGCGAAGGAGCTCGGGACGATCTTGCCCAACGCCGACGGCGCGGTGAAGTTCGGCGGGAAATACTACGCGGTGCCGCATTACGCGATCCCCCTCGTTCTCTTCTATCGACCCGACATCCTCACCAAGGTGGGAGCCGAGGCCCCCGATACGTGGGAGGACATCCAGAAAGTCTCCGAGAAGGTCAAGAAGGCGGGCGTGCAGGAGTATCCCAACGGCTTTCCGTGGAATCGCACCGGCGACGGCTACGATCCGGCCATGAGCCTGTTCTGGAGCTACGGCGCCGCCTGGGTCGACAAGAGCGGCAAGTTCACGGGCATTCCGAAGGCGGCGGGGGTCGAGGCGCTCAAGGTCGTGACGCGAGCCTATCTCGCCGACAAGACCTCGGCCTTCGACTATCTCTCGTGGTCCGGCGCGACAAACAACGAAGCGTTCATGGCCGGCAAGATCACGTTCACGCCGAACGGGCCGAGCATCCTCTACCAGGAAGAGTCGACCCAGCACCCGCTCCTCAAGGACACGGCGATCAAGGTCATGCCCAAGGGGCCCGCCGGCCGCAATCTCGCGCTCACGTTCGTGATGAACTGGGCGGTGCCGACGGACGGCAAGTCACCGAAGGAGGCCAAGGCGCTCATCGGGTGCGTGATGGCCCGCGAGAACTTCGTGAAATACATGTCGGGATCGTTCCGCCAGATGGTGCCGCTCTTCGCCAAGCCGCTCGACGATCCGTACTGGAACACGCCCGGCGGAAAGATCATCGTCGACACGGTGAAGCAGGGCCATCCAGTCGGCTGGCCGGGCCCGACGACCCCGGCGGCGGCGGAGGTGGTCTCCGGTAACGTGCTCACGGACATGATCACGCGCGTGATCGTCGACAAGGTGACGCCCGAAGCGGCCATCGACGAAGCCAACAAGCGGATCAAGGAGATCTACGACCGCCTCCCGGTGAAGTGAATGTGCTGACCGATCGCCACCGGGAGCGACTGCTGGGTTACGCCCTCATCGCTCCCGTCGCGATGTTCCTCGGCGCGCTCGTCGCGTACCCGTTCCTTTCGGCGATCTACCTGAGCCTCACCGAGAAGACGGTGGGCTATCCGGCGCATTTCGTGGGGCTCAGAAACTACGAAGCGCTCCTCGAGAGCGGGCGCTTTCGCATCGTCGCCTGGAACAGCGCCGCCTTCACCGTCGGCTCGATCGTCGTGAAGCTCGTGATCGGTATGGCCATGGCGCTGGCCCTGCACAACGTCGTGCGTGGCAACCAGTTCATCCGCGGCATCCTGCTGCTGCCCTGGGTGATCCCCACCGTGGTCATCGCGCTCACGTGGAAATGGCTGATGGACCTCTTCCGCGGGCTCATCAACGTGGCGCTGATCGACGTCGGGGCGGTGAGGAGCGGCGTGCACTGGCTCGGCGATCCCACCCTGGCCATGGCATCGGTCATCACGGCCAACGTCTGGCGTGGCTTTCCGTTCTTCGGCGTGTCGTTCCTGGCCGCCATGCAGACGGTGCCCCAGGAGCTCTACGACGCCGCCGCGGTGGACGGCGCCGGGAGCTGGGAGAAGTTCTGGCGCATCACGTTGCCGAGCATCAAGGGCGTGGTCGCGGTGGTGACCCTGCTCAGCACGATCGTCACCCTGAACGACTTCAACATCGTGTACATCATGACGCGCGGCGGACCCGGGGCGGCCACGCACATCTTCGCCACCTACAGCTACGAGCTCGGCATCATGTCGCAGCGCTGGGGCCTGGCCATGGCCGCGTCGATGGCCTCGCTGCCGCTGGTCGCGCTGCTCATCGTGGCGGTCGTGCGGTACCTGCACCGGGAAGAGGAGTGACGATGCGGGGCGCCACGCTCGCGCGCTGGGCGGTGCTGGCGCTCATCCTCGCCATCGTCTTCGTGCCGATGTACTGGATCGTCGCGACCTCGTTCAAGACCGGGCGCCAGATCCTCCTCTCGGAGAGCGTGTACGTGCCGCGGCCGTTCACCGTCGACAACTACGTCTACCTCTTCGAGGAGAGTCGCTTCGCGTTGTGGATTCGAAACAGCGCCATCACCGCCATCGCGAGCACCCTGCTCTCGCTCGCCATCGGCACCGCCGGCGCCTATTCGCTGACGCGGCTCTCGTTTCCCGGACGCCGGACCTTCGGCGCCATCGTGCTCATCACCTATCTCGTCCCGCCCGGGCTGATGTTCATCCCGCTCTACCGGACCTTCATCGGCCTCGGCTACACGAACTCGCTCGGCACCTTGATCCTCGCGTACCCGACCTTCCTGGTCCCGTTCGTGACGTGGCTGCTGATGGGGTTCTTCCGCTCGATCCCGCGCGAGCTGGAGGAAGCGGCGCTGGTCGATGGCGCGACGCGATTGCAGGCGATGGTGCGCGTGGTGCTGCCGCTGGCCGCGCCGGGCCTCCTGGCGGCGGGCCTGTTCTGCTTCACCTTGTCCTGGAACGAGTTCCTCTATGCCCTGATCTTCATCGCCGACGACAGCCTGAAGACCTTGCCCGTGGGTCTGTCGGAGTTCGTCGTCTCCGACTTCGCGTTCTGGGGCCAGCTGATGGCGGCGGCCGCCCTGGCGTCGCTGCCGGTGATCGTCGTGTATATCTATCTGCACAAGTACATGGTTCAGGGGCTGACCGCGGGCGCGGTGAAGGGCTGAGGGAGCCATGACGAGGTTGACGCCGACCCTCGCGTCGTCTCGCGGCGGGCTTTCTGGCGCCGCTCCTCTTTGGGCTCTCGTTCGGCGGCGGCTTCGTCGCCGCGCAGTCCGTCGGCGCGATGGACGCCATCACGCCGGTCGACCAGCCGCTGGTCGCCACCATCGATCACGGCCCGGCGGGGATCGCGGCGCCGCAACCGACGGGCGCCGGGATCGTCGTCAGCCGATGCTTCGACGTTGAGGTCGAACCGCTCCGTCCTGTCCAGGATCGCGCTCCTCCCTCTCTCGCCTCCTAACTAGCGACCGCCGGCGCGCCTCGCAGCTGCGTCGCAGCGGGACTCGGCGGCGGCGATGGCTCAGCAGGCGCCGATGGTGAGCGACTGTGACAAGTGGATCGCCAAGATCAACGCCGAGGCCGGCATCCGCGTGGACGAGGCAGGCTGGAAAGCCCGGCAGGACGTCGACGAGATCTACAAGATGTGCAAAGACGGGAAGATGGCCGAGGCCCAGAAGACCGCCACGGGCACGATGACGATGCTCGGTATCCAGCCATAGTCCAGGGCTATACCCTCGGGTAGTGGCTCGGCCCGCGCCGGGCCACTACCACCCGTTCCATACGGATCTCGGTCCTCGCACCCTACAATGGATGTAAGGAATGCGCTGCGTCGCGAGCTTCGTGCTGCTGCTCGCTTCGTGCACCGCCGGCGCGGCCGTCGCCGTGACGGTGCCGTTTTCGACCTTGGCGAAGGGGCTCGCCAGCGGCGTCGGTCAGCCGACCCAGATCGTCGTTCGCAGCCAGAACGAGTGGACCGCGCTCTGGAGCCGCCACATGCGGGCACCGAGCGCGCCTCCCCCGCCGCCGTCGGTCGACTTCTCGCGCGATATGGTCGTCGCCCTCTTCATGGGCGAGCGCCCGACGGGAGGCTACGCGATCGAGGTGACGCAGATCGAGCGCACCGACGCGGGCCTCTCGATCCGCTATCGGACCAGGCACCCCGACCCCTCGGCCATGCAGACCCAGGCGCTGACCCAGCCTTTCCATCTGATCAAACTCGCCCGGGTTGACGATTCGGTGACGTTCGTCGCCGAGAATCCGTCGCGATGACGACGGCCCCAGCGCGGCTTCGCGCGGTTGCCCTGGCGGGGCTGTTCCTCGGGCTCTGGGCCGTGCTGCTTTCCGGCGCGATCGCCGCCGCGCAGACCGCTCGACCGATGCCTCGCCATGCCCAGGACACCATCCTGGTCAGGTTCAAGGCCGCGGCGCCGCCGTCGGAGCGCGCGCAGGCGCACGCCCTGGCGGGCGCGAGCGTCCACCGGAACTTCACGCTCGTCGAAGGGCTCCAGGTGGTGAGAGTCCCGCACGGCATGACCGTGAAGGACGCGATCGAGCGCTACCAGCGGCACCCCGCCGTGCTGTACGCGGAGCCCAACTGGATCGTCGACCATCAGGCGACCCCCGGCGATCCCCGCTTCGCCGACATGTGGGGGCTCCACAACACGGGCCAGAGTGGCGGCATGCCCGACGCCGACATCGACGCCGTCGAGGCGTGGAACCTGACGACGGGAAGCAGCGGCGTCGTCGTGGCGGTGATCGACTCGGGGATCGACTGGAATCACCCGGACCTGTCGGCGAACCTGTTCCGCGACACGGCGGACTGCAACAGCAACGGGGTCGACGACGACGGCAACGGCCAGATCGACGACTGCTTCGGCATCAACACCGCCAGCAACAATTCGAACCCACTCGACGACAACAGCCACGGCACCCACGTGGCCGGGACGATCGGGGCCACCGGCAACAACGGCGTCGGCGTCGTCGGCGTCAACTGGACGGTCCGGATCATGGCCTGCAAGTTCCTGGCGGCCACGGGCAGCGGCAGCGTCGCCGACGCGATCGATTGCATGGAGTACGTCAAGCTCATGAAGGACCGCGGCGTCGACATCGTCGCGACCAACAACAGCTGGGGCGGCAGCGGCTTCTCGCAGTCGCTCTTCGACGCGGTCGAGGCGCACCTGCAGCGGGGCATCCTCTTCATCGCCGCCGCGGGCAACAGCAGCTCGAACAACGACGCCGCGCCCTTCTATCCGGCCGGCTTCTATCTCCCGAACGTGATCTCGGTGGCGGCCACGACGCGCACCGACAGCCTCGCCTCGTTCTCGAACTTCGGCCGGCAAACCGTCGACCTCGGCGCGCCCGGCGAGGCGATCCTGAGCACGACGCCCAACAACACCTACAGCTTCTTCAGCGGGACGTCGATGGCCACCCCGCACGTCACCGGGGTGGCCGCCCTTCTGAAAGCGCAAGACCCGTCGCGCGACTGGCGGGCGATCAAGAACCTGATCCTGGCCGGCGGCGACACGATCCCGGCGCTGGCCAACACGGTCACGCAGAAGCGGCTCAACGCGCGCGGCGCCCTGGGCTGCTCCAACGCGCCGGTGTTCTCCCGGCTCCTCCCGGTCGGCGCGAGCATCACCAGCGCCGTCGGAACGCCGGTCGACCTCGCCGCCCTCAACATCAACTGCGCGAGCCCGAACGGAAACGTCGCCGTGGTGGTCGAGCCGGGAGGGCAGATGGTGACCCTGGTCGACGACGGGCTCAACGCCGATCGGGTCGCGGGGGACGGCATCTACTCGGGCCGCTGGACGCCGACGGCTGTGGGGACCTACTCGATCACGTTCCCATCGGGCGACGTGATCACCGCCCAGGTGCTCGGCGCCTACCAGGTGTCGCAGATCGCCTCGAGCTATCGGACCATCTCGGGCGTCAACCTGAACCTGGACGACGACGCGGTGGCCTTCGTGGGCGCGCCGTTCCTGATCCCATTCGGCGGCGGTCGGTTCAACGGCGTCTTCGTGAGCGCCAATGGCAACGCGAGCTTCTCGAGCGGGTTCACGACCTCGGCCAACGTCGGCCTGCCGACGTCGCAGATCCCCACGCTGGTCTCGCCGTGGTGGGACGACCTCTTCCCGGTGGCGGGCACCGCGCAGAACGTCTTCTGGGACGTGCTCGGCTCGGCGCCCAACCGCGAGCTGGTCATCGAGTGGCGAGACGTGCGAGTCTCCGCCTGCCAGTCGAGCGCGACCGCCACGATCAAGTTCCAGATCGTGTTCTTCGAGTCGAGCGACAACGTGCTGTTCAACTACGCGGACACGGTGATCGGCGGCGCGTGCGCCTGGTCCGATCGCGGCGGCTCCGCCACGGTCGGCCTACAGACGAGCACCCAGAGCGCCGGCCAGTTCAGCTTCAACACGCAGAGCCTGAGCGACGGCCTCTCGCTCCTCTGGAGCACGTTCCCGCCGACCCGGATCAGCGTCACGCCGTTCTCGCGAAACTTCGGCACCGTCGCGCTCGGCAGCTCGGAAGATCGGAACTTCACCGTGCAAAACCTCGGCGGCGGCGTCCTCTCGGGCAGCGCCACCACGAGCGGCCCGTTCTCCGTCATCTCCGGCGGCGCGTATTCGCTGGCCGCGGGCGGGAGCCAGCTGGTCACGGTGCGCTTCACGCCGGTCGCCGTCGGAACCTCGAGCACCAGCGTGGCCTTCACCGGAGCGAATAGTAGCAACAGGACGGTGACCGGGGCCGGTGTCGCGGTGTCTCCGGCCGCCGCGCCGGCCGGGTTGGCCGCGACGGCGGTGTCGGCCATCCAGATCAATTTGACGTGGCTGGACACCAACGGCAACGAGAGCCAATCCCAGATCGAGCGCAAGACCGGGGCAGGGGGGGCGTTCGCTCGGATCGCCACGCCGGTGGCGAGCGTGCTCGCGCTCTCGGACACCGGACTGAGCTCCAGCACGACGTACGTCTATCGGGTCCGTGCGTGCAACGCCGTGGGCTGCTCTCCCTATTCCAATGAGGCGACGGCGACCACGCCGGGGCTTCCGGTGGCGCTGAACGTCGCGGTCCGTGGCTCGGCCGCGGGCGCCGTTACGAGCAATCCGACCGGGCTCAGCTGCGCGGCGACCTGCTCGGCGAATTTCGCCGGCGGGACCGTCGTGACCCTGACGGCAGCGCCCGGCGCGAGGGCGCGCTTCAAAGGCTGGGGCGGAGCCTGCAGCGGCGCCGCGACGACCTGCGCCGTGACCCTGAGTGATGCGCGGTCGGTCACGGCGACGTTCTCGATGCTCTTCACCGACGCGACCGCCGGCGACACGCTGCCGGCTGACACGCCGATCAAGGCGGCGCACTTTACCGAGCTCCTGGACGGGATCAACGCGGTACAGCCCGGAACCAACCTGAGCTGGCCGAGTCCGGCGCCCGCAGTGGGTGGCACCGTCCTGGCGATTCACGTGCAGACCTTGCGGCAGCCGCTGAGCCTCACGCCCGTGAGCGCCGGCGCCGTGATCAGCGCGCAGCACATCAACGAGATCCGTTTGAAGATCCGCTCGCTCGAGTAGACCCCTTCAGGTCCCAGCCCCGCGGCCGCCTGCAGCGCGCACGACCAGAATTGTAGGCGCGCCTCGGCGGGCGGGGCCCCAGCCCCGCGGCCGCCTGCAGCGCGCAATACCACCTGATAGACTACGTCCCGCCCGCGACGGGCGACGCGCAGCGCGCGACGAGACTGCGCAAGCGAAAGGACACGCCATGAAATTCGGACTGCACTCCGTCAATCTCCACACCTGCGGCTATCCCGACGCCGCCGCGCGCATCGGCTGGGCGGCCGAAGCCGCCGGGTTCGAATCGCTCTGGGTGGCTGACCACGTGGTGCTGCCCGACCCGCCGGTGGCCGGCCGGCCGATGGCGCCGGATATGCGGCTGCTCGATCCGATCGTGGCCCTGACGTTCCTGGCCGCGCACACCACGCGCATTCGCCTGGCCACGGGCGTGATCATCCTGCCGCAGCGCCAGGCGCTGGTGCTCGCCAAGCAGCTCGCCTCGCTCGACGTGCTCTCGAACGGCCGGCTGATCTTCGGGCTCGGCGTGGGCTGGTGCGAGCCCGAGATGCGCTCGGTCGGCGCGCCGTTCGCCGAGCGCGGGCGCGTGGCCGATGACTACCTGGCGGCGATGCGCGCGGTGTGGACGCAGCCCAAGCCGTCGTATCGCGGCCCGTACGTGTCGTTCGACGGCGTGCAGGCGATGCCGCGCCCGGTGCAGACCCCGACGCCGCCGATCGTCGTCGGCGGGCGCACGGCACCGGCGTACCGCCGCGCGGTGATGCAGGGCCACGGCTGGTACGGTTTCGGCATGAGCGTGGACGACACGCAGAAGGTTCTCGCCTCGCTGCGCGAAGCCGCCAAGAAGCACTCGCGACCGGCGGAGCTCGGCCGCCTCGAGATCAGCATCACGCCGCCGGGCTACGACGTGCCGGACAAGGCGACCATCGACGCCTACGCCGCGGCCGGCGTCGATCGCCTGATCTTGCGGCCGCGCCCCGAGATGGATGCCGCGGAGCTCGTGCGCTTCGCTGCCGAGACCGGGCGCGCGCTCGGCCTTCAGACGGCGTGAGGCGGCGGCCATGAAAATCGCGCGGGTCGAAGCGCTGCATTGCGACGGCGGCTGGCGGCCGTGGACGTTCGTGCGCATCGAGACTGACGACGGCCTGGTCGGCTGGGGGGAGTGCAGCGACAACCGGAGCCCCCACGGCATCGCCGGCTCGGTCCGCGACGTGGCCGATCTTCTGATCGGACAGGACCCGCGGCCCGTCGAGCGCCTCTACTGGGACATGTTGCGGCGCATGCGCCAGAACAGCGGCGGGGTGTCACACAAGGCGATGGCCGGCATCGAGCTGGCCTTGTGGGACATCAAGGCCAAGGCCCTCGGCGTGCCCGTCTACGAGCTCTTCGGCGGCCCGATGCGCGATCGCATGCGCCTCTACTGGTCGCACTGCGGGACGACGCGCGCGCGCATGGGAACATTCTTAGGGACGCCGCCGCTGAAGACCTACGACGACATCGCGGCGCTCGGGCGCGAGGTGGTGAAGCGCGGCTTCACCGCGCTCAAGACCAACATGGTGATCCCGGGCGAGCCAGCGACCGTGTACTTCCCCGGATTCGCCAGCGGCATCAACACGACCGACGGCGCCCCGACGGTCGAGATTCTCGACGCGATCGACCGGCTGATTGGCACGTTCCGCGAGGCCGTCGGCCCGAAGGTGGGGCTCTGTCTCGATCTGAACTACAACTTCCGCACCGAGGGCGTGCTGCGGATCGCCAAGCTGCTCGAGAAATACGACATGCAGTGGGTCGAGTACGACAACTGGGACCCGGACGCGCTGCTGCAGATCAAGCAGTCGACGTCGACCCGCCTGGCCTCGTGCGAGAGCCTGGTGACCTTGCGCCAGTACCGGCCGTTCCTCGAGCGCCACGCGGTCGACGTGGCGATCATCGACGTGCCGTGGAACGGCTTCTCGCAGTCTGTCCAGATCGGGCGGCTGGCGGAGGCGTGCGAGATCAACGTCGCCCCGCACAACTACTATAGCCACCTGGCCGATCTGCACTCCTTGCACCTCTGCGCGGTGCTCCCGAACGTGCGCATCATGGAGATCGACATCGACGACGTGCCGTGGAAGGGCCCGCTCGTCACGCGCCCGCCGGTGATCCGCGAGGGCCACATCTGGCTGACCGACGCGCCGGGCTGGGGCACCGACATCGACGAGCGCGTGCTGCGCGAGCATCCCTGGCCGCGCCCGGGTGATGGCGGGCCGCAGCTCTTCTACGGGATGGATCCGGGGCAGATGGCCGCGCGGCCGAGGTGAGAGCTCGCGTTCGGCGTCTCGCACGCTGGGCACTCTGCCCATGACTTTGGGCAGAGCGTGAGGCTCCGCCAGAGGTGACGGCGCGAATCGCGCTCTAGTCGACGTCGTTCATCGAGTCGTCGTCTGGCATCGTCGCTGCACCTTGCTCGCGCATGCCCCACATCGCGAGCGCACCCGTCAATCAGTCAGCGCGCATTTCATGGCCCGCGCGGCTCGTGGGCCTGGGTCTCCTGGTGCTCTTACCTGCCGCGGCACACGCGCCGAGTGCAGGCGGTAACTCGCCGACGGCTCTGGCACCGGTCAGCGTCTGGGCGCGCGGCTTTCTCCAGCCGCGAGGCGTCGCCGTGGATTCTCAAGGCGTGGTCTACGTGAGCGACCGCGCGGCCGGGACCGTCACACGCATCGCTCGGGATCAGTCCACGACCGTCGTGATGCGAGGACTCGACCGGCCGGTCGGCCTTGCCTTAGATCTCGAAGGACGCCTGCTCGTCGCTGAGGAGCGCGCCGGCCGGATCACCAGGCGCGAAGCGGGTGGCTCCCGCACTATTCTGGTGTCGGGGGTCAAGCAGCCGCGCTGGCTCGACGTCGGGGAAGACGCCACTGTGTTCATTGCCGCCCGCCGGCTCACGCGCGGAACGGATCCCGAGCCCGACGACGAATCCGCGGAGCCCGAGGTGGTTCTGGCGCTGACTTCGACCGGCGCGCTCACGATCTTCGCCGACGGATTCCGCGCTCTGCGAGGCATCGTGGCCGGCGACGGCGTCCTCTACGCGGCGACGGACGGCCGTCGCGGTGAGCCGAGAGTTGGCGGCGTCGTGTTCCAGATCCCGGTCCTGCCCGGCGCCCGTGCCGGGGCGCCGATGCCACTGGGAGCTCCAGGCAGGTTCACGAAGCCGACGGCCCTGGCGCAAGATCGTCTGGGGGCATTGTTCGTGACCACCCAAGAGCCCGCTGTTGATGAACAGCCGATCAAGCGCGCGATCGCGAAGCTACACCCGGAGGGGCGGGTCAACGTGTTCGCGGGAGGGCTCGATCGCGTGCAGGGTCTTGCGTTCGACTCGGCCGGCAACCTCTATGTCGCCGACGGATCCGTGGGTCGGATCCTCCGGTTCCTGGCGCCGCCAGTACCCGAACTGGGTCCGCTGGCGGCGATCACGAACGAGCCATCGATCCGTGTAACCGGCACGACGCTGCCCGAGTCGCGACTCGATGGGCGGGTCGACGGCGGGAGCAGCTTGTTCACGACTCAAGGCGAAGCTGATGGAGGGTTTGCGCTGGCGATCCCGTTGGCGCTGAACGCCGAGAACACGCTGGAGATTTTCACGACCAGCCACCGTGGCGATGGCCTGACCGGCGCGCCTGCCGAAGCGACCGTCAGACACGACAACGTCCCACCCGAAACCACTCTGCTCAGCGGACCCCCCAGCCCGACCGGCGAAACGGCCGCCGTATTCTCGTTCTCCGGCTCAGACGACGTCACTTCGCCGGACGACCTGAGATTCGCGTGGCGCCTCGACAACCAGCCGCTCGGCGAGTTCGCGAACGCGCGGCTTGTGACGCTCACCGATCTCGCGGACGGGGCGCACAGATTCGAGGTCGTCGCGCGCGATCGAGCGGGGAACATCGATCCGACACCGGCGTCCAAGACCTTCACGGTCAGCCAGTCCCGGATCGCGCTCGTCGAGCCTGAGGCTGGAGCCACGGTGCCCGCGGGGCTCCGGCTCGTGCGTGGGACGGTGGCGACCGGTGGCCTGGAGATCTCGGTCACCATCAACGGCATCGCGGCCGCGGTTC
>QHSP01000117.1 GCA_003220495.1 Candidatus Rokuibacteriota bacterium | reverse complement strand
CACGATTCCTCGTCGGCGAGGAAGGCGAGCACCCGCGCATGCTCCTCTTCGACGGGCGGTGCCAGCACGACCACCTCGCGTGCGCGCCGCGGCGCCAGCGCGAAACCCCGCTGCGTCGCGCTCACGCCGGCGAGCGGCCGCAGCGCCGCGCGAAGCCGCCCGACTTCGACCCGCAACCGCGCGCGATGCGATTTGTTGGCGCGCTTGGCTCCGAATGCCCGCGCGATGAGCATGTCCCTCGGCATGTCTCCGGGCCACGCTTCGCCCAGCGCGCGTACGAGCGCGAACAACACCGGACGCCTTGCGAGCGAGACCAAGGTGCGTGCGTAACGCACGACATGACGGCACGCGTCCACGACGAATGCTTTCGACGCCAGCAACCTTTCGACCTCCTCGAGCAGGAGGAGTCGCTCCTTTCCCTTCTTAATCAGGTGTGCGGCGGGCGTGTTCAGAACGAGGGATGCGCTTTCGACCTCCGCCGCCAGCGCGGGGATGCGCGCGCGATGCGCCGCACGTTTGGCCCGAGCGAGCGCAGCGCGCGCCGCCTTCGTCCTCAGGCGTCGAATCGCGATCCCTGCGATCACCAGCTCGTGGGCGGTCCTGGTCGCGGGAGGGAGCAGCGCGGGGTCGAGCTTGGCGAGCGTGCGCTCGGCTTCGTCGATGCGCCCGATCAGCAGCAGGCGCCGGACCTCGAGATACCGCGCGTGCGCGGCGTTCGCCCGGTCGGCGTGGGCTTCGAGCGTCGCCCGCGCCGTGTCGAGCGCCTTCGCAGGCCAGCCGAGGTCGCGCGAGACGAGCGCGATCTCGGCCTCGGCGACGACGCACCTCGCGCGCGCCACGGCCTCTTTCGGACCGAAGGCGCGCGCAGCACGTCGCAGGAGAGTCTTCGCTCGAACGAGATCGCCGAGCTGCGCCATGGCAATGCCTCGAAGCGCGAGCGCGGGAGGATCGTCGCGCAGGGCGACCCGCTTCAACGCGCCGAGGGGATCACCCGCCGCCAGCGCACGCGCCGCGGTAGTGATCAGCGGGTCCATCGGAATCCCGTCACATTTGTAACTCCCACGCTCATTGTAACTCCCGCGCTCGGTGCTAGTCATTGAAATATATCTAGCATCGCACGGGCGGCGAACGGAAGAGTGAATTTGCCGCTCGCGTCGATCGAACGTGGCACGGCAGGAAACGAACGGTGAAGGGCACTCTCCTGTGCCAAGCTGATGGTCCGACGGCAATCGCGCTAAGTCAAAAGTGAAGGCTTGGCAGTTTAGCTTAAGTACTCCCAGCTGGTTAGGTTTTGTGAATCTGTCCTGAAACAGCGGGTTAGTCGTCGTATTATTGATGCAGGACACTCTAAAAAAGAAACAAAGGAGAAATAAGATGGCAACAATCAAAGAGAGAGACAAGGAGCAGCCGAAAGGGCATCTCGCGATGAAGACACCCCCGATCGTGTCGCAGCAGGAGTGGGAGGCTGCGCGCCAGCAGCTCCTCGTGAAGGAGAAGGCCTTGACCCGCTCCCGTGATGCGCTGGCCGCCGAGCGTCGACGGATGCCGTGGATGGCGGTGGAGAAGAAGTACGAGTTCGACGGGCCCAAGGGTAAGGTTAGCCTGCTCGACCTGTTCGAGGGCCGCAGGCAGTTGATCGTCTATCGCGCCTTCTTCGAGCCCGAGGTGTTCGGCTGGCCCGAGCACGCCTGCCGCGGCTGCTCCTTCGTGGCTGACCAGGTCGCCCACGTAGCCCATCTGAACGCGCGCGATACCACCCTCGCGTTCGCCTCGCGCGCGGCGCAGACGGACATCGAGCGCCTGAAGGCACGAATGGGCTGGACGATGCCCTGGTACACCATCAGGGACAGCTTCGACACCGACTTCGGCGTGGACGAGTGGCACGGCACGAACGCGTTCATCCGCGATGGCGACAAGGTGTTCCGCACCTACTTCATCAACAACCGCGGCGACGAGCAGATGGGGAGCACCTGGAACTATCTCGACATCACTGCGCTCGGGCGCCAGGAGGACTGGGAGGACTCGCCAGAGGGTTACCCCCAGACCCTGCCGTACAAGTGGTGGAACTGGCACGACAACTACGACGCCGAGGCCTCGCCTGACCCGAAGTGGGTCGAGGTGTCCGACGCTGGAGAAGCCGCCTTCCGAAAGCGCGACGCAGAGGCAAAAGCGAGGTAAAGAAGGGCGACCACTTCGCCGCCTTCGAGCAGCCGGCTCTTTTCACACAGGAGCTGCGCGAGTGCTTCCGCAGGGTGCGCGGAGCATAGCCAGGAGGAGATCTTGGCGGACTGAGATCTCACCACCGCGCGGAAAGAAAAGACGATGACGAAGCATAGGACTGGAGACAGTGAGGTCGAGCGCGACCTCGGGGAAAATGAAAACAGCGCCCCGGGCGCTAACGGAGAGAACGATGACAGACTTCATGAGAGATGAACCTCCAGCACCTGCGGTGGTTGATCGGGGTACTTTCCAGGCCGAGCTGGACGCATTGCGGGTTCGAGAGAAGGCTCACACAAGAGAAGGCGACGCCATTGCAGCCGCCCGCCGACGGCTCCCCATGGTCGAGGTGGACGGTGCCACACCGCTCATTGGCGACCGTGGGGCGGTGACACTATTGGATGTGTTTGAGGGCCGCCGGATGCTCATCGCCTACTACTTCATGTGGCACACGGGCCACCCTGCGCCGGAGCAGTGCGAGGGGTGCACCTTCTTTACATCGCAGGTCCGCGAGCTGTCCCACCTGCATTGCCGTGACGTCACCTACGCCACGTTCTGCCAAGGCCCGTACGAAGAGAGCGTCCGGTACCGCGACTTCATGGGCTGGGAGATGCCTTGGTACTCGGCCCAGGACTCGCTCGAAACTCTCTTGGTCGGACGCCGGGTGGGCATGATGCACATCGTTTGCTACCTGCGACAAGGATCCAATGTCTTCGAGACTTACTGGACGACGATGCGCGGCGTCGAGGCGATGGACAACAGCTACCGGTTGCTCGACTTGACCGTCTACGGGCGGCAGGAGACGTGGGAGGACTCGCCCATCGGCTGGCTACAATGGTGGGAAGGCAAGCAGCGTATGCGTACCGATGGACGTCCCACCTCCCAGTGGTCTCGCCTGAAGGCCGGGTATTCGGACGACCTGGGAACCGGCAGGCGCTGAACCGCGCCTACCCAAAGGTCGCGATGAGGACGGCCTCAAATTCTCGATGGAGTGGCTACGCCGGCACGATCAGTATTGAGTGAGCGCGAGCCGGCGGCCCGTCGCCATTCTTGGATGTGCAGGCGTTAGAAACCTGACCTTGCAATACAGAACAATTTTGTTGACTCAAAGGAGCGCGCGCCTATGAAAGTGTTGGCCCTCGTATATCCTGGCATGACCCTCTTGGACTTGGTCGGTCCTATGCAGGCGTGGAGTTTCTTACCAGGCTACGAAGTTCAGTATGCCTGGCACCGTTCCGGTGCGGTGCCCACGGACTGCGGCCTCAGCGTGCAAGCGACCCATAGTTTCGAGGATGCTTGGACTGATCCAGACGTCCTCTTTGTCGGCGGCGGTGCGAAGCCCACATTGGACCTGCTGGGCGATTCCGCCACAATTGCCTTTCTAGCTGATCGCGGATCCCGCGCCCGCTGGGTGTGCAGTGTCTGCACAGGCTCGCTGCTGCTAGGGGCCGCTGGACTGTTGCGAGGCTACCGTGCTGCGGTGCACTGGGGTGCCCGGGAAGCCCTCAACCAATTTGGCGCTGAGCCCAGCAACGAGCGCGTCTGCTTCGACCGCAATCGGCTCACCGGAGGCGGCGTCACAGCGGGCGTCGACTTCGGTATCGCAGTAGCCGGGCACTGGGCTGGCGAGAGCACGGGGCGAGTCATCGAACTGATTATGGAATACGCGCCACAGCCGCCGTATGGGACGGGCCGTCCTGACCTGGCCGACCCGCAGACTCTGGCAGCTGCACGCGCGGCGATGCAGCAGGCGATGACCGGTATTTCCACACAGAGTAGATAATGGCGCTGTGCTTGCGACAGCGTGGGTCGATCGATAAATTACATGCGGTATTACACGGGTGTCATGCGAGCCGTGCCCTGGCGGGCTGGTATCATTCCGTCGATTGCTACTTCAATGCTAGACCCCAGCCCAACAGCAAGGGTGCGGAAAAGCGCTTGCTTCGCTGTGGCGGTTGAAATAGATTGCACGATAGTTGGTAAACAACCTCGCGCACACTGGGACTTTCGGGGTTAATCCGTTCGACGATAAACTAAGGAGGACAGCCATGATCGACATGCATGCCCATTGGAGGCCCGCCGAGCTGATCGACGCCCTGCGCGCCCGCACCAAGGAACCGCGCATCGTGCGCAATCAGGACGGCGTAGAAATGCTGAAGAGCCGGATCGGCGAGGAGCCGCTGTCCAAGGCGTTTGATGACGTGGGATTCCATCTCGCAAGGATGGATCGCCAGGCCGTGAGCACCAGTGTGCTGTCGCTGCTCGGTGCGTTCTGCTGGATTGAGTCGCAGCCGGTCGAGGTTTCGCTGCCGCTGTGCAGGATGGTCAACGATGCTCTGTCAGGGATTTGCCAGAAATACGAGGGGCGCTTCAGTGTGTTTGCCGCGCTGCCGCTCGTGGATATGGCTGCTGCCGCCGCCGAGTTCGAGCGCGCGCTGTCGCTGCCGGGCGTGGTCGGCGCGCAAGTGCCGGGAAACGGGTTTCTCACGAAGAAGGACGCCGAGAACATGCGCCCGCTGTTGGAGGTGGCGAACCGGCACCGTGCGATCGTGTTCATTCACCACGGTCCGCGGCCTGGCGACGCGTTTCCCAAGGTAGCCGGCGACACCGACAACGCGCGCCGCCGCAA
>QHSP01000042.1 GCA_003220495.1 Candidatus Rokuibacteriota bacterium | reverse complement strand
ACTGGAGCTGGCGGCCGCCGAACTCGGTGCCGACGAAGTCCCAGATGAGCTTCACGAGCTTGATTCGCTCGCGAGCTCCGATCGCGGCCGCCTGGTAGTAGCGCTCGGTGTCCGCGCGGGTCTCGGCGCTCGTGAACGCGGCCTCTGACGACGGCACGGTCTGGAAGGCGCCGCCCGCCAGCTCGCGAAGCGTGCGCATCATGTCCACGATCAACCGCCGCTGGAGCCCCATGCCAGCGTAGATGTACTGGGGATGCGGCCGCGCGTACCCACGGGTGATCAGGGGATCACGCTCGGCGGCCTTCACCAGCGCGTCGAACGCCGCGCAGAGCGAGGCGATGTCGCCGCCGAGCGTGGCCTGGACGGCGGCGTCGCCGTCCGCCGTCTGGATCTCGGCAAGCCGCGCGGCGAGGCCGGCCATGAACTCCAGCTTGACGCCGAAGCGGACCAGCGCCTGGAAGTTCGCGGTGGTGTGCGATGGCGAGTCGTGGAACTGGGCGTTGACCAGGTCGACGTTCCGGTAGATGAAGACGTGTTCCCAGGGCACGAAGACGTCGTTGAAGACGACCGTCGTGTCGACCTCGTCGAATCGGGACGACAGCGGATAGTCGAACACGCTCGTGGCCAGCGACGCGAACGGGCGCCGCGGGTAGAGGCGCAGCCCGTCCGCGTTCATCGGCATCACGAGCGAGATCGCATAGGCCTCGTCACCGGGCACGAGCGGCGTGATGTAGGAGACGAAGAGCCAGTCGGCCATCGTCGCCGAGGTCGCGATCGCGTGCGCGCCGCGGATCACGATCCCGGCCGAGGTCTCGCGCACGACTCCCGGATGCAGGAACGGCTCCGGATGGCGATGGGCGGGTCGCGACCGGTCGACCTGCGGCGGCACGATCGCGTACGTCACGTAGAGGTCCTCGTCGCGCGCGCGCGTGTAGAAGAGCCCCACGTTGTCGCCATAGCGCGCGCCGCCGCCGTCGAAGAGGTGGCGCCAGGCCGAAAACGCGGTGAGAACGCACGCGACGTGATCGGGCGTGCGCCCCATGAGACCGAACGACGGCTCGGCCCAGAACCGATGGACGCGCCGCCGGGCGCCGAGGTCGTCCGCCGAGCGCGGGACGAGCCACATGTTGCTGTGGCGCGCTCCCGTCGCGGGCTCCGCGAACGTCAGCGCGGGATCGTTCTCGGCGGCCTTCGCGCGGTCGTATGTCTCGGCGATCCTCCGGATCGGCTCGACGAACGCCGGGTGCTTGGTGACGTCGTCGACGCGCTCGCCGTCGAGGTACACCGCCCGCCCGTCCCGGAGGCTCGCGACGTACGCGTCACCACTGCGCATAAGCGCGCCCACCTTGCCACAGGCCGCCGCCAATGACAAACGCCGGCCGAGGCGCGACGCTGACTTTTCTGATAATGTCCGCCACCGTGAGGCGCCCGCCCCTCGCCGTCGTGCTCGTCGCCATCGTGGTGCTGGCGCTCGGTGAGACGGCCGGCGCGGCGATGTCGCGGTTCAAGCCCGAGATCCAGCGCTACGCCGCCGCTCGCGTCGCCGCCAACCCGGGTGCGCACGGCTTCTCCGGCTCGGCCGAGTACGACGACGAGGTACGCGAGCGCGCGATCTTCACCGCCGAGGCCGGGCTCGCGTTCTTCCACCTCCACGGCATGGGGGTGGGCCTGGTCCTCTTCTTCGCGAGCGCGCTCGTGGCGGCGACCGTACCCGGGCGCCGCGCGCGAGCCGTGCTCTACGTTCTGCTGACCCTGGGCGGGCTCTTTCCGCTCGGCTATGTCGTCTACGGCGCCGCCGGGCTCGAGCTCGGGCGCGACGCCGGGATCGAGCTGGCCGAGCGCTGGATCCTCACCCCGCTCGGCGTCTCGGCGATCGCCGGGCTCGCCGGCCTGTGGCTCGCCCTGGCGCGCCGGCGCGCATGAGGGAAGCCGACGCCCCAACCTGGCGAGTCCCGCCGCGCTGGGTCCTGCTGGTCGCCGTGCTCTCGATCGTCGCCGCAGAGATCGGCGGCGGCTCGATGGCGCGCTTCAAGGTCGAGCTGACGCGCTGGGCCCGCGACGGGATGCTGGCCCGCCCGAGCGTGCACGGCCTGGTCGGCGTGCGGGACGTGGACGAGCGGATTCTCGACGAAGCGCTCGTGAAGTTCGACGCGGGGCTCCGGCTCTTTCACATGCACGCGGAGGGCATGGGGCTGGTGATCATCGCCACCTCGATGGTCGCGGCCAGCGTGATCCGGCACGTCACGGCCCGACGGGCGATCATCGCCCTTCTCACGACAGGCGGAGCGGGCTATCCTGTCGGCTACCTCGTATGGAGCGCGCTGATTCCCTCGTACGGGCTGGAGCGAGCGAAGACGATCGCCGAGTGGCTCGTCTGGGTGCCGTTCGGCACCGCCACGATCGTCGCGCTCTGGTGTCTCGCCGGGCTCGTCGCGTGGTCGATGATCGATCGGCACCGCGCGTGACCGGCCGCCGGCTCGTGGCTCGGGCGGCCCTCGCCGCGCTCGCCCTCCTCTCGGCGCCGAGCTCTCCAGCGTCAGCTCACCACGTCGGCGCGTACGTGCCGAAGGACAACGCGGTCACCACCAACTTCAAGGAAGTGAAGTTCTCGGTCCAGGCGAAGAAGTACGCCGTGGCGCTGCGGCTGTTCGACACCGGGCCGCTCCGCGCCGAGATGCGCGCGCACGCCGCCACCCTGCCGCCCGGCCTCGAGGACAACACGCGCGCCGCGCTCGCGGCCGGCGACGGGCCCGAGGTCGAGCGGCGGCTCATGATCTTCTTCGCCGCGCTCGCGCGCGATCTGGCGCTCGAAGCCGACCGCCAGCTCGCCCGGCCCGACGCCCCCGCGGAAGCGCGCATCGCCACGGGCAAGAAATTCCTCGAGGCGATCTGGCGCTACTACAACCTCGTCGATTTCGCCGTCGCGACGCGCGACAACAAGACCTCGGTCGCCGTCCGTCTCGCGTTCGACGAGGCGGAGACCTACGTGAAGCCGGCGGCCGGCGGGGCCGCGCCGTCCGACCCGGCCGGCCTCCGGCCGCCGCTCCAGCGAATCGCACGGGTCCTCTCGACCCTGATCGACGCGTCGTCAACGCCACCGTCGTCGTCAACGACACCAAGGAGGAATTCATGAAGCGCGTGACGTGGGGATTCACCGTGCTGATCGCCCTGGCCGCGCTGGTCTGGATCGCGGCGCCGGCCGTCTCGCAGCCGAAGGTGGTCAAGATCGGCGACCTCGGCTCCAAGGTCGGCGTCTTCGAGGGCTATGGCAAGTACCAGACGTGGGGCATGCAGATGGCGGTCGAGGAGCTCAACGCCAAGGGCGGCGTCCTCGGCCACAAGATCGAGATCGTCTCCGAGGACGACGAGACGAAGCCCGCGCCGGCGGTGCGCAAGGCCGAGAAGCTCATCCTTCAAGACGACGTGAAGCTCCTGGTGGGCGCCGTCTCCAGCGGGGCGACCCTGGCGGTGATGGACGTCACCAAGAAGCACAAGACCATCCACTGGAACTCGGTCTCGTGCGCCGAGTTCATGCGGACCACGAAGTTCCACAAGTACTACTTCTCGAACCAGCCCGATTCCCGCATGCAGGCCACCGGCCTGGCCAAGTACATCGTCGACAAGATGGGCAAGAAGGTCTACATCTTCTACACCGACTACGCGATGGGCCAGTCGGACGGCCGCCAGTTCAAGACCGCGCTCGAGAAGCTCGGCGGCGAGGTGGTCGGCGTCGCGGGCGCGCCCCTCGACACGAAGGACTTCAGCCCCTGGTTCGGCGCGATCAACCAGTCGAGTCCCGACGTGCTGTTCCTGGCGTTCGCGGGGACCGACTCGCTGCGGCTGATGACCCAGCTCCACTCCTTCGGCATGACCAAGAAGTACAAGCTGGCTGGCATCGACTGCTTCCTCCTGCAGCAAGATCTGCCGTCGATCGCCGAGCCGATGGAAGGCTTCGTGCAGCTGAATCACTTCTCGCCGTACAACCCCGACGCGAACATGCAGGCCTACAACGCGCGCTTCAAGAAGAAGTTCGGCACCGACGCCAACATCGCCGCCGGCTCCTACGACGCGGTGCTCTTCTGGGCGGCGGCCGTCGAGAAGGCCAAGTCGTTCGACTCCGACAAGGTCGCCGAAGCCCACGAGGGCATGTGCGTCGACAACACGCACATCGGCCGCCAGTGCATCCGCAAGGAAGACCATCAGGTCATCATGGACATGCACCTCTACCAGGTGAAGGGCGGCAAGAACCTGCCGATCGCCCGCATCGCCGGCAACGACTCGATCGGCGAGGCGATGGTGGGCAAGGACCCCGTGGAAGGGTTCACCTGGGAGATCAAAAAGAAGTAGTTGGATTACGTCGTCGCGGTCCTGCTGCCGCAGCTCCTGCACGGCCTCGTCTTCGGCGCCGCGCTGGGGCTGCTGGCGCTGGGCCTGACCGTGATCTTCGGGCTGCTCGGCGTCATGAACTTCGCCCACGGCGAGCTGTACATGCTGGGCGCCTACGCCGGGATCGCCGTGATCGGCATGACCCACTCGTTCTGGGCGGCGCTCGTGGTGGCGCCGCTGGCGGTCGGCGCGATCGGTGCCTTGACCGAGGTGACGACGCTCCGGCCGCTCTATCGTCGTGAGCCGCTCTACGGCCTCATCCTGACGTTCGGCCTGGCCCTCGTATTCCGCGAAGGCGCCCGCCAGATCTGGGGCGGCGACATGCGACGCATCATGCCGCCGTTCACGGGCTCGACGCCGCTGCTCGGCATGACCTATCCGAACTACCGCTTGTTTCTCCTGGTGGCGTCCTCGGTGCTCCTGCTGGCGATCTGGCTCTTTTTCACCCGCACGCGCGCGGGCGTCCTGGTCCGGGCCGCGGTGCAGGACGCCGAGATGCTCGACGGGCTCGGCGTCAACGTGCCGCGCGTCTTTACCCTGACGTTCGCGGGCTCGGCCGCCCTCGCCGCGCTGGCCGGGCTCCTGCTCGCGCCCATCTTCACGGTCTACCCGCAGATGGGCGTGGAGATGATCCTGCTCGCGTTCATCGTCGTGATCCTCGGGGGCATGGGCTCGATGGGCGGCTCGGTGGTCGCCGCCGTCGTCATCGGGCTCGCGCAGAGCCTCCTGACGCTCTGGATGAACCCGCAGCGCGTCGCGATCGCGATCTTCACGATCATGATCGTGATCCTGATCGTGCGGCCGCGGGGATTCTTCGGCCGGGAGGGCGTGCTTGAGTAGAGCCGTTTATGCGCGCGTGTTTTCGCGGTGGGCGGTGATCGTATGGTTATTACTGATGCTGCTGCCGGCCCTGCCCTTCATGTCGAAGTTCTATCTGCTGCTCGCCTTCGATGCACTGCTGTTCGGGACGATCGCGATGAGCCTCGACCTCCTGATGGGCTATACCGGGCTCGTCTCCTTCGGCCACGCCGCGTTCTTCGGGCTCGGCGCCTACGCGAGCGCGGCCCTGCTGGAGCGCGGGATCGTGTCGCTCTGGGCGTGTCTGCTCCTCGCGGTGCTGGTCGTCGGCCTCTACGCGCTCGTGGTCAGCTTCTTCGCCACGGCGCGGCGCGGGATCTACTTCGCGCTGCTCACCCTGATCTTCGCCGAGGTCGTGTACACGTTCTTCCGCTACACGCAGACCTTTGGCGGCTCGGACGGCATCCAGGGCGTTGCCGCCCCGCGCCTCGTCGGCGACGTCGCGATCGACTCGCCGCTGCGCAACTACTACCTCGTCCTGGTCTACCTGGGGCTCGCCTACCTCGCGTGCCGCGTGCTCGTCACCTCGCACTTCGGCCGGGTCCTCGTCGCGATCCGCGAGAACGAGGACCGCGCGCGCTTTCTCGGCTACAACGTCCAGCGCTACAAGATGGCCGTGTGCATGATCTCGGCGCTCCTCACCGGCCTCGGCGGCGCGCTCTACCCCGGGCGCTCGGCCTTCGCGACCCCCGACCTCATGCTGTGGACCGTGTCGGGCGAGTTCATCATCATGGTCATGATCGGCGGGCTGGGCACCTTGGCCGGTCCCGTCGTCGGCGGCGCGTTCTTCGTCCTGCTCCAGGAGAAGGTCTCGTCGTACGTGGACTGGTACTTCATCGTGATCGGCCTCGTGCTGATCTTCATCGTCCTGTTCATGCCCAGGGGCCTGCTCGGGATCCGCGACCTCCTCGGCGGGCGGCGATGGCGCACGACGGCGTAGTCCTCGAGGTCGACTCGGTCTCCAAGAGCTTCGGCGCCCTCGCGGCGCTCTCGCGGGTGAGCTTCGCCGTCCGGCAGGGCCAGATCTTCTCGGTGATCGGGCCGAACGGCGCGGGCAAGTCGACGCTCTTCAACGTCATCTCCGGGCTCCACGTGCCGACCGTCGGTCGCGTGCGGTTCCGGGGCCGCGAGATCGCCGGGTTCTCGCCGGAGGCGATCAACCGCCTCGGCATCGCCAAGACCTTCCAGATCACGAACATCTTCCCAGAAATCTCGGTCTTCGAGAACGTGCGCGTCGCCGCGCAGTCGCGCGCGCGCGAGTCGGGGCGGCTCGCGTCGCTCTGGCGCCTGCCCGACGTCGAGGCCGGCGCGGCCGGGCTCCTGCGCGCGTTCGGGCTCGACGCCAAGCGCCACGAGCTCGCCGAGAACCTCTCGCACGGCGAGCAGCGCTACCTCGAGATCTGCCTGGCGCTCGCCACCGAGCCCACGCTCGTGCTCCTGGACGAGCCCACGGCGGGCATGACGCCGGGCGAGACGAAAGAGGCCACGGCGCTGATCAGAAAGATCGCGGCGGCGCGCGGCCTCACGGTGCTCCTGATCGAGCACGACATGTCGGTCGTCATGGGGATCTCGGACCGGGTCGCGGTGCTCCACTTCGGCGAGAAGATCGCCGAAGGCGCGCCGGAGCAGGTCCGGAACGATCCGCAGGTGATCGAAGCGTATCTGGGACCGCCGGAGGCCTGACATGTTGACCGTATCGCAGCCTGAAATGTTGACCGTATCGCGGAATCGAGGAGCGCCACGGCTTCGCCGGGGCGCTTCCGAGCGCGGGGGGTTTGGGGGGCCCTTCGAGGCCCCCCAATAATAATAATGCTGACGATCAAAGACGTGCACGCCGGCTACGGCGCGACGCCGATTCTCTTCGGCGTGTCGCTCGAGGTGCGCGCCGGCGAGGCCGTCGCGCTCCTCGGCCGCAACGGCATGGGCAAGACCACCTTGATGAAGACCGTGATGGGGTTCCTGAAGCCCCGGCGTGGGACGATCGAGCTCGACGGCGTGGATCTGACGCGGCGAGCGCCGCACGAAATCGCCCGACTCGGCGTCGGCCTCGTTCCCGAGAACCGGCGCGTCTTCGCGGGGCTCAGCGTCCGGGAAAATCTCGAGCTCGGCCTCTCGGCCGCCCCCGACCGCTCGGCCGCGCTCCGGAGCCGGCGGCTCGACGACGTGTTCCATCACTTTCCGCGGCTTCGCGAGCGGATCGAGCAGCCCGGCAAGACGCTCTCCGGCGGCGAGCAACAGATGCTGGCGATCGCGCGCGTCATGATGGCGGGGGCGCGGCTGATCCTCATGGACGAGCCCACGCAGGGCCTGGCGCCCGCGTTCATCCGGCACATCCGTGACATGATCTCGGAGCTGAAGCGCCTGGGAGTGACCGTGCTGCTGGTCGAGCAGAACGCGCGGGTCGCGCTCGCCGTCTGCGACCGCGGCTACATCATGGAAAAGGGCTCGATCGTCTTCGAAGCCTCCTCGCGAGAGCTCCGCGAGAGCCCGGTGACGCGTGAGAAGCTGGGCGTCTAACGCGATCCTGGGGGCGAGCCGTCGCGAGGCGCTGATCCGCGCCGCGCTCGCGATCGTCCTGCTGGGCGCGGTCGTCGTGTTCCTGCCGCTGCGGCGCGCCGGCGAGGACGGCGGCCACCACGGCCTCGCGCCCGCCCTGGACCCGTTCGAGAAGGCCGGCATCGTCGAGCTCAAGGAAGGCCAGCAGGCGCCCGCGTTCACGCTCGCCACCCTGCCCAGCGGGTCCGCGTCGCTGGCGGACCACCGCGACAAGCTCGTCGTCCTCAACTTCTGGGCCACCTGGTGCCACCCCTGCGCGCTCGAGATGCCGTCGCTGGAGGCGCTGTGGCGGCGCTACCAGGCGCGGGGGCTGGTCGTGCTCGCGGTCTCGGTGGATCGCGGGTCGCCCCGAGGGCTACTCGAGCCCTACGTGCGCAACCTGAAGCTCACGTTCCCGATTCTCCTGGACCCGGATTCGAAGACGTCCAACGGCTGGCGGGTGACGGCCCTCCCGGCCACGTTCCTCGTCCGCCCGGGCGGCGAGGTCACGGGAATGGCGGTGGGGGCGCACGAATGGAACAGCGACGAGATGCGGGCGCTCGTCGAGCGCCTCCTGCCCGGCTCGCACGGTCACGAGTGACGAAAGAGAGCCTATTACTAGACGGAGGGACGAAAATGTTCACGAGCGATCGCCGCGGATTCCTCAAAGGCACGGCCGCGAGCCTCGTGGTCGCCGGGTTCGCCGGCGCCGCGCGGGCGGCTGCCGCGCAAACCGGGGGCATGAAGATGAAGCCGACAGCGCAGGACGTCCTCCTCGTGATCGACGTGCAGAACTGCTTCACGCCCGGCGGCTCGCTGGCGGTGAAGGAAGGCGACCAGGTCATCCCGCTCATCAATCGGCTCGCCGCCGGCTTCGAGCACGTCGTGCTCACGCAGGACTGGCACACGCCGGGCCACGTGTCGTTCGCGTCGTCCCACCCGGGCAAGAAGCCGTTCGAGACCACCCAGCTCTCGTACGGAACCCAGGTGCTCTGGCCGGATCACTGCGTGCAGGGCACGCCGGGCGCCGACCTGCACAAGGATCTCCGGATCCCCCACGCCGAGCTGATCATCCGCAAGGGCTATCGCAAGCAGATGGATTCCTATTCGGCGTTCTACGAGGCCGACGGCAAGACGCCGACGGGGCTCACGGGCTACCTGAAGGATCGCGGACTCAACCAGGCCTTCCTCGTCGGGCTCGCAACCGACTTCTGCGTGGCGTGGTCCGCGATGGACGCGCGCAAGGCGGGCTTCGGCGCGCTCGTGATCGAGGACGCGTGCCGCGGCATCGACGCCGACGGCTCGCTCGCCAAGGCGTGGAAGGACATGCTGGGCGCCGGCGTCAAGCGCATCAAGTCTTCCGATCTCGCGGTCTAGTACTCGTCTCTGAGCGTCAGCACGAGAGAGGCGGGCAGGGCCTGGCACAGGGCAGGGCTCCGCCCGGTCTCGCTTGCCGCCGTTCGTAGCCCATTCGGGCTAACACGATCGCGAGAACTCAAGCGGCTCTTAAGCCGGCGCGCCGCTACGAGATGGCGCGAGCGATCAGGAACGCGGCGGCGGCGGCGAGGCCGCCGATCAGGATCGTCTGCAGCGCGGTGCGCACCGGCCAGACGCCCGTGAGGCGACCTCGGATCCACCCGAAGACGGCCAGCGCGGTGCCGGTCACCGCGATGGACCACGGCAGCGCGCCCTGCGCACTCGATCGCAGCATGTAAGGGCAGAGCGGAATGAGGCCGCCCACGATGTAGGCGGCGGCGATGACCGCGCCGCTCGTCACCGCCCGCCGGGGGTCGGGCTGCACGAGCCCGAGCTCGAAGCGCAGCATGAAGTCGCGCCACGCCTCCGGGCGTCGGCGCAGGGCTTCGACGACGGGCGCGCTCTGCTCGGCCGTGACGCCGTAGCGTTGCAGCAGCTCTTCGACTTCCAAGGCCTCGATCTCCGGCTTCTGCTGGATCTCGAGCTCCTCGCGCTCCCGCTCGCTGGCGTAGTGCTCGACGTCGCTCTTGCCGGCCAGATAGCCCCCCAGACCCATCGCGATCGAGCCGGCGACGATCTCGGCGAGGCCGGCGGTCACGACCACCGCGGTCGAGTCGACGGCGCCGGTGAGGCCGGCGGCCAGCGCGAACGGAACGGTGAGGCCGTCCGACAGTCCGATGACGGCGTCCCGCACCACGAGACCGGCGGTGAAGTGCTGCTCCACGTGCGGCGTGTACGGCATAGGCCCATCTCCCGCGCTGATCGCACCGGCAGAGGCCGGCGCGCTCTGCCCTGCTACATTGGTCGAATGAAAACGTACCTGGTCGTCTTCGCGAGTGTGCTCGTCGCCGAGCTAGGTGACAAGACCCAGATCGCCACCTTGCTCTACGCCACCGACCCCGCCGCGGGCAAGCTCGGCGTGTTCCTCGCGGCCGCGGCGGCCCTGGTGCTCTCGAGCGCGATGGCGGTCGCGGTCGGCGCCCACGCCGGCGACTGGATCTCGCCGAGGGTCGTCCGGACGGTGGCCGGGCTCGGCTTCGTCGCGGTCGGTGTCTGGGTGCTCCTCGCGTGAGCGCGTCAGCGTAACGCGCGCACCCTCACGCTCACTTCCCGCGAACCGTCAGGACCGGACACGGCGCGGCCGCAACGACTCGATCCGCCACGCTGCCGACGAACAGCTTGGCCAGCCCCGTGCGTCCGTGCGTGCCCATCACGACCAGATCGACACGTCGGGCCCGCGCGAACCGGATGATCTCCTCGTGCGGCGCTCCCTCGAGCAGGAATCCCCTCGCGCGGACGCGCGCCTTCCTGGCGTGCGCCAGCAGCTTGTCGAGCTGCTTCTGCGCGAACGCGCGCGCCGACGCCGCGAGGTCGTCGTACATCTTCGGCGAGATGTAGGCGTCGCCGGGCACCGGCACGATCGGGCTGATGACGTGGACCACGAAGAGCTCGGCGCGATGCGATTTCGCCATCTCGATCGCCTTCAGAAAGGCGGCCCGTGATGCTCGGGAGAAGTCGGTCGGGTGCAGAATGCGACGAGTCATCGGCAGCCTCCGCGGAAATCAGTACAGGTGACAGGCGACGGCGTGTCCGGGTGTCATCGCCTTGAGCGCGGGGTCGACCCGCGAGCACTGCTCCATCGCGAATGGGCAGCGCGGGTGGAAGTGGCACCCCGACGGCGGATCAATCGGCGACGGCACCTCGCCGCTCAGAATCATGTCGTCGCGCGGCGCGTCCGGGTCGGCCGGCAGCGCGGCCGCGAACAGCGCCTTCGTATACGGATGGAGCGGACGCCGGTACAGCGACTCGGTGTCGGCGTGCTCCACGATCCGCCCGAGGTACATGACCGCGGTGCGGTGGGCGATGTAGCGCACCGTCGCCAGGTTGTGCGCGACGAGCAGGAAGCTCAGCTGATGCCTCGCCTGCAAATCTTTCAACAAATTCATGATCTGCGCGCGGATCGACACGTCGAGCGCCGAGACCGGCTCGTCGAGCACGATCAGCTCGGGCTTCGCGGCCAGCGCGCTGGCGAGCGCGATCCGCTGTCGCTGGCCGCCGCTGAACTCGTGGGGGTAACGCGCGGCCGCGCTCAGCGGCAGTCCCACCTGGTGCAAGACCTCTTCGACCCGCTCGAGCTTGCCGGTGCGCGTGACGCGCCGGTTCACCACGAGCGCCTCGGCGATCGTCTCCCGGACGCGCAGGCGCGGATTCAGGGACGACCACGGATCCTGGAAGACCGCCTGGACTCGCGTGTGGTAGCGGCTCAGGTCCGCGCCGCGCAGCGCGTGGACGTCCTGACCGTCGAGGAGCACGCGCCCGGCGGTCGGCTGCTCGAGCCGCAGCAGCAGGCGCGAGGTCGTCGTCTTCCCGCAGCCGGACTCGCCGACCAGGCCGAGGGTTTCCTGGCGCCCGATCGTGAAGCTGATCCCGTCGACGGCCTTCACGTGGCCCGTGGTTCGCGCGATGAGCACGCCGCGGGTGACCGGGAAGTGCTTGGCGAGGTTCTCGACGCGGATCAGCGGCTCGGTGGCGATGGCTCGATCCTCCAGCACGCGGCCTCGTGCGCCGGCCCGACCGGCATGGTCGGAGGGTACTCGCGGCGGCAGCGATCGTCCACGTACGCGCAGCGATCGGCGAAGCGGCAGCCGGTCGGCAGATCGTGGAGCGGCGGCGGCTGGCCCTCGATCGACGGCAGCCGCGCCACGCTGCCCTCCATGCGCGGCACCGAGGCCATCAGCGCCTCGGTATAGGGATGGCGCGGCGCCCGGAAGAGCGCACGCGTAGGCCCCGTCTCCACGATCCGCCCGGCGTACATCACCGCGACCCGGTCGCACATGCGCGCGACGATCCCGAAGTCGTGCGTGATGAAGAGCATCGCGAGCCGGGTCCGCGCCTGGATCTCTTTGAGGAGCGCCAGGTACTGGAGCTGGATCGTCACGTCGAGCGCGGTCGTGGGCTCGTCGGCAATGAGCACCAGGGGCTCCCCGGCCACGGCGATGGCGCCGACGACCCGCTGCTTCATGCCGCCGCTCATCTGATGCGGATAGGCGCGCATCCGCTGCTCGGGTGCGGCGACCTTCACGCGGCGCAGCGCCTCCTCGGCGCGGGCCGCGAGCGAACTCTCGCCGTCGGGGTGATGCAGCCGCAGCGCCTCGAGGATCTGGTCGCCGATGGTGAACACGGGATTCAAGGACGTCTGAGGATCTTGCAGGATCATCGAGACTCGACGCCCGCGCACGCGGCGCATCTCCGCCTCGCTCTTGGTGACGAGGTCCTCGCCCTCGAGGAGCACCTGGCCCTCGACGATGCGCCCGGCGGGCTCGGGCAGGAGACGCACGATCGAGAGCCCCGTCATCGTCTTGCCGCAGCCCGATTCGCCGACCAGGCCCAAGGTCTCGCCCTCGCGCAGCGCGAAGCTCACGCCGTCCACGGCGCGCACCACACCCCAGCGCGTGTAGAGGTAGGCGCGGAGGCCTCGGACCTCCAGCACGACCGCCGGGTCGGTACCCAACAGACCGTTCCTCAGACCTGCCTGAGACGCGGATCCAGCCAGTCGCGCAGCCAATCGCCGAACAGGTTGAAGGCGAGCACGACCAGCATGATGGCGGCGCCGGGCACCACCGAGAGCCACCAGGCGCTCGCGATGTGGCTGCGGCCGTCGGACACCATCTGGCCCCACGACGGCGTCGGCGGCGGGATCCCGGCGCCGAGGAAGGAGAGCGAGGCTTCCACGATGATGACGAATCCGATATGGAGCGTCAGCAGCACCATGAACGTGTTGAGGACGTTCGGCACGATGTGAACGGCCATGATCCTCAGATGCGAGCAGCCGTGGACTCGGGCCAGCGCGACGAAGTCGCGGGCCTTCACGGCCAGCACCTCGCCGCGCACGACGCGGGCGAAGCGCGCCCAGATGAGGACCGTAATCGCGATGGCGATCGTCCGGAGGCCCGGACCGAGGCTCACGGCCAGCAGCAGCGCGATCAGGATGGTCGGGAACGTCAGGGTCGCGTCGACGGCGCGCATGAGGAAGCTGTCGGTTCGGCCTCCGAGATAGCCGGAGACGATGCCGACGATCAGCCCGATTCCGCCGCCGGCCAGCAGCGCCACCGCGGCGACGATCAGGCTCACGCGCGCGCCATAGAAGAGACGGCTCAGCAAGTCGCGGCCGAGGACGTCGGTCCCGAGCAGGTGCTTCGTGCTCCCGCCCGCTTCCCAGGCCGGTGGGAGCAGCTTGTCGGGCAGCGACTGCTCCGTGGGCGAATGTGGGGCGATGAGGGGCGCCAGCACGGCGACCAGCACCATGACGGCGATGATGACGAACGAGACCCACGGCAGCCGCGCGAGATCGCCGCGCGGCCGGGGATGATCGGATGCATCGGTCGTCGTCGAGGCGAAGCCGGCGTCGATCCGCTCTTCGACCCGCGCCATCTATGCGTACCGGACCCTGGGGTCCAGGTAGGCGTAGACGATGTCCACGCCGAGGTTGACGCCGAGCACGATGATCGCCTTCAGCAAGATCACGGCCTGCAGCAGCGGGTAGTCCCGGAAGATGACCGCCTCGTAAGTCAGCCGTCCGACCCCCGGCCACGCGAACACCGTCTCCGTCACGATCGCGCCGGTGATCAGGAGCGCGAAATAGACGCCGAACAGGGTCGTGACGGGGATCAGCGCGTTCCGGAGACAGTGCTTCCAGATGACCACGGTCTGCGAGAGGCCTTTGAGCCGCGCGAGCTTGACGAACTCGCTGCCCATCACCTCGAGGAGGCTCGAGCGGACCAGGCGCATCATGCCGGCCACCAGGAACAGGCCGAGCGTGATCGTCGGCAGCACGTAGTGACTCGGGCCGCCCATGCGCGACGAAGGAAGCAGGCCGAGCTTGATGCTGAAGATGTAGATCAGCACGATGCCGAGCCAGAACGACGGCGTGGCGATCCCGAGCACGGCGATGGCGCCCGAGACGCGATCGACGATCGTCCCGCGATAGACGGCCGCCAGCACGCCGAGAGGAATCGCGAGCGCGAGCGCGCCGACCATCGCCAGCGGCAGGAGCCGAAGCGTATTGGGAAGCCGCTCGAAGAAGACTTCGGTCGCCGGCTTGCGGTAGCGGATCGACTCGCCGAGGTCGCCCCGGACCGCTCCTGAGATGAACAGGTACAGCTGCTCGTGGACGGGCCGGTCGAGCCCGAGTGCGCGCAGGAGATGCGCGCGGTCCTCCTGGGTGGCGTCCTCACGCAGGAGGAGATCCGCGGGGTTACCGCTCACGCGCGCCAGCGCGAAGACGATCAGCGCGAGGACGAAGAGGAGCAGTACGCTCTGAGCGAGGCGCCGGAGGATGAATCGCTGCACGGTCAGCCCGCCTCAGGGCCAGGGCTTCGCTTCCGGGCGCGGCATGCGCTCGGTCACGTCGCCGAATTCGTGGCGCCCGGGGATCGGCTTGAAGTACCCGACGCTCTTGGGGTTCACCGCCCAGGTACCCATGCCCTCGACGATCGGCACGGCGATCCAGCTCTTGGCCACGAGCTCGATCATGCGGTTCGTCGCCGCCGTGCGCTTCGCGTCGTCCTTCTCCGAGACGATCGCCTCGTAGGCCTTGTCGGCGTCCACGCAGAGCGCAGGGCAATTCTGGGGATCGCCGAAGAGGTGCTGGACTCCCTTGGAGACGAACGTGGTGGCGTAGCGCGGGATCGGCTCCGGCCGGCCGGCGGTGCGGTACATCGACGCCGTGCCCACCAGCCCCTTCTGCTCGCCGCGCCCCATCGGGTCGAACGCGCCCCATTCCACGGTCTTCATCTCGACCCTGACGCCGACCTTCTCCCAGAAGCCGGCGACGGCTTCGCCGATCGGGACCATGAACGGCGTGCCCGGAAGCGCGGTGTTCCAGAACGTCAGCTTGAAGCCGCTGCCGTGGCCCGCCTCGGCGAGAAGCTGCTTGGCGCGGGCGGGGTCGTAGCGCAGCGCCGTGCGCGACCAGTCCTCCCAGCGCGGGATGGTCATGTCGCTCGAGTACTTGAACGCCGCGAACGGCATCGGCCACCGCGCTTCCTTGCCCATCACGTGGTCGATGATCTGCTGGCGGTCGATGGCGAGCGAGAGCGCCTCGCGGACGCGGACATCGTTGAGCGGCGAGGCCTTCGTCTCCGGCCGGTAGAGGCCCCAGAACTGATAGACCGCCTGCATCGTGCCCGGCACGCTGACGATCTTCATCCCGCCGGCGCGCGCCTCCTTCACGGCCTCGGGCCCGATGCTCGCGATCGCCGCCTCGCCCGTGCGGACCATCGCGAGACGCGTGCTCTGCTCGGGCACGAGCAGCAAGGTCAGCCGCTTGAACTGCGGCGTGCCGCGCCAGTGCGGATAGGTGACGGCCTCGTACTCGATGCGGTCACCCGGGACGCTCTGGACGAACTTCCACGGGCCGCTGCCGACCGGCTTGTCGCGGAACCCCTTGGCACCCACGGTCTCGATGTACTTCTTCGGCATGACCGAGCCTTCCATGAAAACGGCCCGGGAGAGGCTGGCCGCGAACTGCGGGATGACGCCCTTGGTGTAGACGCGGACGGTCAGGTCGTCGACGACATCGATATGATCGACCGCCCGCCGAAGCGCGGCGGCGCCCGACGAGATCGACTCCGGCGACATGACCCGCTCGAGGCTGAACTTCACGTCCTGCGCGGTGACCGGGTCGCCGTTGTGGAAGCGCTGGCCCTTGCGGAGGTAGAAGGTCCAGCTCTGGCCGTCGGCGGCGAGCTGCCAGCGCTCGGCGACGCCCGGGCCGATGCCGCCGTTCTCGAGATCGAAGCCGACCAGCGAGTCCCAGATCGGCGCTTGATAGTGCGCGTGCGGCGCGCGCGTGTCCATGATCGGATCCATGACCTGGGCGCCCAGGGTGTCCAGGGCGATGACGAGCGTGTCCTTGTCGGCGGCCTGCGCCGATGGAAGCTCGCCCGCGACCAGAAGACCGCTCAGCGCCAGGGCCAACAGGCTCCATGTGCGCATCTTTTTCTCCTTGCACGTTCGGCGCGTCTCGGCCGGCGGGGCCCCAGCTCCGCGACGGCCCGCAGCGCGGTGCCGCATTCTTCACAACGCGATGGCCTGGTGTCAAGCCACGGGACCGCGATTTTTCATCCTGATCTCATCGTCCGTTCATGCTGACGGCTGCCTGGAGGAATGGAAGACTGAGCAAGACCCGCCCTGGCGCCGCCCCGCGCTCCCGTGCTACGCTTCGCGCCTCCGGACCCGAATTCCACGACGACGAGGGCAACGGTGCCACCCGGCATGACAAGCCTCGAGATTCGAGACCCGCGCCTGACCGCGGTCGTCGGCGCCGACGTCACGTTCGAGAAGATCGCCGGCGGCTGTCTCTTCACCGAGGGACCGCTCTGGCATCCGCGCGAGCGCTACCTGCTCTGGAGCGACATGCCGGGCGATCACCTGCGTCGATGGTCGGCGGCCGACGGTGTCACGACGTTTCGCAGACCGTGCGCGAAGTCGAACGGGCTCACGTGGGACCGTCAGGGGCGCCTGCTCGCCTGCGAGCACGCCACGAGCCAGGTCACGGTGACCCTGGCCGACGGCTCGACTCGGCCGATCGCGACCCACTGGAACGGCAAGCCGCTGAACAGCCCGAACGACATCGTCTGCGCGGCGGACGGCGGGATCTACTTCAGTGACCCGCCCTACGGACGCGCCGAGTTCTTCGGCATCCCGCGCGCACAGGAGCTCGGCTTCCAGGGCGTCTTCCGTGCGGGCGCGGACCCCGGGTCCCCGACCCTGCTCGTGGACGACTTCGATCGCCCGAACGGGCTCTGCTTCTCGCTCGACGGGCGCCGGCTCTTCGTGAACGACACGGCCCGGCAGCACATCCGCGTCTTCGACGTGAAGCGCGACGGCACCCTGGCCGGCGGCCGCGTGTGGGCGGAGACGAAGGGCGAGGGCAAGGGCGCGCCCGACGGGATGAAGCTCGACTCGCAGAGCAACGTCTACTGCTGCGGGCCGGGCGGGATCCACGTCTTCAGCCCCGAGGCCGTGGATCTCGGCGTCATCCCCGTGCCCGAGCACACGGCCAACATGGCCTTCGGCGACGACGATCTACGTTCCCTCTACATCACGGCGTCGACCTCGGTGTACCGTATCCGCGTGCGCGTCCCGGGGTTGGCGGCGCTCTGAGCGGCGCCACCGCCCGGGCCAAACGACTCGCGATAGGAGGCTCTCTCATGCTGCACGTCCTCACCCTGCTCGTGGCCGCCCTGCTCGCGCTCCCGCTCGTCGCCGAGGCGCAAAAGCCCATCAAGGTCGGGATGCCGATGCCGCTCTCCGGGCCCCCGGCCCTCTTCGGCGACCCCGCGTCGAAGGGCGCCCAGATGTTCGTGGACGAGATCAACGCCAAGGGCGGCGTGCTCGGCCGCAAGCTGGAGCTCATCGTGCGCGACTCCAAGGCCGACGCCAACGAGGCGGTGCGGGTCGCCCGCGAGCTGATCTTGAAAGAGAACGTCGACTTCCTGGTCGGCACCTTGACGTCCGCCGAAGGGCCGGCCGTCTCGGTGGTCGCCAAGGAAAACAAGATCGTCTTCATCGCGCCGATCCCCAAGACCGATCAGCTCACCGCGGCCGACAAGCTGCATCCGTACGTGTTTCGGGTGGCGGCGACCACGACGATGGAAGGGCGCAGCGCGGCCGAGATCGTCGCCAAGTGGCCGGTGACACAGGTCGCCACGATGAGCTTCGACTACGCCTACGGCCAGGACGTCACCCGGGCGTTCGTCGAGCACCTGAAGAAGATCAAGCCGAGCGCGCAGATCGTCGACCAGCAGTGGCCCAAGCTCGGTGAGCAGGACTACAACCCGTTCATCAACGCGCAGATGGCCAAGAAGCCCGAGGCCATCTTCTCGTCGATCTGGGGCGGCTTCTTCGTGACGTACTCGAAGCAGGCCAAGGCGCTCGGCGTCTTCGACACGATCAAGTACAACTTCATCGGCGTCGGCGAGGCGGCCACGCCGGAGACGACGAAGTCGATGGGCGCCGACTATCCGGTCGGCATCTGGGGCAACTCCTACGACGCGTTCTACTGGGGCGAGACCGCGGCGCATCGCGACTACACCGCGCGGCTGTCGAAATACCTGAAGGACGAGTATCCGTCGTCGTGGGCGATCCAGGGCTACATCGGCATGCAGTTCCTGACCGAGGCGATCCGGAAGGCCGGGAGCGCCGAGTCCGACAAGGTCGCGAAGGCGCTGCTCGGGCTGGCGGTCGAGACGCCGATCGGGCCCTTGACGATCCGCGAGAAGGACCACCAGGCCAACCGGGGCCAGCTCTACGGCAAGACCGTGAAAGACCCGAAGTATCCCTTCGCGATCATGAAGCCGGTCACGTATGTCGATCCGTCGAGGTTCATGGACTAGGTAGGTGCCCGACGCGTCGTTTGTCTTCGCGCAGAGCCTGAGCGGCCTCACGGCCGCGATGTTTCTGTTTCTGATCGCGTCGGGCCTGTCGTTGATCTTCGGGGTGCTGCGCGTGCTGAACTTCGCGCACGGCACCTTCTACATGCTGGGCGCGTATCTCGCGTTCCAGGCGATGCTGTGGCTCGGGCCGGGCCCGGGTCGCTTCTGGCTCGCCGCCCTCGGCGCGGCGCTCGGGATCGCGCTGCTGGGCGGCGTCGTCGAGCGCGTGCTCTTCCGCCACCTGTACGGCAAGGAAGAGCTCTACCAGCTTCTGTTCACCTACGCACTCGGGCTGATCCTCAGCGACGCGGCGAAGATCTTCTGGGGCACGCAGCAGAAGTCGGTGAGCCGGCCGCCCGAGCTGGCCGGCTCGTTCTCGCTCTTCGGCGCGACGATCCCCCAGTACAACCTGTTCATCATCCTGCTCGGGCCGAGCATCGCGCTCGCCTTCTGGTTCGTGTTGCAGCGCACGCGGGCCGGACGCTTCATCCGCGCCGCCGCCCTCGACCGCGAGACCTTGGGCGCGCTCGGCGTCAACGTCACGGCGCTGTACACCGGGGTGTTCATGCTGGCGTCGTTCCTGGGCGGTCTGGGCGGCGCGCTGATCAGCCCCATGCGCGCGACCACCCCGGGCATGGACACCGAGGTGATCGTCGAGGCGTTCGTGGTCGTCGTCATCGGCGGTCTCGGCTCGCTCTGGGGAACCTTCCTCGGCGCCGTCGTCTACGGTCAGGTGCTCTCGTTCGGGATCCTCTTCTTCCCGCGCTTCTCGATCTTCGCGGTCTTCGCCCTCATGGCGGCGGTGCTCATCATCCGCCCCTGGGGCCTCCTGGGGCGGCCTCTCCGGTGAGCGTCCGCGGGCTCGCGGGGCTCGCCGTGTTCGTGGCCGCGCTCCTCGTCCCCGCGCTCGGCTCGCGCTTTTACACGTTCCTCGCCAACGACGTGATCATCTGGGCGCTCTTCGCGACCAGCTTGAACCTGCTCGTGGGCTACACCGGCCTCGTATCCTTCGGCCACGCGGCGTATTTCGGCGTCGGCGCGTATGTCACCGGCATCTTGATGAAGAAGCTGGCGGTGCCGTTCGTCCTGGCGTGGCCGGCCGCCGGCGTGGTCGGCGCCGCCTGCGCGCTCGTCTTCGGCTTCTTCTGCGTGCGCCTCACGCGCATCTACTTCGCGATGCTCACCCTCGCGTTCGCGCAGATCGTGTGGGCGATCTGCTTCAAGTGGAACGAGCTCACCGGGGGCGAGCAGGGCATGCCCGAGATCCCCTACCCGGACTTCGGCTGGATCGAGCGCATCGGCGCGAGCGTGCCGCTCCTCGGCGGCTGGCGGACGGCCGAGTATTTCTACTTCCTGTGCACGGTCCTCGTCGCGGCGAGCCTCTGGGCGCTCCATCGCATCGTCACCTCGCCCTTCGGCCGCATGCTGACGACGATCCGCGAGAACGCCGAGCGGGCGGAGTTCATCGGGGTCAACGTGCAACGCTACGAGCTCGCCGCCTTCGTGCTGGCCGGGACGTTCGCCGGGCTCGCCGGCGGGCTCTTCGGGATCTTCAACCGGGGCGTGTTTCCCGATTTCGCGTACTGGACGAAGTCCTCCGAGGTGCTGATCATGACCCTGCTCGGGGGCATGGGCACGTTCTTCGGCCCGAGCATCGGCGCGCTCGTCCTGATCCTCTTGAACCAGCAGATCGTCTCGTACACCGAGTACTGGCCGCTCGTGCTGGGCACCGTGCTGGTGGTGCTCCTGTTCGGCTTCCCCGGCGGGCTCGCCGGGGCCGTCGGCGCGCTCTCCGGGCGCCTGTTGCGTCGGGTGCGCAGTGCTTGAGGTGCGCGACGTCGTCAAGGTCTTCGACGGCTTCGTGGCGGTGGGCGGCGTGAGCCTCGAGGCGCCGCGCGGCAGCATCGGGGCGATCATCGGCCCCAACGGCGCCGGCAAGACGACGCTCTTCAACCTGATCACCGGCCACCTCCGGCCCGATCGCGGCCACGTGAAGCTCAACGGGCGCGACGTCACCGGCATCGCCCCCCACGATCTCTGCCGGCTCGGCGTGGGGCGCTCGTTCCAGCGGACCAACATCTTTCCGCGCCTGACCGTCTTCGAGAACGTCCAGGCCGCGTTCCTCTCGCATAGAGGGCGCGGCTGGAATCTCGTGGCGCCGGTCGAGCGCCTCTACCGCGACGAGACCTTCGCTCTGCTCGCATCGATCGGGCTCATGGACCGGGCGGGCGAGGTCGCCGGCTTCCTGTCGCACGGCGGCCAGAAGCAGCTCGAGCTGGGGCTCGCGCTGGCGCTCGAGCCGGAGATCTTGCTGCTCGACGAGCCGACCGCGGGAATGTCGGCGACCGAGACGCGCGAGGCCATCCGGCTGATCGAGCGCATCGCGCGCGAGCGCGGGCTCACCCTGCTCTTCACCGAGCACGACATGGAAGTGGTCTTCTCGATCGCCGAGCGCATCACGGTGCTCCACCAGGGGCGCGTGATCGCCAACGGGCCGCCGGACGAGGTCCGGCGCGACGAGGCCGTCCGGCGGGTCTACCTCGGAGAGCGTCACTGATGGCCGGGCCGCCCGAGCCCATCCTCACGGTCGAGGACATTCACACGGCCTACGGCCTGTCCCGGGTGCTGTTCGGTGTCTCGCTCCGGGTGGCGCCGGGCGAGTGTGTCTGTCTGCTCGGCCGGAACGGCGTCGGCAAGACCACGACTATGCGCTCGATCATGGGACTCACGCCGCCGACGAGCGGCCGGATCGTGTGGAAGGGGCGCGACATCACGCGCGAGGCGCCCTTCCGCGCGGCCGGCCTCGGCATCGGGTTCGTCCCCGAGGACCGCCGGATCTTCTCGGATCTGACCGTGTGGGAGAATCTCGACGTCGCCGAGCGGCGGTCGCGCCCCGGGGGCTTCACGACCGAGCGAGTCTTCGAGCTGTTCCCGGCCCTCCGCCCGCTACGCGACCGGGCCGGGGGCTTTCTCTCGGGCGGCGAGCAGCAGATGCTGACGATCGCGCGCACGCTGATGGGGAACCCGGAGCTCCTGCTGCTCGACGAGCCCTCGGAAGGGCTCGCGCCGCTCGTGGTCGATCACCTGCAGGGGCAGATCGGCCGGCTCAGGGCCGACGGGTTGACGATTTTGCTCGCCGAGCAGAACGTGGACTTCTCGCTCGACCTCGCGGACCGCGTCTACGTGCTCGAGAAGGGGCACATCCGCTACGAGGGCACCTCGCGCGAGTTCCGCGACAACGCCTCGATCCGCCAGCAGTACCTGGCGCTCTGATGCCGCCCCGGCGATTCGCCGATGACCTTTTACGGTAATCACCTGATAGACAGCCAGCCGGCCGATCCGAACAATCGTGCCGGCACCATCCCCGCCTGGAGGATGCCGAGCGCCGGTCGGCGGGTGAGGTTCAGCAGCGCAATGCCGGCAGAAGGGACACGGTATGGCTGAAGCCCTCTCACCGCCTGCCGAGCGCACCGCGAGAGCGACGCTCGCGGCCGACCTCATCATCGCGAATGCTCCCGATCCGGTCTTCGTCTGCGACCTGGAAGGCAAGATCCTCGAGGCGAACGACGCAGTGTCGCGCCTGCTGGGTCTGCGGCGCGACGAGGTTCTCGAGCAGTCCATCTCGCGCTTTCTCGGTCAGGACGAGGCGCGGGAGTTCGTGGTGGCCCTCCGCGAGGTCGTCGAGCGGGACGTCACCCGCAACGTCCGGCTGCAGCCGCGGAGCGCGTCGGGAGAAATGATCCCCACCACGCTCAACGCGTCGGCCCTGCGCGACACGGACGGCAACATCATCGGGGCGATCGGCATCCTGCGCGACATGCGGGAGCTCGACCAGGCCCGCGCCTACGCCGAGAGCCTGATCAAGAACGCGCCGGATCCGGTGTTCGTGTCCGACCTCGAGGGAAAAATCCACCAGGCCAACGATGCCGTGTTCTCTCTCCTCGGGTTCCGTCCGGACGAGCTGATCGAGCAATCTCTTTCCCGCATCATCTCGCCGGAGGAGACGTGGGAGTTCATGGTCGCGCTTCGCGAGGTCGTGGAGTGCGGGGTGACGCGCAATGCCAGGCTCCACCCCCGGAGCGCATCCGGCGACGTGATCCCGACCGCCCTGAACGCCTCGGCGTTGCGAGACACGGACGGCCGGGTCATCGGCGCCATCGGCATCCTGCGCGACATGCGGGAGCTGGACAAAGCGCGCGCCTACGCCGAGAGCCTCATCAAGAACGCGCCCGATCCCGTCTTCGTGTCCGACCTCGAAGGCAAGATCCTACAGGCCAACGACGCCGTGTCCCACCTCCTCGGCTTCCGACAGGACGAAGTCGTCGAGCAGTCGGTGTCGAGATTCCTCGTCGCCGACGAGACGCGTGAGTTCGTGGCCGCGCTCAGGGAAGTGGTCGAGCACGGCGTGAGCCGAAACGTCCGCCTCCATCCGCGGAGCGCTTCCGGCGAGGTCATCTCGACGACACTGAACGCGTCGGCCCTGCGGGACGCGGACGGCAACGTCATCGGCGCGATCGGCATCCTCCGCGACATGCGGGCCTACGAGCAGGTTCTTCACGACCTCGAGGAGTCGCGGCGCGAGCTCCGTGACGCGGACCAGGCCAAAGACCGATTCCTGGCCGTCGTCTCGCACGAGCTGCGCACGCCTCTGACCGCGATGCTCGGCTGGGTGCGGCTTCTGACCACCGGCATGCTGGACGACGCCACATCCGCCCGCGCCCTGCCGGTGATCGAGCGGAACACGAAGCTGCTGGCGCAGCTCATCGACGACCTCCTGGACGTATCTCGGATCGTCGCCGGCAAGCTTCGACTCGAGGTCGGCCCCGTTGACCTTGTCGCCGTCATCGAGTCGGCGATCGAGGCCGTCCAGAGTCTCGCGGACGCGAAGAGCATCGGCCTCAAAGCCGTGCTCGATCCGTCGGCCGGCTCGGTCGCCGGCGACCCCGGCCGCCTGCAGCAGGTGGTCAGCAACCTCCTCGCCAACGCGATCAAGTTCACGCCCAACCGAGGACGCATCGACCTCCGTCTGGAACGGGCTGGCTCGCGCGCACGCCTCACGGTCCGCGATACGGGTCGAGGCATCAGCCGGGAGCTTCTGCCGCACATCTTCGACCGCTTCCGCCAGGACGAGCAGACGCGGCGTCATGGCGGCCTGGGGCTCGGGCTCGCGATCGTGCGCCATATCGTGGAGCTCCACGAGGGCAGCGTGCGCGCGGAGAGCGAGGGTGAGGGCCGAGGCGCCACGCTGGTGGTCGAGCTCCCGCTCCCCGCCGATGACATCCGGCCGCCCTCGAAACCCGCGGCCGTCTACCGGAGACTCGAGAGCGCCTCCTCACGCCTCATCAATCTCGCCGGGCGCAGGATCCTGGTCGTGGACGACGAGGCCGACGCGCGGGAGCTCCTGGCGCAGATCCTCGGCCAGGCCGGGGCACACGTCGTCGTGGTGGCCTCGGCCGACGAAGCCCTCGACACCTTGCGACGCTGGCGTCCGGACGTGCTGGTCAGCGACATCGGGATGCCCGGCGACGACGGATACGCCCTGATCCGCAAGATACGGGCGCGCGGTCCCGAGGAGGGAGGCCAGGTCCGCGCCCTCGCGCTCACAGCGTACGCGCGGTCAGAGGACCGCGCCCTCGCGCTCGAGGCGGGCTTTCACACCCACATCGCCAAGCCCGTCGACCCTCTCGAGCTGACGGCACTGATCGCCGGCCTGGTGCCGGAACGGCGGCATTGAGCGAAGTCCGTCACTGCCGCGATTGTTTGGGCTGACACGGAGAAGTAGTATACGGTCGACCTGATGAGCTGGTCGGCGGCGGCGCGGTCCCCGAGCGACTGGGCGCGGCGCCGTCCAGACCTCACCGCGGCCCTCGCACTCGCCGCGATCACCCTCGTCCTCTTCGCCCCGACGCTCCTCTCGGGTCGCACGGTCTCGCCGATGAACATCCTCGCGGAGCGCGCCCCCTGGCACACCGTCATCGCGCCCGTGCCCCCGCCGAATGCCGCCCTCACCGACATCGCCCAGGTGTTCCATCCATGGCTGCTCTACGCGGGCGAGCAGATCCGCGGCGGCGTGATCCCGCTCTGGAACCCCCACGAGTACACGGGAGCGCCGTTCTTCGGCAACGGGCAGAGCGCGCTCCTCTTTCCGGTGACCATGATCGCCTTCGTTCTGCCGGCGGCCGTCGCGGTCACGGTGATCTCGTGGGTCAAGCTGCTGAGTATCGGCGTGGCCACCTATTGGTTCCTACGCATGCTCGGGCCGGGCCCCGGGCCGGCCTTCATCGCGGCGTGCGGCTTCATGCTCAGCGCCCCGGTCATCGGCTGGCTGCAGTGGACCTTCGCCTCGACCTTCCTTTGCTTGCCCCTCGTCCTCGGCGCGATCAAGCGATTGCGCGAGCGCCGGGAGCTGCGCGCGCTCGTCCTGGTGGCCGTGGTCGTCACGCTCGACGTGCTCGCCGGCTATCCGCAGGCTGCGGCGCAGGCGCTCGTGGTGGCCACGGCGTGGGCCCTGGTGCTGGCCGCCCGAGCCGGCGGCGGACTCGGATTTCTCGCTCGCTACGCGGCCGCCGTCGCGCTCGGCCTCGGCCTCGCCGCCGTCCAGCTCGTGCCCTTCGTGGAGTACGTGCGGGAGAGCTTCGTGTTCGTGTATCGCAGCCAGTGGACGCCGATCTTCTCCGCGCCCTTTCGCTCGGCCACGACGTTCCTCATGCCGTACTACTACGGCGTCGGCAAGGAGGCGTGGGGCGTGTGGCAGTTCGCCGTCCAGACCGGCTACGTGGGGATCGTGACCCTCGCCGTGCTGCCCCTCGGCGCGCGAGCGGCTCTGCGCCGTGGAGAGCAGCGCTTCTTCGTCGGGCTCGCCGCCGTGGGCCTCGCCCTTCACTACGGTCTGCCGGGAGTGTCCCTGGCCGCCGAGGTTCCGGGCTTCTCGCTCGGGACGAACCTGCGCCTCATGCCGGTGATCGCCTTCGCCCTCTGCGTCCTGGCCGCGCTGGGCCTGGAGGCGCTGCGGGCCGAGAAGCCCGATCGCGTCGTCCCGTGGCTGGTGGGCGGATGGTTCACGGCCGTCGCCGTGCTGGTCCTGGTGGCGATCGCTCAGGACCACACGCGCGCCGCCGCCCGGCAGATGATCCTCTCGCTCCCCGTCCAGTACGCCATCGGCCTGATCGCGCTCACCCTGGCCACGATCATCGTGGTCCGCATGATGGCTGGCCTCGCGCCGGCTCGGGGCCTGTCCGCGCTCGCGGTGGTCCAGGTCGCGAGCCTGCTGCCCCTGGCCGCCACCTACAATCCGAGCGTCGATCGCGGCGCGTTCTTTCCAACGACGCCGGCCATCGACTACCTCCGGCGCGAGGCCGGCCACCAGAGCCGCGTCTTGATGCCCGGAACCGTCGCGCTCACCTATGGCCTGTTCGAGGCGCAGGGCTACGACGGAATGTCGCCGCGGCGTCTCGTCGAGATCACCGGCGTGGTGGGCACGGGCGGCGCCCTGGCGCGCGGATTCCTCCAGAACACGGTGGCCCTGCACGGCAGCGAGCCGCTGAGCGGCATTCGGATCCTCGTCTCGCCGGTGCTCGACCTGCTCGGCGTGCGCTACGTGCTCATGGCACCCGGCGCCGCGCCCCCGCGGCCAGGCCTCGCCCTGGTCTACGACGCGGCCGACGCGCGGATCTTCCGCAACGACGGCGCAGTGCCGCGCGCAATGCTCGTCCGCCAGGCGCGTTGCGTCGATGATCCCGCCGCGCTCGAGGCCATCCGCGGCCGCGCCCTTGACCCACGCCGAGAGGTGCTCCTCGCCGACTGCGCGTCGCCACCCGCGAGCGCCGACGGCGCGGGTGCCGGTCCGGGCGGCTCGGCCGTCATCCGGGACGAGTCGGCCAATCGCGTGAGCGTCCAGGTCTCCACGGATCGTCCGGCGTACCTCGTGCTCTCGGACACGTGGTTCCCGGGATGGGCCGCAACGGTGGATGGCCATCCGACGCGCGTGTGGCGCGCGAACCACACGCTTCGCGCCGTGGTGGTGCCGTCCGGCGCGCGCGAGGTCGTGTTCACCTACGCGCCGAGGTCGCTCCGGATCGGGGCGCTCATCTCGGTCGTCGCCCTCGGCCTCGTGGCGCTCGCGATGATCCCCGGATGGCGTCGCCGGTGAAGACGCTGGCGACGGCGGCCATCCTGGCGTTGGCGGCCGCTCCGGCCTCCGCCGCGCTGCCCGCGCCACCGTTCGACTTCAGCCTGTCCCCCGCCGCGGTCACGGAGGGCGCGCCCGCAACCGTCCGTATCGCGCCGGTCCGCGCCCCGAGCGCGGGCGCGCCCGAGACCTACGATCTGTATCTCGCCCTGGCCCGGACGGATGAGGCGTCGTTCCTCACCGAGGACGGCGCCTGGTCGCCGAGCCCGGTGCCGTACGCGCGCGCCGTCGGAGTGAACGCGCCACCCATCGTCCGGCAGTGGCCCCGGGCCTGGCCGCCGGGCGAGCACGCGTTCGCGCTCCTCGTAGTCCCGGTGTCCGCCGATCCGCTCGCCCGGAGCGCGTGGCGCTACCGTCCCGTGATCAGGTGGCTCGACGTGGAGCCGCGGGCGAGCGGCGATGCGAGCCCGGACTACGCGACGGTGGCGATCCTCGTCGTGGCGACCTTGGGCGCTATCGCGGCAGTGTGGTGGACGGTGCTGGAGGGCCGGCGCGGGACGCGCCGACGGGGTCTCGCTTGCGCGCCTTGAAGATCATCTCGCACCCGCCCACGTAGCGACAGTCGAGGACCTCGAAGCCCGCCGAGGCCAGACGCGCCGCGAGCGAGCGGCGCGTGTAGTGCGTGATGTGCTCGTGGGCGTAGCCTCCCGGCAAGAGCCGGCCGTGGATCCATTCGAGCACCCACCAGAGCGAGCGCCCGTAGTCGGGCGTGCCGAGGGCGAGGATGCCGCCGGGGCGGAGCACTCGCCACGCCTCGCGGAGGATCGCCGGGTCGTCGGGCACGTGCTCGATGACCTCGGAGTTGATCAGCCCATCGAAGCTCGCGTCACGGAATGGCAGACCCAGGCACGTTCCGCCCACGAGGCGGCTCCGGCGCTGGGCCAGCCACCGGAGCTTGTTCAGACGGATGTCCAGACCCGTCGCGGAGGGCAGATCGAGGATGATGCGGCTCGAGCCGCAGCCGACGTCCAGCACCCGCCGGGACTCCGCCATGTAGTCGAGGACGATCCGGTGGCGCGTGCGCTGCCAGTAGCGCTGCAGCCAGATCGGACTGTCGAAGGCGCGCGCGTCGTAATCGGCGGCCTCGACGGAGTTGCGGAGCTGCCACATCCGCACCAGCGTTTTCAGGTAGGCCCAGCCGAAGCGCAGGAGACGGGCGTGCGACCGGCCGGACCCTCGCGCCATGTAGTGGAAGGGGATCTCGCGGATCCGCCAGCCCTCGGCGCCCACGCGCACGAGGAGCTCCTGCAGGATGTCGAAGTCCCGCGAGCGCAGGTCCAGGCTCGCGAGCGCATCGCGGCGGTACATCCGGAAGCCGCTCGACAGATCGCGAACAGGCAGGCGGAGCATGTGGCCGTACACCCGGTTCAGGGTGACGCTGAGCACTCGCCGAAAGGGTGGCATGTCGGCGCGGCCCCCGGCGAGGTATCGCGAAGCGATCAGGATCTCGGCATCGTGACGATGGCGCCACAGCGCCTCGAGGAAGACCGGACGGTGCGAGAGGTCAGCGTCCATGGTGACCACAAAGGGTGCGTCAGCCTTGGCGAAGCCGGCGAGGAGGGCGCCCCCGTACCCGCGCTCGGTTTGGAGGACGACCTCGGCCCCCCAGCGGGGGGCCACCTGCTCGGTGCCGTCCACCGATCCCCCGTCGGCCACGATGATCTGGGCGCGGAGGCCGAGCGCCCCGACGATCTCGCGAAGGGCGGGCAGGAGGAGCTCGAGGTTCTCCCGCTCGTTCCAGGCGGGGATGACGATGGCGAGGTCGTAAGCGGACATTTAGGCCATTGCACCACACCAGCCGGGGGATTCCCGCCAACATCGTGCGCCCCGTGGGGCATCCGACTCAATTCTTCGTCGACCGGGCGTCCTTTGTCATAATGGATCGCCGCAGTCAATGCGCTCACTGGCAGTTCGCCAGGCGTTTTCGACCCAGGAGACCACCGATGCGCAAGACCTTCCTCAGAATCACCGCTATGGCCCTTGTCCCGCTCGGCACCGCCGCATGCGTCTCGAAGAGCGAGTACACGAAGGCGGTTCAATCAGCCGAGGTCCGCTACAACGCCCTCGAGGCCCAGAACGCGCGCCTGAAAAGCGATCTCGCCGACTCGGGTAAGCGCAACGACGACCTGGAGCACACGCTGACGTTGAAATCGGGCGAGCTCGGCAAGAGCATCGTGGATCTGCGCCAGCGCCTCAGCGCCCTCGAGGACGACAAGACCCGCCTCACGCAGGAGCTGACCGACGCGAACAAGGCGCGCGAAGAGAAAGTGCGCGAGGTCAGCTCGACCTACGACCAGCTCGTCGCGAAGATGAAGGGGGAGATCGACAAGGGGCAGGTCACGATCTCCGAGCTGAAGGGCAAGCTCACCGTCAACATGGTCGAGGCCATCCTCTTCGACTCGGGCAAGGCGGAGGTGAAGCAAGAGGGGCTGGTGGTCCTCGGCAAGGTGATCGAGATCCTCAAGACGGTGAACGACAAGTCGATCCGAATCGAGGGGCACACGGACAACAAGCCCATCGTGGGCCCGCTCACCCAGCGCTATCCGACCAACTGGGAGCTGTCGGCCGCGCGCGCGATCAACGTCGCACGCTATCTCCAGAAGCAGGGCATCGAGCCGGCCAGCCTTTCTGCCGCCGCCTTCGGCGAGTTCAAGTCGGTGGCTGACAACGCGACGCTGGAAGGCCGCGGCAAGAATCGACGCATCGAGATCGTCCTGGTGCCGAAGGACTGAACGACCGGCCGCGTGACCGATCAGCACAAGGGCCTACGGGCGGTTGTCCCGTAGGCCCTTGATCTTTTGGCGCGGCCGACGTCCTTCGGGGCTACACGAGCCGACCCATCTCGCGCACGACCCATTCGATATCCGACTCGGTCGTGCGCAAGCTCGTGATGCACGCGCGCAGGACCGGCGCGCCGTTGCCGAGCCGAACTTCCGACATCCACGCGATCTGGCGGTCATACAGCGCCGCCAAGAACTTGGCGGTGACGAGGCCATCCCGGGTGAAGCACACCAACGGCAGCGGGGTCGTGTTGACCACACGCCATCCTTCGCGGCGCAGCGACTCCCGGAGCACGTCGCCCATGCGGGCCTCGTGCTCGATGATCTCGACGTATCCCGACTCGCCGCGCTGCGCGAGCGCGAGGAAGAGCTTGAGGCCGATGAATCGCCGAGACCACTGGACCGACGTCGTGTACGGATCGAGGACCGGCCCGGCCGTCTTTCCGGGCATGTACGAGGTCTCCACACGGAAGGCCTCGCCCACCGCGTCGGGATGCCGGCAGAAGAACATCCCGGCGCCCATCGGGACTGAAAACCATTTGTGCGCGTCGCAGGTGATCGAATCGGCGGCCTCGATCCCGCCGAGATGGCCCCTGAGGCGCGGCGAGATGATCGCGGCGCCGCCCCACGCCGCATCGACGTGAAACCAGAGCCCCTGCGAGCGACAGAAACTCGCCAGATCCGCAAGCGGATCGATCACGCCGGCTGCCGTCGTCCCGGCGGTCCCGACGACCATGAAGGGCGCGAACCCGTGTCGGCGGTCCTCCGCGACACGGCGAGCAAGCTCGTCGAGGTCCATCTTGAGGTCACGGTCGGTCGCGACCGTGCGCATCGCCCGGCGCCCCAGCCCAGTCATGTGCGCGATCTTGTCGAACGAATGATGGGCTTGGTCCGAGAGATAGATCGCCGGCGCCGCGCCGAGTCGCCGAAGCCCGTCGTCACCGTACTCTGGGAAGCTCCGCGTCAGCGCGACGATGACCGCGGAGAGATTCGCCTCCGCGCCGCCGTTCGTGAAGCTCGCGACGGCGCTCGCCGGAAAGCCGAACTTGCCCGTCAGCCATGCCAGGGTGTGCCGCTCGATCTCGTTCGCCGCCGGCGAGGTCCGCCAGGTCGCCAGCTGCGGGTTGTACATCGCGACGAGCGTGTCCGCGACGACCGACGCGAGCGTCACGCTCGGGTTGAAGAGGCCGAAGTAACGCGGATGGGTGACGTGCACCTGCCATGTTCGCAGCATCCGTTCGACGTCCGCGCCGACGTCGTCGAGATCCAGCGGCCTCGTAAAGTCATACCGCGCGGCGAGGTGGCAACGGATCTCGTCTGGCGTCACCGTCGGGACAATGGGGCCGCTCGCGATCTGGGCCTCGAGTTTCGCCACCGCGCTCCGGACGTCGTCAAACGTCATCGCCGTCTGAAGGCTTTCACGCGAGCGCTAGCCCGCGGCCAGCAGTGATCGGCGCTCGGGGCACGCGGCATGCAGCGCTTGATCGAGGTCGTCCACGATGTCGTCGATGTGCTCGATGCCGATGCTCAGCCGAATCGTCTCCGGGGTCACCCCCGCCTTGCGTTGCTCGTCCACCGTCATCTGCCGATGCGTCGTCGAGGCCGGATGACAGGCCAACGACTTGGCGTCACCCATATTGACGAGCCGTTTGACGAGCCGGAGCGCGTCGTAGAACTTCTTGCCTGCCTCGAAGCCTCCCTTGACGCCGAAGGTCAGCAGCGAGCAGGCACGGCCGCCGAAATATTTCTGCGCGAGCGCGTGATAGGGGCTTTCGGCGAAGCCGGCGTAGTTGACCCAGTCCACCCGGTGATCGGCGCGCAGACACTCGGCGACGCGTCTGGCGTTCTCGACGTGGCGCTCGACCCGCAGGGCCACCGTCTCGATGCCCTGGAGCAGGAGAAAGGCGCTGAGCGGCGACAACACGGCCCCAGTGGTGCGCTGGTAGACGCTGCGGCACCGCGCAGTGTACGCGGCCTCCTTGAAGCGCTCGGTGTAGACCAGCCCGTGATAGGAGGCGTCCGGTCGGTTGAACATTGGGAACCGTTCATCGTGCTCCCGCCAGGCGAACTTGCCACCGTCGACGATGATTCCGCCGAGCGTCGTGCCGTGCCCGCCCATGAACTTGGTGAGCGAATGCACCACGATGTCCGCGCCGTACTCGATCGGCCGCAGCAAGATGGGTGTCGCGACCGTGTTGTCGACGATGAGCGGCACGCCGTGTGCGTGGGCCACGCGTGCGAGCGCCTCGATGTCGCAAATGTTGCCCGCCGGGTTGCCGACACTTTCGCAGAAGACCGCCCGCGTCTTGTCGTCGATCAGCCTTTCGATGGCGGTCGGGTGATCGGACTCCGCGAACCGGACTTCGACGCCCTGACCGGGCAGGATGTGGGCGAAGAGCGTGTACGTGGTCCCATACAGCTGCGGAACCGACACGATGTTGCTCCCCAGCTGGCTGACGTTGAGCACAGCATAGTTGAGCGCCGCCTGCCCGGTGCTGACGCTCAGCGCGTCCACTCCTCCCTCGAGCGCGGCCACCCGCCGCTCCAGCACCGCCGTGGTCGGGTTGCCGATGCGGCTGTAGCGAAATCCCTCGACCTCGAGATCGAAGAGCGCAGCGCCGTGGTCGGCGCTGTCGAACGCATACGCGACGGTCTGGTAGATCGGTACGGCCACCGCCTTCGTCGTCGGATCGACTTCGTAGCCGGCATGGATGGCGATCGTCTCGCTTTTCATGGATTCACCTCGCGGGCGACTCGGCCCGATCAGAGCGCACCGGGCCGGCCTGGATTCGGAGATATCCGTCCTGATCGAGCCGAACGAATGCGCGGCGGACCGGGTCATCGACATAGATGGGGTCGCCGACGACGGCCGGGTCATAGCCTTGCTGGGCGAGGCGCCGTGCCTTTGGCTTGAACGTCGGCGTCGTCTCGATCTCGTCACGAATACGCAGGAGCAGCGGACGGGCGTAGTCGGGCAGGCGCTCGACGAGGTACCGCCGGAACGCGACGAGGTCGAAGCCCGGGCCGACCACGATCGCGGCCATCCCGGCCCGCCCCTCCGCCCCGGGAATGGTCACGCCGTAGACCAGCGCGTCGGTCACGCCGGGGCACGCGGCGATCGTTTCGGCGACCTCCGCGGTCGACACATTCTCGCCCTTCCAGCGGAACGTGTCACCGATACGGTCGACGAAGTAGAAATAGCCTCCCGCGTCCCTTCGCATCAGGTCACCGGTGCGGAACCAGGCGTCGCCCGGCTCGAACACGCCGCGGAGGATCTTTTTCTCCGACGCCTCCCGGCTGGTGTACCCCTCGAAGCGACCGCTCACGCTCGAGGGATCCTCCGGGATCCTGCCGATCGCCTCGCCGACTTCGTTCGGGCCGCAGCGAACGCAGAATCCTCGCGCGTCGCGGGCGGGCTCGTCTCGCTCGACATCGAATTGCACGACCGCCACCGGGAATCGATGGGCGAGAAACGGCGGAATACGGCCGATGGCGCCGGGCTTGGCCTCGACGTTGAACAGCGAGACGTTGCCTTCGGTCGCAGCATAGAATTCCAGGATCCGCGGAATGCGGAAGCGGCGCTGGAAGGCGTTCCACACCTCGAGCCTCAGCCCATTGCCGCAGCAGATCCTGAGCCGGTGCTCGCGCTCCCGCGGGTGCGACGGGCTGTTCACGAGGTACCGACACATCTCGCCGATGTACTGGAAGAGGGTGCAATCCCACTCGACGACGTCGTCCCAGAAGCGGCTCGTCGAGAAGCGTTGCCCGAGGACCACGGACCCGCCGGCCACCAGCGGCGCCCCGGTCGCCACCACGCCGCCGATGCTGTGATACATCGGCAGGCAGTTGTACAGCCGATCGCGCGGGCGCACGTCCATCATCCCGGCGAACCAATGGCTCCACTGCATAAGCCGAAAATGACTCACCGTCGCGGCTTTCGGCAGTCCGGTCGTCCCCGACGTATAGATGTAGAGCGCGGGATGGTCGAGGGTCGGCCGACGGCGCGCGGCATCGCGCAGCATCTCGGCTGGCGGGAGCTCGACGTCGCAATCGACGCGCGGGAACTCGTCGCTGCCGGCGCCGTGAGCCCAGATCTTGACCGCCGCCTCGCGGCCGAGCAGCGCGGCGCTCAACGGCCCGATCAGCTCCGCCGCCGCGATGATGTGCTTGGGTGCGACGATATCGACGCAATGGGCGAGTGCGGAACCGGTCACGTTCGTATTGAGCAGCGCCACGATACCGCCGACGCGCGTGATCCCGAGCCAGATCGCCAGGTACTCGGGCCGGTTCGGCATGAACAGACCCACCACGTCGCCCTCGTCGAGACCCTGGCCGAGGGCCCAGCGCGCATATCGGTTCGACCGCTCCCCGAGCTCGCGATAGCTCAGGCGCTCGTGGTCGGACAGGAGCGCCGGCGCCGAACCGAATTGCTCGGCGAGCTCCTCGATCACCGTCGGCAGAATGCGACGAGGATTCTTCGCGATCGGCGCCGTCAGCTCGAGCGCCCGCAGCCACGGTGTGATGGTCGAACGATCGCCGAGAGTCTTCATGCCGTATTGCCGGCGTCGACCGTGATCACGGTCCCCGTGATGCTCTTCGCCTTGTCGCTCAGAATGAACTCGACCGCGTTCGCCACGTCGTCGACGTCGGGAAGACGGCGCAGCGCGCTGCGCCGCTCGATTTGCTGCCGTTGCTCGGCGTCGAGGTTCTGTGTCATCGCGGTGTCCACGAAGCCGGGCGCGACTGAATTGACGGTCACGCCCAGACGCCCGACCTCGCGCGCGAGCGACCGGGTGAAGCCGAGCATCGACGCCTTGGTCGCCGCGTAGACCGAAAGACCACTGTATCCGGTGAAGCCGACGACCGAGGCGACGTTCACGATCCGTCCGCCTCCGTCGGCCATCATCGAGCGCACGATGTATTTGGTGAGGACGATCGGCGACAGGGTGTTCACACGCACGAGGTGCTCGATCTGCGAGTTGTGCATGATGGCGAGAACGCCGTCGAACGCGATGGCCGCGTTGTTGACGAGCCCGTAGATCGGGCCGAAGTCTTTCCGCAACGTCGTGACCAGCCGGCGGATCTCCCCGATCTCGGCCAGATCGAACGGGACGAAGTGGAGCAGTCCGGGACCGTCGCGTTCGGCTTCCTCCATCGCGGACGTCAGCTGATTGCTCTCCTTTCGTGCTATGGCAATCACGCGGTACCCCGCCGCCGTGAGCTTGCGGGCGATGCCCAGCCCCAGGCCCCGGCTTCCGCCCGTCACGACGACGTTACGCATTGGCGCGCGCCATCTTGCCGGACGCGGCGACGGCCAGGGTGGGAACGAAGTCGATCGCCGTCGGGACTTTGTGCGGCGCAAGCGCCTCGCGGCAGAGCCGCAGGATTTCGTGCTCGAGCCCCACCCGGCCATGCGCGGGCTCGGGCGCGGTCTTCAGGACCACGTCGGCGACGACGAGCGCCCCTGTGATGGGGCTCTTTCTCGATCGCACGCGGGATATCCATACCCTGGGGTGGCGATTGATCACCGCCTCGACCTCTTCTGGATGGACTTTCAGACCGCCGACGTTGATGACTCCGCCCCGCCGGCCGATGAAGTAGTACCGGTCGCCACGCAGGTCGACCAGGTCGCCGGTGTCGACGAAGCCGTCGGCGTCCGCGAGGAGCTCTGCCGGGCAGCCCAGGTAGCGGATTGCGTTTCCGGCTGACCGGATTCGGAGCGAGCCGGCCCCGACCTTCATCTGGACCTCGACGCCTGGCCGGTGGAGCAGGCTCGCCGGAAAGCCGGCGAAACCATCGTCCACGGCGAACGCGACACCGGCCTCCGTCGAGGCGAAGGCGTGGGCGATCCTGGCCTCCGAATAGACGAGCCGGAGATGGTCCAAGATCGCCTGGTCGGCGATCTCTCCCGACAGACGAACGTAGCGAGGCGAGATCCGGCGAGCCGCCGGGCTCATGAGGGCCCGACGCCAATGAGACGGAGTCCCGGAGATGTGGGTCACGCCGTGCGTTCCGGCCCGGTCCAGGAAGTCCGCCGTCGATTCCTCGGCGCTCGAGAGCACCAGCGATCCCCCGCCGAGGAGCGCGCGCAGAAAAATCTGCAAGCCGCCATACCGGCGAATGTCATAGAAGGTGCTCCATACCGAAGATCGCGGCGGCGTCCCGCCGTCTCGGATCGCCGCGGTCAGGCTCGACAACGTGTGCGCGACGAGCTTCGGCTGCCCTGTCGTGCCGGATGTGAGCAGGACCCATTCCGTCCGGTGGCGGGCGCTCCGCTCTGGCTCGGCACCTGTGATCCTCGGGTTGCACGTGACGAGACGGCCAATGTCCAGCGGCTCGACCGCGGCCGCGGCCTGGTCAGTTACGAGCGCGTCCACCGCCGCCGTCGCGACGACGAACGCGAGATGCTCGATCGGAAGATTCGGAGGGCACAGCACGAGTCGCCCGGCGATGCCGTCGAGCTCGACCAGCGCCAATGCCGCGGTGAGCTGGTGCCGGGTCACGACAAGGACCGACCGCCCGCGGAGCTCCTCCAGTCGGCCGCCGAGACTCGAGCCGTGACTCAGATCCGCCAACGTCACGCTCGCCTCGGCGCCGTGAAGCACGCATTGGGCCAGGCACCCGGCGCTCAACGAGCTCCACAGCGAGCTCGGGTCATCGCACGGCATCGTCGTAGAATCTGATGAACTCGCCGAGGGTCACCGGAAAGTCGGCGTCTTGGGCGGCGGTGAACGGATCGACCCCCAACGTATCCTCGAGCCGGGCGACGATGATCGCGAGGCATAGCGAGTCGAGCCCAGAGTCAAGCAGGACGAGCTCATCCAACAGTGGCGCCAATTTCTTCTTCTGCTGCGCGGCGACTTGCTCGAATAGTGAGACGACGTCGGTTCTCACTGACATCGCGCTGAGGCCTCCCCCGTCGTTCGTGATTGCCCTTCGAGGACAATGTGAGTATGTTGCCCCTCATGGCGCTGCGACCACCGCAGCGGATCCGTTGTCGTGAGATACTGGAGAGCGATACCGACGGGATCATCGCTCTCCTCGAGCGCGGCTTCCCGGGCCGCAACTCGCAGTACTTTCGGCGCGCGATCGAGCGCCTGTCGCAACACCCGACGCCGTCTGGGTTCCCGAAGTACGGCTATCTGCTCGAGAGCGCCGGCACTCCGGTTGGAGTCACGCTTCGAATACATTCGTCCATCCCCGTCGACGGAGACGTGAGAATCCGATGCAATCTGTCCAGCTGGTACGTGGAGCCCGCGTTCAGGAGTCACGCAGCGATGCTGGCGGCCTATGCGCTGCGGCCAGAGCGTGTCACGTATTTCAATATCTCGCCCGCGCCTCATACACCCCCCATACTCGAAGCGCAGGGGTTCACGCGGTACTGCAGCGGGCGATTCGTGGCCATCCCGGCGCTCTCGGCGCGGTCGTATGGCGCTCGCGTCCAGACCGTCGAATCCGATACGGGCGCGCGAGAGGACCTGTCGCCGTCCGAGTTCCAACTACTGCTGGCCCACGCGCGGTATGGCTGCGTGAGCGTGGTCTGCAGCTCGGCGAACCGCGGCCACCCATTCATCTTCAGGCTCCGCCGGTTCCGTTTCGTGCCCATCGCATATCTCGTCTATTGCCGCGCTCTCGAAGACTTCGTCCGGTTTGCCGGGCCGCTGGGACGCTTCCTCGCGCGGCGAGGATGCCCGCTGGTCATGCTCGACGCGAACGGCCCGATCCGCGGGCTCATTGGCCGGTATCTCAGCCCACATCCCAAATACTTCAAGGGACCTCATCCACCGCGTCTCGGGGACCTGGCATATTCGGAACTCGCCATGTTTGGTCACCGCGAGTGAGGCCGGCCCCGGACACCGAGACGCCCGGGACCCCGAGACGAAGGATGCTCTGGATCAGCGTCTGAAGGAGCTCCAGCCCCTCGAAGAGCTCTTCCGCAGGCGGACACTCATCGTTCATCAGCGTCATCTCGGCTTCGGACGCGCGGAAGAGTCCTTGTGTGTGCTCGATGTCGACGACGCCGTGAACATCCGTATATTCCCGCTCCGCCGAGCCCTGGCTCGCCGCGAGCTCTGCCAGATACGGCATGAACCGACTGATGAACCCTTCGAAGAAGGTCATCATGAGCACGATCTTCACGCCCGAGAGCCCCGCCACGAATCGGCGGACGCTCTCCAGCGCCGGCCAGACGGCCAGCGCATCCACATCCGTCGGAAGGGCCCGAGCGGCCATGGCGAAGCGTCGAAGCATCCCAGGATGATTGTCGCGGACTTCCTCACGGAGGTTGTCCTGGACGATCGCGTGGGCTTCATCCGACGCGACGGAGAGATAGGCGGCGGTCATCCAGTAGATAAAATTCCCTTCGAGCACTGCGGCGTAGCGCGCGATGATCCCGCGGCGTTCCTCGGGCGAGAGCTGGGCCGGGTCCGGGCAGGACGCGATCAGTCTCTCGATCGTCCATTCGACGCGCTCTTGGATCGGCGTTGTGTTCGATGGCTTGGTCGTCACGTCCCCATCTCAGCTTTCCGTGCGTCCCTCGTTACTGCTCGGAACTGCGGGGGTCTGGCCCCACAGTCCAGCCAGTGGATCTCTGAAACTCAAGAGGCTGAGCCGTGCCGCGAGCCAGGAGGGGGCCCCCGGGTCAGCGCCACTGCCTCGCCCTCACTCGTCGGGCCTTCTGGGCGCACATGTCGAACAGCCAGTTGCGATACATTCGCGTCGCGCCTGGACGCCATGTGTTGGTCACTCGTGCCCGTGCCAGGATGGTCGTGAAATCCTCGAGCAGCGCCTCGCTTCGATCCGCCAGAGCACGCCGTTGCAGCGCGGCCAATGCCTCGACGGTCGGTTTGTCGAAGTAGCCCTGCGCCATTGTCGGGTAGGTCTCTCTCTCATGGCCGAGGAAGCGCCTGATGTCTCTGCGGTATTCAAGCAGCAGCGTATTCGCTTCGTATTCTGGGTGGCCTTGGAGGAAGACGAACTGGCTCTTTCTCCGCTGTTTGACGAAGGCGTCGACGCCCGCATCGGCCGACCACGTGAGCACGCGATAGCCGCACGACGTCAGGACGTCCTCCGGAACATCGTTCCACCTGGAATGGGGCATCGGCAGCTGGGGTGGGGTGTCGACCGTCAATCGGTGATCTGACATCCGCGCGTACTCGAAGACTCCGAACCGTTTGTGGCTGAGCGCTCGCCGGCCGATGCCATCGATGTGGAGCACCGCGGCATGCGCAGCCAGGCAGGACCAGACAGTCGAATGCGTGTTGTGCTCGGCCCACTCCAGGACTCTCGTCAGGCTTCCCCAGTATGGCTCGTCCATGAGGTTCTGCGCCCGCGGCTCCGTGCCGGTCACGATGAGGCCGTCGAGATGGCGGTCCCAGAGCTCCTTGATGTCGGAATAGAAGCTGTCCACGTGACGGCGGCCGGACTCCGTTCGAGGAACGTCGGGCATCCCGTAGACCCTCAGGCGCACCAGCATGCCATCGGCCGCCGAGTCGAGAAGGGAGTCGAACTGCCGTTCCGTCGCCTCGAGGGCCGCGTCCGGCATGTTATTGATGAGGCCGATGTCGAGGCAGTTGGCGTCTGATTCCCGGAACTCGACCGTCGGCTTCCCGAGTACGGAGTTCGTTCCTACCAGCATGCCTCTCCGCTCCCTCGCATAACGTGTGCCTAGACGCTCGTGCCGACAATCCCATGGATCCAGTAATCGGAGCCGGTGGGTTCCCGCATGTCTCCATCTGCTCTGCTCGCTCCTCGCCACGATCTTCGGTGACGCCCAGCTCATGGAAGCACGGGCGCGAAGCTCGTGGGGGATCGGTCAATGTGGTCGAGCGGCGGCGGATAGTACGGTGCGACGCATTAGGCAGTTCGCGGGCTTGCGCCTGGCCGAGCAGCTCGTTGGCGTGGGCTCTGAGCCAGATCGTGCACGACGCCGTCGGGATCGCAGACAACCGGCGGCTGGGTCCCTCCGGTTCAACCCCGATCGAGACCATCAATAGGTTCTCGGAGGCATTGACCGAGCCGATGACGAGCTCGCCCGGCCCGCGACGAGTCGCGTACGCAATTTTTGCCGCTTCGCCGGCAACTTTGTGAGTCCCGAGCGATTTCGCCGGCGCAGACCGATGCACGCCGGGAGTCCCGATTCCCCGTCGCCCGCGCGGTCCAGCGTGCCAGGGAACACGGGTCGCGCGTCCCCTGGAGCGACGGGCATCCCCCTTGCAGCTCCCCGGCAGCCAGGAGGTGGCTGTCATGCATGGATCGCTTGCGAGCTTGTTCGTCGTGGCGCTCGCCGCCGGATGCGCGACGAGCCCGGCGACACGCGCAACCGCGCCGGCCTCGCCTCGCGAGACAAAGGCGGCGCCAACCGCCACGCCGACAGCCCTGCCTGGATCGCTCTCGCGCCCCGAATTCACGCCCCCGTCCGAGCCGGTCCGTCCGGCAGTCGCTCCGGCCGACATGGGGGATTACCACGTGGCGCCACGTGACCAGCTGTTCGTCCAGATTCACGGCCATGACGACCTCACCCGGACGGCGCGAGTCAGCGAGAGGGGCACCATCACGCTGCCGCTGGTCGGAGAGATTCAGGTCGCCGGCCGTACGGGACGCGACATCGAGACGGCCATCGAGAGCGCGCTGAAGCCAGCGTATCTGAAGAATCCCCGTGTCACGGTGACGGTCTCTGAATTCCGGGGACGCCAGTTCTCGGTGGTCGGCGCTGTGAACCAGCCCGGCGCATACCCGATCCGCACCAACGAGGTCACGCTCCGGGATGCCCTGTCCGAAGCGCGCGGCGCGCGCGACAACGCGGGCCGCGTCGCGTATGTCCTGCGGGCGAAACCCCGAAGCGACGAGCCGCAGCCGCTCGAGGTCGACCTCGACGGGCTGTTCCGGGCCGGGCAGGGCGGCGGTGTGATGCTGGAGCCCGGCGACTCCGTGTACGTCCCGGAAGCCAGTACGTTCTATGTCAGCGGCGAGGTGGAGAAGCGCGGGGCGTACACGCTGCGCCGGGGCACGACAGTCGCCAAGGCGATCGCCGAGGCTGGCGGTGTGACCAAGCGCGCGTCCGATCGAGTCACGATCGTCCGAACCACCGAGACCGGGCATCGCGAGGAGCTCACCGGCCTGGATCTCGACTCGATCCTGGAGGGGGACACAACCAAGGATCTGCCCCTCAGGCCGCACGACGTGGTAGTCGTCCCGGCGAGCAGAGCGAAGGTCGTCGGCTACACGATCCTCGATGTCCTGGCGCGCCTGCTCAGCATCGGCCTCGTCCCATGACCCCCTACATGGAACGCCGACTGCAGCTGTCCTCGCAGAACGGGGTGGTCCAGGCCTTCCAGTTCCCTGGCGGGGAGCCGGCGGATGCCGCGGCGCCCCGCCGACCGTCACGAAGCCTCTGGGACATCATCGTTCATCGCCGCTGGTTGATTGTCGCGTTCACCGCGGCGGTGGTGGCAGCGGTCGCGCTCTGGAGCTACACCACGACGCCGATATACGAGGCGACGACGGTGCTGCAGATCGATCCAGAGCGCCCGAGGGCCGTGGCGTTCACTGGCATCCCATCAGAACTGGCGCCCCAGGAAGACATACGATTCAACGAGCGGGTCTTCGAGGCCTACTACAACACCCAGTACGAACGGATCAGGAGCCGTAGCCTGCTGGCTCGCGTCGAGGCCGCGCTCGACCTCAATCACCATCCGGCGTTCGCCAACGCCCAGCCGGGCCCGGCCGGTCTCGAGTCGTACATCAACGTATCGCAGGTCAAGAGAACCCGAATGGTCCAGATCACCGCCAGAGTCCCCGATCCGGCGCTGGCCGCCGCCATCCCCAACCGCATCGCGAAAGAATACATACGCGCCGCCGGCCAGGAGGGCCTTGAGGTTTCGGAGTTCGCGACTCGGTGGCTCAAAAGCGCGCTCGCCAGCCTCCATTCGCGGAGCGAGGGGTCGAGTGGCACTCCCGCCACCGTGGACCCGTACGCCGTCGCGGCCGCTGTCGGTGGCGACCTCCTCCGGACGCTGAAGGCAGACCTCTCGCACCTCGAGCGTGAGGTCGCTCGCGCGCGCACGGTTTACGGACCGCAGCACCCGAAGATGATGGAGCTGGAGGCGGATCTCGCCTACGCCAAGGACCGCCTCGACAACGAGGTCCAGAGCGAGCTCACCAAGCGTCTCAAGGAGCTCGAGCTGTCGGCCCAGGTGCGGGTCGCGAACATCAAGGTCATCGACGCTGCGGAGCGGCCTCGTACGCCAGTGACGCCGAACCACCAGCGCGACCTCATGCTCGCGCTGGCTGGGGGCCTCGTGGGCGGGCTGGCCTTGGCGTTTGTGCTCGAGCTCGGCGACACGACCTTGCGCAGCGCCCGTGAAGTCGACTTGATCACCCAGCTCCCAAGCGTCGGGACTGTGCCAGCCATCCGCGGTTTCACGCGCCGGATGCTGGCCCCTCTCGACGATCTCCAGAGTCTGGTCAGGGAAAACCAGCTGCGGCCGGAACGGATCGCCGGCGAAGCGTTCCGCTCCATTCGGGCAACCGTCCTCAAGCGGGGCGCCGAGACCGCGCCGCGGACGATCCTCGTGACGAGCGCCCAGCCGTCCGAGGGCAAGTCCTTCATCGCCGTGAACCTGGCGGCGGCGTTGGCCAAGACCGGCCACCCCGTGCTGCTGATCGACGGGGACTTCCACCAGCCAGTGTGTCACCATGCGTTCGACCTTGAGTTTCCGAAGGTCGGGCTGTCGACGGTTCTCGCTCGCGGGGACGCCCCGGCCTCCGTGATCGTGCCCACCGGCGTTTCGAACCTGTCGTTCCTACCCACTGGGCCACGGCCCGCCGATCCAGCCGCGCTACTCTCGTCCGAGCGGCTCAGCGACCTGCTGAACGACCTGAGAGAACAGTATCGGTGGGTCGTGATCGATTCGCCCCCGGTCCTTCCGGCCTCGGACGCAGCCGTCCTGGCACCCATTGTCGACGGTGTGCTGCTCGTGACGCGGGCGCACGCCACGCCGGTCGAAGCGGTGTGGGTGGCCCGTGACCGCCTGGAGCTCCAGGGCGCCAAAATCCTGGGCCTCGTGCTGAACCACGTGCGCCTGACCCGGGACCGATACTTCTACGCGAACTACGGCTAATGGAGATCCTGCTCGCCGTCTTCAGCCTGCTCGGGTTCACGCTCGTCCTGTCGACCGGCGTGTTCACCGGCTACCTCGCGCTTCTCACCGGCGCGGCGATTGTCGGTCACCCGCGACGGAAGCCGACTGGCGCCGCCCCGCCGCCGCGACATCGGTTCGCGGTAGTGATCCCGGCCCACGACGAGGCACTCACGCTCCCGGTGTTGCTGCGGAGCCTCGAGCGGCTCGAATACCCGCGAGAGTTGTACGAGATCGTGGTGGTCGCCGACCACTGCACCGACGGGACGGCCAGCCTCGCGCGCGTCGGTCATGCACGGGTGCTCGAGCATACCGAGGGCGCGCGCGGTGGAAAGGGTTTCGCGCTGCGGTGGGCTTTCGCTTCGCTATTGGCTGAAGACCGCCACGACGCGTTCGTGATCCTCGACGCCGACTCTCAGCCGGTTCCCACACTGTTACGGGCCTTCGACCGCGAGCTCCAGCGCGGAGCCCATGCGCTCCAGGGTCACGTCAGCGTCGCGAACCCGCACGAGAGCTGGCGCACCGCGCTCATGGCCGCCGACGTCGCGCTCATCTACTATCTGCGGCCGCTTGGCCGGCAGGCGCTTGGGGCCTCGGCCGGCCTCCGTGGCAACGGCGTCTGCCTGACGCGCGTCGCGCTCCGCCGCGCCACGTGGCAGACGTGCTCAGTGGCTGAAGATCAGGAATATCACCTCCAGCTCGTGCTCGCGGGGGGTCACGTGGGTTTCGTCCCGGACGCCGTGGTCGCGACGGTCATGGAGCCCACCTTCGAGGCGGCCGAGAACCAGGAGCTCCGGTGGGAGGGCGGGCGGCTCGAGATCGCCCGCGCGTACCTGCCGGCGCTCCTGCGGGCGGCAGTGCGCCTTCGGTCCTGGACGTGCCTCGACGCTGCGCTCGATCTTGCAACGCCGCCGTTCGCCCTGCTGGCAGCCGGCACAACGTTGATGGCGACCGCGCACGCGATCGCGTGGCTGGCCGGCGGTCCTTTCGCCCCCGCAGCCTGCTGGGGCGGGTTGCTCGTGGCCCAGACCTTCTATGCGCTTGCTGGCTGCGCACTGGCCGGGGTTCCGGCGCGGACCTATCTGGCCCTCATCTACTGCGCACCGCGATACGTGCTCAACAAGGTCGCGGTCTGCGCCCGGGTGACGCGCCGTGGAAGGGCCGAATGGACGCCGACCGGGCGACGGGCGATATGAGGCGACCCGTGGGTCCCGCAGCGAGCGCGCCGTGAGTCCCTACCAGGTCCAGCTGCTCCAGGAGCGGTATCACCGCCTTGCCGGCGGCGGACTCGGCTCGGCACGCCGCCGGCAGATCGCGTCGCGGACGGTCCGCCGGCTCGCGTGGCGGTCCCGCATCTGGCTCGCGGCACACCTCAAGCGCGGCGTGGACGTCGTCGGGGCGGCCGCGGCTCTGACCCTGGGTGCCCCCCTCTTCGCCACGATCGCACTCGCCATCAAGCTCTCAGACGGCGGCCCCGTCTTGTTCCGGCAGATACGGGTGGGGCGCAACGGCCGCCCGTTCGTGATGTACAAGTTTCGGTCGATGGTGCCAGACGCCGAGGCGCGCAAGGCCGCGTTCATGGCGCTCAACGAGATGCCCGACGGGATTCTATTCAAGATTCGCAAGGACCCACGCATCACCCGGGTCGGGCGCGTTTGCCGCAAATTGTCTCTGGACGAGCTGCCACAGTTCGTCAACGTCCTTCGCGGAGAGATGTCTCTGGTCGGGCCTCGTCCGCCGGTTCCTTCGGAGGTCGCCCTCTACGATCCTGCCGATCGGCGGCGGCTCACCGCTGTACCGGGAATCACGGGTCTCTGGCAGGTCTCGGGGCGCAGCAACATCGACTTCCATGGGCAAGTGCAGCTCGATATCAGGTATATCGAGCGCCAGACCCTGGGGCTCGATCTCGAGATCCTGGCGCGCACCATTCCCGCGGTCCTCTCCGGTAAGGGAGCGTCCTAGCTGAGCCGACGAACGGACTCTGAGGGCCATGGGATGAGGTCGACGGTAGAGATCGAAGGTGGACAGTCGAAGGGAGAGAGGGGCGATGAAGGTCACTGCCCGTGAGATCGATTCTGTGCTAGTCATCGCGCTCGACGGCGATCTGGTCAGTGGGGCTGCCCCGGCGTTCCTCCGAACGGCCCGCCGCCTGCTCGAAGCGGCGAGCCCGCCGTTCATCGCGGTCGATCTCAGTCAGGTCCCCCACGTGGACTCCAGCGGGTTCGGCGCGTTGGTGTCGCTCCTCCGGGATGCGGAGCGTCGCCGCGGCAGGCTGTGCCTAGTCGGATCGCGCCCCGAGGTACGGATCCTCCTCGAAATCATGCAGCTTCATCTCCTCTTCGAGATGTGCAACGACATCTCTCAAGCGTGCGAAATCCTGGCGCTGACGGACCGCGCAGCGGGCCCTGTGGTCGCGAAAGTTCCGCGTGAGCCCTTCCGGGCCGCGGGCCGCCTGCTCGAGGGAGACACCGCATCGTGAAGGCAGTAATCCTGGCTGGAGGCGCGGGCACCCGTCTGTGGCCGCTCACGCGGGACCGTCCGGCAGCTTTGCTCACGGTGGTGAACCGCCCGGTGATCGAGCATCTCCTTGAGATGCTGGTCCGCCACGGAGTCGAGTCCGCGACTCTGGCCCTGCACCACTACCCCTATCCCCTGGAAGCATGCCTCGGGGACGGCACGCGACTCGGGCTACGGCTCGACTACGTGCTCGAGCGCACCCCCCTCGGCACTGCCGGCAGCGCGCGGCGGATCGCCGCGTCATGGACGGAGCCGTTCGTGCTCGCCGCCGGCACGGCGTTGGTTCCCGCCGATCTAGCGAAAGCCAGCGCCTTCCACCGCGCCCACGACGCCGCGCTCACTCTGTTGGTCAAGCCGACCACCGCGGCCGATGGCGTTTTGGACCTCACGGATGACAATCGCGTCCTGCTCCCAAGCCTGCCGAGAATGGGCTCGTTCGGCCTGGCGGGGCTCGCCGTTGTGAGCCCATCCGCACTGCGGCATCTGCCGCGGCTCGACCGGCCGGCGGATCTCGTCGCCGACCTGGTCCCGAGGCTGCTCGAGGCAAGGCTCCCGGTGTACGGACAAGTGACCAGCGGGCCGGGTGTGGTTATCAGGACACTCGCTGAGCTCCTCCAGGCGAACCAACGCGCGCTCGCTGGCGAGCTGCCGGGTCTGGTCGTCCCCGGAGTGGAGATCGAACCCGGGATCCGTGTCTGCCGTGGCGCGTCGATTCATCCTCGTGCTCGGCTGTCGGCGCCTGTGCTCGTGGGAACGAACGCGGTCGTAGGCCGCGGCGCCCTGCTGGCGAGCGCCGTGATCGGTGACGAGGCGATCGTGGACGAGGCCTCGACGATTCGCCAATCGGTGGTGACGGCGCGGACGCACGTCGGCGGTGGCCTCCGTCTCGAGGATGCGGTCGTCACGCCGGGCGGTGTGGGACTTGCCCAGCCGACGACATGGATCGACGTGCGGGACCCGTGTCTGTTGGTCGACACGCGCACACCGGCGCTGGTCGCCCCGAGGAATCTCCTGCTCGGCAATCTACTCGCCGCGCTCGTGCTTGTCGCAGCGGCGCCGATGTGGGGCCTGATCCTACTTGCATTGATCCTGGAAACCCACGGGCGGCCATTTCACCGGCGCGAGGTGGTCGGCGCCCGGGGGTGGCCGGTCAGGCTCTGCTCCTTCGCCGTGCGTGGCCCGTGTGGGAGGATGTTGAGCCGATGGGGCTGCAAGCGCCTTCCATATCTCTGGAGCATCCTCCGAGGCGATCTGCAGTGGGTCGGCACCACGCCGCGGAGCTCCGCCGAGGTCGACGCGCTCAGGGCTCGCGGTGAGCCCGATCTGGCGCCACCAGGATTGGTGACGCTCGGGCACTTCACTCCTTCACGTCCCCAGCGGGACGGCCGACTCGCGCTCGACCGGCTCTACACCGAGATGCGGACTCGCGCGCTCGACCTTCGGCTGCTGGCCGCAGCGGTACGCAGCCGGGCCGGAGTCGCGGTTCGCGTCAAGACCGGTTCCCGAGCGGTCGTCTTATAGACGGTGCATCGGCGAACAGTGCCTCCAGGTTCATGCGATGGTGGTCGGCCCGGCGTGGCGCGGGACGGCGACGCGAGCCTTGCACAGCTCCCGGTAGAACGCGGTGAGCTCCTCGCCAATCGCCTCCCAGCGGTAGCGCCGCTCCACGAGGGCCCGCCCCTGCGCGCCGAGTCGCGCACGGAGACCGGGGTCGCGGAGGCATCGGACGACCTGCTCGGCGAACGCTTCGGGCGTGTCCCCGATCAAGATGTCGCCCCCGGGCGTCACCTCGAGCCCCTCGCAGCCGACCGACGTGGACACCACTGCGCAGCCAGTCGCCATCGCCTCGAGGATCTTCAGCCGCGTGCCGCTTCCGACCCGCAGAGGGACCACGAACACCGCCGCCTGGCGCATCCAGGGCCGGACGTCCGGGACGGTTCCCGTGACCAGCACCCGGTCGGCCAAACGGCGGACCTGCCGGGGGGGATTCCGGCCGACGATGGCGAACGTAGCCTCGGGTTCCGCTGCGTGGATCCTCGGCAGGATCTCGGCACAGAAATGGAGCACGCCGTCGGTGTTCGGGCGGTAGTCGATGGCGCCCGTGAAAACGAGCCGGTTCGGATCGACCGGGTCGCTGCCCGGCGTGAAGAAGGCGGTGTCGACACCGTTCGGGACGACCCGGATCGGGACACTAGGGACGTCCTGAGCCAGCACGTCGCGATCGATGGCCGAGGTCGTCAAGATCGCGTCCGCATTCCGGCAGCTCGTCAGCTCGGCGCGTCGGAGCCACTCGGCCTGGAGCCGGTTGTAGAGCCGGCGGAGCGGGTTTGCCTCTTGACGCCACGTGCGCTCGAGCAGGAGGTATTCGACGTTGTGCTCGTCGACGACGCGGAGAACAGTGTCAGGCACGGCGTAGTGGCCGGCGATGTCTCCGAACTCGATCTGGGCGATATCGAACTTGTGACGCGCGAGGAGTGCCGCGAGGCGCGACGCAATCTCGACGGAGTAGTACACGTGAGAGGCGTAGACGCGCCGCTCCAGGATAGACCGGAGCTGGTAGAGCCGCTTCCACCGGGCACCCGGCGGCGGCTCGACCGTGTGAACGGCGGCGCAGATCTCCCGAAGCGGCCCGAGGGCGGCGGCCTCCTCCGCGGAGGCCAAGCAGAGCAGGGTCACCCGGTGATCCCGGGCGAGGACGCGGATCAAGTGAAACATCCGCGTCGCACCGCCGAAGCGGGGCGGGTACGGCGGGTACGGGGCGCAGACCAAGATCTCCATGCCGGGCTCGCGCGGCGGCGACGACGCCTGGATCGGTCCGATCTGCCGGCAAGCCGCCACGTTCATCGTACCTGCGGCACGCAAGCGCCTTGCCATGGCCGGCGACCGTCCCGGCGGACCCAGTTCAAGCCCTTCCCCGGCAGATCGCCTCCGTCCGGAGCACGCCGGGTCGGCAATTGTTTCAGCCATTCCGGAGAATTTTGCCAATGGAGTGAACGGCCGGGGCCGCGACGCAGCGGGTTGCGGCCAGTTTCCCTCGTGGCACCGCTCTTGCGATAGCGAAGCGTCTGATTAACGCCCGCAGGGCCCGCGCCTTGGGGCTTAACGGCGTGGGCTGGGTGCCGACGAGTTCGAGAGAGAGGCGCTGGATGGAACATGAGCGATCAGCGGCTAGAAGGTCCTCGTGGGAACAGACGATGCGAGATGATTGGGATGAGCGCGTCAGGGGCGATCTCCGGTACATCTGCTGGAACGATGATGGCTGGAACACCGATGGCGACCTTGGTGCATTCTATGAAGAGGGGAAAGCTCACGCGATCACGTTGACCTCACCGGCCCTCGAGCGATCGTCGTTTCGCGCGTCCGGCAAGCGGATGCTCGAATTAGGGTGTGGAATCGGGAGGTTGTTCCCGGGATTCCACGCGTTGGGTTTTGGCGAGATCTGGGGCGTCGACGTTTCGCCAACGATGATCGAACGTGGACTCGCCCTATGCCGAATTCGCGAGGCTAAGTTTGTTCTCGGAAACGGCTACGATCTATCGGGCCTCCCCGATGGCTATTTTGACTTTTGCTTCTCCTATAACGTGCTGGGCTATGTGCCCAACGACCAGATCGCTCTTGGATACCTTCCAGAGGTGTACAGGGTGCTCAAACCGGGAGGCCTCTTTCAGTTGCATCTGCGGAAGAGTATTCCCCTGAAGGCCAGGACTCTGATTGCACTTCCCGGAGCCATTCGCCCGCACGTCCGTGCCGCCTACCATGCCGTATCTCGAATTTCGGAGAGACTTCGCCGACGCCCTGACGCTCGGGCGACCGTCAAGCAGCCCACTGCATTCTTGGGGAACTTGAAGACCTGGCACGGCGCAACACTATCTCCCCGTCGGGTTGTTCGTAGGCTGGGAGAGTTGGGATGTGTTGAAATCGACGTCCTTGCCGACGAGTCGCCACGGACGGACGGCTCTTTCTTTTGGGTGCTGGGACAAAAAAGCCGCCGAGTGATGATTCAGGTTGGTCCGGCCATCCCGCGTCTCCCTCTCGGTAAACCCGGCACGGTCGGATCCGTCTGATCGCTCGTCGGGGCATGTGATGCTGAAGTCCATCGACGAAGCCGTGGGCAAGCAAGGCGAGCCAGGGGCCGGGCCGCACTCGAGTAAGCAGGTGCGGATCATGCCATTTCAGATACGCCATCGCCAGCAGGTGTATGAGCTGTACGGCAAGATCTTTTCGGAACGATCACGGGTGGGATTTGAAGCGCGTTGGGAGTGGGGGCGTGAGAACGATCTCTTTTTCGACGGTGGTGCGAAGTGGGTGCTTGTCGACAACGACCGTGTCGTCGGTTTTCTGAACACTGTCCCCCTTGCTTACCGAATTGGCGGGACCACGCTCACTGCGCATACACCTGCGGACTATATGGTCGATCCGGAATACAGGTTCTACGGCCTTCAACTCATGCACCAGTTCTTTCGCACGTGCGCGAACTGTGTCAGCGCGGATGACGTTCCATCCACCATCAAGGTGACGGAATGGTTGGGCGCCAAACGAGCAGGACGCCTCGTAGGTTACGTCAAAGTGCTCGACGGCCGCGCGCTGCGCCAACACGAGAGGCTCAATCGTGTGCCGCTCCTGGCTCAGTGGCTGCTGACGGGCGCGCTGGGTCTTAGAGATACCGTTCGGCTGGCTGGTCGGAATGCGCTCCACGTGGAGCCGCTTCGAGAGTTTGACCGCCGGCTCGAGAAGTTTTTCTTACGGATCTCGCAGCGTGCGCCGGCCATGCCGGTCAGAGACTTGAGGTTCCTGCAGTGGCGCTATGGTCCGACATCGCCGCACCCCACACGAGAGATTGCAGTTGTGACCGACGGGGGCGGGAACCTTCTGGGATACGTGGTCTTCCATCTCTCAGTGGAGACTCACCGGGGGCTGATCTTGGACCTGCTGGCGCTGCCGGAAGCAGGTGTCGAGGTCCCGATCTCCCTCATGCGGTACGCCGTCAAGCGGCTTCGCGCCGAGGGCGCGTGGACAGTCCGCTATTTTGCGAGCCCTGGTGCCATGCCCGTGCCCGACTTGCGCCGGTTGGGGTTCATCCGGCGAGGCGACTTTGTGCTGTCGGTCAAGTTCGCTGACCCGGGCATACAGACCATTGCGACACGACCAGGCGCCTGGAATTACAGCTTTGGAGACAGCGAGGCGAGCCATGCATTCATCTAGCGATGGGCCGCGTCGGCCCACGTCGAGCGAGCGCACGTCGAGATCACCCCGCACGGAGGTGATTGCGGTAATCCATGCCTGCATCACGACACAGCTCGCGAAGGGAAGTGGCCACGAGGTCGCGGCTGACACGCCGCTCATCCAGAACGGCTACCTCACATCACTCGAAGCCGTAGAGTTGGTCATGTTTCTCGGCGAGAAGTTTGGGATCGAGATCGACCCCGAAGAGGTCAACGAGCACAATTTCCGCTCGATATCCTCGATCGCCACCCTCGTGGAGCGGAAGTTGGAGGCAGAATGAGCTTGGCCGAATTCACCCTGTTCCACCTCCTCCGGAACGCGGCAGAGCAACGACCCGACGCGGTGGCGGTCGTGGCTGATGGGGAACGGTGCACCCACGGCGACTTGCTGCGGCGGACCGCCCTCTTCGCTCATGCGCTGAGGAAGGCCGGCCTCCGGCGAGGGGATCGGGTCGGGGTGTATCTGGAGAAGTCTCTGGACGCGGTGGTGAGCATCTTCGCTGTCGCGCAGGCAGGGGGCTGCTTTGTCAGCATGAATCCGTTGCTCAAAGAACCCCAGGTCGCCCACATCATGCGCAACTGCGGTATGCGGATGCTGGTGAGCGATCCGGCCAAGCTCGAAGGCTCCGCGCTACCAGAGGTGGAGACCGTGTTTCTCACGCACTCGGCCACGGCGCTTGCCTGGGCGAAACGGTCCGTGTCCTTCGAGGAAGCCCTCGGAAGTATCTCCAGCGGTTCCCTGGAGACGCCAGCGATTGAAACCGACCTCGCCAGCATTATTTACACGTCCGGCTCTACGGGCGGGCCGAAGGGCGTCATGCTGTCCCACCGCAATCTGGTCGCTGGCGCTCAGATTGTCTCCCTCTACCTGGAGAACACCTTTTCCGACCGTGTGCTGAGCGTCCTTCCGTTCAGTTCTGACTACGGTCTCAGCCAGCTCACGACGATGGTCCGCGTGGGAGGAACGCTCGTCCTCCCGCGGTCTCTCCTGCCCGGGGATATGCTGAAAACCCTCCGTCAAGAGCGGATCACCGGGCTCGCTGGCATGCCACCGGTGTGGACGCTGCTCCTGCAGAACCGGCGCAGCCTGGAGCGCCAGCCGCTTTCAGAGCTGCGGTACATCACGAATTCGGGGGGAATGATTCCGCAGGCGCACTTCGAGCAGCTCCGGTCCTTGTTGCCCAGCACAAAGCTTTACTTGATGTACGGCCTGACCGAGGCGTTTCGGTCCACATATCTGCCGCCTGAACACATTGATCGAGGACCAGCGTGCATCGGTCGCGCGATCCCCAATACCGACATCTGGGTCCTCAACGAGCGCGGCGAGGAATGCCTGCCGGGCGAAGAAGGGGAGCTGGTCCATCGAGGGCCGACCGTGGCGCTCGGCTTTTGGGGCGACGAGGAGAAAACCCGCGCCGTGTACAAGCCAAATCCGCTCGCATCGCCGGAACTGCCGACCCTTGATCGCGTGGTGTACTCGGGAGACCTGGTCAAACGGGGGGAAGACGGCTTTCTCTACTTTGTGGGAAGGCGTGACGAACAAATCAAAAGCGACGGATACCGAGTCAGCCCGCACGAGGTGGAAGATATTCTCTCTGGCTTACCGCCCGTGGCCGAAGCGGCTGTGTTCGGTCAAAAGGATGGAGCGTCAGGCCATAAGATCGTGGCGGTCGTGGCTCTCAAGTCGGGGTTCACGTGCACACCGGAGGAAATCAAAGCGGGGTGCTTGCAGCGAGCCCCTCACTACGTGGTACCAAAAATCGTTCAGATCCTTGCCGAGTTGCCGCGAACTCCCTCTGGCAAGATCGACAGGAGCGCGCTGAAGCATGGAGTGGCCCGAGGCTAAGCTCGCGCGGCTCGTCAAGGTGCTTGGCGCCATCTCTCAGGATGGCTTGTCCATTTCCGGGGTGCCAATCGCTGAAATCACGCGCCGTGTCTCCACCCCCTGCTACGTCTACAGCGGCGAGGCCATCATCGCCCAGATCCAGCGGGTTGCCTCGGTGCTGGGGCCGGAGACGTCGCTCTATTACTCATTGAAGGCGAACCCCAGTTTGGGCGTGTGCCAACTCATCGCGCGGCAGGGCGTAGGCGCCGAGGTCGCTTCGATTGGAGAGTTGCTCCTGGCGCAACGGGCCGGGTTCCCTGCGTCACGAACCTTGTTTGCAGGCCCCGGCAAGACCGATGCGGAACTGGGCGCCGCGGTCTCTCTCGGCATTCAGGCGATCAACGTCGAATCGTTGGGAGAAATCGAGCGCCTGGCGGACATCGCGTCCGCGGCCGGGAAGCGCGCGGCTCTGGGTCTTCGCGTGAACCCGCTCAAGCACGTCAAAGGCGCCTACATGCGCATGGGAGGAGGGCCACAGCAGTTCGGCATCGACGAGGAGCAGATCCCGGAAGCCATCCGGCTCGCAAAGAAGTCCGCATGGCTACACGTGGTCGGGATCCACGTGTATGGCGGCACGCAGATCTTCGATGTCGACGGACTGCTGGCGCATTGCGCGCATGTCGTAGAGACCGCCAGCGATGTGGCGACCCAAGTGGGACAGCCGCTCGAGTTCATCGACTTTGGTGGCGGCTTTGGTGTCCCCTACTTCGAGGACTTACCAGAACTGGACCTGGACGCATTTGCCGAAGGGTACCGAGGCGTGGTGCAGTCATGTCGGAAACACACGATGCTGGAGCGCGCTCGGCCCGTCATTGAACTCGGGCGATATCTGGTGGCGGAAGCCGGGATCTATGCCACGCGCGTGGTGGACATCAAGCACTCGCGTGGCAAGACGTTTGTCGTGACCGACGGCGGCATGAACCATCACATCACCGCGACCGGGAATTTTGGCCAGGTGTTGCGCAAGGCGTACCCGATCGCGGTTCTCGACCGCTGGAGCAGCCGTGTGGAAGAGCGGACAACGATCGTCGGCCCATGTTGCACCCCCCTGGACACGCTGGCGCAGAACCTGCCGTTCCCGCACGTGTCACCCGGCGACGTGATCGGCGTCTTTATGAGCGGCGCGTACGGCTACAGTGCGAGCAGCCTGGCCTTTCTGAGCCATCCCACTCCTGCTGAGGTGCTCGTATACGGGGGCAAGATGCACACGCTGCGCGAAGCCGGGAAGCCGGACGACGTCCTCGCCAACCAGAACCCGCTCTGGTGAAGCTCTTCACCCTCTTGGTGGCCCTTGCGGCCATGCCCTGGCTTGTTTTGGTGGAGGGCGAAAGCGCCCAGTTCCCCCAAAAGTGCGAGTTCGATGGCTGTGTCATCGAGTTGACGCCCTCGGTCTACGTCCTCAACAACCACTGGAACAAGGGCGGCGCCTCTGGCCGGCAGCGCATCACAGTCAACAGCGGCACATCCTGGTCGACCAGCTGGGACTTTGACCGCAGCGAAAACTGGGTCGTCACAACCTACGCGGCGGCCATCTTTGGGTGGCAATGGGGTTGGCATGTTCCGCCCGCACGGCTTGGGTTGCCGATTCAGCTCTCCTCGCGAACTCCCATCAACACGACAGCGCTCTTCGACTACGTGCCCGATTCATCTTGCGGGGGGTCCCGCGTGTGTCGACTGAACATCTCCTACGACATCTGGTTCCACAAGACCGCCAACCCCGGCACGAGTCACCCCGCCTACGAGATGATGATCTGGCTGGCCTACTCCCGCGAGCTCTTCTCGGACTACCCGGCCATCGGTTACGCCACGATCGGCGGGCACCGGTGGAAGGTCATCGAGAAAAAGGGTGGCTCAGCCCCGGTTGCGACATTCCTGCTCGACGAACCGGCGGACCTGAAGGGGGCGACCTTAGGCATCATGCAGTTCGCCCAGTGGCTCGTGAACAACCACGACCTCCCCGCAGACTGGTGGCTCGACAGCGTGCAGTTCGGGCCGGAGGTCTTCAAGGGCAAGGGCACACTGAATGTGAGCACCTACAGCATCACGGTCGGGGGAGCGGTCTCACCCTCCCGCGCGCCCTCGCCGTCGCCGACGCCGTCGTCACCCTCGTTCACCGTCGGGACCGTCTCGGTGAGCCCCGATACGGCCCGGCCGGGGCAGAGCATCGCCATCACGGTCCCGGTCACCTCGGCGACGGCGGGCTCGGGCATCATCGACATCGAGGTCTATGACGGGGCGGGCACAAGGGTCGCTCAGAACGCCATCTCCGAGCAGAGCTTCAACGCGGGGCAGGTCCGCACCTACGCCTGGACCTGGCCCGGCTCAGCCGCCGCCGGGACGTTCACGGTCAAGATCGGGGTCTTCAGCAACGACTGGCGCCTCCTCTATCTCTGGAGGAACGCAGCCGCGACGATCACCGTCGCCTCGGCAGATCCTCATTCACCGTCGGAACCCTCTCGGAGCGGTGACGCGCGCTGACCTCGGGCCCGTCACCGGCCGGCCGAGGCGACGCGTACGTTTGTCGACTCCTCGACGGTCGTCGGGTCAGCCTGACACTCACACTGCGACGACCACGCGTTCTGGCGACGTTCGCGCCTTGTCCGGGGGCTCATAAATCACCTTCCCGGCAAATGTTTTTCCTCGGGCGACGCACTGGACATGGCGTGGCACCGTTCCTGCTCGCCCCAGGGCGTGGGCGTAAAATGCGTGGCAGGATGAAACCGGTTCGAGTCGCTCGGCACTCGATGTTCAATAGAATAAGGAGTGTCGCATGACCCGTTGTAGCGCTCTGGCATCAGCTGTCCACGCCGTGGCTTTTGGTGCGCTGCTCCTCGCCACGGCCGCGCCGGCGCAGGCCGCCAACTCGGGGTTCGTCTCGGCCAGTGGCGGGCAGTTCGTGTTGAATGGTCGGCCCTTCTATTTCGTGGGCAGCAACGCCTATTACCTGGTCCCCGCCGCTACCTGGGGCGCGACCAACTACACGGACGAAACCATGACCATGGCCCAAAGCCTGGGCTTCACCGTCTTCCGGGCCTGGGGGTTCTTCGACGACCCGGGCCAGGCGACGGCGCTCCAGTCCGGACCGGGGGTCTATAACGAGGCGTCCTTCCGCGCGATGGACTATGTCCTCTACAAGGCTGA
>QHSP01000092.1 GCA_003220495.1 Candidatus Rokuibacteriota bacterium | reverse complement strand
TCGCCGAGCGTTTGCCGCCACGCGATCACCGAGTCGGCGTGGTCCGGGAAGATCGTTTCCGGATGCGGGTAGTCCGACGCGAACATCAGCACGTGATCGCCCAGCAGCTCGATCGCGGCCTTCGTCAGCGCCACACCTTCTGACAGGTCGATGCTCACGAAGACGCGCCCCATCTGCGCGTACTCGAGCGGCGTGTGCTTGAGCGCGGGAGAGACCGAGCCGCGCACGTAGTCGATCTGTCGCGTCAGCCGCACCAGCCAGTGCGGCAGCCAGCCGTGGCCGCTCTCGAGCGCGCCGATCCGAAGACGCGGGTAGCGATCGAGCATCCCGCCCATCAGCATGAACGACAGGAACCGCTGGCCGCCCCAGGTCTGGCCGGCGCACCGGCCCATCGCGGGGTTGTCCCAGATGTCGCGATAGCCCGGGAAGTACGGCGTCTCGATCGTGAACGCGTGGTACATGATCGGCAGGTCGGCCTCGTCGGCGGCGGCCCAGATGGGCTCCAGATCCGGATCGTCGATCGGCATGCCCTCGGGAAGCAGCGGCCACACCGCGGCGACCCAATCTTCCCGCGCGTGCTCCTTGATCGTCTGCGCGCTCCACGCCGGATCGCTGGCGAGCGCCAGGACCATGCTCTTCAGCCGGCGCGAGTCGGCCGAGCAGTAGTCCGCCATGTAGCGGTGGTACGCGCGATACAGGCCGTGCGCCAGGTGCGGAGCCAGCGCCGGAGCGCCGTAGGCCCAGGGCCCGGGAATGATGAAGTCGATGTCCCGGCCCTCGAGGTCCATGTCGCGCAGGCGGCCGCGGCCGTTGTCCTCGGCGACGCGCGCCGTGATCGGCTGACGCGTGACCATCTGCGTGCGCCCCGACAGGAATCCGCGGTCGCCGTCCGCCCCGGCGGCGGGCGCCGCCTTCTCGCCGGCCACGCGCTGCAAGCGCACCGGCTTGACCGAGAGGATCGTGGCGCTGCCGACGTCCTCGGCGTCGCCCCGCCCGGGGACCGTCTTGACCGTTCGCCGATACGGCTGGAGATCGTCGATGCGCTGCTGGAGGTCACGGTCCGCGTAGCGCAGCAGCACGTCGAGGGACGGATTCACGTGCGTGTCCGAATCGATCACTCGAAAGCCCTGTCTCATCGCGCCCTCCGTGGGCCAGACAGTACCACGCCGAGCGCTCTCCGCGCCGCGCGGGCGCGGCCATTCTGTTACGATTCCGCGGTGCTGCTCGCCCATCCCGCCTTCACCCTGCTCTGGTGCTCGCGGGTGTTCTCCAACGTCGCGTTCAACATGCTGGGGGTCGCCGTCGGGTGGCAGCTCTACGAGCTGACCGGCAGCGCGCTGGACCTCGGGCTGGTCGGTCTCGCGCAGTTCGCGCCGATCGTGCTCCTCACCCTGATCGTCGGCCAGGTCGCGGACCGGTACGACCGCCGCCTGATCGCATCGATATGCCAGTTCGTCGAGGCGGCGGCTGCCGCCGCCCTCGTGGCGGGCACCGTCTCCGGCCGCCTCTCGAGCACGAGCATCTTTGCGACCGTGGCGCTGGTCGGTGGCGCGCGCGCGTTCGAGGGCCCGACCTCGACGGCGCTGGTGTCGGACGTCGTACCACGGCCGCTGATCGCGCGCGCGATGGCCTGGGTGATGTCAGCGACCCAGACGGCTCGGATCGTCGGGCCGGCGCTCGGCGGCTTCCTCTATGTGGTCGGCCCGGGCACGACCTACGTCACGGCCGCCGCGCTGTTCGTGTGCGCGGGGATCTGCGCGGCGGTCATCGGGACACGGCGCGCGGCACGGACGCCCGAGCCGGCCGTGCTCGACAGCGTCCTCTCGGGGATCGTCTTCATCCGTAACCAGCGCGTGCTGCTCGGCACGATGTCGCTCGACATGTTCGCGGTGCTGCTCGGCGGCGGCGCCACGGCGCTGCTCCCGATCTACGCGCGAGACATTCTGGGCACGGGCCCAGCCGGGCTCGGGTACTTGCGCTCGGCGCCGGCGGTCGGCGCGCTGCTGACGTCGATATTCCTCGCGTACCGCCCGCTCCAGTGGCGGATCGGGCGGACGCTCTTTCGCGCCGTCATCGTCTTCGGCGCGGCGACCGTGATCTTCAGCGTGTCGTCCAGCTTCGCCGTCTCGTTCGCCGCGCTCAGCGTCCTGGGCGCCGCCGACGTCGTCAGCGTCGTGATCCGCGCCTCGCTCGTGCAGATCCGGACGCCCCGCGCGATGCTGGGCCGCGTGAGCGCCGTGCACTCGCTGTTCACCGGCACCTCGAACCAGCTGGGCGCGTTCGAGGCGGGCCTGATCGCCGCGCTCCTCGGCGCCGTGCCGGCCGTCCTCGTGGGTGGACTTGGAACGATCGCGGTCGCCGTCCTCTGGATGCTGCTCTTCCCCGAGCTCCGTCGTATCCGCGACTTCGAAGAATAGCCGGTTTGCGGCGCGTGGGTGGTGGGCGGCCGGGGTGCGGTGGGGGTGCGTGCGCTGCGTCACCCGCTCGCCCGATTCGCAGCGCTTCGCGCTGCGGGCGGGACGAGGGGGGCCCACTTCGCGCACGCACCCCCACCGCACCCCGGCCGCCCACCGCCCACGCGGTCACCCTCGTGCTTAGTTCAGAGAGCTCGGACGTGGCAGTGCTGGCGCCGTCGACTTCAGCGGCCGGCGTGCGCGATAATCCTCCGGTGACAGCGGCGGGGTCGGGGCGGGCGCGGCTCGGCTGGGTCGTTCCGGCGCTGTTGCCGGCGATCAATCTCGCGCTCGCGCTGCTCCTGTCCGCCGTCGTGGTTCTCTTGATCGGCGAGAGTCCCACGCGCGCGCTCTGGCTGCTGGCGAGCGGCGCGTTCGGGAACGCCGAGGCGATCGGGTACACGCTCTACTACGCGACCAACTTCATCTTCACCGGCCTGGCGGTGGCCGTCGCGTTCCACGGTGGCCTCTTCAACATCGGCGCCGAAGGCCAGGCGTACATCGGCGGCCTCGTGGTGGCGCTGCTCTGCCTGGGCGCCGGCGGCTGGCCGGCCGTGCTGGTCATGGTCGCGGCCACCGTCGCGGCCGCGGCCGGCGGAGCCGCGTGGGCGTTCGTGCCCGCGTGGCTGCAGGCCAAGCGCGGCAGCCACGTCGTGATCACGACGATCATGTTCAACTTCATCGCCTCGGCGGTGATGACGCATCTCCTCGTCAACGTCCTGATCAAGCCGGGCCAGCAGTCACCGGAGACGCGCGAGTTCGCGCCGAGCGCGTGGATGCCGCAGCTCCACGATCTGGCTCGATCGATCGGCTGGGAGATCGGCCGCTCGCCGGTGAATCTCTCGCTGATCCTGGCGCTGGCGATGGGAGGCCTCGTCTGGCTCTATCTCTGGCACACGCGCTGGGGCTACGAGCTGCGCGCCCTCGGCCACAACGAGACGGCCGCGATCTACGGGGGCATCCAACCCGCGCGCACGGTGATCGTGGCCCTGTCGATCTCGGGCGCGCTGGCCGGGCTGATGAGCCTCAACGAAGTGATGGGCGTGCAGCATCGCCTGCTGCTGAACTTTCCGGGCGGCGCCGGCTACGTCGGCATCGCCGTGGCGCTGATGGGCCGCAACCATCCCGTCGGCATCGTGATCGCCGCGGTGCTGTTCGGCGCGCTCTATCAGGGCGGCTCGGAGCTCTCGTTCGACATGCCGAAGCTCACGCGCGATCTGGTCGTGGTGATCCAGGGGCTGATCATCCTGGTCTGCGGTGCCCTCGAGCACGCGCTGCGCGCGCCGCTCGACTCCCTCTTTCGCCGCCCGGCGCGCGCGAGCGCCGGAAGCTGACGAGAGCGCGCGTGAGCGACAGCGGTCTGCTCCTGGCCCTCCTCGCCGCGGCGACGGCGCGCGGAGCCACGCCGCTGGTGCTGGCGGCGCTTGGCGGGCTCTTCGCCGAGCGCTCGGGCATCGTCGACATCGGCCTCGAGGGCAAGATGCTGGCCTCGGCGTTCGCCGCGGCCGCGACTGCGGCCGTGACCGGATCGGCGTGGGCCGGCCTGGCCGCCGGCATCGCCGCGGCCGTAGTCGTCGGGCTCGTGCACGGCTTCGCCTGCATCACGCACCACGGCAATCAGGTCGTGTCCGGGATGGCGTTGAACATCACCATCTCGGGCCTGACCGTTGTGCTCGGCTACGCGTGGTTTCACGAGGGCGGTCAGACGCCCCTGCTCGGCCCCGGCGCCCGCTTTGCGCCGATCGAGCTTCCGGGTGTGTCGGCGCTCGGGGCCATTCCCGGGCTCGGCCTGATCTATCGCGAAGTCCTGAGCGGCCACAACCTCCTCGTGTACATTGCGGCCGTGGCCGTGCCCGCCGTCGCCTGGATCGTGTACCGGACTCGCTTCGGACTGCGCCTGCGCGCCGTCGGCGAGAGCCCCGGCGCCGTCGATACCGCGGGCATCTCGGTGTCCGCCGTTCGCTACCGGGCGCTGGCCGTGAGCGGAGTGCTCTGCGGCCTCTCGGGCGCGTATCTGTCGATCGCGCACAACGCGTCGTTCATCCGCGATATGTCCGCGGGCAAGGGCTATCTGGCGCTCGCGGCGCTGATCTTCGGACAGTGGCGCCCGGCGCCGACGCTCGCCGCCTGCCTGCTCTTCGCCTTCGCCGACGTCGTCCAGGCGCGACTGCAAGGGACGCCGCTGCCGCTCGTGGGGGTCGTGCCGGTCCAGATCATCCAGGCCATTCCCTACGTCCTGACGGTCCTGCTGCTGGCCGGCTTCGTCGGACGCGCCGTGGCGCCGCGAGCGATCGGTGTGCCGTACCTGAAGGAACGATGAGCCCCGAGCCCTTCGAGCCCATGCTGGACCTCGCGCGGCAGGCGCTCGCCAACGCCCACGCGCCGTACTCGCGCTTCCGGATCGGCGCCTGCATCCGCTCCGGGAGCGGGCAGCTCTACGCAGGCTGCAACGTCGAGAATGCGTCGTATCCGGTCACCCAGTGCGCCGAGGCGACCGCCATCGGCGCCATGGTCGCCGCGGGCGAGCGCCAGATCGCCGAGGTGGTGATCGTGACCGAAGGCCTCGAGCCCTGCCCGCCGTGCGGCCGCTGTCGCCAGCAGCTCGCCGAGTTCGCGGCCGCGACGACGCGCGTCCATCTGTGCGGACCCGAGGGCGTCCGGCTCACCGCGACGCTCGGCGAGCTCTTGCCGATGGCGTTCGGACCCAATACGCTGAACCGCCCGACGTAAAACGTGCGCATTATTGACCGAGAGCCGTGATGGACTTCGACATCTTCCTGGCCACCGCCGCCGACTCGTGGAAGGTCGTGAAGCGCGCCGAGGCGCTGGGTTTCCAGCGTGCCTGGTTCTACGACACGCAGCTCCTGAACGCCGAGCTCTTCGCCTCGATGGCGGCCGCCGCCATGCAGACGACGAAGATCCGTCTCGGCACCGGCGTGCTGATCCCGTCGAATCGCATCGCGCCGGTCGCCGCGAGCGGGCTCGCCACCCTCAACGCGCTGGCGCCAGGCCGAATCGACTTCGGCATCTCGACCGGCTTCACCGCCCGCCGCACCCTGGGACTGCGCCCGGTGAAGCTCGCGGACATGGAAGAGTACGTGCGCGTCGTGTCCGGCCTGCTCGCGGGCCAGACGCTCGAGTGGACCTTCGAGGACCAGCGCCGGAAGATTCGCTTTCTGAATCCCGAGGTCGGGGCCATCAACATCCGGGACCCGATTCCCGTCCACGTCTCGGCGATGGGGCCGCGCGCGCGGCGGCTCACGGCCAGGCTCGGGGCGGGATTCATCCACGCGACCTCCAGCGCGAACCACGCCGCCTCGGCGATCGCCGACATGCAGACCGCCTGGCGCGACGCCGGCCGCGATCCGGCCCGGCTCACGGCGACCGCCGCGATCGCCGGGTGTGTCCTCGCCGACGGCGAGCCGAGCGACAGCCCTCGAGCCAAGGCGCACGCCGGGCCGACCGCGACGATCGCGCTCCACAATCTCGTCGAGCGCGAGCAGTTCGGAGATCTCGGACGGCCGCTGCCGCCGAGCCTCGCCCCGCTGCTCGAGCAGTACCGGAAGATCTACCTCGGCTACGAGCCCGAGGACGCGCGATACCTGAGCAACCATCGCGGGCACCTGATGTTCCTGCGTCCCGAGGAGCAGGCGATCTGCACCGCCGAGCTGATCCGCGCGACCACGTTTACCGCGCGCAAGGCCGAGCTGCGCGAGCGCCTTCGCGAGCTCGGCCGAGTCGGCTTCGACCACGTGGGCCTCACCGTCCGGCACGGCTATCCGGAGATGCTGGAGGAATGGTCGGACGTGTTCGAGGGCGTGTGACCGCTCGTGGCCCCGCGGCGGAGCTGATCCGCAAGAAGCGAGACGGCGCGCTCCTCAGCGACGAGGCGATCTCCACCCTGGTCGCCGGCATCGTCGACGGCTCGGTCAGTGACGCCCAGATCGCCGCCTTCGCGATGGCCGTCTACTTCCGCGGTATGACGCGCGCAGAGTGCGCGTCGCTCACACGCGCGATGACGCGCTCGGGCGCGATCCTCGACTGGCCGGGCGCGGGCGGCCCGATTCTCGACAAGCACTCGACGGGCGGCGTGGGCGACAAGGTCAGCCTGATCCTTGCCCCGGTGGTGGCGGCGTGCGGCGGCCTGGTCCCGATGATCTCCGGCCGCGGCCTCGGCCACACGGGCGGCACCCTCGACAAGCTGAGCAGCATCCCCGGCTACGACACCACGGCCGATCTCACGCGCTTCCGCGCGGCCGTGAACGAGGCCGGCTGCGCCATCGTGGGCCAGACGGCGGATCTCGCCCCTGCCGACCGCCGGCTCTACGCGATCCGCGACGTGACGGCCACCGTCGACTCGATTCCGCTGATCACCGCGTCGATCCTCTCGAAGAAGCTGGCGGGCGGGCTCGACGCGCTGGTCATCGACGTCAAGGTGGGCTCCGGTGCGTTCGCGACCTCGATCGAGACGGCGATCGACCTCACCGAGAACCTGCTCGCGGTCGCGGAGGGCGCCGGCCTCCGCACGGCGGCGCTGCTGACCGATATGAGCCAGGTGCTCGGCCACCACGTCGGCAACGCCCTCGAGGTGCGCGAGGCGCTCGGCGTGCTGACCGGGCGGCGGCGCGACGAACGGCTCCACACGGTGGCGACGGCGCTGGCGAGGGAGCTCCTGGTCCTTGGCGGACTGGCTCGCGACGGTGCCGCGGCCGAGGCTGCCGTGGACAAGGCTCTCGCCTCTGGCGCCGCGGCGGAGCGCTTCGCGCGCATGGTCTCAGCACTCGGGGGCCCGCGAGACCTTCTCGAGTGCTCCGATCGACACCTCGCGCGGGCGCCGATCGAGCTGGCCGTGGCGCCCGACGGCGCCGGCGGTTTCGTCTCGCGCGTCGACGCGCGCGCGCTCGGGCTGCTCGTGGTCGACCTCGGCGGCGGACGCCGGCGCGTCGAGGACGCGATCGATCCCAGCGTGGGGCTCGCGGACGTGCGCGGTGTGGGCGACGCCGTCGATCGGGATCGGCCGATCGCGATCGTCCACGCGCGCTCGGCCGCCGACGCGGAGAGGGCGGCGAAGAGGCTGCGCGAGGCGGTGACGGTCAGCGACGAGCCGAGCGCCGGGAGCGGGCCGCCCATCCTGCGCCGGATGGCGCGGTGACCCGCTACCGGAGATGGCGACCGAAGAAGGCCTCGACCTCGCGGACGCTGTCGGCCCACGCGGCGCTATCGCCGCCCGTGGTCGCGCCGCGCCCGCTGGGCACATTGGCGTTGACCCGCGTCGCGACGTACCGCACGGGGGCATTGCTGTCGAACGAGTGGTACGCGCCCGGGTAGATCTTGATCGTCACCGGATAACCGGCCTGCTGAGCGGCTTCGGTCAGCCTGCGACACGGCTCGGCGGGCGTCCAGTCGTCCTTGTCACCGATGAGGATGAGCAGCGGCGCCACGGGCTGATACACGCCCGTGTTGCTCCAGGTACGCCGCGTCGCCACGCATCCCGGATAGAGCGCGACCCCGGCGGCAAAGCCCGCGCGTCGCTCCTTCGCCAGGAGATCCCCGTCGCTCTCCGGAGCGATCATCGACGTGAGCGTCGTGGATCCTCCGTGTGAGCCGCCCATCAACCCGACGTGCGTCCCGTCGACGTAGGGCAAGGTCCGCAGATGGGCCAGCGCCGCGTAGGCGTCGCGCACGCGCCTCGCGGGGCTGACATTGTCCCGGCTCCGTGACGCGTCCGTGCAAACACCGTCGGGATGCCCGCGCGTCGTGAAGCTGTCGGGCATGAGCACGACGTACCCCCGCCCGACCAGCTCCCCGGCCCAGCGGCCGGGGGCGCCGCTCGAGCGCGGGCCAAGACCGCTACAGTCGTGCATGATCACGACGGCGGGAAACGGCCCCGGACCTTCCGGCTTCGCCAGCTCCACCGGGATTTGCTCGGAGGTGCCATTCGGCGTCGTGGTCGTCATGGTTGCTCCAGAGAGCGTGGGAGCGCATCCCGGCAGCGCGACGCACAGCGCCAGGCCGATCCCTGCGGTGACGCGACGACCCGTCATGACGACGGATTGTACGTCGAGGACGGTCAGCCGCGAGATTTGAAGAACTGGACCGCGCGCTCGTGGGCCTCCGCCGCGCGGCGCGTCCGGAACGTTCCTAGATTGCGGCGCTTGCCCGTCTTCGGATTCCGCTTGCGCGAATAGAGTCGGTATCCGCCGGAGCTCAGCCTGCGAATCATCGCGTCTGTCCTTCATGGGAGCGCGCGTGTCTCATACCTCCACTCGTACCAGCGACGTGCGCCGCCGTCTACTCGGTGCCGCACGACCCGTCTACGGCGCGTCGATGACTCCGCTCCGCGCGAGCTCGGCGATGCGCGCGGGCGGGTAGCCGAGGAGGTCGCCGAGCACCGCGCGGGTGTGCTCGCCGACGCGATACGCCGCCGGGCCGCGGGGATGCACCGGCTCGCCGTCGATGTGGTAGGGGCTGGCGGTCACGCGCACGGCGCCGCGGCCAGGATGCGGCACGTCGGGAAAAAACTGCCGCTCGGCCATGTGCGGCTCCGCGATCACCTCGGCCGGCTTCAGCACGGGGGCGCAGGGAATGCGCGCCTCGGACAGGATCTTACGCGCCTCCTCGACCGAGGCGAACGTGGCCAGCCACGATTCGACGATCGGCCGCAGCGCCCGCCAGTTCGCCCGCCGCTTCTCGCTCGTGTCGAAGCGCGGGTCGCGACCGAGCTCCGGGCGGCCCATCACGGACAAGAGGCGTGGCCAGAGCTCGCCGGACCCGGTGAACTGCATCGCCAGATAACGGTTGCCGATCGGCGCCACGATCATGCCGGGCCGCGGGTTGCCGTACTCCTCGCCGCCATTCAGCACCGCGGCGTACGTCACGCTGTCCGCCGCGACGAGCGCCTCGAGCATCGACACGTCGAGGTGCGCGCCCTGACCGGTGCGAGCCTTGCGGGTGATCGCGCCCAGGATCGCGACCGCGGCGTGCGTGCCGGCCAGGACGTCGGCGGCCTGGAGATTCGACGTGCGCGGCGCGGGCTCGTCTCCCTGCTCGAGGTGCATGAGGCCGGAGACCGCGTTGATGATGTGGGCGAAGGCCGGCCGCGCGCGCCACGGGCCGGTCTGCCCGAAGCCCGAGATGGAGCAGTAGATGATGTCGGGCTTCAGGGCGCGGAGCGTCGCGTAGTCGCAGTGGAGCCGCGCCACGACCCCGGGCATGAAATTCTCCACGACGACCTCGGCCACCATCGCCAGGTCCTGGACGATCGCCTGGCCTTCGGCACGCGCCAGATCGACGCTGACGCTCTCCTTGCCGGCATTCACCCGCGTGAAATAACTGCTCTGGTCGCCTCGCCCGGGCTCGAGCTGGAGGTAGTTGCGGCGCATCTCGTCGCCCTCGCCCTGGCGCTCGATCTTGATGACGCGAGCGCCGAGGTCGCACAGCAGACGCGTGCAGTAGGGTCCGGCCAGGACGCGGGTCAGATCCAGGATGGTGACGCCGGCCAGCGGCAGATCTTCGGGCTTCACGAGTCGAGTAACGGAATTCTACGGGCCCGCGGAAGCGCGGGTCAAGCCCGCTTGACTCCGTCGCCGCGGAGCGCGATTGTGTCGGGGCCCGAGACCCACAGGAGGGCCCTGTGAGCGAACAGATCAACATCCAGTTCACGCGCTTCTCGGCGTTCTACTCGCCGCTGATCGCGACGATCGCCGGTGGGTTTCTCAAGGAAGAGGGCTTGCTGCCGAAGCACTCGATCGCGCCCGTCGGCAAGTCGGCCATCGACGGGGTCGTGGCCGGCACGGTGCACGTCTGCCAGTCGGCGCCGTCGCAGGGCTTCGGTCCGCTCGAAAAGGGTCAGACGCCGCCGGCGCTTCACTTCGCCCAGATCAACGAGAAGGACGGCTTCTTCCTCACCGGCCGCGCGCCCGACCCGGACTTCACCTGGGACAAGCTCAAGGACAAGAATGTCCTGGTCGACCACGGGGGCCAGCCGCTGGCGATGTTCAAGTACGCCTGCTATCGACGCGGGCTCGACTACAAAGCGATCGGCGCGGTGGACGTGCCGAGCGCCCAGATGGACGGCGCGTTCCGCCGTGGCCAGGGAGACTACATCCACCAGCAGGGCCCCGCTCCGCAGCAGCTCGAGCACGACGGCGCCGGCCACGTCGTCGCCTCGGTGGGCGAGGCGATCGGCCCGTGCGCGTTCTCGAGCCTCGCGGCCACGCGCGAGTGGCTCGGCACCGACATGGCGAAGCGGTTCATGCACGCGTACCGCAAGGCGCGCGCCTGGCTCATCATGACGCCGGCCGCCAAGGTGGCGGAATCCGAATCGGCCTTCTTCCCAGAAATCGACCGCGCCGTCCTCACCTCGACCATCGCCTACTATCAGAAGCTCGGCTGCTGGACGCCGCACGTCGAGATCACGCGCCCGGCCTTCGAGGTGGCGCTCGACGTCTTCCAGCACTCGGGGTTGATCACCAAACGGCACCGGTACGAAGACGTCGTGGCCGCGCCGCCCGACGTGGCGTGAGGCCGATCGCGGTACGGCTGAGCCTGCTGATCCTGCTCGTCGCCGGGACGGCCACGGCGGCGGATCCGCCGGTCCAGGACCTCGTCGACGGGCGCACCGGCAAGATCTATTTCGCGAGCCCGACGCCGGCGGGCTTCTTTGCGCTGGCGAAACGTGAGGCGCTGGCGAAGACCGTCATCTTCGGCACCCTGGTTCTGCCCAAGAAGGCGACCGGTCCGGTGCCGGCCATGGTCATCGCGCACGGCAGCGCCGGCGTGTCACACGAGCGCGAATTCTGGTGGGCGGACCATCTGAACGACATCGGCGTGGCGGCCTTCGTCGTCGACAGCTTCACGCCGCGGAACATCCGCGAGACGGCGACCGACCAGACCCAGCTCTCGACCGCCGCCAACGTGGCCGACGCGCTGGCGGCGCTGCGGCTCCTCGCGACGCACCCGCAGGTGGACAAGCAGCGCATCGGAGTCATCGGATTCTCCAAGGGTGGACAGGTCGCGCTCTACACGACGCTCGAGCCCTTTCGTCGTGCCGTCATCGACGATCAGACCCGGTTCAAGAAGGTCTTTGCCCTCTGAACACCACGAGGATCGATCCATGAGCGGAGCACTGGCCGGTATTCGAGTCGTCGACATCACGAACAATCAGGCCGGGCCCTCGTGCGGGCAGATGCTGGCCTGGCTCGGGGCCGACGTGATCAAAGTCGAGGAACCCGTCAAGGGCGACCCCGCCCGGCAGATGCTGGCGGATCGGCCTGACGCGGACAGCCTCTTCTATCTGTCCTTCAACGCCAACAAGCGAAGCCTCACCCTCAATCTCAAGAACCCGGGCGCCAAGGACGTGTTTCGCACCCTGCTGAAGACCGGCGACGTGCTGCTCGAGAACTTCGGCCCTGGCGTCCTCGAGCGACTCGGGTTCGGCTACGCGGCGGTCAAGGCGCTCAACCCGCGTCTCGTCTACGCGAGCATCAAGGGCTTCGGCTCGTACGGGCCGTACGCGGAGTACAAGAGCTACGAGCCGATCGCGCAGGCGATGGGCGGCGCGATGAGCGTCACCGGCTTTCCGGACAATCCCCCGACCTACGTATGGCCGTCCATCGGGGATTCCGGCACCGGTATCCACTGCGTGGTCGGCATTCTCGCCGCGCTCATGCAGCGGCACCTCACCGGTGAGGGCCAGCAGGTCGAGGTCTCGATGCAGGACGCGGTGGTCAACTTGATCCGCGTGAGCCTGCGCGACCACCAGCGCACGGGGAAGCCCGGTCAGCGCACGGGCAACCAGCTCGGGGCGGGCGCGCCGGGCACGACGTATCGCTGCCATCCCGGCGGCCCGAACGACTACGTGTTCGTCTTCGTGCCGCAGCAATTTTGGCATGCGCTGCTGCAAGTCATTGGTCGGGCCGACCTTGTCGGCAACCCTCGGTACGAGACGAGCGCCGCCCGCTGGCAACACAAGAGCGAGGTCGACGCGCTGGTGGAAGACTGGACGTCGAAGCGGCCCAAGCACGAGGTCATGAAGATCCTGGCCGGCGCGGGCGTGCCGTGCGGCGCCTGCCTCGACACGAGCGAGGTGCTGACCGATCCCCACCTGCACGCGCGCGAGATGATCGTCGAGGTCGCGCATCCCGTGCGCGGGCGCTACATCACCGCCGGCAATCCGATCAAGCTCTCGGCCTCGCCGACCAAGATCTCGGCGGCGCCCCTGCTCGGCCAGCACCGCGTGGAGGTCCTGAAGGAGCTGGGGTACAGCGCCGACCAGATCGCCGCGCTGGCGGCGGAAGGATCGATCTAAGGCGCGGCGAGCCGAAATAAGGGAGGGCGAGACGTTCGTCTCGCCCTCGATGCGCCTCGAAGGCGCCCTGCCGAATCCGACGTCGTTACTTCGTCCCCGACGTTCTCGCCGAGCTGACCGTGGTGATCTTCGTCGCCACCATCTGATCGTGGCTCTTCTTGTAGGTGACCTTGACCTGGTCGCCCGCCTTCAGGCGGTCCAGCTCCGCGATCGTGTCACCGTCCGCGACCAGCGTGAGCTCCTTGCCCTTCGTGTCCCTGATCGAGACGCTGTTGGTCTTCTTGTCGACCGACACCACGTTGCCGGTCACACGATGCGGCATCGCCAAGGTGCTCGGCTTCTCCGCGGGCGCGGTCGCTCCCGTGGTTGGATCCTTGGCGATCGCGGGACCGCTCACGAGCAGCGTCGCCAGAGCGGCGGCAAACAGAACGGCTGCACGTTTCATGGACATACCTCCTTTTTTCAGATCGCTCCTCACCCCGGCATCGGTGCAACGTCCATACCAGAAGCGCACCCCAGGGCCCCCCATAGACGCGAAGGTCAGGAAAACGAACAGGACTCTCCGCCTGATGTGCACGCCGTGCGTGGGACGGGCGAAATTTTTTCGCGACCCACGCGCAGAATTCCTCGATAACTTTTACACGTCAGTCGTGACGCTCGGTCCGCCGTTGCCCTCGGCTTTCGGCCCGACGCCTCGCCCGGAGGCTCCCGCACACACCTCGCCGGTCAGGAGCCTTCCCCGCAGTAACATGGAACCGACAATCGCCATGGACACGGCAGTGGCCCAGCGTGGGTGAGCGAATTCGGCCGACGGTTGCGCGCGTCGATCTGGACGTGCTCAAGGCGAACTACCGCGCGATCCTCGAGCACCTGAGGCGCGAGCGGCCGAAGTCGCCCCCCGGCGTGATCGCGGTCGTCAAGGCAAACGCGTACGGCCACGGCGCTGCGCAGGTGGGGCGGGCGCTCGAGGATGCGGGCGCCGATCTCCTGGCGTGCGCGGATATCGAAGAAGGCGCCACCCTGAGGGCGGCCGGCGTGCGGGCCGACATCCTCATCTTCGGCGCGCTCAGCGTCAGCGACCTGGACGGGTTGTTCGACTGCCGGTTGACGCCGACGATCTCGTCGCCGGGGGCCGCGCGCGCGGTGCAGGCCGCGGCGGCACGTCACAAGCAGCGCGTGCGCTATCACCTGAAGATCGACACGGGCATGAACCGGCTCGGGTTTCGCTTCGACAACCTGCGCCGCACCCTGCCCGAGCTGCTGCGAAGTGAGAACCTCGACCTCGACGCGGTCTTCACCCACTTCGCGACCGCGGACGATCCCGGCTCGTCGCTGTTCGACGAGCAGCGCCGGCGCTTCGATCAGGTCCTGGCCGACCTGAACGCGCTCGGCGCCCGGCCTCGTTTTCGCCACGCCGCCAACAGCGCCGCGGTCGTGCGCGACCCGCGCGTCTGGTTCGAGCGCGTGCGGCCGGGGCTCTTGCTCTACGGGATCGTGCCGCCACCGCTCACCTCCACGATCCCGCTGGCGCCCGTGATGACGCTCGCCAGCAAGGTCACCGCCGTCAAGGGCATGCGCGCCGGCGAGGTCACCGGCTACGGCGCCCGCTTCACCGCAAAGAAGCCGACGACGATCGCGATCGTGCCCGCGGGCTACGCCGACGGGCTCGATCTTCGATTGGCCGGCCGCGGGGCGGTGCTCATCCGGGGCCGGCGCGCGCCGATCATCGGCTCGGTCTGCATGGACATGATCATGATCGACGTGACCGGGCTCGACGCCTCGCCCGGCGACGAAGTCGTCTTCATCGGGCGCCAGGGCGGCGACACGATCGACGCGCGCGAGATGGCGAACACCATCGGCTCGATTCCGTGGGAGATCGTCTGTCGCGTGGGGACTCGGATCGAGCGCGTCTACGGCTGAGCGCGGCGCCACCTACTGCTCGCGGGCCGGTTGCTCCGTCGCGGGCGGCGCCGCGGTGGCTTCGAAGCTTCTTAGATATTCGACCAGATCGCTCAGCTCGCCCACCGTGAGCCGATCGCTATAGTCCGGCATAGTCGACAGGCCACGCTCGTCGGTGTAACCGGGCCCATCGAGGATCTGCGCGTTCGGATTCATGATCGACTCGACGAGCTCGCCGGGGTGGCGTGCGCCGATGCCCGCCAGATCCGGCCCGGGCCGCGTCGGGGGCGAAAAGCTCTGGTCCGGGACCGCATGACAGCTGGCGCACTCGAGCCGCGCGAAGACCGTGCGTCCGCGCTCGGCGTCCCCGCGAGGCGGCGTCACGGTGCCGGCTCGCGAGCCGCCGGTGCCCGGGCGCGCGACCGGCGCCACGTGGGTCGTCGTCTTGCGCTCGAACGTCACGTGCCGGCCGGGCGTGACTTCGCTGAGGACCGCCGTGCACGCGAACACCGCGAGCCCGACGAGCGCTTCCCCCGTGACGTAGGCGACCAGCCGCGACTCCGCCGGAGCCGACGGCGTGCCGCGGCTCCGCCCGAAGGCGGCGAGCCGCGCCATCCGGAACGCCCGCGCTCCCACGCCGGGAGCGGCTTGGGACGGCGCGAGGCGCGGAAGGTGCGCGTAGCGGTTGACGGCGCCCAGCCACACGAGCACCGCGACGATCAGCAGCTTCGCGATCAGCACGCGCCCGTACATCGTCGTCCACAGCCGCGAGACGCCTCCGAGCTGGGTCCAGGCGGTGTAGCTTCCGGTGACGACGACGGCGAGCAGGCTCAGCCCCGCCAGGCGCGAGAATCGCGGGACGACGGCGGCCAGCGACTCGCGCGACCACGGCGCCCCGCGCTGCCCGGCCACGAGCGCCAGCGCGATGAGGCCTCCCGTCCACGCCGAGGCCGCGACCGCGTGAGCCCAGTCGACCGCGACGGCGAGCGTCACATCGCCCCAGTCGGCGGCGTGGCCGGTGAGGCTGAGCGACAGCGCGATCCCCACCACGACGAGGAGCACGAAGGCCCGAAACGCGCCGGCGCGCTCGGACGAGAGCAGCAGGGCGACCATCAGCGCCATCGCGCGCGCCGCGAGGATCTGGCCGAAGTGGGTCCCCGTCACGACGCTCGGGACGGCCGCGACGCTCGCGCCGAGCGACGCGCCGCTCATCGCCTGGGTTCGCACGAGCAGCTCGGCCCAGGTTGCCAGCAGAAGGATGAGGAGGCAGGTCGGGACCCAGCGGCGAAGCCGGGCGCGGGCGACGTCGAGATCGGGCGCGGCCGACGCCGGGAACAGGAGCCCGAGCACCAGGCCGCCGATCGCCGAGGCAAGGCTCAGCAGGACGAGGCCCCGGACGAACGCGGCGATCACTTGACCAGGAAGGAGAAGCTCCCTTCCCTCTTGTGCCCGTCCCGCGCGACGACGCTCCAGAACACGCGATAGCGACCGGGCGGGAGCCGCGGCAGCCCGACCTCGACGAGCGTGTCGTCGTCGGGGTTCAGACGGGCATCCGTCTTGTCCACCCGGCGCTTGTCCTCGCTCTCGACGCGGACGTCGAGGTACATACGCTCGACGGGCCCGTCGAACCAGATGCGCACCTGCGAGGGCGACTCGGCGAGGTTGGCCGACATCCGGGGCTCGGTGCGGCGGACGAACGCGTGCGCTCCCACCTCGACCGGCAGGAGCACAAGCGCAGTCACGAGGGCGCCGGCCAGAAGGGCGCCGCGCCCTCGTTCATGACTCTGGAGCCATGCGAAGTCGACGGAGTCCGTAGCCTCAGCCTACAACATCGTAGGGCCTCATCATGTCATTGTCCTCGTGCTCCAGGATGTGGCAGTGGAACACGTAGCGGAACTTGTCGCCCCGCCGGACGGGCGTACCGCTCGGCAGGTCGAAGCTCATGATGACGCGCGTGACCTCGCCCGGCATGGACTGGACCGTGTCCTTGAAGGCCGGCCGCTCGTTCGCCGGCGGCGTCACCCGCGGGCCCGTGAACACGAGGCGGTGCGGATACTGCGCGGGGTCGAACAGCTGCCGATCGAGGATCTGGAACTGCACGAGGTGAATGTGGATCGGATGGGCGTCGCCCGTGGTGTTGATGATCCGCCAGATCTCGACCGAGCCCGCCCGGGGCGTCTCGGTGACCCGGTCGGCCCACGGCGCGTTGATCAGGGCGATAATTGGGTTCTCGAACGGCGGGTCCGAGTCGAGCTCGCTGAGCACCAGATCGCGGGTCTTGACCGAGGTGCGCGGATCGATCAGCGGCACCGGCGCCAGCGACCGCGGGATCGAGCTCTCGTCCCGCCCGCTGAGGCGCTTGGTGACCTTGAACAGCATCACGTTGGCCGGGATGATGTCGTCGCCGTCCGGGAACGGCGCCTTCGCGTCGTTGTTGAGCACGAACGCCTTTCCTTCGGCGCCGCTGAAGTCGATGATGACGTCGAAACGCTCGGCGACGCCGATCGTGAGGTCGGTCAGGCGCACGGGCGCCGGCAGGAACCCGCCGTCGGTGCCGATCTGAATGAACGCGGGCCCCGGGCGCCCGGTCGGCGTGCCGTCGGAGCGCGCCTCGTTCAAGGTGAGGTGATAGAAGCGCGCGTTCGACGCGTTCAGGATGCGGAAGCGGTACTTCCGCGGCTCGACCTCGAGGACCGGCCAGACCTTACCGTTGACCAGCACCGTGTCGCCGAAGAACTCGGGAATCCACACGGGCGGCACGCGCGGATCCGGGTCCCCACCGTTGTCCTCCACCGGATAGAGCAGCGAGCCGTTCGCGGTGAAGAACCGATCCTGGATCGTCAGGGGAATTTCAAAGTCCCCGTCGGGAAGATTGAGGCTGTCCTCGACCCGATCGCGGAGCAGATAGACGCCCTGGAGCCCGGCGAAGTTGTTCAGCCGCGTCGCGCCGAGCGCGTGGTCGTGGTACCAGAGCTGCGTGGCCGCCTGATCGTTCGGATAGTGATAGGTCCGCTGCTCGAAGAACGGCCCGGTCCGCGCGAAGTTGTTCGTGAACCACGCCTCGGGATAGCCGTCGCTCTCCGGCAACACCTTGTGGCCGTGCAGGTGGACGACCGTCCGCACATCCGGCTCTCCCCCGACGCCGTGCAGGGTGTCGTCGATCGGGAACATGTGGCGGTTCGGCAGATTGTTCATCCAGCGCACGGCGATCGGCCGGCCACGCCGCGCCTCGAAGGTGGGGCCGGGGTACTGGGCGTTGTAGCCCCAGAGCGACGTCGCCGGCAGGTCGCGATGGAGCTTCTGCCTGAAGACCTGCATCGTGACCTGGAACAACGGATCGCCGTCGAGACGGCCGTCGGGCGTGATGATTCTCGGAATCGGAAGCGCGTCCACGAAGGGTCTGAGGCTCACCTGCGCTTCCGCGCGCCGCGCGCGCACGAATGCCCCACCGCTGCCAAGAGCAACGGCGCCTCCCACGGCGCCGCCCGCGACCTTCAAGAACTTCCGCCGATCGAACATTCGAGGATCTCGCCGAGAGAACCGCATACAGGACCTCCCTCACCTCGTCCGCCCGCTTCGCGGACCGTTCTGCAGGACGGAATTGGTCGTTGACCCCGATGCAGCGCCCGGGAGAATCCTCGATGCGATCGGGCGGGTCAATGCGGGAAATACCTGAGATCTCGTTCTTCACACTTCCGTCGCGTTCTTCACACTTCGAGATGAAACATTTCGCTGCGGAGAACGGGAGTGTCAGGCGTGAGAAATCAGTGCGGGCTTACGATCTCGGCGGGACCACCCAGAGGAACACGTACGACGTGCGATCCCGCCACGCGACTCGAATGGTCTGGCTCGGCAGCCAGTCGCCCATGTCGAAATCGTGCGAGACGATGCGCGCGCCGGGCCGCAGCTCGCGCATGAGCTTCGGCCGCAATCGCTGATTCATGTCGTACGACAGATAGAGCGTCACGACAGTGGCGTCCGAGAGGTTGGCCTCGAACAGGTCGTCGGAGCGAAACGTCACCCGGTCGCCGACGCCGGCCTTCCGCGCCAGCTCCGTGCTGTACGCCACCAGCCCGGGATCGATCTCGATGCCGACCCCGCGCGCGCCGAAATCACGCGCGGCCGCGATCACGATACGCCCGTCGCCCGAGCCCAGGTCGTAGACGACGTCGTTGGCCTTGACGCCGGCGAGCTTCAGCATCTCGGTGACGACGTCGGTCGGGGTCTGGACGTAGGGGACATCGGCGCCGGGGGCGAGACACGCGGCGGCACCGGCGAGCACGACGCAAACCAGCGGGGCGAGGAAGATCGAACGGCGCCGTCTCGATCGCGGCGTCATCCTCACCGGAGTGTGATCTCGTGCTCGGGCGGTGTCACGCCGAACTCCTGAAATCGGCTCTGCTCCGCCGGTAGATAGTCACGGCGGAATCTTAGCTCAGGAAGCTCGGGCGCGGTGGGCTGACCCGCAACCGGCCGCGTGCAGGCGTTGGCGGGGTTTCGCACGCCGACCAGCCTGGCCAAGCTCACGGAAAATTCATCCTTGATCCATACGGCTCCTGCGGCCCCCGCTTGTGCAAAGACGCCGACCGTGCTAGTCGAGCACGAGGCCGCGGGCGTGCACCCAGCGAAGCAGCTCGGGTCAGCGCTCTGCTCTATGGTCCCCACGCCGTAGCCGGCGACCCCGCCGATCGGAGTGAAGCCGACGGAGGTATGCGCCGCCGTCACAGGTTGCCGCTGGCCGGAAGACGTCGTATCGCGCCCTTCGGCATTCCCGTCGCCGAAGAACACGAGCCCACGCAGAACGGTACCGAGACTGATCACCTCTTCACACTGGAGCTCTGGCGGGCAATTGGTCACGGACTGGCGCCCTCCCCTGGTCTCGGCGAGTGACGAGGCGCTCCGCCACCAAACGAGCGGCGTTCTGATTTTGATTCCTTCCGCCGTTTCGACGACCAGAAACCGCGGGACGTTCGGCACGAGGATACCCGGCGCACCGGCAAAGAACGCCGGCAGGTCGGTTCGAATCTCCCATCGGCTGGGGCTCTCGACGACGGACGCTCCCCTGATCCATGCGACGCCCACATCGACGTCGTCCAGGAACAGTCTGGCGGCCGGAGTGCCCACGACTCGCGGATCGAACTCGAGCGACACTCGCTTCAGATGTTGGCCTGGGTCGCTGGTCGTCGCGGAGAAGAACGTTCCCCGCGCCCGTTGTTGCCGCTCATCCTTCGACCGTCTCTCCACGACGATGAGACTCGAGGCGTTGTCGACCTCCGTCACGGTCGTGCGCTGCTCTTCGCCGGCGAACTCGGCGGTCGCCTGGAGGGCGACAACGAGCGGGCCCAGCGGCCTGACCTTTCCGGTGACGGCGCCCTGCTCATTGCCCAGTTTGCCCTGGAAGACGAGCACATAAGCTCGCACGTCGGAAACGGACGTGAATACGGCCTGGGCGAGCGCTCCTCGGAAAAGCGCCGTCGTGAGGGCCGCTCCGGAGACCGGGCTACGAACACCGTCACGATCCTCGGCATACAGGGTGAAGGTCCCGTCCATCGTCTCCGCGGCAGGGTCGGGCGGGATGCTGATCGTCAAGAGACGCTTTTGCGGATCGCTGCTGCTGACGTCGAGCGTGAAGTCGAAATTGCTGCGGAAAAAATAGTTCAGAAGGCCAGCCGAATAGTCGACGGCCCGAGGAATCAGCTGAGTGGCGTAGTCTTCGTAGACTTTGTCGTCGAGAACGAATCCACCGACCAGTTGCCCGCGAAACAGCAGGCGCTCGTACAGGGCCCCCTCGCCGACGAAGTGTGGGACGGCGTCTCCATCGGTCGCCTTGGGAAAGTACCGCCGCGCCCCCGGAGTGTCGGCCGGTGGATCGAAGAACGCGGGCCCCAGGCTCTCGCGCCGAGGAAGCGCGAATCCCAGGAAGATCGTGTCGTCGCTCACGTAGCCGCCACTCGTGTACTCGGCCAGACCAGCCTGGGCTCCAGTCGCATACGATTGAGCGGTTCCTCCATACCTGTCGCTATCGATCAGCCTCGCGACCGGATCTGGCGCGTGCGGATCGCCCGTCAAGGTGAAGATCGAGATTGCCGGCAAGGCCGACGGAGCGGCCAGGAGCGCCTCGAAACGGGCCCGGAGCGTGGCATCGGCGCTTGCCCGAATCTCTTCGATGCGAGCTTCGTACCCATCGCGAATCAGATGCGGATCCTCGCGCGTGTGCGCCGGCGACGCCGCGTCCTGAAGCATATGCATCACTTGCCCGAGGGCTCGTGCTGTA
>QHSP01000122.1 GCA_003220495.1 Candidatus Rokuibacteriota bacterium | reverse complement strand
AGATGATCGGGCGTGACTGCGGAAGCCACGCGAATGCGGGTCTGTGCGTCGACCAAACTGCCGAGGAGTCTAACCGACCGCGCCGACATACACGAGCCGGCCCAAGCCGGAGCGGCTTCGCGCCGATGCGCGCGAGCCCGCGGGTAATCACAACTCCACACGCGCCGTCGCGTTTTCCGCGCGAAAGGCAAGCGTGATGGTAAGAAAGCGAAAATCTGGCAGGGACAAAGGACGCCCTAATAAGATTCGCACCGGTCTACGTCCTGGTCGCGCCGGAATATCTGACTCAAGACCGCTCGACAAGCCGATTCCGGGACCCCAAGCTTTCACGAACCTCGTGGAACCGACTCACGTTCATTCCCAGGCAGCCACGCTTCTCTTGATCGGCTTTCACCTGCGCGGAGACGCTGCCGCTATCGGAGCGCGCGCACAAGCTGCGAGAGAATTCATGCAGTTGCGACCCGACGGGGTCGCGGAGACGCTTCCACGCGACGACGTCGTGGAGCTTGGCTTCCCACGCATGCAAACCAGTGCTGCGCGGTTCCTCCCCTCGGCACTAGAGAACGCAGCTGGGCTGCGATTCACGGCGAGACCAGCACCTCTGCCCGTGCGAGCGGACGTGGGGGCCGCGTCCGGCAGACTGGTCGGAGTCGCGAACGCGTTCTATCAGAACGCCAACCCGGAAACGGCTGCCACCTTGCTGGAAGTTAGCCTTCGGCATCCGAATCAACTCGTTCGCGTGGCGGCAGCGGCATCCTACGTGGAGATAGTGGCCGATCCGGTGCGCTCTACCCTAATTCTGGAACACGGCGTGCGGAGCGGCGATCGGATGGTGCGGGCTGTCGCCGCCCATGCGTTGGCGCATGTCGATCCCCGCAATCGCGTGCTCGCGAGCTTGCTTTCATCGAACAAGCGCCCCTCTCTGCGACGACCTTCGCGGACCAGCGCGATCGTGCACGGGACTTGGGCGCGGGCGTCTTCGTGGTGGCAACCAGACTCTGGCGAGTTCTGGAAGTATCTACACGACAACGTCGACCCAGACCTGTACGGTGCCGCGGACCGGTTCGAGTGGTCAGGCGGTTACAGTGATGTCGCCCGGGCTCTGGCCGGCAATGACTTTCGTGAGTGGGTGGGGCACAAAGCCTTCGATGGTCTGGATCTATTCACTCACAGCCATGGTGGGAGCGTCGCAATGCTTGCTAGCCAAGGCGGCACCCGCGTAGGGAAACTCGTCATGCTTAGTTGTCCTGTCCACTGGCCAAAGTACGCACCCAATTTCACCCAAGTTAGCAAGGTCGTCTCCGTCCGCGTGCGCATGGATCTGGTGATTCTGGCGGATCGGGGCGGCCAGCGTTTTCAAGACAATCACATCGATGAGCACGTCCTTCCGATTTGGTTCGACCATTTCGCGACGCATGATCCGCACACGTGGGACCGTTACCGCGTGCGATCGATGCTTTAAGCGAGCCCCTCCTTAGAGGGAGCTAGAATAGGTGTCATGGGACCGGTGCAGGTCGCAAGGCTGTACGCGCTGAAGTCCGTATGGAACGCCACTGGGCTGCGGTCCGCGGGGCGGGCACTCGTGGAGGCACTGGGCTCTACAGACGAGGGCGTCCGAACCGTCGCCGGCATGTTCCTAGTTCAGTCCGGGAAACGCGCTGAGCCTCTTGTCGAGGAAGCCATTCGTCGGCGCAAGAATCTGCCGACGGTGCTGATCATCGCTGGCGACATTGGTGCGGTTCGACTAGAGCCTGAGTTGCAGCGCTTCACTAAGGACGTGGACCCTCAGGTAGCCAAGGCAGCACGGGACGGTCTCCGAATTCTCGCCGCCCAGCTACCGGGGTCAGGCTCTTCTCGTGGCGCCGCTCCAGCTTGAGGCCCACCCCAATGGTGCGTTCAACCTCTAACGTCAGGCGCATCGAGCTCCCCGAGGCAAGGTCCCCGAGGCAAGCAAGATCTTGAAGATTGTCGAAGTCGGTCGCCTGCACCATCGCTACGTCCGCTGGGCGGCATAGTCCAGCACCGCAGATCCTCAGTACCACCTAAGGCACGTGACAGGTCCGTTACTGGAGCCTGAGAGTCCGCGTTGCGGCGAGGCACCTGGGCGCGCACCTCTCACCGCCACCGCTGTGCGGCGTCAGAGCGCTGAAGGGCTGGCCCGGGCGAATCTCAGCCGTAGCGTCGCTACCGAGCAACCAACGAGCGGTCCGAAGCGTCGTAAGACGGTGAAGCTGACGAGCGCGCGAAAGTCGGTCAAGACGTTGCATTTGTCGTTGGGCCGCACGGAGCTGTGCGGGAGGCATAACCCATGAAGGACAACTTGGAGCTCGTTCGGTTGCCTTCGAGCGATGAGTCCATCGCGCCCGTGACGATCCTCGACGCACAGGGACACGTTGTGCGGGTCGTCGCGGCGGCCGAGTTTCGGAGCACCGAGCCGCGGGTCGCCGCCTCTCGGCCCCCGGCGGCGCTTCGCCGCCGGCGAGGTGGCGAGTGAGGCGAACCTGTTTCTGTCGGAGCTCCCTGAGGCCCTCCGGCTGACCGCCTGAAGAGCGAGGCCGATGATGACGAGGCGGACTCGGTTCTGATTCCAAAGTAGCGTGTCCCGGTTTCGCGCCAGCCGAGGCTGGGGAAGCCGGCCGCTAAGGAGACGCGCGAATGTCGACATCGACCACACCGCAGCCCGTCATCCGTCAGATAGTCGAAGCCATGAGGACGCTGGCCGGCCCACATCCCGGCTTCCGTCCCGTCCACGCCAAGGGCCTCGTCTGTGCGGGAACGTTTCGCGCTTCGGCAGATGCTCCCAGCGTCAGTCGGGCGCCTCATTTCGTAGGTCAATCGGTGCCCACAATTGTCCGGTTCGCCAATGCGAACGGCAACCCCGACGTGCACGACGGTGTCCCCAACGTACGCTCGATGGCGGTCAAGTTTCAGCTCGCCGACGGCAAGAGCGCGGACATTCTCGCCAACTCTGTTGAAGGGTTCATCGCGCGAACGCCCGAGGAGCTGCTCGAGTTTCTTCGGGCTCAGCTCCCCGAGCCGGCCAGCGGCCGGCCCAACCCCGAGGCGGTTCCGCGCTTTCTGGCCAGCCATCCCGGCGGACGCGCCTTCGTCGAGCGCCTGATGAAGAAGCCGGTGCCGGCCAGCTATGCGCGGACGATCTACCACGCCGAGCACGCCTTCCGCTTTACCGCGGCGAATGGCACGAGCCGATTCGGCCGCTATCGCTGCGTGCCGGAGGCGGGCGAGGCCACTCTCTCCCCTGACGATGCCGCTAAGCGCAGCCCGAGCTTCCTGCGCGAGGAGCTGGAAGGCCGACTGCGGGCCGGCCCGGTAGCGTTCCGGCTGCTCCTGCAATTGGCCGAGTCCGGCGACCCGACGGACGACGTCACCGCGGTGTGGCCCGAGACTCGGCCCGTGGTCGAGCTCGGGCGCCTAGAAGTCACCGGCATCTCACCGACGAGCGCGGCCGACGAGCGGCGGCTGATCTTCGATCCCACCAACAGGACGGACGGCATCGATCTTTCGGCCGATCCGATCCTGCTGGCCCGGTCGGCCGCGTACTCCATCTCCTACGATCGACGCAGCAAGGGTGAGTGAGCCAAAGCGACTTCCGCGTTTTACGCCACCACGCCAGCCGTCCCGCGAAGTAGGCGAACGGCACTGGCTCTCATCGGCCACCACGATCTTGATCCAAAACAGACCGGCTGGATCGCCGGGCCGATCCAGCGCATCCCAAGTACGGGGATAGGTCGGAGACGCACGGCGTCTAGCGCGAAGCAGCAATCTGGAGATCTATCGATGAGTGGCATAAGGAGCCACGGACATGAGTAAGAAGCTCGTAGGAAAAGTCGCCGTCGTGACTGGCGCGTCCAAGGGCATCGGGGCGAGCATCGCGAGGGCGCTGGCGGAAGAAGGCGCATCGGTCGTTGTGAACTACTCGTCGAGCAAACAAGACGCCGAGCGTGTCGTCGCGGAGATTACCGCGCGCGGGGGCAAGGCGATCTTCGTGCAGGCCGATGTATCGAAGCCCGCGCACATCGAGCGCCTCTTCTCGGAAGCGAGGAGGTCATTCGGCCGCCTCGATATCCTCGTCAACAATGCGGGAATGTACGAGTTCTCGCCGCTCGAAGGGGTGACCGAAGAACATTTCCACAAGCATTTCAACGTCAACGTCCTCGGCCTCCTCTTCACGACCAAGGAGGCCGTGAAGCAGATGGGGCCTGACGGCGGCAGCATCATCAACATCGGCTCGGTCGCGAGCTCGATGCGGTTACCGAACTCCGCGGTCTACTCGGCGTCGAAGGCCGCGGTGGAGGCCATTACGGGTGTGCTCGCGAAGGAGCTCGGTCCCCGGAAGATCCGGGTGAACTCGATCAGCCCCGGAGTGATCGAGACGGAAGGTTCGCGCGCCGGAGGGTTCGTCGGAACGGACTTTCAGAAAACGGTCGAGGCGCAGGCACCACTTGGACGCGTGGGGCAGCCCGACGACATCGCGCCGACTGCGGTGTATCTGGCGTCGTCGGATTCGAAGTACATGACCGGGGAGACGCTGCTGGTGTCGGGTGGCCTGAGGTAGAAAACAGGGCAAGAGCAGGAGACTCTCCTTTTGAAGGAGTAGCGCGCTATGAGTAACCGTGAGACGAGAGACCACTCCCAGAGCGGCCGCAGCCGCGCCTACGAGCCCCTTACGCCTGAGAGCGCCGTACTCTTGCTTGTCGACCACCAATCCGGGCTCGTTTCAGGCATTCGAGATCTCGCACCGGACGAGGTGCGTCACAAGATCACCCAGGGGGGCAAGTCTGCCTGAACTGGCCGGACTTCGCGGATGGCTTCGTCGCGAGTGGCGGTATGGGCAACCCGGGAGGTTCGGGAGATCGGTAGCCGGGCCGCCGCTAGCGCCGACCGTGCAGTATGTCGCACCAGCGCCGGTTGTCGTCGCCGCCCGCCTCAGCGCTCCCCGAGAGGTACGCGGAAGCGCTCACCACGTCGTCGTCGGCGCCATCTCGCGCCGGAGAGTGGGATTCGCACCAGCGCACGTCGAGAATGTCCCGGCTCGGGTCGGCATCGGGCTCACAACCGGGGCAATATGCGCGCGCGACATAAGCGGTGTCCGGAAGGAAATCCGTCAACGCTGCGCTACTCATGTCACTGCACCTCCTACCTTTGCGATGCCGAGCCAGGTCAGGAGGTTTCGCTGTCCCGGACAGCGCGTCAGGGCGAGGCGCGTCCAGGGTCGCCTGCCGCCCGGGCCAGCCCTCGAAGCGCAGTACCACGACGACCACCTGATAATCGAGCACTCGCGGGACTCCGCCGCGCCACGGAAAGACCGCGATCCGCTCGCTCGCCACGTGCGCGCCGAGATTGTCCGCGAGCACTTGCGCGATACCGTTCTCGAGTGGTTCCGCCCAGCGGTCGTACATCGCGACGGCGACCTCGTCGTTTGCGTCACGCGTGACGATCTGCAGCCGGTCGAGGTAACCGGGAATCAGCATCGCTCCGCGTCTGGCCTGGTCATCTCCTGCCGGCGCCCACCGGGCCGGAGCCGTCCTGTTGACACGACGCGGCCGTGACCGGAGTATCGATATCAAGCAGCAACAGATCCGGCCCCCCGGGCGGCCGCGAGGCAGGAGGACCCCATGGCCAGCAAGCACGCGCAGGACATTCGGCGCCGGATCGACGTGGCCTCCGAGAACCTGAGCCGCCAGCTCCAGGGCATGGACGCCCACATGGAGCGCGCCGACGCCCCGGGTGAGTGGACGACGCGCGAGGTGCTCTCGCACCTCCTCTTCGAGCCGGGCTTCGACCCCGCGGCCACGCTCGCCACCTTCTCGGAACGCGACTATCCCGTCGTAGAGATCGAACCCGGGGCCACGTTCCTCGACGAACAGCGCCGACAGTTGACGCTCTCCCAGTTCACGGACGCGCTGGATGCCCAGCGCCGCCGCGTTCTGGAGTACATCGAAGGGCTTGAGGAGCCGGCCTTCGAGCGGCGCAAGGCACGTATTCCCCTCTTCAAGCAGTTCATGGGCACGGACGAGATCACGATGGAGATGTACCTCGGCGCCATGTTCGACTATCACTGGAACGACCACGCGGGCCAGCTCGAGAAAATCCGGCAGGCCGTCGGCCTCGGCAGCGACACCGCCGCGAAACCCGGCGGGGTGGGCGCCTAGCACGTCATGGCCGGCACCAGCGGGCTCGTATCGCCTTCGGTTGACGTCGGGGCCCGACCCGTCGCGCACCCGGCCGCGCTGCCCTTCCGGACCGAGCTGAGCCTGGCCCCACTCATCCGGTTCTGGACTCAGCTCTCTGCCTACAGCGAGTTGGGCCGCGGGCCGCTGCCCGGAATCGTCCGCGAGAGGATCAAGCAGGCGCCCGAGCTTTCCGCGGTCGTCGACGACGTGTCGGTGATCGATAAGCACCGGCAGCTCGTGGATCTCATGATGA
>QHSP01000121.1 GCA_003220495.1 Candidatus Rokuibacteriota bacterium | reverse complement strand
CACCGTGAACTTCGAGGGGGCGTCGACGGCGATACGTCCGATGTCGGCCTCGTCGACGTTCGCCTCGACCTGCATCTTCGTCAGGTCCTTGGCGATGGTGAACAGGGTCGGCGCCGACAGGCTCGCCGCGACCGTTTGCCCGACATCCACCGCCCGCGACACCACCACGCCGTCGACCGGCGCCCGGATCGTGGTGTAGTCGAGGTCGAGCAGCGTCTGGTGCAGCGCTGCCGCCTTCTGCTCCACCTGCGCACGGGTCGCCTGCAGCATCGCTTCGGTGACGCGAAGCTGCGCTTGGGCGGATGCGATGGCGCCGGCCAGCGAGTCTTCCTTGGCCTGCGCGGCGTCGAGCAGCGTGCTAGCCGCGTCGTAGGCGGCGTCGGCCGTGTCGAAGTCGCTCTTGGGAATCAGTCTGCGCTGGAGGAGCTCCCGCTTTCGGCCGAGGTCGCGTTTGGTGTCGACGAGAGCCACCTGAGCACGAGCGGTCTGAGCCTTGCCTTCGGCCCGTGCGGAGCGTGCGTTCCCTACCTCCACCCGCGCGCGCTCGACCTGGGCCTCTTGGTTGAGCACAATGGCCTGGGCAGCGTCCAGGTCGGCGTGAGCCTGTTTGACCTTCGCCTCGAAGGTGGCGGGGTCGATCCTGGCGATCACCTGGCCCTTGCGCACGGCGGAGTTGAAATCGGCGTAGAGCTCCTTGATTTGACCCGAGACCTGCGTGCCGACCTGAACCGTCGTGACGGCGTTGAGGGTGCCCGTCGCGGAGACTGCGTCGACGAGAGGCCCGCGCTCGGCCCGCTCGAACCGGTACTTGGGGGCGCTCGCGTGATCTTGCGAGTACAGATACCCCAAGACCCCGGCTCCGATGACAATTGCGACCAGGAGAAGCGACAGGGTACGCCTCGGCGGTCGTCGGCGACGGGGTCTGTCGTCCTGTTTCGTAGGGTCCGTCAGCATACAATCCTCCCGAGATAGCGACAGCCCGGAAACCCGGCCGTAATCATGCCGTATCCTCCGGCACGACTATCGACGCCGCCCATTGGACTCGCCGCGCCCAGCCGAGTCGGTCGAGGGCGTGCGCCAGCTCGGCGTCATACTTTCTTAGGCTCGGGACGAGCATATTCGCCCATTCGGGAAAGTATATTTGCGCGTTCCACTCGATCGCGGCCAGGGCGCGGAACACGGCCCCGCAGGTCGCGAGGCGCTCGACGTCCTCTCGATCGCAGCTCGGCCAGCGCTCCCGCACCACCGAAAGGTAGGTGACGAGGTCCGGACTGGCGGCGACCACCTGGGCGAGATCGGCAGTGGGCACGCCTCGACCAGATTCCGCCCAGTCGAAGGCGACGATCCGGCGGCCCGTCGAGGTCGCCTGCACACGCAGGTTCTGGCCGTTGAGATCTCCGTGCACGAGGGTTCGGGGCAGTCCGGTGACGGCATGCTCGAGCCGATCCCAGTGCTCGTCGAGCCGGTCGAACTGCGCAAGGAGGCCGTCGAGTAACGCCAGGTCGTCGATGGTGAGCGCGGGACTGTCGAGATGATCCCGAATGAGATCTCGCGCCCTGCGCATCTGCTTGCGGTAACGGGCCGGTCCGGCGTCAGGCAGCTCAGCCTGGTCGGCGGCAGGGTGCGCTTCGGTGTGGAGGATTCCGAGCCAGCGTCCTGCGGCCTCGCGATGTGCCAGCAGAGCGGCGTCGTACCGCTCGCCCTGGATCTCCTCGATAAAGAGCCACCCGAACTCCTTCTGAGGCCCGTCGTTCGGGTCCACAACTGTTCCATAGTAGCGAGGCCCCGGGAGGGGCACGTGCGGAAGGATCTGCTCGTAAATGGTGCGCTCGACTAGGGCTTCGCCTCGCGGGCACCGCTTGGCGATGACTGTCGAGCCGTCGGTGCCCGCCCGCTCGAGCCGGAACACTTCGCGGCCGCGGGCCCTTCCGGGTCTGCCCGTCACTCGGGCGACTCCGTCGGGCACCGGGCGGTCGTATCCGAGCCGGCGCCAGGCCTGGACGGCGGGGTGGGCCAGCAGACGCTCCAGACGCCCTCCCCTCGCGGGTGGCGGCGGCGCATGCTTCGGCGTTGGCCGGACGAGGGCTCGCGTCGTGTCGCTGACGATGCGCCCCTGTTCGATCGTGAGGATGGCCGAGCAACCCGCGAGCGTCGTCGGGCGATGGCTGATGATGACCACGGTGCGGCCCTTCTGCAGACGCTCCAACGCCTCCACGATCACCGCCTCGGTGTCCATGTCGACGGCGCTCGTGGGCTCGTCCAGAATGATGACCGGGCTGTCCTTGAGGAAGGCGCGAGCGATGGCGATGCGCTGGCGCTGACCGCCCGAGAGCTGTACCCCACGCTCGCCCAACTGGGTGTCATAGCCTTGAGGAAGCCGGACGATGAACTCGTGGGCGTTGGCCGCGTGGGCGGCCGCGATCAGTTCGTTCCGAGCGGCCCCCGGCTTCGCGTAGCCGATGTTCTCGGCGATGCTGCTCGAGAAGAGCACCGGGTCCTGAGGCACGACCGCGAATTGACGCCGGAGATCCTCCAGCTTGAAGTCTCGTAGGTCGACGCCGTCGAGCCTGACTTCTCCCGCCGTCGGGTCGTAGAACCTTGTGAGCAGGTTGATCAGCGTGCTCTTGCCGGCCCCCGACGCACCTGCGATCCCCAGACGCGTGCCCGGTCCGATGCTGAAGGAGACGTCTTGCAGGACCGGACGATCATCGGCGTAGGCGAAGGAGACGTTGCGGAAAGCGACGGCTCCGGCGGCGCGCTCGAGCGGCCGCGCATCAGGCCGCTCCTCGACATCGGGCGGCTGGTCGAGGAGGGAGAACGCTCGCTCGACGCTGGCCAGATGGAGCTGAAGGCTCGCGGCCTTCTGGCCCATGGTCCTGAGCGGCTGATAGAGCTGGGCGAGATACCCCATCACCATGAGGAGCTCGCCCAGAGTGAGCGCGCCGGACCGTACGTGGCCGATCCCGATCAGGAGTACCGCCGCGGTGCCGACGGCCGTGGTCACCCCGACCAGAAGCTGGTAGCTGCCCTCGAGGCCCGCCACGCGCATCCGCGCTCGCATGTTGTCCTTGGAGCGGCCGAGGAAGCGCTGCTCTTCCCGCGCCTCCTGACCGAACGCTTTGACGATTCGCAGCGCGCCGAGGACTTCCTGCACGATGGAGATGGCGCCGCTTTCGAGTTTCCTCACCTCCCGCCACTGGCGGCGCATGCGCCGGCGAAACACCCGCGCGATCAGGACGGGGCCGGGCGAGATGGCGAGGGCGATCAGGGCCAGTGACCAGTCGATCCGAGCCATGACGTAGATCATCGCGACGAAGGTGACCGTGGCGGAGGAAAAGGGGATGAGGCCATCCGTGAGGACGTGCTGGACCGCCTGGGCGTCGCGCTGGATCCGGTATGTCGAGTCCGCCGTGCCGCGCGTGTCGTGGTAGGCGAGAGAAATGCGCTGGGCGTGGCGAAAGAGCCGGGTCCGGAAGTCCAGGACCAGCCGCTCCTGGATCCAGGCCTGCAGAAGTGTGTTCCCCAACGCCTGGAGCAGGGTGAGCAACGCGATGGCCAGGATAAGGCCCACAGCCAGGGCCAGCAGGGTGCCCGGAGAGTCCACGATCGCTTCTGGCACAAACGGGGCGATGAAGCGCGGAAGCGGGTGGGAGCCGATCACGCTGTCCACCGCGATCCTGAGCGGCAGCGGTGTCAGGAGCGAGAGCGGACTGGACAGCAGGCTGAGCAGGAACAAGGCGCCAACGTGCGGCCAGTAGGGGCGCGCTTGGCTTAGTAGCCGCCGGAACAGGACGCCGTCGGTGTAACCGGACATATTCAGGCGCTTCCTGATCGCAGCTGCCTGACGGTTCGGGCGATGCGGCCAGCAGCGCCGGCGCATTCGATGACCACGCACAGCGCGAGCGCGAGGGTGACTGCTGTGAGTATCGTCCCGGCGAGCCATGCCCCAGTTCCAGCGGCGCTGCCCGCGAGGGTCGCGAAGAGGGCCGTGAGGAGGATCCCCCCACGTGAGCCGCGCGGCCACCAGCGGAAGCGGAGGAACTGCGTGCCCGCGCCGTGATCCTCGACCGCCATGAGCAGTCGGGCCGAACCGAGGGGCCCCCCACAGACTTCAAGGTCCCAGCGGTCGTAGTCGCCACCGCGCCGGACTGCGGCGCCCGCGGCCTTGAGGTCCGCTTCGATACGCCGGAGTCTCTGGTCGGGGTCCTGCCAACGCTCGCTCCAGAGGGCAAAAGTTTGTGGCCAGGGTGGCGCGAGCCTTGGCGCTGCGCGCCGCCGCCAGGGCGCCAGTCCGTTCTCGAGCCGGCCGCGCAGCCGGGCCAGCGGCTGGAGCAGGTGGAGCACCGCGGTCAGCAGCCGCCGCTTCACCTGGGCTGAACTGCGGGGCGGCGCCTCGTTGAAGGACGCGTGGGCCGCGCTCACGATGGCCTGCAGCAGCGGCGGCAAGACGGCGCCGACGAGCAGCGGCAGCAAGAACTTGAGCGGGCTCCAGACCAAGCTCAACGTCGCCAGTCCCATCACGATCGCGATCACCAGATACCATTCCGGCATTTGCGGCAGCGAACCGAGCACACTCGGCGCAGGCTCGTAGAGGGACTGATAGGGCGCGACGCCCCAGATGCCGTGATAGACGCGCGGCGACCGCCACCGGAGCGCGCGCGTCAGTCCCTTGCCGTAGATGCGGCCGGCCCAGCGCGCGTGCCCGGAGCCGTTGTATTTCTTGGGCCACTTCCGCTCGAGCATCGCCTCTGCCCGGCCGTACCCGATCTGTTGCTTCCAGTAGGTGCGTACCGAGTTCCGGCGGTGGTGCCAGACCACAGCGGCGGCGCTGAAGCCCAGCGTCCAGCCTCGCTCCTGGAGGCGCCAACATACGTCCACGTCGTCGCCTGCAGTGCGGAACTGCGGGTCGAATCCTCCGATCGCCTCGAGACGGGCTTTGCGGAACACCATGTTGCAGCCGGGAATGTGCTCCGCCTCGCGGTCGCTCAGAAGGACGTGAACGGGCCCCCCCGGGGCGCGTGCCACGCACTCAGCGATCGGTCCATCGCCCGGCGGAGCGATATTCGGACCACCCACCGCGGAATGCGACGTGGAGAGGAACGTGGCCGCGAGATAGGTAAGCCAGTGCGGGTCGGGGTAGGCGTCATCGTCGATGTAGGCGATGATCTCGCCCGTCGCTTCTTTCAGCCCCGTGTTGCGCGCGCTGGCCAGGCCGCGGTTCTCGGTCTGGATGAGCCGGCAGTCGTACTCGCGCGCGATCGCCGCGGTCGAGTCGGTGGATCCGTCGTCCACCACGATGACCTCGTAGTCAGGGTACGCGAGTCGTTCCAACCCCTCGAAGCAGTCACGGATTGTACGTGCGCCGTTGTACGTGCACACGACCACCGAGACCCGCGGCCACGCAACGTTCGGCGGGAACGGCACCTCTGCGAACGCGTCTCGTACCGTGCTCAAGGCGGGCTTGGGCGACCGGTCGGCGCGCGTGAGTCCGAAGCCCCAGTCCTGCACGTCGTGGCCCTGCCGATACCATTCGTCCGTCCAGGAGAACACGACCACGCCGGCGCATCCGGCCGCGAACGCCGTCCGAATCTGCCAGTCGAGCGAGCGCGCCTGGGCGGCATCGCCGTTGCGCAGGCCGTCGAGCCCGAGCTCGCTCGTGACGAGCGGCCGCTCCCCGGCGATATTCTGCAGGCGTCCAAGGTACGCCTCGAACCGGTCCGGCGACTCGAGGTACACGTTGAAGCACACGAGATCGAGGAACGGAAGGTGGAGGTACTCCGTCGTGGGGTAGTTCACGTAGGTCACGAGCCCGTCCGGGTCCTCCTCCTTGACCGCCCGGTACAGCCGCTTGAGGTAGCGCTCGATTGCTCGGCGCCCTAGCCAGCGCGCCATTAGGGCAGGGATCTCGTTGCCGAGGGCGTAACAGAGCAGCGCCGGGTGGCCCGCGCACTCTTGGACCTTTGCGCGCACCAGCGCCTCGATCTCGGACACGGTCTTCTTCCGATCGATGAGGAAGCCCAGGTATTGCTCGGCTGACAACCCCACCATAACGCGGAGGCCGTGCCGCTGCGCCGCATCGAGGAGAGAACGGGGGGGCGTCGTGTGGGGAATGCGGACGGTATTGATCCCGCTCGCCGCCATCTGGGCGAAGTCGCGCTCGACGACGTCCAGCTCGCAGTACTCCCGGCCGCTCGCATCGGGGTGAAACGCCCCGTAGCTCACGCCGCGTATGTAGAATTTCTCGTCGCCGATGAAGATGAATTTGCCCCGGGCGCATGGCCGGACCAGGGTGGGAACACGAGTCAAGCCGCTCGTGCCGCAGACGCCCGGGGCGATCGGCGGAGCGACTTGGGCATCCGTTGCGATCGCGTTCGCTAGGAAGCGCAAGATTGAAATCACTGACGCTAGAAAAATCCGTGCCAGCGATGAGGTCGGGAAGCCTTCGCTGCCTTCCCGAGCGTTTATCGCGAGACGGCTCGAAGGAGGCGGTGAAAAATTTTTCCGAAGCTTGCTGTCCCTTGCACACAATGAGATGCGGGATGCCACCCGCCCAAGTGGTCG
>QHSP01000041.1 GCA_003220495.1 Candidatus Rokuibacteriota bacterium | reverse complement strand
TGGACGCGCGGCCCTGGAAGTAGTGTCTCTAGCGACACGACACTCAGGTGGACATCAACAGTTCCGCGTCGGCCAGGTCTAGCCAGCCCCTCATGCCCATCTCGCGGTACATCGTCGTGGCGGTGGTCAGATGCTGTCGGGCTCCCTCGGGCCGAGGTGCCGTCCGCAACAGCTTGCCAAGATGGAAGTGGCAGTGCGCGGCGAGCGGCCGCATGTCGAGCTCGTCGGCCAAGGCCAACGCTTGGCGGTAGTCCGCCTCTGCCCTTTCGACATCGCGCCGATCACCGCGCGAAGCGACCTCGCCGAGCAGGCGGAGACCCCAGGCCTCGTGGCCTCGCTCCCGATGGCGCTGTGCCAGGGTCAGGGCCTCGAGTCCGTAGCGCGACGCATCGTCGAAGCGCCCCTCGATCAGGCAGGCTTCGCCGAGCCACGCCAGTTGCATCGCGCGACCCATGCCCATGGCGCTCATGGTCGTCGCCGATCGCACGACTTCCTCGAGAAGGCTTCGGCCCTCTTGCGGGCGTCCAGAGAGTGCCAACGCGTATCCGAGACGCCCGAGCACGGCCCAGGGCTGAAGCTTCCAGGTGTCGACCACAGCTCGCGCCCGCTCAAGAACTTCGATGGCTGCGTCGTACTCGCCCCGGCCTAGCGACACGGCGCCTAGACCCGTCAGGGCTTCACTGAGCGTAAACGGATGATCAGCGCCTTCCGCCACTCTGAGAGCCTGCAAGGCTTGTGATCGCGCGTCACCGAATCGCCCCAGGCTCGTGAGGGTCAGCGCGAGCCAAGTCAGCGACCACGGTCGGAAGAGTGGTGACATGCTGACGACGCCCTCAGCGGAGCCCTCCGCGCACCGCGACAGCAAGTCGAGCGCGCGACCATAGTCGCCGATGGCGAAGTGGGCCTGGCCCGTGCGGTACTGAGCCTCGATCTCGAGCTCTCGATCACCGCTCTCGGCGGCGATCGCAAGCGCGCGATTCCCGACCTCGATCGCTTGACGGTGCTCACCGGCAACATTTCTCAGGCGCGCGCAGATATCCGCAAGGACTCGCCCCAAACGCGAGCGATCACCGAGCCGAGTCGCCAGAACTTCCGCTTCGCGCATCACCCTGAGGACGTCGTCGTAGCGCCCGAGGGGTATGAGTGCGACACGCAGGTCGAGGCGTGTGTCGATAGCCTGTGCGAGCGTTTCGGTTGTCTCCGGCAGCCGCTCGAGTGCACGAAGCGCTTGATGGAATAGCTCCGCCGCCGATCCGTACGAAGATCGAGCCGTTGTCCGTCGTGCAGCCTGCCGAAGGTATCTGGCCGCCTTGTCCCACGCCTCGGCGCCGACAGCGTGACGAGCTAGACTCTCAGCCTCGTCGCCGGGTTGGTTCGACTGCCGGCGCTCCAGCGCTTCCAAAACTCGTCGGTGCAGCGCCCGGCGCCGCTCGTGCAGGAGGCTCGCGTAAGCGACCTCGTGCGTGAGCGCATGTTTGAACGTGTACTCGAGCTCTGGGAACAGACGGGCCTCATAGAGGAATTCAGCGGCCTGGAGATATGCGAGATCTCGGCGGAGATCACCTCCCCAGTCCTCGAGGGTCTGAAGCAGGACAACCGGTACATCCTTCCCGACCACCGCAGCCGCCTGCAACAAACGTTTGGCCTCGGGCGAGAGTCGATCGATCCGCCCGGTCAGCAGCGACTGCACCGTTGCCGGCACTCGGATCGCCGGGACATCCGTCATCAGGCGGTACGCGCCGCGTTCGCCGGCGAGGGCTCCCGTCTCCACCAAGGTCCGCACGGCCTCTTCGAGGAAAAACGGGTTGCCCTCGGTCTGATCGATCAGCAAACGCTTGAGCGGTGCAAGCTCGGCACCGTCACCCATCAGGGCCTGTAAGAGCTCCTCGGCACTCTCCGGGGGCAGCGGGTCGATCCTGAGCTGACGATAGTAAGTCTTACCAGTCCAGGCGTGACCGTACTCGGGTCGGTAGTTGACGAGAAGCAGCACCGGCACTCCCGGCAAGCTCTCCACGAGGCTGTCCAGCACAGCTTGCGTCTCCGGGTCGATCCAGTGAAGGTCCTCCAACACCACGATGAGCGGCTGGACCTGGCTCTCGCGGCACAGCAGGCGCTTGATCGCATCAAGGGTGAGCTGGCGGCGTTGTGGCGGCTCCAGGTCCCACAGACGATCCCCCTCAGGCAAGGCGTCCAGAAGCCAGAGAACGGGAGGAAGCAGATTCTTGAGTGCTTCATCGAGGGTCAGCAAATGTCCAGTGGCCTTGGAGCGAATCGAGCGGACGTCGTCACGCTCGTCGATGCGGAACAGAGCTTTCAGAAGATCAATCACCGGTAGATAGGCGGTTGCTCGGCCATAGGAAGCGGCGCTGGCCTGGAGGATTCGACAACCAACGGCACGGTGGAAGTGGGTCAGTTCGTGAAACAGGCGCGACTTGCCCACACCCGGTTCGCCCATGACGGCCACGACTTCGCCGCGACCCCGTCGCGCCCCTTCTAGTGCTGTCTGAAGGTGCTCCATCTCGGCGTCGCGGCCAACGAAGCGGCTCAAGCCTCGCAGGGCGGAAGCCTGAAAGCGAGTCCGGGCCAGGCCCGCGCCGATCAACTCGAAGACTTCGATCGGCATGTCCAGACCATGAACCGGTACGGGGCCGAGCGGCTGGACCTGCACGAAGCTCTCGACGAGACGGAGGGTCTGGGCGGTCATCCAGACGGTCCCCGGCGACGCGAGCTGCTCCATCCGCGCTGCCAGATGGGTGGTCTGACCGACCGCCGAGTAGTCGAGGCGGAGGTCCGAGCGGATCGAGCGGACCACCACTTCTCCGGAGTTCAGTCCCACTCGAATCCTGACTGTGATGCCTTGGGTGCGGAACGCCTGATCGGCGTAAGTCTTTACGAGCTCCTGCATCTGCAAGGCCGCATAGCAAGCGCGCACCGCATGGTCTTCGTGGGCTACGGGCGCCCCGAACAGTGCCATGATCCCGTCGCCCATCACCTGGTTGACGGTTCCCTCGTAGCGGTGCACCGATTCCATCATGCGCTCGAGAACCGGGTCGAGAAGCTTGCGTGCCTCTTCGGGATCGCGGTCGGCCAACAGCTCCATCGAGCCTTTCAAGTCTGCGAACAGCACAGTGACCTGCTTGCGTTCGCCTTCGAGCGCGCTTCGCGAGCCAAGAATCTTCTCGGCGAGGTACTGCGGCATGTAGGCCTGAGGAGAGAGGAATTTCGGCTCTTCCGGCGCGGCGGTCAGAGCTCGGCCGCACCCGCCGCAGAACTTCTCGTTGCCCTCGTTAGCGAAACCGCAGAACGGGCACGTCGCGGCGAGTGATAGACCGCACTCACCGCAGAAACGCCGGCCCTCGCGATTTTCGGCGCGACACCTCGCGCATTGCATGCCAGCGGCTCCTTACGTGGTCGCCGGATTCCAGGTGTCGGCGGTCCAGCGGTGGACAAACTCCTGGACCACTGGCCGGGGCCGGGATGAGACGCCGCCCGCATCGGTACCCACGTAGATGAATCCAATGATCAGATCGTCCGAGCCTATTCCCAAGGCGCCTTTCACCATTTCGTCGTAGGCCGCCTCACCAGTTCGCCACATCGCACCAAGCTGTTGGGCAAACGCTGCAAGCATAAGGCCGTGAGCCGCGCAGCCGGCAGAAACAATCTGCTCGACGACCGGAATTTTCGCCGATCGATCGCATCGCGTCGCGACCACGATGATGAGCGGCGCGCGAAGCGCCTTCTCGCGTTCTCGGACCAGGGCCTGGTCGCCAGCAAGAGGGTTCCGCCGCGTCAAGCTGGCGGCGAGGATCTCCCCGAATGACCGGCGCGCGTCTCCTTCAATCAAGAGTAGCCGCCAGGGCTGGAGCCGGCCGTGGTCCGGGGCGCAGCCCGCTGCCTCCAGCATGGCAGTGACCACCTCCGCCGAGGGTGACGGCCCGTCGAGCTTCGATGCGGAATAGCGGGTTCGAAGAAGCCTCATGGCTTCCATCGTGTCTTCTCCTCCAGTCCTCGACGGCTTCCGTCACTAGCGTTCGGGCGGGGCCGATGCGGTGAGCCGCTATGTGATAACGGCTCACCGCACTGCCATACGCTAGCCGGCATCTGGCCGCAGCGCACGGGATCCGCCAGTCGCGTACCAGGCGGAGATACCGCCGCGGATGTAGCGCGCATCGAAGCCACGCTCACGAAGTGTCTTGGTCACGCTGCAACCGACGTGAAAACCGTAGGCGCAGTAGACCGCAACAGGTCGGTCGGGCGCGAGCTCGCCGATCCATTCGTCCACCCGGTCCGGATCACGCCAGATCGCCCCCTCCATGAGATCGACGGTGCGCGAGATGTGATGCCTCGGCCTGGCGTCGAGCACCTGCACGGGCTCGCCCTTCGCGAGCTGAGCAGCGAGCTCTTCCACGGAGAGCGACGGCAAGGCCTTGTCAGACGGGTCTTCCAGTGGCAACGAGCGATCCGCCCGAACGGCGTCCATCCGATAGATCACGGCCGCCCAGTCGATATTTCGCATGAACGCGTCGATGTACGCGGTCGCGTTCGCCCCGAAGTCCATGTGATAGGCGTGCTCGTACATGTCCAGCACGAGCACCGGCGCCGCGTCGACAGCGGCCTGCGTGTGATTCGTCGCCACCTGGTTCCAGAACCGTCTCTGCCGGCGGGAATACGTCAGCAAGACCCAGCCCGACCCACCGGCGAGTGACCGGGCGGTACCGACGAATTCCCGGCGCCACGCGCCGACACTTCCAAAGTGCTCCTCGAGGATGGTGCGCGCCCGGTCCGGGATCTTGTTGCCTTCGCCTCCGAGATTTCCGAAATAGAGCTCGTGGAGCGTGACCGAGCCCATCGCGATGATCTCCTCACGCTTTAGCGCACGGAGCCGATAACCAGGCGCCCCGGCATCGAGGGCCGCGAGATCGGCGCGAACCGCATTGAGCGTACGCACTGCTCCGCCGTAGTTGTTCTCGTAGTGACTCACCAGCATTCGCTCCGAGATTCCGTTGAGTGTCCATGGGCGTACCGCGATCGGCGTGATCTCCTGCTGCATGGTCGTTCTCCTTCTCTCCTTGGTTTTGTTGCTCGCCATCTCTCGTGGTCTTCACGCGCGGGCCGTCGCCTTGGCCCGGCCGATCTCGTCCGCGCTGTAACGGAGCGCTCGGAAGACCAGGTTGCCCTGCGTGGTCGGCTCGCCGGCAAAAAAAGGCCTACCGAAAAACGGATTCACGTACTCCCAGACGATCTCTCCTTCCGCGGTGACTTCGAAGAAGCGGCCGAACGAAGACTCGCAGACGAGCGTGTTGCCGTTCGGCAGGCGCTGCGCGTTGCCCATGCGTGGCGAGAAAAAGTTCCACGCCGGTCTGTCCTGGTACTTCCACGCGATCTTGTTCGACGCTGGATCAACCTCGATCACCCGCGAAAACGGCATCGAGTCATCGAGGCGATGGACGCCGTTGTCGAAGATCAGGATGTTGCCGTTCCCCAACGGAGTCGGCGCATGCTGACCGGCGACAGTCGGAGAGCTTAGCTTCCAGACGATCTTGCCTGTCTTCCGGGAGATGCGGAGCACGGTCGAGGTGGGTCGATAGCTCGTGAGGATGTCGCCATCAGGGAGCTCGAGGACACTGTTGCCCTGAGCCCACAAGGTCCGAGGCGCCTGGATCTCGGTGATGCCGTCTTCGACGGGATCGAGATGCTCCCAGGTGCGCCATTCCCAGACCGTCTTCCCTGCAGGCGTCACCTCGGCCAGGTAGTCGGAGTACATCTTGCCGGCATCAGCTTCCTGCCGGGGAGCGTACTGGCCGGAGGGAAAGCGGTCCTCCTCGACGCCACCTTTGACACGCCGGGCGATCTCGTCGGGCACCCGGCCCATGCAATTGAGCAACACGTTTCCGTTGCGCAGCAGGATGCCGTGGTGATGGTGGTCCGGATGGCGGACCTCCCAGAGCACCTTGCCGTTCCAGTCGGCCTCCAGAACCACGCCGCCCTTGAACGGAAAGCGACTCAGAAAGCTGTCCTCGGATGTGCGCCCGTTGTAGAACAGCGTCCCGCGCTCGGTGAGATAGCCGGACAGGCCCGGCGGGTACCTCATATTCCAGGTGTGGACGACGTTGCCGTGAAGGTCGACGAGGTAGACTTTTCCGTCTCCCCAGATGAGCGGAGAAAAGAGGGTGAACCCGGGAGAGGCGCGCTCTGGGTTGAGCGCCCGCAAGCCTACCCCTCGGCGTCTGGTCGTGTTCTGCTCGACCGCGGTCGACTCGTGCTTGGTCATCGGATAGCCCTCCATACCTGAAACTCTGATTCCGGTTCGCGGGGCGCGTGAGCCTGGTGAAGCCGCGAGACGTGTGCCCAGTTGATGTTGTCCATGAACGCGTCGACATACCGCTCCGCGGAGGCGCCGTAATCGAGCTGATAGGAGTGCTCGTACATGTCGAGCGCGAGGATCGGCGCTCCGCCGGCGAGCGCGTGCGTATGATCGGCCGCCCATTGATTCACGAGGCGCCGATCGCGATGTGAGTAGCTCAGGAGGACCCAGCCCGATCCGCCCCGGAGCGCCTTCCCCGTGCCGACGAACTCGGCCCGCCACCGATCGACGCTCCCGAAGTCGCGTTTCAGCGCCTCGTCGATGGCGCCGCCAGAAATGCCGTCACCGCCGAGGCCGTCGAAGTACAGCTCGTGCAGGATCATCGAGTTGGTGGCGATCAGCTCCTCTCGCTTCAGGCCGTTGATCACGAACACGGGCGCCTTGGCGAAGTCGAGCTCCCCGAGCTGTGTCGCGATGGCGTTCAGCCGCCGTACAGCGCCTCCGTAGTTGTTCTCCCAGTGGCTGAGGATGAGCTTCTCCGAGAGCCCCTTCAGCGTCGTCGGGTCACAGGACAGTGGTTTCACTGTGTAGGTCATCGAGCGTCCCTCCTTCGAGCGGCCGTCGAGTGCCGACCGCCTTTCGTCTGCGCCTCGTCACAAGCGACCTCCCGAGCTCGAGAAGCCGGCGCCCGAGCCCGTTCGCGGGTAGCGAGCCAAGGCGCGCTGCGAACTCGGCTCTCGCCCGAGCTTCGGCGAGCCGATCGCGAATCATGTGCTCAGCCAAGTAGACGTCTATGTCCATGAGCACCCCCTCCTTCTTCGCATCTTCTTGTTACTACATGAAACAATAGTTTCTGCTCTTGTCAAGGGATCGTCGTGTGATGCATCACTTGACACTATGATGAAACTAGTGTTTCATGAACGCATGGAGCCCGCGCCGCTCCTCCTGCTGCTGGTTGGGGTCCCGCCCACCCCGTCGAGCTTGCGCGTGCGCGTGTGGCGCCGCTTGCGGTCGCTCGGCGCGGTGCCGCTCAAACGCTCCGCCTATCTCTTGCCCGACACGCCGGAGCGGTACGAAGACTTCCAGTGGCTCGTGCAAGAGATCCAGCGCGAGGGTGGAGATGCGACGCTCATTCGGGTCCAGCAGATCGAGAATGTCAGTCAGGACGACGTACTACGCCTGCTCCACGAGCCTCGCGATCTCGACTATCGACAGCTGGCCGCGCGCTATCGGAAAGTTCTCAAGAAGCTAGAGCAGAAGTCATCGGCGAAGAGCCCGCGGGTGCAGGAAGAGCTGGCGCGTCTTGCCAAGGATCACCAACGCATTCGTGACGTCGACTTCTTCGGTGCCCCGGGCGGAGCCGAGGTGCGGCGTCTCGAGGAGGTCGTCGCTATGCGTACTCGACGTCCGGAACCGGTGCGCCGTGAGGACCGGCCGACCCTCGATCTCACGAAACTGCAAAGTCGGCGATGGGTGACGCGCCCACGTCCGCACATCGATCGCATCGCGTCGGCGTGGCTGATCAAGCGATTCATCGATCCCGACGCGCAGTTCGTCTTCGCGCCGCCCGCGGAGTTTCCACGGGACGCGATCCCGTTCGATGCGCCCGGTGTCGAGCTGAGCCATCAGGGCGAGGACTGCACGTTCGAGACCTTGCTCAAGCGGGCACGCCTGCGGGATCGGCGGCTCGTTCGGCTGGCGGAAGTCGTGCACGAGGCCGACCTGCGTGACGGGAAGTATCCCCGCGAGGAGGCGCGCGGCATCGATGTCGCGGTACGCGCGTTGCTCGCCGCCTCAGCCGATGATCACCAGGTTCTCGCGCAGGGAATGGCCCTGTTCGAAGGGCTCTATGCCACCACGTCGCGGAGGGGCGCATCATGACCCTGATCCTCTCGCGCACCGATGTGGTCGAGCTGCTGTCGCCTCCGGAGTGCATCGACGCCGTTGAGCGTGCATTTCGCCTGCACGCCGAAGGACGCACCCTGGGCCCGGGCGTGCTGGGCGTGCCGGCTTCGGGCTGAGGCTTCCATATCAAGGCCGCGGGCTTGGTGGGTGAACGCAGCTATTTCGCCACGAAGACCAATGCCAACTTCTCAGACAACCCGCGACGGTGGGGGCTGCCGACGATCCTGGGTACGATCGTGCTGGCCGATGCGGCCAACGGCACGCCGCTCGCCATCATGGACTCCGGAAGTGTGACGGCGCTTCGCACGGGTGCCGCAACCGCGGTGGCCGCGAAATTCCTGGCCCGCCCCGACGCACGCACGGCGACCATCGTGGGCTGCGGCGTTCAGGGCGAACTCCAGCTCGCCGCGATCACGGCCGTGCTTCCCCTGCGACACATCATGCTCCTCGTCCGACGTTCGGTCAGTCGCTTCGGGACGGGTCCGACGAAGACAGTGGAGTCGAAGCGGACCGTCCAGATGCTCGCGATCGTCGAGCGGGCGCTTCGCGGGCAGCGGGCCGCGAGTCCGGTACGGAGCCCATGGGTGTTCTCGAACCGCGACGGCGGGCCCCTCGACATCACGAATCTGCGCGAGCGTGTCTGGCGGCCAGCGCTTCGGCGAGCGAAGCTCCGCGCGCGCACGCTGTACCAGACACGGCACACGTTCGCCACGCTCATGTTGGAGCTAGGAGAATCCCCGGGGGTGGGTAGCAACGCAACTGGGGCACACCAATGCCGAGATGGTCTATCGCCGATACCACCGCTTCATTCCGAACCTACGTGGGCGGGACGGGGCGCTTGCGGCGAAGGGCTCGCGGACGAGGGACTGTGACGGCAGCCGTGGTCACTGGATGGTCACTCGACGCAGCCAAGGGGTTACGGGTCTCCCCGTAACCCCTTGAGTTTTTGGAGCGGCCGACCGGATTCGAACCGGCGACGTCCAGCTTGGGAAGCTGGCATTCTGCCACTGAATTACGGCCGCCCGGCGGCCCCTATACTACACCGATCGATCCCGCGCTATTTCCCGTCCTTGAGCGACATGTTGTACGCCTGGAGCACCTCGTCGCTCCGCGCCTTCCAGTTGAGTCGCTTGGCGACGCCGTAGAGATCGATCTGCTGGTAGAGCGGCACCGCCGGCATCTCCTCGACCCAGAGCCGATTGATGCGGTGGTACTGCTCGAGGCGCTTCTTTTCGTCCATGATCGTCTGCGCCTCGTCGATCATCCGGTTGAAGTCCTCGTTCAGCCAGTTCACGAAGATCCCGGGCGACCTGAAGAGCGGCACGTAGACCGTCTCGGCGTCCATCGTGCCCGTCCCCCAGCCGATCAGCCACACCGGCCCCGCCTTGTGCACGTAGACCATGTTGTTCAGGTACGTCACGAAGTCGTACGTGCGGAGCGTCGTCTTGATTCCGGCCTTGGTGAGCTGGCCGGTGACCGCCTCGGCCACCTCGGCGTCGCGCACGTAGCGGCCGCGCGGGCCGTGCAGGGTGATCTCGACGCCGTTCGCGAAGCCGGCGTCGGCCAGGAGCTTCTTGGCCTTCGCGACGTCCAACTTGATCGGTGAGAGCTTCGGATCGAAGCCGAAGTGCATCGACGGCAGCATCGTCGCGACGCGCACGCCCTTGCCGTCGAGCACGGTCTTGATGAGCTCGTCGGCATCGATCGCGTAGGCGATCGCCTGGCGAACGCGCTTGTCGGCGGTGGGCCCGTTGTAGGGGCCGGTCGCCTTGTGCTGCGCGTCCATCTGATGCGTGTAGAACATGAGCTGGATCGTGCGGATCGACGGCGCCGTCGACAGGAAGAGTTTGGGGTGCTTGTCGATGATCGCGCCAAGATGCGGCGGGATGTTCACCGCCAGGTCGATCTCGCCGTTCTGCAGCGCGGCGACACGCACCGCGTCGTCAGGGATCGGCTTGAAGACCACCGTCTTGATCTGCGGCGCCCCCCGCCAGTAGGCGTCGTTGGCCTCGAGCACGATCTCCTCGTCCTTCGACCAGCGGACGAACTTGTAGGGCCCGGTGCCGATCGGCTTCTTCGAGAGATCGGCGGTCTCCTTCCCAGCCGACTCCTTGGGCGGCAGCATCCCGCTCTGCGTGAAGGTCATCGAGGCAGTGAACAGCGGCCAGGGCTTCTTCGTGTGGACTTTGATCGTGTACGGGTCCACGATCTCCACCCGGTCGATGGGCGAGAAGAACGTGGCGCCGCGGAGCTTGCCCTGCCCCTGCCCCAGCCGCTCGAGGGTGAACTTCGCCGAGTCGGCGTTGAACTCCTCGCCGTTGTGGAACTTCACGCCACGGCGCAGCTTGACCTCCCACGCCGAGGGCGGCACGAACTTCGGCATCTCGGTGGCGAGGTTCGGCACGACCTTGAGATTCTGGTCGCGCTCGTAGAGCGTGTCGAAGATGTGGCGCCCGACGTTCGACGCCGGGCTCTCGGACTGATTGGCCATGTCGAGCGTCGTCGGATCGACGCCCTGCGCGATGACGACCTTACCGGCCGGTGCGGCGCCCGCCGTCAGCGGCAGCAGAAGGACGGCGACGGCTAGGATGGTTTTCCACGCGATCATCGAGAGCCTCCCCGAAGCCTCCCGGAACGGAAGGTTAAGATTCCTCAAGGTCCCGCTACTCTAGGGGCTCGCTCGCGGGTGAGTCAAGGTAGGCGAGCGCCTCTTCGCGGGTGGTGACGAGGCCGAGGCCTTGCGCCTCGCGCGCGCGCTCGAGCAGGCGGCCGACCTCGGGCCCGGGGGGAATACCGAAGCGAGCCATGACGTCTTCGCCCCGCACCAGTGGCGAGGCCTCGGCGCCGGCGCGCGAAGTCTCCTCCCATCCCCGCAGGAGGTCGCGCACGACGGCGGCCCGGCGCCAGACCGAGCGCGGTGACACCCCCGTCACGGCCGCCGCGTCCACCAGGGTCAGCAGCAGCAGATCCCGTGTGTCCTCGCCGAGATCCCGGTAGAAGCGATAGCGCGCGCGCGGCGTAACCCCGCCGGCAGCGGCCAGGTGCCCGGGGCGCAGGTGATGGCGAACGAGTCGCTCGAGGACCCCACGAGCGCGCGCCGGCAGCCGGAGCCGCTCGGCGATGTCGCGCGCCCGCGCCGCGCCCCGCACGTCGTGCTCGAAGAAGCGGATGCGGCCGTCGACCAGCCGGCGCGTCTCGGGCTTGGAGACGTCGTGGAGCAGCGCCGCAAGCTTGAGGATCTGGCCACGCTGCACCCCGCCGCCGAGCTCCTCGACCACGTGCGCCGCGAGCTCGTCCCCGAACGGCCGGAGCTCGCGCAGGTGCTCCAGCAAGGTGTCGGCTCCCCAGACCGCCCGGAGCGAGTGCTCGAGCACCGCAAACCGATGCGGCGCCGGCTGCGTCGAGCTGCGCATCGCCTCGACCTCCGGCACGATCACGCGAAGGAGACCGAGCGCGTCGAGTCGGCGCAGGGCGCGCGCGGCGCGCGGCAGCGCGAGCAGCGCGAGCAGCTCGTCGCGCACCCGCTCGGCGGCGACTCCGGCCAGCGCCGGCCCGGCGGATCGGATCGCCCGCGCCGTCTTCGCGGTCAGCCGGAATCCGAGAGCCGCTTCGAGCCGAACGCCGCGCAGCGTGCGGAGCGGATCCTCGGTCAGGACGCGCGGGTCGTGGACGCGGAGCCGGCGCGCCCGGAGATCGGCGAGCCCGCCGGTGGGATCGACGATCCCGGCCCGGCCTCGACTCAAGAGCTCGCGCACCGAGACCGCCAGGGCGTTCACGGTGAAATCGCGCGCCGCCAGGTCGTCCTCGAGCGTCGGCGCCCGCCAGTCCGTCACGTCGAGGCACATCCCGCGCGCGAGCACGCGCGCCGCGCCCCGCTCGGGGTCGAGCGGCACGAACGCGCCGCCGAGGCGCGCGGCCACGCGGGCGGCGAGCTCGAGCGCGCCCGATTCGACCGCGATGTCGAGATCGGCCGGCCCCGCCCGTCTGGCCGACTCGCGGTGCGTATCGCGCACCGCGCCCCCCACGAGCATCGGCGAGCGCGAGCGACCCGCGGCCGACTGGACGGCGCGCAGCAACGCGCGGGCGGGCGGGGCGAGGCGCTCGAGCGTGAAGACGACCGGGGTCACACGAGGTCGCCGGGGCCGGCGGCGATGCACGCCAGCCACGCGCTACCCGAGCTCGATGCCTCGAGCTCCGATCCGGTACTCGACGATCTCATCGCTCATGGCGCTGCCCCGGTGCTTGACGACGCAGAGCATGCGGGCCAGGCGATTGCCGACGCGCTCGCTGCCCAGGGCCAGGATCGTGTTCGCGGTGGCGCCGACGTCGCCGGCGGCGACCTTGCGCGCCAGCAGGTCCTCCAGCCGTGTCTCCTCCGTCGTCACCAGGAGCAAGGTCGTGAGCGCGGTGTGGTCGTAGAGATGCGAGTCGATGAACTCGCGGTGCTTCCACACCGGCAGGCAGATCTCCATCCCGAGCGTCTCGGCGTCCCGGTGGATGGTCTTCCGGTAGAGCTCGTCGAACACGAAGAACTGGATCGAGTCCGCGGGCGAATCCATCGGCTCGACGCCGTCGACCACGAGGCGCCGCGTGCCGGCCGCGCAGTGGAAATAGACGAACGGCCTCACCGTGTAGAGGGCATGGTTGTAGGCCGCTTTCCAGCTCCAGTCGAACTCCCACCCGCCGTCTTGTGTCGGCACCTGATAGTCGCGCACGCGCCCCACCCACTTGAGCGTGTTGGAGTAGCTCGCGTCCATCTGCCCCGGCGGCGGATACGGATCGGTCATCGGCGTGACGGTGTGCGTCCACGGCGTCAGCGACCAGCCGAAGAGCCGGGCCGCGTACTCGTCGTGCTGTTGCGAGTCGCCGCGCCCGTTCAGGTCGAGGACGATGCCGCGCGCGCCGTCGGCGATCCGTCCATGATCGGCGAACGTGAGCCCGAGATGGGTCTTGCCGATCCCGGTGGCGCCGTAGACCACGGTGAGCGTGCCGGGCAAGAGACCGCCGTCGAGCATCGCGTCGAGCTTGGCCATGCCGGTCGAGACGCGCGGAGTCACGGCCGCCGATTCTACACCGAGCGGCCTTTGGTCGCGAATTGCCGCTCGTAGAGGAGGCGCAGCTCCTCGAGCGTCGTGGCCTGGCCGGGCGCCTTGTCGTCGCGGATCCGCGTGATGCGCGCGAAGCGGAGCGCCATGCCCGAGCGATAGGTCGGGCTCTTCTGGATCTCGTTGTAGGCGACCTCGACGACGACGTCCGGCCGCACCCGCACGGTGTAGCCGTCGTCGCTCGTCGCGAGCGCCCAGAGACGCTCGGTCATCTCGACGAACTGCCGGTCGGTGAATCCCTTGAACGTCTTGCCGACGTCCGCGAAGTCGTCCCCGTCGCGAACCGCGAGGTGGTAGTTGGAGAGCCACTTGCTCCGCCGCCCGGAGCCGCGGTCGACGGCGACGATGACGCAGTCGACCGTCTCGGCGACCTTCAGCTTGAACCACCGCTTGCCTCGGCCGCCCGGATCGTACGTGGAGCGCAGATCCTTCGCGACGACACCCTCGTGGCCGGCGGCGAGCGCCCTGGCCTGGAACTCCCGCGCCGCCTCGGCCGAGGTCACCAGCGCACGCTCGGCGAGGTGACGGCCTCCAGTGACGGCGGTCAGCGCCTCCCAGCGGCGCGCGTAGGGCTCGTCGATCAGCGAGCGCCCGTCGGCCATGAGGCAGTCGAAGAAGCAGAGGGTCAGCGGCATCTCGCGGACGAGCCGCTCCACCTCGTGGACCCGGCGGAACCGCCGCATCAGCTCCTGGAAGGGCAGCGGCCGCCCGGCGCCGTCGAGTGCCAGGACTTCGCCGTCCAGGATGAACGGAGCGGCCGCGAGCTCGCGTCGCGCCGTCTCGACGACGTCGGGCAGGCTCCGGGTGACGTCGGAGAGGCGGCGCGTCCAGATCCCGACTCGATCGCCGTCGCGGTGGAGCTGGATGCGCGCGCCGTCGTACTTGTACTCGAGCGCGGAGGCCCCGCCGTGGGCCTCGAGCACCTCATCGAAATCCTCCGCGATCTGCGCCAGCATCGGCAAGAGGGGGACACCCGCGCGTACGCTCGCCGCGGTGAGCGCCGCGGCCCCGCCGCGCGCGGCCAGCGCCGCCACCGCGGAGAGGTCGCCGAGCCGGAGCGCCGCGCGGCGCGTGCTCTCCAGCGGCGCCGCGAAGGCGCGCGCGATGGCCTCGAGCACGAGCCCGTCGGACACTCCGGTGCGCATCTCGCCGACGACGATCCGCTGGATCGTCTCGCGTTCTTCGGCTGACGCCCGGCTCGCCAGCGCGCGGAGCAGCTCGTCGCGCGTCCGGCGCGCGCCCGCGCCGCTCGCCTTGGCGATGTCGGCGAATGCCGCCGCGACGTCCGCGAGCGTCAACGGCGATCCCGCGGCTGGCGCCTCGTCGACCGACGGCAGCCAGCGGACCCCGAGCACGCGCGGGTCCGACTGGGGAAACGGTCGCCCGGTCAGGAACGCGACGGCGGTGGCCACGGTATCGGGAGGCAGCGCCCGCAGATAATCCGCGAGCAGCGCGAGCTTTCCGAGCCGTCCGGGGCTCGTACGCAGCCGCTGGCAGAGATCGGCGAGCCGGGCGAGCTCGGTCATTCCGAAAATCATTATAAGTATTCTTGACTTGGCCTCCGCTGCGGCCCTACTTTCGTTTCATGCGTCGCCGCCGTGTCCTCTACGACGCGACTTCGCGCGCGGCGGCGACCGCCGCCGAAAGTCTCCGTGGCGATTTCGACGTGGCGGGGCTGTCCGTCGCAGCAGACCCGACCGCCGACGGGCCCGTCGTCGTCCTGGTCGGCCGCGATGCCACCGATTCGCGTTGGGGCGGGGCGCCGCTTCGCGTCGTCGCGCTGGTCGATGGCGGCGGCGCTGGGCCGTGGCCCGCGCACTGGTACTCGGTCCTCCCGGAGGGCGTGAGCGCGGCGATGCTCGCGCGCGCGATCGACAAGGCCTTCGCCGATCTCGATCGAGCGGCCGAGATGGCGCGACTGGACCGCGAGCTCTCCGAGCTGAACGCGATCGGCATCCGGCTCTCGGCCGAGCGCAACCCGCGAGACCTCATCGAGACCATCCTGACCAAGGCGCGCGAGATCACGCAGAGCGACGCCGGCTCGCTCTACCTGGTCGAGGAAGAGCCCGACGGCACGCGCGACCTTCGCTTCGTCCTCGCCCAGAACGACTCCGTGGACCTTCCGTTCCACGCCGCGCGGCTCCCGCTCACCAGCGAGAGCGTCGCGGGGCACGTGGCGCTGACCGGCGCTATCCTCAACCTCGAGGACGCCTACAGCCCACCGGCCGGCGCGCCGTTCCACATCAACCGGTCGTTCGACGAGGAGACCGGCTATCGCACCCGGTCGATGCTCGTGGTGCCGATGCGCACGCCCGAGGGCGAGACGATCGGGGCGCTGCAGCTGATCAACTGCAAGCCCGACTTCGCGGCGCGACTGAGACCGGGCGACCCGACCGAGCAGATGGTTCAGCGATTCACCGCGCGCCACGAGCAGCTCGCCGGCTCCCTCGCCTCGCAGGCGGCGGTGGCGATCCAGAATCGGCGGCTCTACGAGAGCATCCGCGACCTCTTCGAAGGCTTCGTGAAGGCATCGGTCACCGCGATCGAGTCGCGCGACCCGACGACGTCCGGCCACTCCGCCCGCGTCGCGAACATGACCGTCGGGCTCGCCACCGCGATCGATCGCGGCGTCACCGGACCGTACCAGACGCTGCGCTTCACCGCCGAGGAGATGACGGAGCTCCGCTACGCCGCGCTCCTGCACGATTTCGGCAAGGTCGGGGTCCGCGAGCAGGTCCTCGTGAAGGCCAAGAAGCTCCTACCCGGCGAGCTGGACCGCATCCGCCAGCGCGTGGAGCTGATCAGGCGCGGCCTGGAGCTGCGCTACGCCGGCAAGAAGATCGAGCACCTGTTCGCGAAGGGCCGGCGGGGCTACGCGAGGCAGGCCGCGACCTTCGACGCCGAGCTCGCGGCGTACGTCGCCATGCTCGACCAGAGCATCGCCCACATCGTCGCGGCCAATGAGCCGGCCGTGCTGCCGCGCGACTTCGCGGCGGGTATCGAGCGGCTGGCGCTCGACGTCTTCGAGGATCACCTGGGAAATCGCGAGACCGTCATCACGCGCGAGGAGGCGGAGATCCTGGCGATTCCCCGGGGCAGCCTCACGCCGGCGGAGTTCAAGGAAATCCAGTCCCACGTGATCCACACCTACGAATTCCTCACGCGCATCCCGTGGACGCGCGAGTTCCGAGGTATCCCCGCGATCGCCCGCTCGCACCACGAGAAGCTCGACGGCACCGGCTACCCCGAGGGGCGCGAGGGCGAGGAGATCCCCGTCCAGTCGAGGATGATGACGATCGCCGACATCTACGACGCGCTCACCGCAGGCGATCGTCCCTACAAGAAGGGCATCGCGCCGGCCGAGGCGCTGGGGATCCTCGAGCACGAGCGACGGGCCGGACACCTCGACGGCGCGCTGCTCGACGTATTCGTGGACGCGAAGATCTACGAGCAGGCGCAGGTCCCGGCCGTCAGCCCCGCAGCATCAGACAGACGCCACCCCATGCGATGACGGCGCCGAGCGCGACGAGCGCCCGCAGGACCTCTCGGGCGGCTCGTAGACTCGGCACGTGTTGAGTAGTCCGCGCCAAAAAAAACGCGCGCGATCCACGACGGTGAAGCAACGCGTACGTCACTGCGTGCGAGCTCATCTCGACCTCCTTGATTGACATCGGGGAAGCGATCGCCGCTCCCCCCGAATTCCTCCCACCGAGTTCACTCGGCGTCGGAATCTAGCTCGGCGAAGCGAGCGCGGCTCCCTGTTACAGCCGTACTAGAAACCGCGGAGCAGGCCGATGACCTTGCCCAGAATGGTCACCGCGCGCCGGGACGGATCGACGACGATCGGCGCCATGGTCTGATTCTCGGGCTTGAGCACGACACGCGATCCGTCGCGCATGAACCGCTTCACCGTCGCCTCGCTCTCACCGCCCGCGTCGGACTCGACCATCGCGACGACGATGTCGTTCGGCTGCGCCGAGTCCTGCCGCCGGACGAGCACGAGATCGCCGTCGCAGATGTGGGCCTCGATCATCGACTCGCCCCGGACGCGGAGCGCGAAGACGTCGTCGCCGCGCCCGGGCAACGACGCCGCGGCAATCGGCACTTCGCCCTCGCGATTCTCCTGGGCCAGGAGCGGCGTGCCCGCGGCGATCCGGCCGAGGATCGGCACGGCGTGATGGGCTCGCCCCAGCCCGGCCACGTCGGGAAGCCTCAGGGCCCTCGAGGTCCGGCCCGCGCTCGGGCGCCGCTGCAGCTCTCCCTTGCGCTCGAGCGCCCGCAGGTGATCGAACGCGGCGCGCGGGGTGATCCTGAACCGCTCGCCGAGCTCGCGCACGGTCGGCGGCACACCGTGCTTGGACTGGAAGCTGCGCATGAAGCTCAGCACTTCCCGCTGCCGGCTCGTCAGCTCACGCATCCTCTTCCTCCGTGGCCGGCAGTATTACTCAACTGGTGTTGACTAGTCAACAAAAAGCGAGTGCCCTGACACGCCCTCCAAACTCGATCACCGGATTCGGACTACGCCGGCTCCCAGGGCTCGCAGACGGGACACGTCGTGAACCCCTGCTCGCGAGCCTCCGCGACGTGCTTGAAATAGGCTCGCTCCGCCTCGGGAATGCGCGCGACCCAGGCACAGTCGCTCTTGTGGAACAGGCGCGAGGTCCGCTGGGCGCAGTACGGCTCGCCGGGCTCGACCGCGACGGCGGGTGCCGACTCGACTGAGGTGCTCACGGCGCCGGTTTCAGCGGGCAACGTCGCCACCGGCGACGGATCGATGGGAGCAGCCGCCGGCGGCATGATCGGATCGGGATCGTTGAGATGCAGGTTCGTCTCGACGGTCGACCTGAACTCGTCGCTCGCCCGGCGGAACTCGCGGAGGGCACGTCCGATCATCCGTCCGAGCTCGGGGAGCTTTCCGGGGCCGAAGACCAACAGGGCCAGCACCCCGATGACGAGCATCTCCTGAAAACCGATGTCGAACATCGCGGCCTAGAGTAACACGCGCTCCGAGGCTAACCGACCCCGGCGAGCCTCGCGAGCTCCGCGAACGAGCTCACGACGACGTCCGCCGCTTCGGCGGGCGCGCCTCCGGCCGGGGCGTAGAGCACGGCCGGCATGCCGACCGCCTGGGCGCCGCGGATGTCCGACGGAATGCTGTCGCCGACCATCGCGGTCACGGCCGCCGTGAGGCCGAGCCGCGCGAGCGCCATCCGGAAGAGCGGGGGCTCGGGCTTGCCGACGACGATCGGACGGACGCCCGCCGCGACGGCGACGGCTTGAACGACCGAGCCGCATCCCGGCAGAAAGTCGCCGCCCTCGATCGGCAGGCGCGGATCCACGTTCGGCGTCACCAGCGGCGCACCGCGCGCGGCGGCCCGCGCCGCGGCGGTCAGGCGCTCGTAGCTCAGATCGAAGTCGTTGCCGACCGCGACGACCGTGGCCGCGCGATAGTCCTTCACGTCCACCAGCTCGTGGCCGGCCCGCGCGATGACGGCGCTCATCTCGGGCGCGCCGATGGCCAGGACGCGTGAGAGCCCGCACCGCTCGCGGATCACCTCGCCGATGATCTCGAGCGGAGTCAGGACGTGCTCCGCGACGCCGACGCCGAGGCGATGCAGCCGCTCGCGCAGCTCGCCGCCGGTCGCGCGCGAGTTGTTCGACACGAAGGCGAGCGCGCGACCACTCCGGTGGAGCGCGGCGAGCGTCTCGGCCGCGCCGGGGTTGAGGACGTCGCCGCTCCAGACGCATCCGTCGAGGTCGAAGACGAAGCCGCGAAGCGTCGACAGATTCGGTGCGGGCACGAGTGCTAGACCTCTGTTCGCGCGAAGTCGTCGATCGCGGCGGCGTACACGTCGCGCGTCCGCTCGGCAACGCTGGCCCAGCTGAACTGCGCCTCGACGCGGAGCCGTCCGGCGCGCCCCATCGCGCGGGCGCGCGCGGGGTCGCCGAGCACCGAGCGGATCGCGGCGGCCAGCGCCTCGGGGCGGCCGGGCTCGACGAGCAGGCCGGTCTTGCCGTCCTCGACCACCTCGAGAATGCCGCCGACCGCCGAGGCGACGACCGGCGTCTCGCACGCCATCGCCTCCAGGTTGATGAGGCCGAACGGCTCGTAGACCGACGGGCACGCGAAGACCGCCGCGTGGCTGTAGAGCTGCACGACCTCGCTCACGGGGACCATCTCGCCGATCCACCGGACGTTCGGGTGCTCCGGCACCGCGCGCTTGAGTCGCGCCTCGATTTCCGGCGTGTCGGGCGCGGAGGCGCAGAGGACCACCTGGACGCCCGGCGGGAGCTTCGATGCCGCGTCCAGCAGATGGAAGATTCCCTTCTGGTCGGTGATGCGTCCGACGAAGAGCACGTAGGGCTCACGGACGCCGCGGCGCGCCAGCACCTCGCGCGCCTCCGTCCGCCGGAACTTGTCCGGATCGATGCCGTTGTGGATGACGACCACGCGCTCCGGATCGACCTTGAAGTGCTCGAGGATGTCGTCGCGCATCCGCCGGGAGACCGCGATGACCCGGTCGGCCGCCTCCACCGCCGTCTTCTCGATCCAGCTCGAGAGGAGGTAGCCGCTGCCGAGCTGATCGGCCTTCCACGGCCGCAGGGGCTCCATGCTGTGAAGCGTCACGCAGAGCGGGATCCGGTGGAGCGTGCGGATCCAGAGACCCGCCATGTCGGCGTACCACGTGTGCGCGTGAGCCACCTGCGCGTCGACGGGATCGCGGGCCATCGCGAGCGCGATCGAGAGCGTCTCGAGGGCCGGCGCGTAGAGCGGCTTGTCCGGGCCGGGGCCGACCCGGTCCCAGGGCGTGTAGCCGCGCAGCGCGATGCGATTCGTCGACTCGGTCGCGGCGCGCTCGCCGAAGCAGCGGACCTCCACCGGCATGAGCCGGCCGAGCGCCTCGGCGAGCTGTCCGACGACGACTCCCGCGCCGCCGTAGATGTGTGGCGGATATTCGCGGGTCAAGAGAAGGGCTTTCACGAGCGGTCGGTGCCCTCCGCCTGATCGTCCTCGCGACGCTCGAGCTTCCGCGCGACGGTGCGCACGTCGATGCCCAGAAGCTTGGCCGCCTGCGTCTTGTTGCCGCCGGTGATGCGGAGGGTCTCGTCGAGCAGTCGCTGCTCGATCTCCGCGAGCGGCGTGCCGACCAATTCGAGGATCGCGTCGCGCGGCGGACGCTTCACGCCCGCGACCTCCTCGGGCAGATCTTCCGCGTCGATGCGATCCTTCCGGGCGAGCAGCACGGTGCGCTCGATCAGATTCTCGAGCTCGCGCACGTTGCCCGGCCACGCATACGATTCGAGGCGCTCGAGCGCTTCGTTCGAGAAGCCGTCGAGCTTCCGGCCGTTCTTGGCGGAGTAGACCCGCAGATAGTGCTGGGCGAGGACCCGGATGTCCTCGTGGCGCTCGCGCAACGGCGGCACGCGGACGGTGATGACGTTGAGCCGGTAATAGAGGTCCTCGCGGAAGCGCTTCTCCTTCACCATCTCGGCCAGGTCCTGATTGGTCGCCGTCACGATTCGGACGTCGACCTGGAGCGTGCGCGTCCCCCCCAGGCGCTCGAATTCGCCCTCCTGGAGCACCCGCAAGATCTTGGGCTGCGTGACCAGCGAGAGATCGGCGACCTCGTCGAGGAAGAGCGTGCCGCCGTTCGCCAGCTCGAAGCGGCCTTCCTTGCGCCCGGCCGCCCCGGTGAAGGCGCCTTTCTCGTAGCCGAACAGCTCGGACTCGAGGAGCGTCTCTGGAAGCGCCGCGCAGTTGACGGCCACGAACGGGCCGGCGCGCCGGCCCGAACGCTCGTGGATCGTGCGCGCCACCAGCTCCTTACCGGCGCCGCTCTCGCCCTGGATGAGAATCGTCGCGGAGCTGTCGGCGATCTGCTCGATGAGCGTGAGCATCCGCCGGAACGCGGGGCTCGCGCCGATCATCTGTCCCTTGGCCCGGATGTCTTCCAGCTGCTTCTTGAGCGCCTTGTTCTGCTCGATCAGGTCGCGGCGCTCGAGGGCCTTGTCGACCAGCTTGATGAGCTGCTCGCGGCGGAACGGCTTGGTCAGGAAGTCGTAGGCGCCGTCCTTCATCGCCTTCACGGCCTCCTCGACCGTGCCGAAGGCGGTCAGCAAGATCACGTCGACGTCGGGCATGATCGCCTTCGCCGCCCGGAGGAGCTCGAGCCCGGTCAGGCCCGGCATCCGGAGGTCGGTCACGATGAGATCGACACCGCCGGCTTGAACGCGCTCCAGCGCCGCCCGTCCGTCCGAGGCGAGCACCACCCGATAGCCTTCGCGGGTCAAGGTGCGCTCGAGGCTCTCGCGCAGCCCGGGATCATCGTCGGCGACCAGCAGGGTCGCGGGCTCAGCCATCCGTCACTCGCTTGATCGGCAGCCGGATCGTGAACATCGCGCCCAGCGGCGCACGGTTCGTCCAGGTGACCTCACCGCCGTGCTCCTCGGCGATCTGCCGCGTGATCGAGAGGCCAAGGCCGGTGCCCTGCGGCTTCGTGGTGAAGAACTGCTCGAAGAGCCGGGGGCCGACGTCCTCGGGGATGCCACCGCCGGTGTCCGAAACGGCGATCTCGACCGCCTCGCCGTCGAAGCGGCTGGCGATCGTCAATTCACCGCCGCTCGACAACGTTTCGAGCCCGTTCTTGACGATGTTCAGCACCGCCTGGCGCAGGAGACCTCGATCGATCTCCATCATCGGAACGTTCGGATCGACTTCCACCCGGAGCGTGAGCCCCTGCCGCGTCGCGACCGGGCGCACGAAGTCCGCGAGCTCCTGCACGAGATGGTTGATCGACTCTTCCTCGAAGTGGGGGCGCGGAAATCGCGCGAAGGCGAGATATTCTTCGGTCAGCGCGTCGAGCGTGGTGACCTGGTCGCGAATCGCGCTGACGAGGCCCGCCGCTTCCTTCATGTCGGCGTCGCTCCGCTCGCGCACGATGTCCTCGAGCATCTCGGCGTTGAGCTCGATGGCGCTGATCGGGTTGCGTACCTCGTGGGCGATCCGGAGCGAGAGGCGGCCCACCGTCGCCATGCGCTCGGCCACCACGAGCTCCTGCTGGGCCGTCTGGAGCCGGCTCAACGTCCCCGTGAGCTCGTCGTTCAGCCGCTCCACCTCGCCGCGCGCCCGGCGTTCGCGGTCGGCGACGAGACCGAGAGTGACCGCGGGCAGCCCGGCCAGCGCGGCGAGAATCAAGTGCGGCGTCCAGCCGACCCACGGGGGCACGAGCACCGTCGACCACGCGTAGAGCCCCCCCGCCACCACCGCGGCCCCCAGCCCGACCCAGGGCCCGAAGTAGTACGCGTTCACCGCCACCAGCGGGAAGAACAGGAGATAGAAGACGCTGTCGCCAGCCCCCGTGAGGCACAGCAGGACGAAGACCAGGAGCAGGTCGATCGCGAGCGCGCCGATGAAGTAGGCGCGCGTCGCGCGCGGGTTGACCGTCACCAGGGCGAAGATGCCGACTTTGTAGGCGGCGAAACAGAAGACGAGCCAGTAGAGGTCGATGTCGCGATAGCGGGGGCGCAGCGGGAAGAAGCCCAGAGCTGCCAGGCCGCCGACCATCACGACGGCCAGCAGGACCGCAAAAACACGCTCGTCACGCTCCAGCAGCCGAAAGCTGGCGTACCACGCTTTTCGCTCGGCGGCGATCACGGCCATCGTCACGCCGACTATAGCATTGCGGCCAATCAGGGCCGCTGGCCGCGGCGCCGAACGGCGACGGCGACCCACACCCCGACGATGACGAGCGCCACCAGGACCAGCCAGCGCTCGACGCGGTGAACGTCGGTGATGACTTGTTCGACCTGGTCCGCGAAGAGGAACGCGAGGAAGAAGCCAAACGGCACGCTCACGAGCGCGGCCACGGTGTCGGCCGCCAGGAACTTCCAGAACGGGACGCGGGCGATCCCGGCCGTGAGGAAGGCCGCAGCCCTCAGCCCCATCACGTGTCGCGCCGTGAAGACGATCTTGACGCCGTGGCTCCGGTAGCCGGCCTTGAGCTGTTCCTCACGGGCGGGGCTCAGGACCCAACGGACGGGACGCCAGCCGAGGACCCGCTCCCCCCAGTGGTGTCCGACCCAATAGAGGGCAATGTCGCCCGAAAGCACCCCTGCGACGCAAACCGGCAGCGTGATCCACCATCTCAGAACGAGCTGGTGAGACAGGATCCCGCCGGTCACGATCGGCAGCTCCTCGGGGACGGGGACCCCGAGGCCGGCGAGGAAAAGTACGAGGAACAGGCCGACGTAGCCAAGCTGCTCGATGAGCGAAACGACCAGATCGCACCTCGGGCAAGATTCGGTTTCCGGAAGATAATGACCAGTGTATACTTCGATAGTCCTGTGCGGTCAGAAGGAGCCCTTCCATGGCGGTCAAACTCTTCGTAGGCGGTCTGTCTTTCTCCACCTCTAACGAGCGCCTGCGCGAAGCTTTCGCGGCGGTCGGCAGCGTCGAATCTGCGAGTGTCGTGACCGACCGGGACACCGGCCGATCGCGCGGCTTCGGGTTCGTCGAAATGGCGACTCCCGAGGAAGCCGAGCAGGCCATTAGCCGCCTCAACGGCACGAACCTCGACGGCCGGACGATTCAGGTCGAGAAGGCGAAGGCCCCAGGCTCAGGCGGCGGCGACCGGCGCGGCGGCGGTGGCGGCGGTCGCGGTGGCTTCGGCGGCGGCGGTGGCGCCGGCCGCGGGGGCTCCCGCGGCGGTCGCTGGTAACGCAGCTCACATTCCCTAGCGTTTTCTCGCTCGAGCGCGCGGGGCGGTAGTCTGCCTTCATGCCGACCGTCCTGCACACCGAGTCGTCCGGCGGCCACGGCGGTCAGGAGATCCGTACGCTCGCCGAGGTGCGCTGGCTCCTCGGCCACGGCTGGGGAGCGCTGATCGCCTGTCAACCCGATAGCCCCCTCTTCGCCGAGGCGAGGGCATCGGCGATCCCGGTCGAGCCCCTGCGAATGCGAAGCGCGACCGACGTCGGCGGGATCCTCCGTCTGCGCCGGCTCATCCGGGACCGCGACGTCAGCCTCGTCCACACCCATAGCTCTATCGACAGCTGGCTCGCCGGCGTCGCGGCGAAATCGCTCGGGCGCCCCGTCGTGCGCAGCCGGCACGTCTCGATCCCGATCCGCCGGCGCCGCGCCCTCGTCTACCGGCTCGCCGATCGCGTCATCACCAGCGGCGAAGGGGTCCGATCGATCGTCATCGCGGCGGGCATCGCGCCCGAGCGGGTCGTGGCGATCTCCGCGGGGGTCGATGGCGACCAGTTTCACGCGGGGGTATCCGGCAGGCCGGTTCGCGCCGAGCTGGGCCTGGACGAGGCGCCGGTCGTTGGGCTCGTCGCCAACGTGCGCGGCTCGAAGGGCCACAACGTCTTCCTCGAGGCGGCGCGCGCGGTGCTCGTGAGCAAGCCCGACGCGCGTTTCTTGATCGTCGGCGACGGGGTCGGCTTCGACGAGGTGTCGCGACGAGTTCGCGAGATGAGCCTCGACACGAGCGTGCGCCTCACCGGATTTCGCCGGGACATTCCCGAGGTGATGGCGGCCCTCGACGTGCTGGTGCTGCCGTCGATCAGGTCCGAAGCGATCCCGCAGGTGATCCCCCAGGCGCTGGCCGTCGGCACACCGGTCGTGGCCTCGACCGTCGGCGGCAGTCCCGAGCTGATCCGCGACGGGGAGAATGGCCGCCTCGTGCCCCCGGGCGACGCCCGCGCCCTGGCCGACGCGATCCTGGCGCTGCTCCGCGAGCCCGAGCGCGCGCGGGCGATGGCCCGGGCCGGCCAGGCGATGGTGCGGGAGCGCTACACGATCGACGCGACGATGACCCGCACGACCGCGGTGTACCGCGGTCTTCTTGGAATATAGAGATATTTTGATATTCTGATCGTCGTGAGTGCAGCGCCCTCGCCCCACCTCCAGTCGTTCAAGGCCGAGTTCTTCAAGGCGCTGGCCCACCCGATCCGCATCAGGATCCTCGAAATTCTGCGCGCCGGCGAGCGGAGCGTCCAGGAGCTCCAGACCCGCCTCGACCTCGACCAGTCCACCGTGTCGCAGCAGCTCGCCGTCTTGCGCGCCAAGAACATCGTGGCCGCGCGCAAGGAGGGCACGACGGTGCGCTACGAGATCCGCGATCCGCTCGTCGGCGACCTCCTCGACGTGGCGCGGCGGATCTTCAACAACCAGCTGGCTGGCACCCAGACCATGTTGCGCGAGCTCCGTCAGGAAACGCGCCGGCCGGCGCGGCGCTGACGTGTTTCGCCAGCTTCGGACCGCGCTCCGCACGGGAATCGTCACCGAGCCGGTCGTCCCCGCCGGCGAGCTCGAGCGGATCGGCGAGCGCCTGGCCTCGGAGGTCGCGCGGCACTTCGGCCGCTCGCTCGCGATCCGGCAGGTCGACGCCGGCTCCTGCAACGGCTGCGAGCTCGAGATCACCGGCCTCACCGGACCGCACTACGATCTCGAGCGGTTCGGGGTGCATTTCGTCGCCTCGCCGCGCCACGCCGATTGCCTGCTGGTGACCGGCCCGGTGACCCGCAACATGGCCGAAGCGCTGCGGCGCACGTGGCACGCGACGCCGGATCCGAAGTTCGTCGTGGCCGTGGGCGACTGCGGACGGGACGGCGGTGTCTTCCGCGGATCCTACGCGATCGTGGGCGGTGTGGCCGACGTGGTGCCGGTCGACGCGGTCATCCCCGGGTGTCCCCCCTCGCCGGCGGCGCTGCTCGCCGGCCTGCTCGAGGCGATCGGCCGGCTGGCGCGATGACCCGGCTCGCGTACGGATCGGTCATCCTCATCGGCATTGCCGCCGCCGGCCTCGGCGGCTACGGCGTCGCGGGCGGCGCCGGCACGCTACGGCTGACGTGGCTGGTGCCTCTGGGCGGGATCGAGCTGACGCTCGATCCGCTCGGCGGGCTCTTCCTCGCACTGATCGGCCTCGCCGTAGTGCCGGCGTCGGTCTACGCCCTGGGCTATCCCGACGGCGACACTGGGCGATTCGCGTACTTCGTCTTCGTCGCGTCGATGTGCGTCGTGCCGCTCGCCGCGAACACGATGACCTTCCTGATCGCGTGGGAGCTGATGTCGCTGGCGTCCTACTTTCTGGTTCTGCGCGACCGGGAGTCCAGGGAGTCGATCCGCGCCGCCTGGGTCTACGCCGTCATGACCCATGCCGGCCTCGCCTGCTTGCTCGCGGGCATGCTCCTGCTCGGCGCCGATGTCGGGAGCCCGCGGTTCGCGGACTGGCGCGCGGCGGCGTCGGCGCTCGCGCCCACGACGCGCGACGCGGCCTTCGTCCTGCTGGCGCTCGGCTTCGCGGGCAAGGCCGGCGTGATTCCGCTGCACGTCTGGCTGCCGCTCGCCCACCCGGCCGCGCCGAGCCACGTGTCGGCGCTCATGTCGGGGGTCATGATCAAGCTCGGCATCTACGGGCTTCTGCGCGTGAGCCTCGACTGGCTCGGGGTCGGTCCGCCCTGGTGGGGCGCCGCGCTGCTGATCGCGGGCGCCGCCTCGTCGGTGATCGGAGTGCTCTACGCGCTCGTCGAGCACGATCTCAAGCGGCTTCTGGCGTTCCACAGCATCGAGAACATCGGCATCATTCTCCTGGGCATCGGGAGCGCGGCGCTCTACCGGGTCGCCGGCCTCGACGCGCTCGCGTTGCTCGGATTGATCGCGGCGCTCTATCACACCGTCAATCACGCGGCGTTCAAGGCGCTGCTCTTTCTGGGCGCCGGCGCCGTCGTCCACGCGACGGGCACCAGGAACATGGAGGCGATGGGCGGGCTCATCAAGCGGATGCCGTGGACCGCCGCCTGCTTCCTGATCGGCTCGGCCGCGATCGCCGCGCTGCCGCCGCTCAACGGGTTCGTGAGCGAATGGCTCACGTTTCTGGCGCTGTTCCAAAACATGCGTCTCGAGTCGGTCGGACAGAATCTGGTCTTCACCCTCGGCATCGCGAGTCTCGCGCTGACCGGCGGTCTGGCGATGGCGTGCTTCGTCAAGGCGTTCGGCATCACGTTCCTGGCCCTGCCTCGGAGCGACGCCGCGGCCGGCGCCCACGAGGCGAGCCCGCCGATGCGTCTGGCCATGCTCGCGCTGGCGGCCGCGTGCGTCGCGCTCGGGCTGGGACCGACGCTCGTCGTTCCGGTGTTCGGGGCCGTCGCCGCCGCTGTCTTGCGCACGGCGCCGCAGGCGACCGGAGGGGACTGGCTGACGCTCCGCGTGTCGGGCGAGTTTGCGAGCCTCTCCACGGCGGCGATCGCCGTCGTCCTTGCCGCGTCGTTCCTCGTCCCCCTCGCGGCCCTCCGGCTCGTGGGCGCGTCGCGCCGGACACGCGGTTACGAGACGTGGGGCTGCGGCCGTATCGTGCAGACCGCGCGGATGGAGTACACGGCGACCGCGTTCGCCAACCCGTTCAAGCGCGTCTTCGACTTCTTCTATCGGCCCACGAAGCGCCTCGACATCGAGTTCCACCCGGAGTCGCGCTTCTTCGTCGAACGGATCGAATACGAGAACCCGACGCGCTCGATCTTCGACGACTGGCTCTACCGGCCCGCGCTCGACCTCCTCCACGCCGGGGCGCGCGCCGTCGGAGCGCTGCAGTCGGGCAGCGCGAACCAATATCTGGCCTACATCCTGGTCGCCCTCCTGCTGATGCTGGTGCTCGCGTGATCGCCGGCATCGCCCTGGCGATCGTGCAGGTCGTGATCGTCGGAGCCGGAGCGCCCCTCCTGGTCGGCGCGCTCCGGACGCTCAAGGCGCGCCTCGTGGGACGCCGCGGGCCGAGCCCGTGGCAGCCCTATGCCGATTTCCGCAAGCTGCTCGCGAAAGAGGCGGTCGTGTCGACGACGACCTCCTGGGTGTTCCGCGCCACGCCGTACATCCTCGTGGCGACCCTGCTGGTCACCGCGCTCGTGGTGCCGGTGGTGACGGTGCGGCCGCCGCTGACGTTCGCGGGCAACATCATCCTGCTCGTGTACCTCTTCATGCTCGGCACGTTCTTCCTCGCGCTGGCGGGATTGGACGCGGGCAGCGCGTTCGGTGGCATGGGCTCCAGTCGGGAGGTAGCCGTCGCCGCGCTCGCCGAGCCGACGGTCATCGTCGCGGTGTTCGCGCTCGCGCTGCGCGCCGATACGATCGACCTCGGGCGCATCGTCGAGCGTTTCGGCGGCGAGCCGTGGCTGGCGGCCAACCCGGCGCACCTCCTCGCGTTCGCGGCGTTCTTCATCGTCATGCTGGCTGAGACCGGGCGGCTTCCGGTCGACAACCCGGCGACCCACCTCGAGCTGACCATGATCCACGAGGCGATGGTGCTCGAGTACTCGGGCCGACATCTCGCGCTCGTCGAGTGGGCGTCGGCGATGAAGCTGTTTCTGTTCATGACCTTGCTAGCGAACCTCTTCGTGCCGTGGGGCCTGACGGAGCCCAGCGGACCCGTTGCCGTGCTCCGGGGCCTCCTGGCGCTGACCGGCAAGCTCGCCCTTCTCACCATAGCCGTCGCGGTGCTCGAGACCGCGGTGGCGAAGCTGAGATTGTTCCGCGTTCCCGAGCTGCTCGCCGGATCGTTCGCGCTCGCCTTCCTCTCGCTCATGGCGGTCTTCCTCGTTCGATGACGACCGCGTCGAACCTCCTGGCGTTTCTGGGGCTGGTGGTCACCCTGCTGATCGTCTGGCGACAGAGCTGGCCGGCGCGGTTACGGCTCTTCGCGGCGCAATCGCTCCTGCTCGCGGCCCTGGCGAGCACCGTCGGTGTGCTGGCGCAGCGCCGCGGCCTTGTGCTGGTGGCCGCCGTCGTCATCGTGGTCAAGGGGTTGGTGATCCCGCGCGTGCTCGCCCGGATCGGATCGGGGGCTCCCGTGCGACCCATCGCGCCCGGCCGCTCTTCGGGAATCACGCTCCTGGTGGCGGGCGGGCTCGTCGTCGCGGCCTACGTGATCATGCTGCCGGTCACCTCGTCGGTGGAGCTGCCGACCGAGGGCGCGATCCCCCTGGCGTTCGCGATGGCGCTGATCGGGCTCGCGCTCTGCGTCACCGGCCGCGATGCGCTGGGCCACATCCTCGGCTTCCTCGTCTTCGAGAACGGGATCTTCGGCCTGGCGATCCTGGCGACCTACGGCCTGCCCGGCATCGTGGAGGCGGGGGTCTTTCTCGATGTGCTGGTGATCGTCCTCATCATGGAAGCCGTGGTCGTCCAGGTCCGCCGCGAGCACGACTCGATCGACGTCGACCGTCTGCGGGAGCTTCGAGGATGATGCTGGTGTTCGTCCTGGCGGTCCCGCTCGTCGGGGCCGCGCTCTCGTGGCGCGCGGTCGGCCGGCTCGCGGCGACGCTCCACGCCGTGACGGCGGCGCTGACCCTGGTGGGCGCCCTCGCCGTGGCCGTGACGGTGAACCGCGGCGAGCCGCTGGCGGCGTTCGACGGGTTGCTTCGCGCCGACGCCCTGTCGGCGTGGATGATCGCCCTCATCGGCATCGTCGGCGCGCTGGCCGCGTCGGAAGCGCCCCGTTACGTCGCGCACGCGACGCCGGGCCGCTTCTATCCGCTCTTCCACCTGTTCGTGTTCACGATGCTGCTCGCCGTCTCGACCGACGACGTCGGGCTCATGTGGGTCGCGGTCGAGGGCACCACGCTCGCGTCGGTCTTCCTCGTCAACTTCGAGCGCACGCGCGCCTCGCTCGAGGCGTCCTACAAGTATCTGCTGATCTGCTCGGTGGGCATCGCCATCGCGTTCCTCGGGACTGTCCTGGTGTATTTCGCCGGCATCCAGCAGTTCGGCGACGAGGTCCACGCCCTTCGGTGGACGACGCTCCTGCGGCTGGCGCCCGGGCTGGCGCCGCGAGTCATCGAGCTCGCGTTCGTGTTCCTCGTGGTCGGCTATGGCACGAAGGCCGGGCTGGCGCCGATGCACACGTGGCTGCCCGACGCCCACAGCGAGGCGCCGGCGCCGGTGAGCGCCCTCATGTCGGGCGTGCTGCTGAGCGTCGGCGTTTACGCGGTCCTGAGATTCAAGCCCGCCGTGGACGCGGCGGCCGGGCCCGGCTTCGCGCGCGGCATCTTGCTTTCGCTCGGCGTGCTGTCCGTCGCCGTGGCCGCGGCATTCCTGTGGACCTCGCCCAACTACAAGCGCATGCTCGCGTACTCGAGTGTCGAGCACATCGGTCTCGTCTGCCTCGGGCTCGGCTTCGGCGGAACCCTGGGCACCTCCGGTGCGCTCCTGCACGTCGCCAACCATGCCCTGGCCAAGTCGACTGGCTTTCTGATCTCGGGCCGCATCCGCGCCGCGTACGGGTCGGCCGAGATCGCGGCCGTCGGCGGGCTGATGCGCAGCATGCCGCGGACCGGCGCGGCGTTCCTGGCGGCGATGCTGGCCCTCGTCGGGTTGCCGCCGTTCGGACTGTTCGTCAGCGAGGTGATGATCTTCGGCGCCGGCTTCGCGCAGGGGTTTGCGGCCGTCGCGGGGGTCGCGTTGTTTCTGCTCGTGATCGCCTTCGCGGGCCTCCTCCGGGGCGTCCACGCGATCTTGTATGGACCGCCCGTGCGCGAGCCGGCCGAGGAGGCTTTCGGGTGGCGCTCGGCCTTGCCGGTCGCCGCCCCGCTCGCGCTGCTCGTGCTCACCGGGCTCGCGTGGCCGCCGGGCCTCGCCGACGTCCTCGCCCGCATCGTCGCGATCGTGGTCCCCTGAGATGCAGCCGGCGACCCTCACGCTCGACTCGCTGCGCCACGCCGCCACACGGGCCGGCGCCGCGGACGTCGCCTCGTCGTCCCCGAGCGGCATCCGCTGCCGGTTGCCCGCCTGGGAGATTCCCACGCTCGCGGATCGTCTGGCGCCGCTCGGCGCGCGCTGCCAATTCCTCGCCGCCGCCGACACGCGCGCCACCGGCGGCGACTTCACGCTGGCCTACGTCTTCGCGCCGCCGCAGCTCGCGCCGTCGGTGACCGTGCTCGTCGCCGTCCCGGCCGGGACGGCCCGCTTCGCCTCGCTCGCGACGCGCTCGTTCGCGGCCAGCCGTTTCGAGCGCGAGATCCACGACCTGTTCGGCCTGGTCCCCCAGGGGCATCCGGATCGACGACGGCTCGCGCTCCATCAGTACTGGCCGGAGGGCTATCACCCGCTGCGCCGCGACGCCGTGCCACGCACGGACTTCGTCGACACGGGTGAGCCGTTCCCGTTCCGGCGCGTGGAGGGCGAGGGCATCTTCGAGATCACCGTGGGGCCCGTCCACGCCGGAATCATCGAGCCCGGGCACTTCCGCTTCAGCGTCGAGGGCGAGACGATCGTGAACCTCGAGACGCGTCTCGGCTTCGTGCACAAGGGCACGGAGAAGCTCTTCGAGGGCCTGGCCTTCGACCGGGCGCCCGCGCTCGCCGAGCGCATCTCGGGCGACACGAGCGTCGGCCACGTCCTCGCGTACTGCCAGGCGCTCGAGACGCTCGCGGGCTGCACGGTGCCGGCGCGGGCCGCGCGGCTGCGAGTCGTCCTGCTCGAGCTCGAGCGGATCTACAACCACGTCGGTGACGTGGGCATGATCGTCAACGACACCGGCTTCGCCTTCGGGCACGCGCACTGCTTCCGGATCCGCGAGGAGCTCCTTCGACTCAACGAGCGTCTCACCGGGCATCGGCTGCTCCGCGGCGCGGTGGTGCCGGGCGGCGTGACCGGGCCGATCACGACGGCGCGGTTGGCCGAGGCCGCCACGAGGGCGGAGACCCTCGTCGCCGAGTTCGCCGGGATCGCGCGACTCTGCCTCGACAACACGACGGTGCTCGAACGCCTCCAGGGCACGGGGCGGCTGACCGAGCAGACGGCGACGGAGATGCAGGTCGTCGGGCTCGTGGGGCGGGCGAGCGGGATCGACGCCGACCTGCGGCGCGATGCGCCCTTCGCGGCGTACGCCGAGACGGGCGTGAACGTGTCGGTCTACGGGACGGGCGACGTCTGGGCCCGCACGATGGTGCGCCTCGACGAGGCGCGCGAGGCCGCGCGCCTGGTTCGCGAGGCGGCGCGTCTCGATGCCCCGGGGGCGGCGCGCGCCCAGATACCACCGCTCACCCCGGGCGCCCACGCGCTCGGTCTCGTCGAAGCGTGGCGCGGACCGGTGTGGCACTGGGTCGTAGCCGGCGGACCCTCGACCCTCGGCCGCGTGAAGGTCGTCGATCCGTCCTTCCGAAACTGGCCCGCGCTCGAGTACGCCGTGCTGAAGAACATCGTCCCGGACTTTCCCCTCTGTAACAAGTCCTTCAACCTCTCCTACTCCGGGAACGATCTCTAGAAGAGCCCGGCGCGGCTCTAGTCGAACGCGTGCGCCGAGAACCGCCGCAGGTCGGCCAGCTCGGCTCGATCTTCGGCGTCGATCACGAAGCCGGCGGCCTCCACCGCTCGCTCGGTGTCGCGATTGGGGTGGCAGCCGCCGCTGGCCCACGTCCAGATCGGCTGCACGCGGTCCTGGAGCGCCGCCTTCCACGCCCGGCGCGAGCGAACGTGCTCGAGCATTCGCAACCGGCCATCGGGCCGCAGCACGCGCTTGACCTCGGCAAGCCCGCGCGCGGGCTCGGCCACGCTGCAGAAGACCAGGCTCGCGACGACCGTGTCGAACGTCCCGCCCCGAAACGGTAAGGCCTCGGCGCGCCCCTGCACCAGCGGCACACCGGGCGCTCGACGGCGCGCGCGACCGAGCGAATCCCACCCCGGATCGAGGCCGATCGCCCGCACGTCCGGGCCGTAGAGCGGCAGCCCGCGACCGGTTCCACACCCGACGTCGAGCGTTCGCCCGCGCGCGCCGCCCGCCAGCCACCGACGCCACGGGCCCAGACCCGTGCGCTCCAGCACCGCGCAGAGCCCGTCGTAGAGCCACGGGATCTGCTCGAGGCCGCGCACTCAAGCCTCGGGGAAGATCACGAGCGCGCCCGTGTAGTTGTGGAAGAAGTTCCGGCGGCCGACCGGCGCGAACTCACCGTTGCCGAAGAATCCGACGAGCGGAAATTCGCCGAGGCGCTCGCGGACCAGCGTCACGTCGTGATCGGGCACGCCGAAGAGCCCGCGGCCACGACCGGCGCAGTCGAAGTAGCAGCCGAAGGCCGGTCGCCGACCGTGGAGGCGTTCCGCCAGCTCGTCGAGCATCTCGCGGAGGTCCTCGCGCGACGCCTGGGCGTCGCGGATCTGGAACTGCAGCGTCTGTCCGACTCGCACGCGCTCGGCGACCGCGAGCGCGCCGTTCGACTGGTCGGCGCCCACGAGATTGCGCACGAGGAAGTCACCGCGCTCGAGCGGGGATTTGGCGGGATCCATCGCGAGTCCCGCGAACACGCCGGCCTGACGGATGCGCGCTTCCGTCTCCGGATTGGCGCGGATGGCTTCGGAGAGCATCTCCAGCGCCGGGCGGCTGCCGATTCGCTGGATCACGTTCGCCTCGGCGTGCGTGATGACGTACGGCTCGCCGATCGGCGTGCAGCCCTGCGTCACGCCGATGACCGGCGCGAGCCCCGAGAGCGCGACCCCGACGAGCGCGCCCTCGACGGCGTCGGTGTTGTACAGCTCGAACATCGGGGCGCCCGCCGCGACCGCGCCGAGCACCGGCAGGAAGCCGAGCGCATCGTGAAGCTGAGTGAGGAGCGCCGGCGGATTGCAGCCCATGGCGTCCGGCAGCACGAGCGCGCACCCGCCTTCGGCGACGGTCGGGCCGATCCGCTGGGCGAGCTCGGCGCCGAGGTCCCGCCGCTCGCCCTGGCGCTCGAACGAAAATGGCGTCGCGACCAGACGCTCGCAGCGCACCGCGAGCACCGCGACCGCCAGGTCGTCCTCGACTTCGCGCCGCTCGGTCAGGATCCCCGTCCCGCTGCAGCCGACGACGATGGGCGCGCCGGTCACGCGACGGACGGCGTGAAGGGCCTCGTGCGCGCGCGTGTGGGCGTCGCCGGTGACGAAGACCAGCGCGAGGTCGGCGCGGGCGGCTCCGCTTCGCTCGATCGCTTCGAGCGAGGCCTCGAGGGCGGCGTTGTCGGCCGCGCCGCCGACGGCGAGACCGGTTCCGGCGGCGATCATGCCTGGACTCTAGCACCCGTGAGCCTCCGGATCACGCAGGTCGGCACCTGCCCTCGGGCCAGCAGGCGCGGTTTCACACCAAGAGCGGCCTCCTCACCGGAGATCGCACGGGCGAGTGGATCGACGCTCAGAGCCGGTAGAGCATCCAGTAGACGAGCACGCCGGTCACCGACACGTAGAGCCAGATCGGCAAGGTCCAGCGGGCGATCCGCACGTGTCGCGCGAAGCTCCCCTGGAGCGCGCGGTAGACAGTCGTGAGCGCCAGCGGAGCGATCGCCGCGGCCAGCACGATGTGCGAGACGAGCATCGGATAGTACACGAGGCGGATCCACCCCGTTCCGGCGAAGGGGCGCGAGCCGGCGAGGGAGTGATAGGTCACGTAGGAGACCAGGAACACGATCGAGACCGCGAGCGCCGAGACCATGCACGTCTTGTGGGCGGTCACGCGCCGGCGCCGGATGAAGAACCAGCCCGCGGTGAGCAAGGCGGCGCTCGTCGCGTTGAGGCACGCGTTGAGCAGCGGCAGGCCGACCACGAGGGCGCCGGCGCCGGGCTCGGCCCGGTGGCCGAGCAGCAGGTAGCCGACGACCAGCACGACCGCGAGCGAGATACCGCCGATCACGAAGAGCGCCGACCGATTCTCCGTCGCCGTCATAGGCTCAGGGGCCGTCAGAGCACGGTCGCGAAGAAGGCGATCGCCGCGAAGAACATGACGGCGGTCGCCAGCCAGCCGAGCAGGTTGAGCCAGCGGCCGTTGGCGTGCTCGCCCATGATCGCCTTGTTGTTGCCGACCAGCATCACGAGCAGGAGGAGCGGCGGCGCCAGGAGCCCGTTGAGCACGGCGGAGAGAAAGAGCATGCGGATCGGATTCGCTCCCGTGAGGTTCAGCGCCATGCCCGCGACCACGGCGCCGGCGAAGAGCAGGTAGAAGCGCCGACCGCGCCGGGGCGTCAGGTCGAGTCCCGCGCGCCAGCGAAAAAGCTCCGCGATCGCGAACGACGCGGATCCGGCCAGGACGGGCACGGCCAGAAGCCCCGTGCCGATCAGTCCGATCGCGAAGAGGAGATACGCGCCGTCCCCAGCCAGCGGCCGTAGCGCCTCCGCAGCCTGCCGCGCGCTCTCGATCTGAGTCTGTCCGGCGGCGTGCAAGGTCCCGGCGGTCGCGAGGATGATGAAGAACATGACGAGGTTGGAGAAGAACATGCCCGTGGCGACATCGAGTCGTGCGTCGGCCAGCTCGTGCGCGGTTGCGCCGCGCCGCTGGGTCACAGTGCGCCGGCCCAGGGCCTTCTCCTCCTCGACCTCCTGCGACGCCTGCCAGAAGAAGAGATACGGCGAGATGGTCGTCCCGAGCACGGCGACCATGGTCGTCACGTAGAGCGGGTCCCAGCTGAGCCGCGGCTCGAGAGTCGCGAGGGCGACCTGCCGCCAGTCGGGTCTTGCGAGGAACGCGGTCACCACGTAGGCGAACAGTGCAGCGGTCAGCCACTTGAGGTACTGAGCGAAGGTCGCGTAGGTCGCATAGATCGTCGTGAGCAGGATGGCGAGCCCGAGCACGGGCACGGAGACGAGGGGAGGCACGCCGATCAGCATGTGCGTGACGTCGGCCATGCCCGACAGATCGGCGGCGATGTTGAACACGTTGGCGACCAGCAGCAGCAGGCACGCGAGATAGAGGAATGGACGCGGGTAGTGCTGACGGATCGCGCCCGCCAGGCCGCGGCCGGTGACGAGGCCGATCCGCGCGCAGATGAGCTGCACGGCCGCCATCAGCGGAAACGTCGCCAGCGCCATCCAGAGCATTCCGTACCCCAGCGAGGCGCCCGCGACCGAATACGTCGTGATCCCGCTCGGATCGTCGTCCGCCGCGCCGGTCACGAGCCCCGGCCCGAGAATCCTGAAATAGCGGACGAGCGGATTGTGACTGTGGCGGTCGATCTCCTGGAGATTGCTCATGGAGGATCGGCTCATTATGCTCGCACATGGGCCCGCTGGAAGCGGCGCGCCCGTGGTTCGAGCGCAAGCCCGCGCTCGCGTCCTGACGATCGCGTCAGCCCGGAAGCCTGAAGCGGTAGCCGCCACCCTCCTTGACGATGAAGCCGGGATGCGGGAAGTGCCCGGCCAGGATCATCGTGCCCGAATCCGCGTGACGCTCGACGAACGCGCGCCGCGTGTCGCGCGCCTGGGCCGGGTCGTAGCAGAAGCGGCTCGACCACTGGGGCTCGGCGACCTGCACCGTGCGGTGCATGAGATCGCCGGAGAAGACAGCGCTCCCGGCCGACGTCGTGAGGCGCACGCACACGTGGCCGGGCGTGTGGCCGACCCACGGCTCGAAGCGGAGGTGCTCGCCGATCTTGAAGTCGCTGTCGACGAGCAGCGCCTGGCCCGCCTCGACCACCGGCACGACGCTGTCGGCGATGCATCCGGATTCTTCCTTGCCGGAGTCGTTCTCGTACTTCCAGAACTCCCACTCCGCGCCGGCGATGACGTACTTCGCCTTCGGGAAGGTCGGCACCCAGCGCCCCTCCTTCCAGCGCGTGTTCCAGCCGACGTGGTCGACGTGCAGATGGGTGCACACGACGAAGTCCACCTGCTCGGGCGTGACGCCGAGCGCGGCGAGGTCGTCGAGATAGGTGCCGGTCCTCATGTTCCAGGCGGGCGCGAGGGTCCGCGCCTTGTCGTTGCCGACGCCCGTGTCGATGAGGATCGTGTGACGCGGCGTCCGCACGACGTAGGTCTGGATGCGCGAGGCGAGGTCGCCCGTCCGCTCATCGAAGAAGTGCGGCTTGAGCCAGCGGTGATGACCGGCGATCACGTCGGCGTTCGAGCCGGGCAGCATGGACGCGGTCGGAAACGACGACCGATCGATCTCGATCACACGGGAAATCCTCACCTCGCCGAGCTTCATCGTCTGCATCGCCGTACCTCCCCGTTCGTTATACGCGCTCCAGGCCGTCGCGGGGCTGGGGCCCCCCGGCCGAGGCGCGACTATGAATCAGTGCTAGGGTAGCCGCAAAGGAGGTCCGTATGCGTGGCGTACCGCCTACGTCCCGGAAAAGCAGGATGTTACGCATCACGACTACGGGAATGTAGCGCGCGGTCGCCGACGCTGAGCAACGGGCGTGTGCGTGGTGGGGAGTTGAATCCGGTCGCGCGCAAACGTTGCCCCGTTGTATGCACCGTGGCGATCGAAGTGGGTTGGGCGCAGGCCCAAGGTCCTATAGCCTAGGGCAACCCGGCCCTGATAAGAGGCATCCATGGAGTTGATTCAGAAGGCGGCCACCGTCGCAATGCTTGCCTTCGTGCTCTCCAGCATGCTGGCGATCGGTTTAGGTCTCACGCTCGCCCAAATCGTCGCGCCGCTCCGCAGTGCTCGATTGGTGGCGCTATCGCTGCTGGCGAATTTTGTCTTGATGCCGCTCGGTGCCGTTGCGCTCGCCACGTTGTTGAGGCTCGACCAGCCGCTCGGCGTAGGCCTGTTGCTTCTGGGCTGCGCGGCCGGCGCGCCGTTTCTGCCGAAATTGGCGCAGATTGCAGATGGCGACCTGGCCTTCGCCGTCGGGTCCATGGTGCTGTTGATGGTGGTCACGGTGGGCTACTTACCGCTCGTGCTGCCGTTCCTGCTGCCGGGAGTTTCTGTGAATCCGGCGAAGATCGCCCGTTCGCTGTTTCTGCTCATGCTGCTTCCGCTTGCCGCTGCGTTAGCCGTCAGGGCCCGTTTCGCGATAGCCGCCTCGCGCGTGAAACCCGTGCTCGATCGAGTGTCCAGCCTGAGTCTGATTCTGCTGGTGGTGCTGATCACCGTGGCGAACGTCAGCAACGTGCTGGCCTTCTTCGGCACGCGCGGCATCTTGGCCGGGCTGCTCTTCATCGCCATCGGTTTTGGCGTGGGGTGGTTGTTGGGAGGCCCAGGCGCCGAGACTCGGCGGGTCCTGGCCCTGGGCACCGCGCAGCGTAATATTGCCGCCGCGCTCGTTGTGGGCAGCCAGAGTTTCCGCGACCCCAAAGTGGTCGTCATGGTCGTCGTCGTCGCGATTGTCGGTTTGTTCGTTCTCATGCCGCTCTCGCGGATGCTGGCGCGTGACTAGAACGCAACCCGGACGGCGTTGATCGTAGAACGAAAAGAAAGGGAGACAGACATGACCGACACAGCTCAACAGCGCGACTGGTCGAGACCCGCGGCGACGGCGATTCCGAAGGAGGGATACCTTAAGCTTGAACAGGGACGATACGGTCCACTCTATCCTCGTACCCCCGCGTGCCATGGCTTCACGATCATCGCGAAGGTGAAGCCTGGCCGCGAGCAAGCGGTCCGCGACTACGGTAAGAGCATCGAGGCGGCCGTCGCGGGGGATCCACACTGCCTCGAGGTGCTCAAGCTCCACTACCTGCGCTGGGTCCTCTTCGAAATCAAGGGCGACACGTACTTCATGTATCAGGGCATCTTCGATACGGACTTCGACAAGTACACCGAAGACGCCGTCGCCCTTTTCTCGAAGACCGGCATCACCACCGTCTTCGTCAATCTCGAGGGCTTCCCCGAGGACTGGCGAACGAACGTTCCGGCCTTTATCAAGTTCATGCGCGATCATCAGCGGCCGAGCTTCTTGGAGTACGGCGAATATCCCTGGGTCAGCGCCGATGAGATCAAGAAGGCCCTCAGGGTGAAGGCGGCGCTCTCCGACATGCTCGACCAGATGCAGTGAGGCGCGACGTGCTTGCGTTCGACGACATCCAGCACATTCTCTTGACGCGCGTGCCGGCGCTCACGGGACGATACGAATTTCTGTCGTTCCGCAACGCGGCCGCCGGACGGGCCTGGGTGGCCGCGATTCGAGAAAAGGTGCAATCGGCGCAACAGGCCCGTGCATCGGTTGAGACGAATAAGCGATGGGTGTCCGTCGCATTCACCTGGAATGGCTTGCGCGCGCTTGGGTTGAATGTGGCGTCGCTGGCCACGTTTCCCGAGGAGTTCCGGCAGGGCATGACGGCCCGCGCGGAGATCCTCGGCGATACCGGCGCGAATCATCCTGATACCTGGGTCGGGGGCCTCGCCAGCCCGGAGCTTCACGCGATCGTCATTTTGTTCGCTCGGGACGCCGTAGAGCGCGAGCGGTCTCGGTCAGAGCACCAAAAACTCATCGCGCAGTTGAACGGAGTCACGGTGCTCTCGTCCTTGGACCTCGAGGCAACGCCTCCTTTCGACTACGCGCACGATCACTTTGGCTACCGCGACCGGCTCTCGCAGCCGATCATCGAAGGATCGGGCGAGGAGCCGACGCCCGGCTCCGGCGCGCCGCTGAAGCCCGGCGAGTTCATCCTGGGCTACCCCGACGAAGATGGTCCGCCGGCGAACCTTCCACAGCCCGAGATCCTCTCCCGCAATGGCAGCTACATGGCCTATCGCCGGCTGCAGGAGCACGTCGGCGCGTTTCGTGATTTCCTGCGTCAGCACGGACGGACGCCCGAGGAGCAAGAGCTGGTGGCCGCGAAGCTCATGGGGCGTTGGCGCAGCGGCGCGCCATTGGTGCTGGCGCCCGACAAAGACGATCCGGCGCTCGGGGCGGACATGCAGCGGAACAACGACTTCAACTACAAGGAAATGGACCCGCACGGGTATGCCGTGCCGCTCGGCTCCCATTGCCGCCGCATGAATCCACGGGACACCGCCGCCAACATGAACCGGAGGAGAATGATCCGCCGCGGCGCGACCTACGGCACACACCTTCCGGACGACGCCTCCGAGGATGGCGTGGAGCGTGGCATCGCGGCCTTCGTGATCTGTGCGAGCCTGATCCGCCAGTTCGAGTTCGCACAAAATGTCTGGGCGAACGACAAGAACTTTCACGAGCTCGGCAACGAGCGTGATCCGATCATTGGCAATCAGGACGGCACGCTGGAATACAAAATCCCCAAGCGTCCGATCCGGAAGAAGATCACGGGCCTGCCGGCCTTCACTCGTGCGCGGGGGGGCGCTTACTTCTTTCTGCCCGGACTCAAAGCGCTTCGATACCTTGCAACGCTCGGCGATGGTCGCCAGAGCTGAATTTTTGTGAACGATGACGAAGGGACGGTCGTGAGATGAGCACTTCGAGCCAACTCGGGCGGACCTACAACCAGACCCACGTGCCGCGACGTCACACGCCGGGTAAGCGGCGCTTCAGCATTTATATTTCGTGGAGCTTTCCCGGAGAAGCCAACCGGGACGTGACCGAGCTGGACAATCGCTTCTCCACCATGCTCGAGGTGCGCAGGGTGGGCTGGCCCGCGTTCGAAGCGCCACGCTTTTCGGATCCGTTGCTGTTCCAGCGCGGTATCGCCGGATCGCTGGAACTGTTCTTCCTAGCGTGGGTGCCGTTTCAGCAGGTCGTCGGCGAGATCACGGGGCATCCGGTCGCTGTCTATCAGCGGGTCGACCAGGCCGGCACCAAACTTCCACTCGATGAGCGCGTCCTCGCCGACACGGATACGCTGCTCGTGTTCGGCCTGGACCACATGGTCACACAGCAGGAAACCGCGCCGGAGGAAATCGAGGCTGTGCGGCAGTTTCTCACGCGCGAAGGCACGTGTCTGATCATCGGGCCACACCACGACGTCGGCGCTTCGTCCGATTTGAAGGAGCGTGACATGGAATACGCTCACCACGGCGACGCGCTGGTACCCCGCCAGCAACGCTTCGGCACGTACACGTGTGGCCTGATGCGGGGGCTCGGAGTGCCCGTCGAGAACCGCTACGGTCTCCGTCCCGCATCGATCTCCGGAACAAACCGCATCACGCCGTTGTCGGCCATGAGGGACCTGGATACCTGCGGCTGGCTCCACGGGGTCACTAACTTCAACTTCCACATGCATCTGCCCCACTATGCGATCACGACCGACGATACGAAATCGATCCACGTGCTGGCGAGACAGCCGATCGACCTCTCCCGGCCGCATCCCTTCACCGAGGCGGGCAACCGAGAGTTCAACATGTTCGTCTGGATGCCCCCGAGTGGGGCCCGGGCGGGCCACATCCTGATGGCCGACTCGACAATCTTCAGTACCTTGTTCGGCGGCGACGAGAGCCTGGAGCGCTTCTGGAAAAATCTTGCTGTCATCGGGTGAACCCGGGAGGTCGATGCGGCGCGTGAGTACCCTCCCCGATCGCGGCACGTGAGATCGGTCTCGCGCCGCGATGCCATCGTGGTGGTCGCGTACGGGGCTGGTCGCTCTTGCCCTGATCGTCGGGCTCAATCTCACTGGCGCCAGTGCCGAAACAACGGCGCCATCACCTGCGCCCTCGCAGGACGAGTCCTCTCACGAGCCTGCCGTAGAAACGGGGCCCGTGGCGGCCTTCGTGAGGGACACCACGCTGACCCTGCATCTGCGAACGTTCTACTTCGACGGCACCCAGAGCACGGGCGCCGAGAACGAGGCATGGGCAGGCGGTGGGTGGCTCAGCTACCGATCGGGGTGGCTCTTCGATACGTTCGCGATGGGCGCGACGCTCTACGGTTCCGCGCCGTTATATGCGCCGGCGGATAAGGACGGCACTCTGCTTCTCGCGCCGGGGCAGAAGGGCTACTACGTGCCGGGTGAAGCGTGGGCGGCGCTCCGATACGACGATTATGCGGTCCTGAAGGGCTACCGCCAGCAGGTCGACCAGGGCTACATCAACCCTTCGGATATTCGGATGACCCCTTACACCTTCGAAGGAGTAACCGTCGGAGGCAAGATGGATGTCGTCCAGTACCTCGCTGGATACCTCTGGAAGATCAAGCCGCGGAACGCGGACACTTTCGTCAGCATGGCTGAGCAAGCCGGTGCAAAGGGCAGCAACGGAGGGGTCGGATCGCTCGGAGTCCAGCTGAGACCGTGGCCTGGACTTTACATCGATGTCAGCGATCAATATGGCGTCGATACCTTCAATACCGTGTATGCGAAGGTGGATTCCCGGTACCCGCTTACCGACGAGTGGGCCCTCGGCTTCGGCGCGGAATTCACCGACCAGCGCGCCGTGGGTGCCGCCCTCGCGGCAGGAGCGGCTGTCAGGAACTGGGCCACTCAGGTCGGCGGGGCGCGCGTTCAGCTGATCTACCGGCCTCTGACGCTCACCGGGGCGTTCTCGATTACCGGCGCGGGCAACACGATCCAGAACCCGTGGGGGACCTATCCGGGCTTTCTGGCCCTGATCGACGCGCCAGCCTCTCAGAACTTTGCCCGTGCGAACGAGAAAGGATGGCTCATCGGGGCGGCCTACGACTTCTCGGCGCTGGGGCTGTTTGGGCTGGTCGGCAACTTCAACTTCGCGAGGGGGACAGACGCCACCGATCCCAAGACACATATGGGAGCACCGAACCAGAACGAGTTCAATCTCAAGATCGACTATCGCCCTCCCTGGCTCGGGCCCACTGTCCTCAGGGGCCTCGCTCTCACGGTGCGTGCCTCGCTCTACGACCAGGGAGACGGCCAGCGGCTCGCCCGCCAGATCCACGTCATCCTCAACTGGGAATGGAACATTCTGGGGCCCGCGCGCGGCAAACCGGGAGACTAGCGCGGTCGCCGGGCCGATGACTCCCTGGACACGCAGCGAAGCGATCGCCGCAACACGGAGGAGCATGATGGACGTCGTCGTCGTCGGTGCGGGACCTGCGGGCGTGCTCGCGGCGCTGCGCGCCGCAGAGTTGGGCGCGCGGACGGTTCTCGTGACGCGGGCCAAGTTCGGCGGCATGGCGGCGAATGACGGACCGGTACCGGTGAGGACGCTCGCCCACGCGGCCAGGCTCCTTCGCGAGGCTCGCCAACTCGGTCAGTATGGCATCGCCGTGACCGACCCCGTCCTGGAGTATCCACGGCTCCTTGCGCGCGTGCGCGCGGTCGTCAATGACGTGCGCCGACATTCGACGCTGCGCGAGCACATCGACCGCCTCGGTGTGAGACTCTGCGAGGACGCCGGCAAGGCGCGGTTCGTCGACCCTCATACCGTCGCAACCGACAGCGGACTACGGCTCCAGGCCGACCGGATCATCCTGTGCGCCGGCGGCATGAGCCGGCGGCTCACAGTGCCCGGCGCCGAGCTGACCGCCACACATAGCGAGGCCTGGAGCTTAAGCACGGTCCCGCCATCGATGCTGGTCGTCGGCGCAGGCGCGACCGGAGTGCAAGTCGCCTCGATTTTCAACGCCTTCGGCTCGAAGGTCGAGCTATTCCAGAGCGGGCCTCGCATCTTGCCCACCGAGGATGAAGACGTGTCGGCTGCCGTGGCGGCGGCGTTCCGCGCGGCGGGTATCGTGGTGCGCGAGAGCTTCGGGACCATCGAATCGTTCGAAACGATGCCCGGCGGCGTGCGAATGATCTTCTCAAAGAACGGTGACCGGCACAGCGCAGAGGCTGCGCTTGCGGTGGTGGCGGTCGGCTGGGCAGCCGACACCGCCGAATTGAACCTGGCGGCGGCAGGTGTCGAGACCTCGGTTCGAGGCTTCGTCCGAGTCGATCCGTACCTCCGTACTTCCGCACCGCATATCTTCGCAGCGGGCGACATAACTGGGCGCTTGATGCTCGTGCCTCAGGCGATCAACGACGGGTTCGTCGCGGGGACCAACGCCGTGCAGGGCGCCACGACGGCGCGGGGGGACGAGGTGAGTCCGGTCGGCAGCTTCACCGATCCAGAGTATGCCCAGGTCGGCCTGACCGAAGCGCAGGCCCGGAAAGCCCACGACGTGGTCGTGGCCGTTGTGCACTTCGACGAGACGACGCGCACGATTGTCGACGGTCGGACCAGCGGATTCTGCAAGCTGATCGCCGACCGGGCGACGGCGACTATCCTGGGCTGCCATGTCGTCGGCGAGCGAGCGGTCGAGATCGTGCAGGTCGTGGCGATCGCGATCGCCGCCGGACTGAAGGTCGAGGAGCTCGCACAGATTCCTCTCTCGTTTCCGACGTACGCGGGCATCATCGGGCGTGCAGCATACCGTGCCGCCGGGCAGCTGAATCGGCAGCTGGGCTGGAGGTCACAACAGGTCGAGCCATGAGCGACCTCTGATCGCCACATGTGCCGCTGTAACTTCAAGCACTTCAGGAGGTTCTGGATATGCGTGGCGTAGTTTTCCTCGGTGGCCGCAAGCTCGAGCTGCGTGAATACCCTGACCCGACGCCGGGCCCCGGCGAGGTCGTCGTCGCCATGAAAGCTTCGGGGATGTGCGGGAGCGATCTCCATCCCTACCGCGCCGTCGGCAACGCGGCCGCGGCGCTCGGCCTCGGTGGAGGCGGCGGGCCCGTCGTCGCCGGCCACGAGCCGTGCGGCGTGGTTGCCGCGCGCGGCGCCGGCGTCAGCGAAGCCGACGCGCCGACGGGGCAGCGCGTGATGGTCCACCACTACAAGGGCTGCGGGCGCTGCAAGCACTGCAAGGTCGGCTGGGCGCAGCTCTGCCGCCAGGGCATCGTGGTCTACGGCATGACGGGCCACGGCGGTCACGCGGCCTATATGACCGTGCCCGCGTACACGCTCGTTCCTCTGCCCGACTCGCTCTCCTTCGAGGAAGGCGCGGCGATCTCCTGCGGCACCGGCACCGCCTACGGCGCGCTGAAGCGTCTGGACGTCTCCGGCCGCGATACGCTCGCGGTCTTCGGCCAGGGCCCGGTTGGGCTCAGCGCCACGATGCTCGGCCGCGCGATGGGCGCGCGCGTGATCGCGGTCGACGTCGCTCCCGAGCGGCTGGCGCTCGCCCGGGAATTCGGCGCCGAGGCGGTCGTCAACGCGAGGCAGACGGATCCGGTCGCGGCGCTGCGCGAGCTCACGCACGGCGAGGGCGTCGAGACCGCGATGGACTGCACCGGCAATCCCGACGCGCGCGTGGCCGCGGTCCGGAGCGCCGCCACCTGGGGCCGTGTCGCGTTCGTCGGCGAGGGCAACCCGACGACCTTCGACGTCAGCCAGGACATGATCCGCCGGCAGCTCACGATCCACGCCTCGTGGACCTTCTCGAGCGTGGGCCAGGCGGAGTGCGCCCGCTTCATCGCTGACCGGCGCGTGGCGCTGGGGCGTCTGCTCACGCATCGGTTCCGCCTGGAGCAGGCGGACGAGGCCTACCGGCTCTTCGACACGCAGACGACCGGCAAGGGCGTGTTCATCTTCTGATTCGCTCGTCGGTGACGGGCCGGTACGTGGGCAGACACGGACTCGCTCCTCGCACGCGTACGGGAGATTCGACAGAAGCCCGCACGGTCGCGCCTCACTGACCGAGTCCTCACAGCGTGACTTCGCAGCAGATGCTTGGGCTGGCGATCCGCTCCAGGTGCTCCGCCTACGACTGTGAGTGCGTCGCGCTCGCGCAAGATCTGCGGGTGCCGTTCGTCACGGCGGATCGGCAGGTTCTCGTCGCTTTTCCGTCGATCGCAGTGTCACCGACCGGCTTCGTCGGCTGAAGTCGCCGTCTGAACGTGCCGTCGGCGCCGACGACGTGATCCGCCGCCGGCGCCGCGCCGCTGACTATCGCTTCGGCAGGGCCTTCAGGATCGGCTCCAGGTTCTTCGGGTCGGGCTTGAGCTGGCCGACGCCGTAGCTGCGAACGGCCTCGACGACGGCGTCGTTGACCGGCGTCTTGACGCCGCGGCGACGCCCCTGGTCGCAGACGTAGCCGTTCAGGTAGTCGATCTCCGTTCGGCGTCCGCGCATCACGTCCTGAAGCAGCGAGGGCCGTCCGCCGCCCCGGCGCGCGCCTTCCGCGGCGACGTCCGCCTCGACCTCGGCGAGCCCGCGGCCTTCGTACGCGTCGACGAACCGCTGCGACGCGATGCCGTAGATCGGCTCGACCTCGTAGCCGCAGGCCCGTCCGACCTTCACGACTTCGCCGCCCACGTAGATCGCGATCAGCCGCGGCTCCGGACGAGTGCGCACCTCGGCGGTCCCGAGACCGGAGAGCCCGGCCAGCGGATTCGCCATGCAGTTCACGGTCAGCTTCGACCACCGCTCGCCGAACAGGTTCGTCGTCACCTTCGTCACCGCGACGTCGCTCATGATCTTGGCCAGCTCGCGGGCGCGCTCGGTGTCCTTGCCGTCGAGCTCGCCGATCTTGAATCCGATCGCCCCCGTGTCGGTGCGCATCGCGTGGCCCGGCTCGTACATCCCGGCGCCGATCGTGATCACGCTGCCGAGCGTGCGCTCGCGCCCGGCGATCGCGGCAACGCGCTCGTCGTTGATCCCGTTCTGGAAGTCGACCACCACGCCGTTCGGCTTCTTGAGGTACTGGATGCCGAGCGACGTGGCCCACTCGGTGTCGTACGACTTGACCGAGATGAAGACCGCGTCGAACGGCTCGCTGATGGCCTGCGCTTCGTAGATGTGGAGCGCCTTGACGCGGATCGTGTGGTCCCCGCATGTCCCGCTGAGGCGCAGGCCGCTCTTCCGCATCGTCTCGATGTGCTCCGGCCACTGATCGATCAAGGTCACGTCATGCCCGGCCTTGGTCAGCATGCCGCCGACGACGCTTCCGATGGCTCCGGCCCCGATGATTCCGATCCGCATCGCCATGGGTCCCCTCCCGATAATAAGCGCGCCTCGGCCGGCGGGGCCCCAGCCCCGCGACGGCCTGCGGCGCGCACTGCCTTTGGCCGGAGCATGATAACTTGAACCGCGATGGCCTACGACTTCGATCGTCTCGTCGACCGGCGACACACCGACAGCTCCAAGTGGCAGAAGTACGGTCCGGACGTCGTGCCGCTCTGGGTGGCGGACATGGATTTCCAGTCGCCCGAGCCGGTGATCCGAGCGCTCCGCGAGCGGGTCGAGCACGGCGTGTTCGGCTACCTGGCCCTCGAGCAGCCCGAGTTCCACGAGCTGTTCGCCGACCGGCTCCTGAAGCGCTACGGCTGGCGCGTCTCCCCGGACGCGGTGGTGCTCATCCCGGGGGTGATTCCTGGATTCAACGTGGCCGGCCGGATTCTCGCGGCGCCCGGGGACGGGCTGATCCTCCAGACACCCGTCTACCCGCCGATCCTTCGCGCCGCCAGCAGCATCGGGCTGACGCGCGAGGAGGCCCCGCTGGCGCGCCAGGCGGACGGGCGCTACGCCGTCGACATCGACGCCTTCACGGCAGGGATCCGCGAGCGGACGCGCTTCTTCCTGCTCTGCAACCCGCACAACCCGGTCGGCCGCGTCTTCACGCGCGACGAGCTGACGAGCCTGGCCCAGGTGTGCCTGCGCCGCGGGCTCGGGATCGTCGCCGACGAGATCCACTGCGAGCTGACTCTCGGAGGCAATCGCCACACGCCGATCGCGTCGCTCGACCCGGAGATCGCCGAGCGGACGATCACGCTCATGGCGCCGAGCAAGACCTTCAATCTGGCCGGGCTCAAGTGCTCGGTGGCGGTCATCCCGAGCGCCGCGCTGCGCGAGAAGTTCATCGCCGGCCGCATCGACCTCGTCCAGACGGTGAACGTGTTCGGCTATACCGCCGCCTTCGCCGCGTACCGCGACGGCCAGCCGTGGCTCGACGGGCTGCTGCGATATCTCGAGGCCAATCGTGACTTCGTCATCGAGTCCGTACGCACGCACATGCCCGGCGTGGTGGTCGCGCCGCCCGAAGCGACGTATCTGGCGTGGCTCGACTGCCGGAACGCGAGGATTCCGGGGGGCGATCCGTTCACCTTCTTCCTGGACAAGGCGCGCGTCGCCCTGCACGATGGGGCCCTCTTCGGCCCGGGCGGCGCGGGACATGTCCGGCTCAACTTCGGCTGCCCGCGCTCGATGCTCGCGAAGGCGCTCGATCGGATGCGGGAAGCCCTCACGGCCGACCGTCCAGCGCGCGTCTGAGCTGGTCGAGGTGGTTGTCGTCGTGCCAGGCCATCACGGATAGGAACTCGTTGATCGTCCGCCGGCCCCGCGAATCGACGTGGACTCCGGCGCGCGCCCACGCGTCGGGCTCGAGCTGCCGCAGGAACTCGAGGGTCTCGCGACGCCTGCGGACGAACGCGGCGAGCGCGACGGCGGCGTCGTTCGTGAGGTACTGACGCTCGTCCGCCCAGCGATCGGGATTGGTGGCGACGAACCGCGGCAGGTCCATCGCCACGATGAATCGCATCCGTTCGAGGAACCACTCTTCGTTATCCCGCAGATGACAGATCACCTCGGTCGGCGCCCAGCTCTTCGGAGCGGGGCGGCGGACCAGGAGCGCCGCGTCCGCACCTTGCACCACGTCGGTCAGCTCATCGGGCGTGCGCCCGATCCGCGCCAGCCGCTCCTCGCGCGGACGGCGTGCGTACTCGTCGATGCTCGGCATGCCTTCCCTCCGCGGAGCTCATCGTAGCCGAAACCGCCGGCGACGATACGGCCGAGGCCCGCGCGATCAGCGAGCGGGCGCACTTCGCGCCCGCGCCAGCGCCCCCCGCGCGAGGCCCGACGCCGGGTCCAGGCTCACTGCCTTCTCGAGATACGGAATGGCCTCGGCAGAACGACCGAGCTCGATCAACGAAACACCGAGCTGCGTCAACGCGCCGACGTGACGCGGATCGTCCCGGCTGGCGCGCTCGAACTCGCGACTAGCCTCGCCGAGCTTGCCTTGCTTCGCGAGCGCGAGCCCGAGCCGAGTCCGCGTCTCGGCGTCGGTCGGCTCCCTGGCGAGGATCCGCTCGAACTGCGCGGTGGCTTCGGCCGGCCGTCCTGCCTTGAGCAACGCCAGCCCAAGGTTTCTCCGGTGGTGGACGTTGCCCGGCCGGAGCGCCACGACGCGCTCGAAGTGAGCGATGGCGGAGCCGAGGTCGCCACGGTTGCCGGCGAGCGCGCCCGTCTGCCCGTGGCAGAAGGCGCAGTCGGGGTCGACGTCCAGGCCGCGGCGCCAGATCTCGTCGGCGTCGCGCCAGACCGGCAGCTGCTGGAAGGTCAGGGCCGCGAGCCCGACGATCCAGGCGAAGCCGGCGAGGACGGCCCCCGCGCGCACGGGCCCCGTCACCGCCGCGCTCGAGACCGTGGCGGCGATCCCCGCCCCCACGAGGACCGCGATGCCGAGGCACGAGAGATAGCTGTAGCGATCGGCGACGAGCTGGGGGCCGTTGTGAACGATGCCGCTGACGGGCGCGAGCGTGAGCCCGTAGACGAGCCACACGGCCAGCGCCGCCGGCCACGACCGCCGCGCGAGCAGGAGTCCGACCGTCAGCCCGACGGCGAAGACCGCGGGGGCCAGGAACCGGAGGCTCGTCAGCTCGACCCGGGCGGGCAGCTCGTACATCGGCGACAGCAGCAGCGGCACGAGCGTCTTCCAGAGGTAGAAGACGAGGCTGTAGAGCGCCATCGCCGCGCGTGCGGTCGGCGGATACGCCGAGGGTGAGGTAAGGCCGACCTTGGCGATCACGACCAGCAGCGAGATCGCCGCGGCCGCGATCGCCAGGAGCAGATACGGAAGCTTCTCGAGAAGGACTCGCCGCCAGCTCGCGCGCGCTCGACGCAACGGGTAGACGTCGAGCACCAGCAGGACGAACGGGAGCGACATGATCAGCGACTTCGAGAGCAGCCCGAGCGCGTAGGCGGCGATCGACGCGAGATACCAGCGCCTGCGCGAGGGGCCATCCGCCGCGCACGCCTTCAGGTATGCCAGCACCGTGAGGAGGTAGAACAGCGCCGACAGCACGTCGCGCCGCTCGGTGATCCAGGCGACCGACTCGACTCGCAACGGATGGACGGCGAAGAACAGTGCGGCCACGACGGCTCCGAGCGAGATCGCGCGCGGGCTCGCCGTCGTCAAGCCGAGCCGCAACAGGCGAAGCGCCAGCAGGCAGACGAGCGCGGCGTTGGCGGCGTGCAGCAGGATGTTCGTGAGGTGATAGCCGAATGCGTTCATCCCCCAGAGCGCGTGGTCGATGCCGAAGCTGAGCCACGTGACCGGGATCCAGTGGCCCATGAGCGCGCTCGTGAAGGCAAAGCGGACCTGAGCCCAGCCGAGGCCGCGATAGGCGGGGTTGTTCAGGAAGTTGCGATCGTCGTCCCAGAGGATGAAGCCGTACTGGAGCGCGGGCGAAAAGACCGCGAAGGTGATCGCCGCGATCGCGAGTGGCGCGATCCGGCGGGCCAGCGAATCGGGTGTCGTGGCGAGAGGCTCTCTGTCGATCGCCTCTCCACTATATGGCGCCTCGCGCCGGCGGCCAAAACAACGCTCAGCGCTTCAGGAGGTAGGGCACGTCGGCGACGACCGTGTTCCTCCGGAAGAGCAGCGCGCCCTTGACCAGGAGCGCGGTCTGGTTGTGCAAGGCGTGCTGCCACCAGTGGCGCGGCAGGAACTCCGGGAGCACGATCGTGACCATCTGCTCGTCACCGCGCGACTGGACCTGGTCGAGATAGTCCAGGAGCGGGCGCAGGAGCGAGCGGTACGGCGACGTCAGGACGACCAGCGGCACCCCGAGCCCCCACTTGCCCCACTTCTCTTCGAGCCGGCCCGTGCGCGTCGGGTCCGTCTCGACGTACACGGCACGCACCACCGCGGTCGGCGCGAGCGTCCGGGCGTACTGCACCGCCCGGACGACGCCCCGATGGACGTCGCCGATCAGCACCAGGACCGTGTGCTGAAACTCCGGCGGCCGCTCGAGGCCTTCGAGCGACAGCTCGTGCGCGACCTCCTCGTAGTGGCGGTGCATGACGACGAATGTAGCGACCAGGAGAGGAATGACGACGACCACGATCCAAGCGCCTTCGACGAACTTCGTCACCGCGAGCGTCAGGAGCACGACGCCGGTGACCACCGCCCCGATTCCATTGACCCACATCCGCCACTGCCAGCCCTTCTCGCGAAGGCGCAGCCAGCGCCGCACCATGCCGCTCTGCGAGATCGTGAACGAGATGAAGACGCCGATCGCGTAGAGCGGCAGGAGCGCGTGCGTGTCGCCCTGGAAGACGACGATCAAGAGGACGGCGAACCCGCTGAGGATCATGATGCCGTTGGAGAAGACGAGGCGGTCACCCTGGTTCGCGAACTGCCGCGGCACGTAGCGGTCTCGCGCGAGAATCGACGAGAGCCGCGGAAAGTCGGCGTACGAGGTGTTGGCGGCGAGGACGAGGATGAGCAAGGTCGAGGCCTGGACCAGGTAATAACCCACGCCGTCGCCCCAGACCCGGTGAGCGATCTTCGACACGACCGTCTCGTCGCCGCCCGGGACTATCCCGAAGTCGTAGGCAAGGTACGTGATGCCCAGGAACATCACGATCGAGATGATGCCGAGCGCGGTCATGACGGTCTGGGCGTTGCGCCCCTCGGGAGGCTTGAGCGCCTGGACGCCGTTGGACACCGCTTCGACCCCCGTCAGCGCGGTGCACCCGGCCGCGTAGCTTCGCAGGAGCAGGAACAGGCCGAGGCCTTCGAGACCCGGCGGGTGGGGCTGGTACGGAGCTTCGGGCAGCCAATCGAAGAGCGCGCCGAGGAGGCCGTACGAGATCGTGCCGAGAATGCTCAGCACGAAGAAGTAGGTCGGCGCCGCGAACAGCCGGCCGGACTCCCGCACACCGCGAAGGTTGCCGAGCGCGATCCCGACCACCGCGAGGACGCTGAGGCCGATGCGGTACGGGTGCAGCCAGGACACCGCGGACGTCAAGGCCGCAATGCCGGCGACGACGGAGACCGACACCGTCAGCACGTAGTCCACCAGCAGGGCCGCAGCGGCGATGAGCGCCGGATACTGTCCGATGTTGTCCTTCGCGACGAGATAGGCGCCGCCTCCCTGGGGGTACGCCGCGACCGTCTGGCGGTACGAGACGACCACTACCGCCAGGAGCGCAGCGATCCCGAGAGCGACCGGCAACGAATAGCTGAGCGCCGCGGCGCCACCGAGCATGAGCACCAGCAGGATTTCCTCGGTCGCGTACGCCACCGAGGACAGCGGGTCCGAAGCGAACACCGCGAGGGCGACCGTCTTGTTGAGGCGCTCGTGCCGCGCTTGAGCGAGCGGCATTGGCGCGCCGAGCAGCAGGCGTTTGACGAGCACCAGTCGCATATCGTCGTCCGACTCTACGCCCGCCCGAGCCGACTGATGCCGCTTCGCCGCGATTTTTACGCGTTTTTAACGCGCGGCCCCTGTCTCTTGACGCGGGTTTGAGGCTCGCCGTGTCACGGTGATGTCGTGCGCGCCGCAGGTCGTCACGGGGCTGGGGCCCCGCGGCCGAGGCGCAACCATACAGAGTTGGTGCCGCGATGTGCATGACCGAGCGCCCCTCAGGGTCGACGACGCCCCCGCGACCGGGCTGGCGCGGGCTCTACGCGCTGGCCGGGCTCATGCTGTGCGCGCTGCTGCTGGTGCAGGTTCTCGTCGCGGTCGGAGTCGAGCGCACCGTGCTCCAGTGTGGGCTGGTCTTCGGTGGCTTCACCGCGATGGTCCAGTGGACGCGCCGCAACCGCGCCGCGCTCGATCACCTGGATTGGTGCCCCTGCGCGAGCTCACGGGTGACCATGCGCGTGATCCCATCTGATCGCGAGGAGCCCGCGCGCACACGACGTGCCGGCGCGTGGAAGCCGGGCGACGCGGCGCCGGTGGAAACCACCCTGGAAGAGGTCGCGCGCTAGCCGCCCTTTCGAGGCTGACGCTCAGCTGATCCAGTGCAGGAGCGCGGTCGCCAGTGACAGGAAGATCGTGACGCCGAGCACGTCCTGCAGGGCGGTCTCGAAGGGGCCGGCGGTGATCGCCGGATCGAAGCCGAGGCGCTTGGAGAGCATGGGGATCATCGTCCCGGCGAAGCCCGAGAGGTTCACCGAGGTGAACATCGAGACGGCCACCACGAGCGCGAAGGCCGCCGAGTGCCAGAGCCAGCCGACCGAGCCGACCACGAGCGCGCACACGCCGCCCAGGATGCTCGAGGTCTGGACCTGCCGGCGGAGCGGCTCCCACCAGCGGCTCAGCTGCACCTGACCGGTCGCGAGGCCGCGGACGACCATCGTCACCGACTGAAGCCCCGTGTTGCCCGAGATCGCCTGGATCACGGGCATGAAGGACGCGAGGAGAATGACCTTGCCGAGCGTCTGATCGAAGTAGTGGATGACCGCGCCCGCCCCGAGCTCGATGATCAGGGTGGCCATCACCCACGGTAGCCGCATGAGGGCGATCTGGGGCGGCGAGCGCCGTTCGAGCTCGGCGGCGTCCGAGCCGGCCATGCGAAAGATGTCCTCCGTGGCCTCCTCGCCGACGATGTCGACCACGTCGTCGGCGGAGATGGTGCCGACCAGATGGTGGCGTCCGTCGACGACCGGCACGGCCACGAGGTCGTACTTGGCCACCACGCGCGCGACCTCCTCTTGATCCAACCCCGTCGGCACGCTGACGACGTTCTCGTCACGAATCGCGAGCACCGCGGTCGCCGGGTCGGCGATCAGCAAGCGGCGCAGCGGCACCGTGCCCACCAGGTGGCGATGACTGTCGACGACGTAGAGCTCGAAGGCGCGCTCGCTCGCGACGGAGTCACGGATGTGCTTGATCGCCTCCTCCACGGTCGCGTCCTCGCGCACGGCGACGAAGTCCGGCGACATCAACCGGCCGGCCGAATGCTCCGGATACTCGAGGACCTCCTGAACGTCCTCGGAGTGCTCTTCCTCCATGAGGTCGAGGATTTTTTCGGCCTCGTCCCGGGGGAGCTCTTTCACGACGTCGGCGGCGTGCTCCGGGGGCATCTCGTCGAGGATGCGTGAGACCTCGACCTCGTCGAGGGCGCGGACGAGCGCCAGCAGGGTCGTGTCGTCGAGGGCCGGGAGGACGTCACCGGCGCGCTCGGCGGAGAGCCGCCGGAAGAGCACGACTTGCTGCTCGAGGGGCAGGTGCTGGAGGATCGCGGCGATGTCCGACGGGTGGGCGGCCTCGAACGCCTGGTCGTCGCGGCCGTCCTTGCCACCTTCGAGCAGGCGTCGCGCGGAGTCGAACAGCCGCTCCTGATCCTGATCCTGGTCGCTCATAGCCACAGGGTACGCCCGGTCGCGTGATTCGCTACGCCGAGCGCTCCCGAGAGGTCGGGCCCGGTCTACCGCGAATCGAGCGCGAGATTGAGCTCGAGCACGTTCACCCGAGGCTCGCCGAGCGCGCCGAACAGCCGGCCCTCGGTGTGCTGCGCGACCAGGCCATGCACGATGCTCTCATCGAGCTTGCGCGTCTTGGCCACGCGGCCCACCTGATAGAGGGCAGCCGCCGGACTGATGTGCGGATCGAGGCCGCTGCCCGAGGCGGTTACGAGGTCCACCGGCACCGGCGCCGTATTGCCGGGATCGGCGGCCCGGAGGGCATCGACGCGCCCTTGCACCGACTTGACCAGATCGGCGTTCGTCGGGCTGAGATTCGACGCGCCCGAGGAGCCCGCGTTGTAGCCGAACGGGCTGGTTGCCGACGGACGACCCCAGAAATATGTCGGGGCATCGAAGGGCTGCCCGATGAGCGTCGAGCCGACGGTCTTGCCGCCCTTGACGATCAGGCTGCCGTTCGCCTGGTGCGGAAAGACGAGCTGGGCGATCAGCGTCACGAGCACCGGGTAGGCGACGCCGGTGACCACCGTGAAGACGACGAGCGAGGCGATCGCGGCGCGCACATGAGTCAGCATGGTGTCAGCTCCCTCTTCATAGCCGCGGCCCTACACAAGGTGAAGGGCCACCAGAATCATGTCGACCAGCTTGATGCCTGGGAACGGGATGATGATGCCGCCGACGCCGTAGATCCAGACGTGACGGCGCAGCACGGCCGCGGCGCCGATCGCACGGTAGCGGACGCCCTTCAGCGCCAGCGGGATCAGGGCGATGATGATGAGCGCGTTGAAGATGACGGCGGACAGGATCGCGCTCTGGGGCGTCGCCAGGTGCATGATGTTGAGCGTCTCGAGCACCGGATACGTCGTGGCGAACGCCGCCGGGATGATCGCGAAGTACTTGGCGACGTCATTGGCGATGCTGAAGGTCGTCAGCGCGCCGCGCGTCATCAGCATCTGCTTGCCGGTCTCGACGACCTCGAGGAGCTTCGTCGGATTCGAGTCGAGGTCGATCATGTTGCCGGCTTCCTTGGCCGCCTGCGTCCCCGTGTTCATGGCGACGGCCACGTCGGCCTGAGCGAGCGCTGGGGCGTCGTTGGTGCCGTCGCCGGTCATCGCCACCAGCCGTCCCTGGGCTTGCGTCTCCCGGATGAGCTTCAGCTTGGCCTCGGGCGTCGCCTCGGCCAGGAACTCGTCGACGCCGGCCTCCGCCGCGATCGCCGCCGCGGTGAGCGGGTTGTCGCCGGTGATCATGACCGTCTTGATGCCCATGCGGCGGAGCTCGGTGAACCGCTCGTGGATGCCGCCCTTCACGATGTCCTTGAGCTGGATGACGCCGACAACGTTGGCGCCATCGGCGACCACGAGCGGCGTCGCGCCCTCCTTCGCGATCCGGTCGACCGTGCCGCGGACGCCGGCCGGCACGGTGCCGCCGAGCCGCCTCACGTGGGCCTCGATCGCGTCGGCGGCGCCCTTCCGGATCTGGCGGCCGTTCAGGTTGACGCCGCTCATCCGCGTTTGCGCCGTGAACGCGACGAACGTCGCGCCCATCTTTTCAACCTCGCGCTCGCGGATGCGGTACTTCTCCTTGGCCAGCACGACGATGCTGCGCCCCTCGGGCGTCTCATCGGCCAGTGATGCGAGCTGAGCTGCGTCGGCCAACGTGGCCTCGGTCACGCCATCGGCAGGGTAGAAGGCGGTCGCCTGACGGTTGCCGAGCGTGATCGTGCCGGTCTTGTCGAGCAGCAGCACGTCCACGTCTCCCGCCGCCTCGACGGCTCGACCGGACATGGCGATGACGTTCTTCTGGATCATTCGGTCCATGCCGGCGATGCCGATCGCCGAGAGGAGCGCCCCGATCGTCGTCGGGATCAGGCACACGAGTAAGGCCACCAGGACCGTCACGGTCACCGGCGTCCCCTGACCGGCGGAGCCCACGCTGTAGAGCGAGAACGGCAGCAAGGTGGCGGTCGCCAGGAGAAAGATGATGGTCATCGCCGCCAGCAGGATGTCGAGGGCGATCTCGTTCGGCGTCTTCTGCCGCTTGGCGCCCTCGACCAGCGAGATCATGCGGTCGAGGAACGCTTCGCCCGGATCCGCGGTGACCTCGACGATAAGCCAGTCCGACAGCACCTGCGTACCCCCGGTGACCGAGCTGCGGTCGCCGCCACTCTCGCGGATGACCGGCGCGCTCTCGCCGGTGATCGCCGACTCGTTCACCGACGCGACGCCTTCCACGACCGTCCCGTCGGCCGGGACGAAATCCCCGGCCTCGACGAGCACGTGCTGTCCTTTTCGGAGGCTCGAAGCCGGGACGAGCTCGAATCGAGCGGCGCGCTCGGGCCGCGACAGCCGCTTGGCCTGGAGATCGCGCCGCGCCTTGCGGAGCGACGCCGCCTGCGCCTTGCCGCGCCCCTCGGCCATCGCCTCGGCGAAGTTCGCGAACAGCACCGTGAACCAGAGCCATACGGACACCCACAAGATGAACCAGCCGGGCGCCTCGCCGTCGCCGACGACCGCTTGCGCCCACAGGAGCGTGGTCAGGATCGAGCCCACGTAGACGACGAACATGACAGGGTTCCGAACCTGGCGGCGAGGCGTCAGCTTGCGGAAGGAGTCGACGATCGCTTGCCGCACGATCGTCGCATCGAACAATGAGCGCGCCTTTACCGTGCCAGCCATGGCTCTATCACCTCATTTCCCGGCGATCATTCTTCATCGCTCGCCTCGGCCGGCGGGTCCCCAGCCCCGCGACGGCCTGCGGCTCGAGCTCGCCTCGGCCGGCGGGTCCCCAGCCCCGCGACGGCCTGCGGCTCGCACTCCTTCTAATAAGCTCGCCTCGGCCGGCGGGTCCCCAGCCCCGCGACGGCCTGCGGCTCGCACTACCATGTGAGATGCTCGACGATCGGCCCGAGCGCCAGCGCTGGAACGAACGTCAGCGCGCCGACGAGGAGCACGACGCCGACCAGCAGCCCTACGAAGAGCGGCGTGTGCGTCGGCAAGGTGCCGGCGCCGACCGGCACGATCTTCTTGCGCGCCAGGGCACCGGCGATCGCCAGCACCGGCACGGCCAGCCAGTAGCGGCCGAAGAGCATGCAGAGGCCAAGCGCCGTGTTGTAGAAGGGCGTGTTCGCCGAGAGGCCGGCGAAGGCGCTTCCGTTGTTGTTGGACGCTGACGAGAAGGCGTACAGGATCTCACTGAATCCGTGGATGCCCGGGTTCGCGATGCCGGCCTTTCCGGCCGCGGTGACCACGCCGATCGACGTCCCGATAAGCACGAGCGCGGGGGTGATCAAGATGACCAGCGAGGACATCTTCATCTCGTAGGATTCGATCTTCTTCCCGAGATACTCCGGCGTGCGACCGACCATCAGCCCGGCCACGAAGACCGCGATGATCGCGAACATGAGCATTCCGTAGAGGCCGGAGCCGACACCGCCGTAGATGACCTCACCGAGCTGGATCAGCCACATGGGTACGAGGCCACCGATGGGAGTGAACGAGTCGTGCATCGAGTTCACCGACCCATTCGACGCCGAGGTTGTCGCGGTGGCCCACAAGGCTGAGTTCGCGATGCCGAACCGGACTTCCTTGCCCTCCATGTTCCCGCCGGACTGCAGGGCGCTCGCGGTGTGGTCGACCCCCTGCTTCACGAAGACGCTGCCGTTCTGCTCGGCGACCACGCACACGACGAGAAGCGCCACGAAGATGACGGTCATGGCGGCGAGCACCGCCCATCCCTGGCGGGTGTCGCCGACCATGACGCCGAACGTGTAGCAGAGCGCGGCCGAGATCTGCAAAATCGCCAGCAGCTCGAGAAAGTTCGAGAGCGGCGTCGGGTTCTCGAACGGGTGGGCCGAGTTCACGTTGAAGAAGCCGCCGCCGTTCGTACCGAGCTGCTTGATCGCGATCTGCGAGGCCGCCGGCCCCACCGCGATGACCTGCTCGGTCAGGGTGGATTTCTTCGTCTTCGGCTGGCCTTTCTCGTCGAGGACCGGCTTGGCGTCCTTGTCGGTCACCGGCTCGTCGTACTCGGTCGGCTGCACCACCGCGACCTTCGCGTACGGACTGAACGTCTGCACGACGCCCTGAGAGACGAGCACGAGCGCGAAGACGAACGACAGCGGCAGCAGGATGTAGAGCGTGGTTCGCGTGAGATCGACCCAGAAGTTGCCGATCGTCTCGGCGGAGCGGCGCGCGAAACCTCGGATCAACGCGACCGCGACCGCCATGCCCGTCGCCGCCGACACGAAGTTCTGCACGGTCAGGGCGAGCATCTGCGTGAGATAGCTCATGGTCGTCTCGCCGCCGTAGCCCTGCCAGTTCGTGTTCGTCGCGAAGCTCACGGCGGTGTTGAACGAGGAGTCGGGCGAGACCGCGCCGAGCGCGGCCGGATTGAGCGGCAACACGCCCTGGAGACGCTGGAGCGCGTATGCCGCCAGGACCCCGGCGAGATTGAAGAGGAGCATCGTCAAGGCGTAGGTCTTCCAGCCCATCTCGAGCTCCGGTGTGACGCCCGATGCCCTGTAGACCAGACGCTCGAGCCAGCCGAGCACCCGGTCGAGCACGATCGGCCGGCCCTCGTAGACGCGAGCCATGTACGCGCCGAGCGGCTTGGCTAGCACCAGCAGAACCACCATATAGAAAACGAGCTGAAGAACGCCGTTGGCTGTCATGCAAAGAGCTCCGGCTTGAGCAGCGCCAGCACGAGGTAGATCAACAGGCCCAGTGAGACGAGACCGCCGACGATGTAGAGCAGTGGCACGGCGACCTCCTACACGCGCTCGCAGAGCCTGACGAACGCCCAGGTGAGGCCGAAGAAGAGCACGCTCAGTCCGACATAGAGAAAATCAGCCCAGTCCATGCTGAACCTCCACTGAGAACGATAGCGCCCAGCCATCTCAAGAAACCGTCAAGATCCCGCGCCGGGACGTTAAGGACCCGTCAAGACGTCCGCCGAGTCAGGGAGCGCTGCGCTCGACGCCGCGCAACGAGACACCGGCTCCAGGTTCAAAACGTCCACAGCGTTTAGAGTGCGGGCGAGCCCCTGGCGCTACACTAGGGCCGTGGGCACCGACCGGCCAGACCCCGAAGCGCTCCTGGCTCGCGTCAAGGCGGAGGAAGCACGTCAGCGTCGAGGAAAGCTGAAGATATTCCTCGGCGCCGCCGCCGGGGTCGGCAAGACGTACTCGATGCTCGAAGCCGTGCGAGAGCAGAAGGCCGACGGGGTCGACACGGTCGTCGGGTATGTCGAGACTCACGGCCGGGCCGAGACCGACGCGCTGCTCGCGGGCCTCGAGACCCTCCACCCGATGACGGTCGACTATCGCGGCACGACGCTGCGCGAGTTCGAACTCGACGCCGCGCTCGCGCGCCACCCCACGCTCATCCTCGTCGACGAGCTGGCGCACACCAACGCGCCCGGCTTGCGACACGCCAAGCGCTGGCAAGACGTGGTCGAGCTGCTCGACGCCGGCATCAACGTCTACACCACCATGAACGTCCAGCACCTCGAGACTCTCAACGACGTCGTCGCCAAGATCACGGGCGTCGTGGTGCGCGAGACGGTGCCGGACTCGGTGTTCGAGCAGGCCGACGAGGTCGAGCTGATCGACCTGCCTCCCGACGAGCTCCTGGAGCGCTTCAAGGACGGCAAGGTGTACATGCCCGAGCAGGCCCAGGAGGCCGTCAAGAATTTCTTCCGCAAGGGCAACCTGATCGCGCTGCGCGAGCTCGCCCTGCGCCGCACCGCCGAACGGGTCGACGCGCAGATGCGCGTCTACATGCACGAGCACGCGATCGGCAAGGCCTGGCCGACGGCGGAGCGGCTCCTGGTGTGCATTAGTCCCGGACCGGAATCGGCGCGGCTCGTGCGCGCGGGGAGGCGGATGGCCGACCGGCTCGGCGCGCCGTGGGTTGCCGCCTATGTGGAGACTCCGGCGCAGCTCCGGCTTCCGCCCCAGGTCCGCGACCGCGTGACGCAGACGCTCCGGCTGGCCGAACAGCTGGGCGCCGAGACAGTCAGGCTGCCGGGACAGAAGATGAGCGAGGCGATCCTCGGCTTTGCGCACGACCGCAACGTGACGAAGATCGTGGTGGGCAAGCCGCGGCGCCGGCTCTGGACGCGGATTCTGATCGGCTCGATCGTCGACGCGCTCGTGCTGGGTAGCGGCGACATCGACATCTACGTCATCAGCGCCGAGCGCGAGCCGCAGGGGGTGCCGCCGGCGCCGGCGGGCCGCCGGGCGATTCCGTCAGACTTGGCGCCCTACGCCTGGGCGATGGCCGTCGTCGCGCTGGCCACCGGCGCCGCGTGGCTCACGTTGCCGTTCTTCGAGCTCGCCAATCAGGTCATGGTGTACCTGCTCGGCATCGTCGTCGTCGCCACGCGCTACGGCCGGGGTCCATCGCTCATGGCCTCGATCCTGAGCGTCGCCGTCCTCGACTTCCTCTTCGTGCCGCCCGTCTTCACGTTCGCGGTCTCCGACGTCCGGTATCTCTTCACCTTCGTGGTGATGCTGATCGTCGGGCTCGTCACCAGCGGCCTGGCCGCGCGGATCCGCATGCAAGCGGAGGCCGCCCGCCAGCGCGAGCAGCGGACGGCGGCGCTCTACGCGATGAGCCGAGAGCTCGCGAGCACGCGCGGCCTCGACGAGCTCCTGACGATTGCGGTGCGGCACATCAGCGAGGTCTTTCGAAGCCAGATCGTCGTGCTCCTCCCCGGCGCCGGCGGCGAGAGCCTGGTGTCCTCGCCCGGCGGCCAGTTCACCCTCGACTCGAACGAGCTCGGCGTGGCCAAGTGGGTGCATGAGCACCATCAGCCCGCGGGTCTCGGCACCTCCACTCTCCCCGGTGCCGCCGCGCTGTACCTGCCGCTTCAGGCGCCGCGCGGGCCCGTCGGTGTGCTCGGCATTCGGCCCGCCGATCGCCACGCGCTCGATTCTCCCGATCAGCTCCACCAGCTCGAGACCTTCTCCAACCAGACCGCGCTCGCGATCGAGCGCGCGCATCTGGCCGACGAGGCGCAGCAGGCCCAGGTGCGCATCGAGACCGAACGGCTGCGCAACTCGTTGCTCAGCTCGGTCTCGCACGACTTGCGAACGCCGCTGGCCACGATCAAGGGCGCGGCCACGACCATGCTGGACAGCGGCTCGAAGCTCGACGCGCCGACGCGCCAGGAGCTGCTGGAGTCGGTGCGCGAGGAAGCCGATCGGCTCAACCGTCTCGTCCAGAACCTCCTCGAGATGACCCGGCTCGAGTCCGGCGCACTGCAGCTCCGCAAGGAATGGCATCCGCTCGAGGAGGTCATCGGCGCGGCGCTGAGCCGTCTCGGCAAGGAGCTCGCCGACCGACGCGTGGACACCCACGTGCCGGCCGATCTGCCGCTGGTGCCGATCGACGACGTCCTGATCGAGCAGGTGCTGGTCAACCTCCTCGACAACGCGATCAAGTACACGCCAACCTCGAGTCCAATCCGCATCCTGGCGACGTCGACCGACGAGGCGGTGACGGTCGAGGTCGCCGACCACGGGCCGGGCCTGCCGCGCGGTGATGAAGACAAGGTCTTCGAGAAGTTCTATCGCGGGCTGCCCGGCGGTCGGGGCGCCGGGCTCGGCCTCGCGATCTCGCAGGGCATCGTCAAGGCGCACGACGGGCACATCTGGGCGCAGAATCTGCCCGAGGGCGGCGTGGCGTTCCTCTTCACGCTGCCGCTCGCCGGCAAGGCGCCCGCCTCCGTGCCCGCGGATGCCTGACCCTGTCGTCGTCGTCATCGAGGACGAGCCCCAGATCCGCAAATTCCTCCGGGCCACGCTCGAGGGGCAGGGCTATCGGCTCTTCGAGGCGACGACCGGAGCCGATGGCGTGGTCGAGGTCAGCTCCCGTCAGCCGGACGTCGTCATCATCGACCTCGGCCTGCCCGACATGGATGGCCTGGACGTGATCCGTCGCGTACGCGAATGGACCGCCGTGCCCGTGATCGTGCTGTCGGCGCGCGGTCAGGAGCGCGACAAGGTCACGGCGCTCGACGCGGGCGCCGACGACTACATGAGCAAACCGTTCGGCGCCGGCGAGCTGCTCGCGCGAATCCGCGTGGCGCTCCGCCACACCGCCGGCGCGTCGCATGAGGGTGACGACGCCGTCTTCAGGGTGGGCGAGCTACGCGTCCATCTCGTGCGCCGCCAGGTGTTCGTCGGCGACAAAGAAATGCATCTGACGCCGATCGAGTACAAGCTTCTGACGACCCTGGTGCGTCACGCGGGTAAGGTCGTCACGCACCAGCAGCTGCTTCGCGAGGTGTGGGGGCCGGCGCACACCGAGCAGGCCCACTACGCGCGGGTCTACATGGCGCACCTGCGGCACAAGCTCGAGGCGGAGCCGGCCCGACCGCGCTATCTGCTCACGGAGTCCGGTGTCGGCTATCGGCTGGCTGCGGAATAGAGCGGGGTCGTCCGGCGAATCGGCGAAGGCCGCGCTCGCTCACTGCAGGACGCGGTCGGCTCGAAGGACCAGCGACGAAGGAAGCGTGAGCCCGAGCGCCCGGGCGGTCTTGAGATTGACGACGAGCTCGAACCGGGACGGCTGCTCGATCGGGAGGTCCCGCGGATTCGTCGGGCCGAGGATCTTGCCGATATAGGCGCCCGCGCGGCGGTACAGGGCGGGAGTACTCGGCCCGTACGCGAGGAGGCCGCCCGCCTCCACGAACTCACTGGAGCCGTAGATCGTCGGCACCCTGGCCCGGCCGGCCAGATCCACGATCCGTGGCAGGTGGGCCAGCGTCACGGGACCGCCCAGTACGATGATCGCCTCGGCCCGCTCGGTCGGCGGCCCCGCGAACAGGCCGCCCAGCGCGTCGCCGTCTTGAACGGCATAGGGCTGGATCTTCGCGCCCGCATTCGCGGCGGCGGTCTGGAGATTCGTCAATTCCGCGCGACTCGCCGGGTCCGCGCCCGAAACCACGGCCACGCGAGAGAGTGGGCGGATCTCCTTCAGCAAGCTCAGCCAGCCGCGCGCCAGGTCCGCCGACGAATAAGTCACGCCCGTCATGTTGGCGTTGGATTCGTCGCGTCGTACGGCGTCGGAACCGAGCATGACGATCGGGATCGTGGTGGTCGCCTGCTTCGCCGCCTGGATCGCCTGGTTTCCCACGGCGAACACGACATCGACGTTGAGCTGCACGAGCTCGGCCGCGAAGCCCTGGAGCCGGGCCGTCTGTCCGTCGGCGGATCGGTACTCGAACGCGACCTCACGGGGATAGCCGACGAGGGCTTGCTTGACGATCTCTTGATACTGGGCGGTGGCCCGGCCGGAATCCAGCCAACCCACCCGGTACGTTCTCCGGTGAGGTTGCACCTCGGCCGACACCGACCTCGAGCCGACGCCACCGGACGTGACCGCGGCAACCCGCGGTGAAGGCGGCGCCGCCGGTGGTGTCGCCTTCACCGGCTCGGTCGGGACCTGCGGGGGTGAGGGCGGTGTGGCCGGGACGGGCGCAACACGGAGCTCGGCGGCAGGCGCACTCGGCGTCGAGCGCGCCGGCGGCGTCTGTGGCACGGACGGAGGCGGCACCGTCATCACCGGTGCGGAGACCATCACCGGCGCCGATGGCCTGGCCGCCGATTCCGTGCGCGCCAGCGCGGGCGCCGGGCTCGCGATCGTGCGCGCGCCGGTCGGCGCCATTTCCGCTGGCGGCGCCGTCGGCCGCACCGACGAGTGAACAGCCGGCTGCCGAGGTGCCAGCAACCCCCAGATCCCGAGGGCGGCGATCGACGCGGCGACGGCAACGCCGGCTCCGACAGCGGCCGGGCGTTTCCATCCGCGTGTCGTCTCCGGGGCGCTCGTCTCTTCCCAGAGCCCGTTGAGCAGGTCGTGCATCCAGGGCCTGAGCTCTGGATTCTTCTCGAGCGCGTGCATGACGACTCGCTCCGCCGAGGCCGACGCGCGTCCGCGGGCCATGGGCGGCGGCGGCTCGGAAAGGTGCTTCGCGATCACGGCATCGCGGGTCGGTGCCTGGAAGGGCGGCGCGCCGGAAAACATCTCGTAGACGATCGCCGCGAACGCATAGATATCCGTCTTCTCGGTCACCGGCGCTCGGCGAATCTCCTCGGGCGCGAGATACTCCGCCGGAACGTTCTGCGGCGCGGACGTGCCGAAGAGACCGGTCAGCTCCACGTCCATGAGCTTGACCCGGCCATCGGGGAGGACCATCACGTTGCGGGGGCGGAGTCTGCCGTGGACGAGGCCGACGTTGTGGAGCGCCTCGACCGCGCCGCCGAGACCGACTGCCCAGCGTCGCGCCCTCCCGACGTCGAGGGGCCGGCTCCCGGTCATGGCGTCGCTCAGAAGGCGGCCCTCGAGGAGCTCCATGACCGCGTAGGGCTGACCGGGCTCGGCCTCCCCGAGCTCCAGGACTCGGACGAGCCCCGGGTGGCCCGCCGACGCGGCGGCGATCGACCGCCCCATGCTCTGGACCGCGCGGACGACGTGGCGCGAGGCGGCGAGCTCGCGCGGGAGGAATCGGATCGCGACGCGCTGCGCGGTCGTCTCGTCTTCGGCGACGCACACGGTCCCGAAGGCGCCGGACCCCAGCTCACCGACGATCCGGTAGCGACCCCGAACCCGCCGGCCGACGTGCGTGCGTTCGCCGACGTCACTGCTCATGCCGGTGCCTCGGCGGAGCTCGTGCCCGCTTCCGTGCGATGACTCAATAGGGAATCTTCAGGCGCTGCGCCACGTCGCGGTGGATGTCGTAGTCGAAGTCGTTCGAGACGACGATCTCCTTGTACTGAATCGACGCGAGAATGTCCTTTCCCTCGGGAGCCCAGTTGAGCTTGAGCAGCGCCCGCTGGATCTTGGTGACGACGCTCCGGTAGACGCGCGGATGGACGGCGAAGGGCTGAGGCGCGACTTCCTCGGTTCGCGTGAGAACGACCAGCTTCTCGCGCTGCGCCGGATCGAGCGCGTTGAAGCTCCGGGGGACGCCGCCGGCCGCCGCCGCCTTGCCGTCCAGGACCGCGCGATAGGCCGCGTCGTGGGAGCCGGTGTACATGGTCTCGACTTGATCGGGCGCGACGCCGACACGGGCCAGGTAGCTCTGCACGAGCAAGGTTCCGCCGATCGCGTCGGGGGCCGAGTAGGCGATCTTCTTGCCCGTCAGCTCCTTGGGCGACTTCACCTCGCCATCCTTGAGCGTGACGAGCAGCCCGGCGATCCGCGTGGTATCCCGCGCGATCGCCATGTAGCCGAGCCGCTTGCTCGCCTGGATATACGTCAGCGGGTTGCCCCACCAGATGTCGTATCGTCCTTCGAGGACGCGCTGCTGAAACTCTTCGATCGACGACGCGGTCTCGAACGCGAACGCGTGGCCGACTTCCTTCTCGAGATAGCGGAGGAAGGGCTGCCACATCGCGCGCACCTTCTCCGGCTCTTGCTGCGGCGCGATACCGATGATGATCGGCTCGGCCCCATGGGGATGCGCGAGCACCGCGGCGGGAGCCGTCAACAAGATTGCGATGAATACGCTCGAAATCGTCAGTGGGCATCCACGCATCGTCTGTCCTCCAATAACACCGATCAGGGCCGCATATAAATGTATCCCTGCTCCTGGAGCTCCATGATCCGGACAACGCCACCCTGCGGCAGAATGAGCGACTTGGGCGGCAGCTGCTCCGCCGTAATGCTGAAATTCTTCATCGTGTTCCCGCACGCGCCGAAGGTCATGCCCTGTAGCTGCAGGGCGTCCAGCATCTGCAGGAGCGCCGGCTCCATCTGAACGAACGACTTCAGCGCCGGCCCGAAGACCACGAGCTCGAGGGATTCGATGTTCTGCGATCCGCCGACTCCCGAAATGTGATTGCGGATGTTCCCCAGGACGAACTTCGCTTTGTCGATGCCCGCGTCGTCGAGCTGGTAGACGATCTTGTGCTTACGCGCGCTCTCCTTGAGATGGGCGGCGTCGGCCTGCACCAGCGCTACCAGGACGCTGGCCATCACGAGAACGGGAACCCAACCGCGCACGATTTTCATTCGGCCTCCTCGATGCGTCGTCTGTCTGATCGCGAAATTGGCAAGATCTGTGCCACACGCTCCGCGATTGAGCTCAGAGCGCGAGCCAGCCCTGCCCGCTCACAAGGGCACAATCTTCCGACGGTTGTGTCGGACAAGGGCCGACGCTGGATTCCGGGTATCGTGTCGAGGCTGCAAGTTCTTGCAGATGGCGTGCAAAGGCGTACACGGCTCCGGTAGAATCCGACCTTGATCGCACCAGGAGGAGGATGGCCATGCCGCGCTATCTGAAAGTCGCCGCCGCCCAGATGGGGCCGAATCAGGACGGGACACCGCGCGAGGCGATCGTCGAGCGGATGCTGGCGCTCCTCGATGGGGCCGCGCGCGACGGCGTGGAGCTGATCGTCTACCCGGAGATGGCGCTGACGACGTACTTTCCCAAGCGGATCCGCTCCGACTTCGACCAGTTCTTCGAGACCGAGGTGCCGCCGAAGGCGCTCGAGCCGCTGCTGCGCCGCGCCGCCGCCGCGCGCGTGGCCGTGCACGTGGGCTTCTGCGAGAAGGCGGACGGCCAGTACTTCAACACCGCGCTGCTGACCGACCGCGACGGGCGGCTCTGTGGCACGTTCCGCAAGATCCACCTGCCCGGCACGAAGGCGGCCGACGGCTTCGCGCAGGTGTACGAGCCCTACTACTTCGCCCACGGCGACACGGGCTATCGCGTGTTCGACGCGGCCGGCGCCAAGGTCGGCGTCGCGATCTGCCAGGACCGCCGCTATCCCGAGAGCTATCGCGCGCTCGCGCTGCAAGGCGCCGAGATCATCGTGATCGGGTACAACACGCCAATCTCGGCCCTGGCGCTCGACCTCAACGAGCTCTGCATGCGCGCCGGCGCCTACGCGAACCTCTGCTTCGTGGTCGGCGTCGCCAAGGCGGGCCTGGAGGACGGCGTCGAGCTGATCGCCGGCTCGTGCATCATCGATCCTCAGGGTCAGGTGCTGGCGAAGGCGGCGACGCGCGGCGACGAGCTCGTCGTGGCGCGGATCGACTTCGACCAGATGGGACCGCTCCGCAAGCGCTGGAACTTCCTCGGGCGGCGACAGCCGCAGCACTACGGCGAGATGCTCAAGCCCGTCACCGAGCGGGAGCCCCATCGATGAGCGCCACCGGCGTCGACGTCGTCGTCCGCGGCGGCCGGGTCGTGACGAGCACGGACGTGGTCGAGGCGGCCGTCGCCATCCGCGACGACAAGATCGTCGCGATCGGCCCCGATTCGCTCCTGCCCAAGGCCGACCGCGTGATCGATGCCTCCGGCAAGCTCGTGCTGCCCGGTCTGATCGACTGCCACCTGCACATCGGCCCGGAGTACGACGACTGGCGCACGGCGCCGCTCGCGGCCGCGCGCACGGGGCTGACGACGCTCCTGCCTTTCGTCACCTACGACGAGGGGGAGACCTTGCCAAAGGCGACCGCCCGGCTGCGCGAAGATGCGGAGTCGCGCTCCGTCCTCGACTTCGGCTTCCACTTCATCCTGAACCACGAGCCCTACATCCTGGAGGGCATCCCCGAAGCGTTCCGCATGGGCGTGTCGTCGATCAAGCTCTTCATGACCTACAAAAAGCGCGGCAAGCGCATGGTCTCCGACGAGTTCATCGCCAAGACGATGGAGAAGCTCGCCCAGCTCGGCGGGCTCTGCCAGCTCCACTGCGAGAACGGCGACGTCCTCTGCTATCTCGAGGACAAGGCGATCGCCGAGGGCCGTACCGCGCCGACCGACTTTCCGCCGACCTGCCCGGACTGGACGGAAGAAGAGGCGATCAACCGCGCGATCCTCATCGGACGGCTCACCGGGTGTCCCGTGTACGTCGTGCACCTGTCGACGCGGCTCGGTCTCGAGCGCATCAAGCGCGCCCAGGCCGAGGGCCAGCGCGTGTGGTGCGAGACCTGCCCGCAATATCTGCTCCTCACCGACAAGGAGATGGAGCGGCTGGGGCCGTTCGCCAAGATCGGGCCGCCGCTCAGGCCCGCCGACGGTCCTGACCGCGCGGCGCTCTGGGAAGGCTCGGCCCAGGGCTTCATCGCCAACCTCGCCAGCGATCACTCGCCCCGCGTGCCCGCGGCGAAGGAGCCGGGCCGCAAGAACATCTTCGTCGATGCGCAGGGCAAGCCGATTCCCTTCGGCGCGCCGTCGCTCGAGACGCTCGCGCCACTCGCCTTCAGCGAAGGGATCGCGAAGCGCGGGCTGCCCGCCCCATGGCTGGCCCGCGTGATGGCCGAGAACCCCGCGCGCGTCTTCGGTCTCTGGCCGCGGAAGGGCGTGATCCGGCCCGGGGCCGACGCCGACCTGACGATCTGGGATCCGACGCCGGAGTGGACCATCCAGCAGTCCCAGCACCTGGGGATCGCGGGCTTCACGCCGTACGAGGGCTGGAAGGTGCGCGGCCGCGCGTGGATGACGCTCGTGCGCGGCCAGGTGATGCTCAATCCATCAGGAGAGCTGGAACAGAAGCCCGGCTACGGACGGTTCCTGCCGCGCCGCGGCCCGACCCCGCCGATCGCGGGCGCCGTCGCCTGAGCGGCGCGAATCCCGTGGACTACCTGGATCGGCTCGCGACGTTCGTCGCCGCGACGCGCTTCGATTCGCTCCCCGCGTCGACCGTGGCGGCCGCCAAGCTGGTACTGCTCGACACGCTCGGCGCCGTCGTCGCCGGCAGCGCCATGCCCGAGAACGGCGAGCTCGCGCGCCGCGCCTCGGCGCGCGCTCCGCACGGCGCCGCAACCTTGCTCGGCCATCGCGGGAAATCCGATGCGTTCTGGGCGGCCCTGACGAACGCCGCCGCCGGGGTCGCGCTCGAGGTCGACGAGGGCAGTCGCCTCGGCGGCGGCCATCCGGCGATCCACGTCGTCCCCGGCGCGCTGGCTGTCGCCGAGGAGCGCCGCCTCGACGGCCGGCGGCTGCTCGAGAGCGTCGTGGCCGGTTACGAGGTCGGCTCGCGGATCGGCGGCGCGACCACCGCGCGCCCGAACGTGCACTCGCACGGCACCTGGGGAACGATCAGCACCGCCGTCGCCGTCGCGAAGCTCAGTGGCGCGCCGGCCCCGACGGTCCGGGCGGTCCTGAACCTCGCCGCCTCGATGAGCCCCGCGAACACGTGGACGCCGGCGCTCGACGGCGCGACCATTCGCAACCTCTACCCCGGGCGCTCGGCGTTCCAGGGCATCCTCGCCGTCGAGCTCGAGCGCTGCGGGTTCACCGGCCTCGGTGACGCGCCGTCGGACGTCTACGGCACGATTCTCGCCGATCGGTTCGAGCCGGAGCTCGCGGTCGTCGGGATCGAGTCGCTCTCGGGCGCCGACGGCGGGCGCGGCTTGTACCGGATCGAGCAAAACTACTTCAAGCTGCACGCCTGCTGCCGGTTCAACCACTTCGCCCTCGACGCGGTCATGGCGCTCCGGAGCGCGCATCGACTCACCGCCGGCGACATCGAGAAGGTCGAGATCGTCACGATTCCGTTCGCGGTGCGCATGGGCGCGCCCGCTCCGGCCAGCTCCCTCGCCGCCAGGTTTTCCATCCCCTGGGCCGTCTCGGCGGCGTTGGTGCTCGGGCGCACCGATCCGTCCGCCTTCGACGCGGAGGCGCTCGCCGACGAGCGCATCCGCGCGCTCGCGCAGCGGGTCGAGATCGGCACGGATTCCACCATGACGCCGCAGCGCGCTGATGTCCCGACGGCCCACGTGCGGCTCGTGCTGCGCGGCGGCAAGACGCTCGAGCGGACGACGTCGGTGGTGCGCGGGGATGCGTTGAGCCCGGTGCCCCGCGACGAGATCACCGCCAAGTTCGTGAGCCTCACGGCCCCGATCCTCGGCGAGTCCCACGCGCGCAAGGTCGTCGACGTCGTCGAGGCCGCCGACACGCTCGAGGACGTCGGCGCGCTGACCGCGATGCTCATTCCCTGAGGACCCGCACCTGAACGCGCGGGCCGCCGTCGCGCTGATCATGCTGGCACTCGCGATGCCGCCCGACGCGGTCGCGACGTGCATCCCGATCTCGACCGGCCGCGATGTGCCGACCACGCTGATCTTGACCGGAGGCGGCGCCAAGGGGGCGTACGAAGCAGGCGCCGTCGCGGCGCTCGCCGAAGCGGGCCTGCCGATTCGCCTCGTCGCGGGCTCGTCGGCCGGCGCCCTGAGCGCCGCGATGATCGTCGCCGGTCGGGCCGACCGGCTCGAGGCGACGTGGCGCTCCCTGACACGCGAGCAGGTCTATTCCGTACGCGCGCCCACGTTTTTCGCCGGTCTTCTTCCGGGCTGGCTGACGCTTCGCGCCTTGAGCAACGCGAGCTCGCTCCTGGACTCCCGCCCGCTGCGCGAGCTGATCACGGCATCGGTGGAGCTCGAGCGGATTCGCAGCTCTCGCATCGGGCTCATCGTGACCGCGACCGACCTCGTCCGGCGCGAGCCGCGCGTGTTCGACAACCAGAGCGTGACGGTCGACGCCCTCGTGGCGGCGGCCGCGGTGCCCGGTCTCTTTCCCGCCGTCGACGTCGACGGCACGCTCCTTGTCGACGGCGGTCTCACGGGACGCGCCCCGGTGCTGGAAGCGCTCGAGGGCACGCCGGTCGGCCGAGCGCTGGTCGTGCTGAGCTATGCGCCGGAGGAAGGCGCGGCGCCGGCGACGACGATCCGGCGGTCGATCGAGGAGGCATTCGAGACCGCGATGCTCCACCAGATCCGCCGCGACGTCGAGCTGGCGCGGCTCAAGCACCCGATGACCGACGTTCAGCTGCTGGCGCCGTCGGCGCCGCTCAGACTGCGCCCGCTCGAGTTCGACGCCGACGGAATCTCGCGAGTCCTCAGGTTAGGGCGCACCGACGCCGAGACCTGCCTCCGCGCGCTCGGCCACTAGGTCGCGCGGGGCGGCCAGGTGATCCCGAGCGCGTCGATGCGGCGCAGGCGATCCTGCCCGAGCGCGGCGTCGTAGACGTCCGCGATCGATTCGGGCGTCCATCCGTCACGGCTCGTGATCGCCCGGATCGGCGCGGGGTGCGACCAGAGCGACACCTGGTTGCCGCGCACGTGCAGGATCTGGCCGGTGATGTGGGCCGCGCGCTCGCTCGCGAGAAACGCGACGACCGGCGCGATCGCCTCGGGTGGCGCCGCCGCTTGCGCCCGTCGCGTGTCCGGGAGCCGCTCCGTCATGCGAGTCTCGGCGGTCGGCGAGATGCAGTTCACGGTCACGCCGTACTTGGCCATCGCGAGCGCCGTCGAGCGCGTCAGCCCCACGATGCCTTCCTTGGCCGCCGAGTAGTTTGGCTGCCCGGGGCTCCCCTCGAGCCCGGCGGTCGACGTGAACGTGATGATCCGCCCATATTTGTGCTCCCGCATGTGCCGCGTGGCCGGCCGCATGACGGTGAAGTGACCCTTCAGGTGGACGGCGACGACGGAGTCCCACTCCTCCTCGCTCATGTTGAAGATCATCCGCTCTTTCAGGATGCCGGCGCAGCAGACGACGATGTGGAGATCGCCGAACGTCTTGAGCGCGGCGTCGATCATCGCCTGCCCGCCAGCCATCGTCGCGACGCTATCGGCGTTGGCGACCGCGTGGCCACCAGCCTTCTCGATCTCCTTGACGACCGCGAGGGCGCGCTCGCTCGACGGGTCACGCCCGTCGACGGTCACGCCGTAGTCGTTCACCACCACGCTGGCGCCCGCCGCCGCCAGGCCCAGCGCCACCCCGCGCCCGATTCCGCTGCCCGCCCCCGTCACGACCGCGACTTTTCCGTCCAGAAGACCCATGGCTCTCGCCTCCGCGATTCGATTTCTTCAGAGAGACTACTCGATTTCCGAGGACATGGGCGGTCTAGAACCATTGGGGCCTTCATCCACATCGCGTGACCGCGATGCCGCTCGGTCGACAAGATCCGGTCCCGGGCGTTGGCGCTCCTCGACCTACGCGACGCCGATCAGCCCCGCGAGACGTTCCGGATCGGTGCTGAGCGCGGCCGATTCGCCGTCGTAGACGATGCGGCCCTTGTCCATGACGACGGTCCGCGGGGAGAACGCGAGGGCGACCCGGCTGTTCTGTTCGACGAGCACGATCGAGAGCGCGCCCTCGCCCCGGAGCCGCGACAGCACGGCCGCGAGCGCCTCGACGATCACCGGCGCGAGGCCTTCGGTCGGCTCGTCCATGAGCAGCACCGACGGGTTCGTCAGGAGGGCCCGCGCGATCGCGAGCATCTGCTGCTCGCCGCCCGAGAGCTGGTTCCCCATGTTCGACAGCCGCGCTCCCAGGTTCGGGAACAGCTCGAACACCCGCTCGAGGGTCCAGTGCCCGGGCCGCGCCCCGATCGTCAGGTTTTCGCGCACGCTGAGCGACGGGAAGATCTCGCGCTCCTGCGGGACCCAGCCGAGCCCGCGCCGAGCGCGTCGAAAGATCGGGACGCGATCGAGGCTCATGCCCGCAAGGATCACCTCGCCCCGATGCAAGGTGGTGTGGCCCATCACGGTCGCCAGCAAGGTGGTCTTGCCGACGCCGTTGCGGCCGATCACGCTGATGCTCTCGCCGCGCGCCAGCGCCAGGCTGACGTCCTCGAGCACGACCGTCTCGCCGTAGCCCGCCGAGACGTGGCGCAGGGCGAGCGCGTCAGCCATGACCGGCACGACCGAGATAGACAGCGCGCACGTTCTCATCGGCGCCGATCTCGCGCGGGCTCCCCGTCGCGAAGACGGCGCCGCTCACCATGACGGTGATCCGCTCGGCGAACCGAAACACGAGGTCCATGTCGTGGTCGATGATGAGGACCCCGATGTCCCTGGGCAGGCTGTCGATCGCGTCGAGAATGATATGGCTCTCCGCGCTCGGGACGCCCGCCGCCGGCTCGTCGAGCAGCAGGATCTGAGGCCGCAAGCCGAGCGCGATGGCGAGCTCGACCAGGCGCTGTCGACCGTAGGGCAGCTCGGAGATCCGACGGCCCGCGTCGGCCGTCAGCTTGAGCGTCGCCAGCAGCTGCATCGCCTCCTCGACGACGTCCCCGCGCGCGCCGGCCGGCCGGAACATGGACGGGGCCGCGCCGACCCGTTCGGCGACCGCGATGTAGACGTTTTCGAGGACCGAGAGCCGCCGGAACAGGCGGTTGATCTGGAACGTCCGCGCGATGCCGAGCTTGACGCGCTGCGCTTGCCCCACCTTCGTGATTTCGCGCCCCTTCATCAAGATGGCGCCCGACGTCGGCGGGATGACGCCGGTCAGCAGATTGATGAACGTGGTCTTGCCGGCGCCGTTCGGACCGATCAGCGCGTGGCGCGCGCCGGCCTCGAGCCGGAAATCGACGTCGCGCGCGGCGGCCAGCGCGCCGAAGTTCCGGCACAGCGCGCGAGTTTCCAGGAGGGGCACGGTCACGACGCCGCGCGCGGTGGCCGAAGCCGATGCGCCGCGGCCTCGATGATTCCCAGGATCCCGTTGCGCGCGAACAGCGCGATGACGACGAGGAGGAGCCCGAGCCCGAGCTGCCACGCGGTCGGGTAGATCTTCGACAGAAAGTGCGACAGCGCCACATAGGCGACCGCCCCGACGAACGCGCCGTAGAGACGGCCGTAGCCGCCGAGCACGAGAATGATCAGGACGGTGGCCGCGCGATCGAGACCCAACGTGCCCAGGTTCACGTAGGCGTTGGCCTGCGCCCAGATGCCGCCGGCGACGCCGGCGATCGCGGCCGAGAGCGTATAACAGAGGACGAGGCGGCCACGGACCGGCGCGCCGACCGCGTGCATCCGCAGCGTGTTCTCGCGAATTCCCGTCAAGCTCTGGCCGAAGGGCGAGTAGACGAGCGTCCGCACGAATACGAAGCAGACGAAGAGCACGGCGACGACGTAGAGATACTGGGTCTTCGGATAGAGCGGGTTGAACTCGAACACGCCGAACAGCGGAGCGATCGGCAGGCTATCGAGCCCGTCGAATCCTCCGGTGTACTCGTGCGCGAGATTGGCGGCCTCTTCGAGCAGCGCCATCGTGCACAACGTGAGCATGAGCAGGGTGAGGCCCCCGGTGCGCAGGAGTACGAGCCCCGACCCGAGGCCGACGGCCGCCGCCACCAGCGCCGCGAGGACCAGACCCGTGATCGGCTCGTTCCAGATTCCGCGCTTGGCCAGCATGCCCACCGTGTAGGCGCCGGCGCCGAAGAAGGCGGCCTGGCCGAGGGTGACGATCCCCGCGTAGCCCAGGACGAGATCGAGCGAGATCGCGAAGAGGATCGTGATCAGGAGCTCGGTGCCGAAGCCGAGGTACTTCGGGAAGACGAAGTAGAACGCGAGCGCCAGGACCCAGGGGATCGGCTCCCACGCTCGCAGCCGGTGGCGGCCGGCCAGCGCGACCGCTGCCGGATGATCGGCCCAGCGGACTCCCGAGGGCGTCACGTGGTCTTCGAGCCGAAGAGGCCGTGCGGGCGCCAGAGCAGGAGCAGGATCGTGAGCGCGTAGACGAACGCCGTGCCGCCCTGGGGGACGTACTTCTTGAGCGCGAAGTCGAGGACGCCGATCAGCAGCGCCGCATAGAACACCCCGGTCACTCGACCGAGCCCGCCGACCGCGACCACGATCAGGAAGTATACGAGGTACTTCAGCGCGTACTGGGGATCGAGGCCGAGAAACTCGGCGCCGAGGCCCCCGCCGAGCGCGGCCATGCCGCTGCCGAACGCGAAGGTCAACGTGAACAAGCGCCCGATGTTGATACCGAGCGACTCGGCCATCCGTCGGTTGTCGACGGCGGCGCGGATCTGGGCGCCCGTTCGGGTGCGCTCGAAGGCGAGCCAGAGGCCGCTCACGATCAGGATTCCGATCACGATCATCGCCACGCTGTAGGTGCGGTACTGCGTGATCCCGAGATTGATCTGGCCCCGAAGAAACGCGGGCAGCATGAGCGGCTGGTTCTCGGGCCCGACGAGCACGGTGACCGACGCGATCATCATGAACACGAGGCCGATCGTGAAGAGCACCTGGTCGAGCTCCGTGGCGCGGTAGAGCCGCGAGTAGAGCAGGCGCTCCAGCACGGCGCTCGCGGCGGCGACGACGACGAATCCGAACACGAGGGCCGGCACGAACGCCAAGCCCCAGTGCTTCATCGCCAGCGCGATCGCGTAGCCCCCGAGCATGGCAAAGCCGCCGTGGGCGAGGTTGACGAAGCCCATGAGGCCCATGGTGACCGAGAGGCCGACCGACACGATG
>QHSP01000118.1 GCA_003220495.1 Candidatus Rokuibacteriota bacterium | reverse complement strand
GGCTGAGATTCGCCGGGGCCAGCCCTTCAGCGCTCTGACGCCGCACAGCGGTGGCGGTGAGAGGTGCGCGCCCAGGTGCCTCGCCGCAACGCGGACTCTCAGGCTCCAGTAACGGCGGCGGCCCTCGCTGCATCCTAAGGGTGACAGACCAACTCCTGCTGGACGTTGCGCTGATCATCGCCGCGATGGGCGCAGCACCGCATCGAGGCGAGCCGGGTTCGATCCGCGCACGTGCACCGGACACCTCGCGCGCGGCCGGGACCGAATTCGTGGAGGAAGACGGCATGAAGAGACCGATCACGCGTCGGTGAACTACGCATCCCTCACGAGCCTCGCTACGCCGGGATGCGTTGTGGCAAGCGGACTTGCCAGCGCCCCGGCATCCCCGGACGTCCGGCACCGGCATTGCCTTGTTACTCGCCGGACGCCGACCCGGTCACGGATGACTCAGTCGAAACAGGTCGACGCGGTCGAGGCCATCGACACCGATGGTAGCGTGATCGATGAGGCGATCGGTTCGAGCGTTCTGTCGTTCGATGCGGACGTAGACCACGGGAGCCGGTCATGAGCGACGCGCTTCCTCTCACATACCTGGCGAGGCACGGTGAGACGGCGTGGACCATCTCTCGTCAGCACACGGGCGCGACCGACCTGCCGCTGACGACGCAGGGCGAAGGCGAGGCCCTCAAGCTCCGAGAGCGGCTCCAGGGATTGACGTTCGCCGCGGTGCTCACGAGCCCATCGCAGCGGGCGATCCGCACGTGCGAGCTGGCCGGCTTCGGCGCCTTGGCAAAAGTCGAGCCCGACCTCATCGAATGGAACTACGGCGCGTACGAAGGTCGCACCAGCGCCGACATCCACCGCGAGCGTCCTGACTGGCAGTTGTTCCGAGACGGCTGTCCGGGAGGGGAGTCGCCGGACCAGATCGGGGCGCGGGCCGACCGGGTGGTGCGCCGGGTGCGCGCCATCGAAGGGAATACCCTGCTCTTCTCGAGCGGGCACTTCCTCCGAGTGTTCGCCGCGCGCTGGCTCGGGCTCGACGCGGGAGGCAGGTACTTCCTGCTCGGAACGGCCAGCCTGAGCGTGGTTGGGTACGAGCATGATCGGTCCGAGCCGGCAATCCGTCTCTGGGACGAGATGCCTCGCGAACAGCGCGTCAGCCCGGCCCAGGCGCGAGGGTATCAGGAGGAAGCACCGCGATGAGTACAAGAAAGCCCGCGGCTTCTCGAGTGACAACGGTGGACACCATGACCGCGCTGCGCCGGCAATACGGATGCGGTCCGGTGGAGCTCACGGGCAGCGCGGACGCGCTGTACGAGCGGCACCTGCTCTTCGACAACGTCGCCGATCCGGCGGCGGCCGGCGCGCGTGAGCGCTACGAGGCCTTCGCCCGCTCCGTGCGCGACGTCCTCTCGCAGCGCTGGGTCCGCACGGAGCAGACATACGAGCGCGCGAACCCCAAGCGCGTCTACTACCTCTCGATGGAATTTCTGATCGGTCGCTCGCTGACCAACAACATCACGAACATGCTGCTCAGTCCCTCCGTGGGCGACTTCATCAAGCAAGCGTCCCTCGATTGGCTTGGCCTGCTGGAGGAGGAGCCTGACGCCGGGCTGGGCAATGGCGGGCTCGGGCGCCTGGCCGCGTGCTTCCTCGACTCGATGGCCACGATGCAGCTCCCGGCCATGGGGTACGGGCTCCGGTACGAGTACGGGATGTTCCGGCAAACCATCGAGGATGGCTGGCAACACGAGCAGCCCGACAACTGGCTTCGGCGTCCCGACCCATGGGAAGTCGTCCGCCCTGAGGAGAAGGTCGAGATCAGGCTGAACCACTCGATCGAGGTGCGAGAGGGCACGCTGCGCGCCGTCCCCGGCCGGGGGTTCACCTTGCTCGGCATTCCGTTCGATCGGCCGGTGGTGGGCTACGGCGGCAAAACGATCAACACGCTCCGGCTCTGGGCAGCGTCCGCATCCGACGACTTCGATTTCCAGACGTTCAGTCATGGCCAGTTCGTCAGCGCGCTGGCGGAGTCGCTTGCGGCCAAGTCTCTCACGCGGGTGCTCTATCCCGACGACTCGACGACCCTGGGGCAGGAGCTACGGTTCGTGCAGGAATACTTTCTCGTCGCCTGCTCGCTGGCGGATCTGATCCGACGATTCCGCCGCAGCAACTCCGACTGGAGCGCGCTTCCCGAACGGGTCGCCATCCAGCTCAACGACACGCACCCGGCCCTCGCCGTCCCCGAGCTGATGCGGATCTTGCTCGACGATGCGCACCTCGGATGGGATCAGGCCTGGGACTTGGCCCAGCGGACCCTGGCGTACACGAACCACACGCTGCTGCCCGAAGCGCTCGAAAGATGGCCGCTCGAGTGGTTCGAGACCTTGCTGCCTCGCCACCGCGAGATCATCTTCGAGATCAACCGGCGACTGCTCGATGCGGTGTGGCGCCGTTTTCCCGGCGAGGACGGCCGCGCCGTGCGCACGAGCTTGATCGAGGAGGGCCCGACCAAGCACGTCCGCATGGCCAACCTCGCCATCGTGGGCTCTCACAGTACCAACGGGGTGGCGGCGATCCACTCCGCGCTACTGCGCTCGACCACGGTGAAGGACCTGGCCGAGATGTTTCCCGAACGCTTCAGCAACAAGACCAACGGGGTCACGCCGCGGCGCTGGCTGTTGCTGGCGAACCCGGCGCTCGCTCGCATCGTCACCGAGGCCATCGGCGACGGCTGGATGACCGATCTCGCTCAGCTGGGGAGACTCAAGCCGCTCGCCGACGATCGGGGCTTCCGCGACGCGGTGCGCGCGGCCAAGCGGTCGGCCAAGACGGCCTTCGCGCAGTGGCTGCGATCGGCCTCGGGACAGACGGTGGATCCGGACACCATCTTCGATAGCCAGGTCAAGCGCATCCACGAATACAAGCGGCAGCTCCTCAATGCGCTGCGCATCGTCGTGCTCTACAACCGCTTGCGGGAGAACCCGACGCTCGAGACGACGCCGCGAACCTTTCTGTTCGCGGGCAAGGCGGCGCCGGCCTACCACCTGGCGAAGCTCATCATCAAATTCTTGAACAACCTCGCGGCGACGATCGACGCCGATCCGGTGGTCCGTGGACGGCTCAAGGTCCTGTTCCTGCCGGAGTACAACGTCTCGTTGGCCGAGCGGCTGATCCCCGCCACGGATGTGTCCAACCAGATCTCGACCGCCGGCTACGAGGCCAGCGGCACGAGCAACATGAAGTTCATGATGAACGGCGCCTTGACGATCGGCACGCGCGACGGCGCGACGATCGAGATGGCGCAGGAGGCCGGAGAGGAGAATTTCTTCCTCTTCGGTCTGACCGCGGAGCAGGTTGCCGGCAGCCGCGGCTGGTACGACCCGCACTGGCACTACGATAACCAGCCGGAGGTCCGCGCGGCGCTGGACCTGGTCTTCTCCGACCACTTCAGCCGCAACGAGCCGGGCATCTTCGCGCCCCTGCGCGACACTCTGCTCACGCGCGGCGACTTCTACATGCACCTCGCGGACCTCGCCTCTTATCTCGAGGCCGACGGCAACCTCCGCGCGCTGTATGCGGACGCTGATGCATGGGCCCGCAAGGCCATCCTGAACGTGGCTGGCTCCGGGAAGTTCTCGAGCGATCGCACGATTGCCGAGTACGGCGCCGACATCTGGCACGTCAAGCCTTGTCCGGTGTCGTGATGGAGCACACTATGGTCCACGACATGAAAGAGCCGGCCGGGATTTCTCCGCTGGCCGGGAAGCCGGCGCCGTCGTCCATGATCGTCGATCTGGCACGGCTCGAGCGCGAGTACTACGAGCGGAAGCCCGAGGTGGGGGATCCGAACCAGCTCGTCAGCTTCGGCACCAGCGGCCACCGGGGCTCGCCGTTTCGCGGCTCGTTCACCGAGGCTCATCTCGCGGCGATCACGCAGGCCATCTGCGACTACCGCCGTGGTCAGCGGATCGACGGCCCACTCTACATGGGCAAGGACACTCACGCCCTGTCCGAGCCGGCCCAGCGCACCGCCCTCGAGGTGCTGGCGGCGAACGGCGTCGAGACCATCATCCAGCGAGACGGGGGCGTCACGCCGACGCCCGTGATCTCGTGGGCCATCCTCGTGTACAACCGCGGCCGCAAGGAGCACCTCGCGGACGGGATCGTGGTCACACCGTCGCACAACCCGCCCGAGGACGGCGGCTTCAAATACAATCCACCCAACGGCGGTCCGGCCGACACCGATGTGACCGGGTGGGTTCAGCGTCGGGCCAACGTGCTGCTGCGCAAAGGCAACGCCGACGTCAAGCGAATTCCCTACGCGACGGCTATCAAGGCGGCGAGCACGCACGCGGACGATCTGGTCCTGCCCTACGTCGAGGATCTCAAACACGTCGTCGACATGGAGGCGATCCGCGCGGCCGGCCTGACCCTGGGCGTGGACCCACTCGGCGGAGCGTCGCTCCCGTACTGGGAGCCCATCAACGTGATCTACAAGCTCCACATCGCGGTCGTGAACCCGACGATCGACCCGACGTTCTCGTTCATGACGGTGGATCACGACGGCAAGATCCGCATGGACCCCTCGAGCCCGTATGCGATGGCGCGGCTCGTCGGGCTCAAGGATCACTTTGGCGTCGCCTTCGCCAACGATCCCGACTCGGATCGGCACGGCATCGTGACGAGCTCCACCGGGCTGATGAACCCCAACCACTACCTGGCGGTGGCCATCCGGTATCTGCTCAGCCATCGGCCCGGCTGGCCGGCGCACGCCGGGGTCGGCAAGACGCTGGTCAGCAGCAGCCTCATCGACCGCGTCGTCGCAAAGCTCGGCCGCCGGCTCCACGAGGTGCCCGTGGGCTTCAAGTGGTTCGTGCCAGGTCTTTTCGACGGCTCGTGCTGCTTCGGCGGCGAGGAGAGCGCCGGGGCCAGCTTCCTGCGCCACGACGGTACGGTGTGGACGACCGACAAGGACGGCCCGATCATGGATCTGCTCGCGGCCGAGATCACGGCCCGCACCGGCAAGGATCCCGGCGAGCACTACCGGGAGATCGTGGCGGAGTTCGGCCGGTCCTATTACACGCGTATCGACGCGGCCGCCACGCCCGAGCAAAAAGCCCGACTCCAGAAGCTGTCAGCCCAGGCGGTCAAGGAAGAGACGCTCGCCGGCGAGCCGATCTCCGCCAAGCTGACCAGAGCGCCGGGCAACGACGCTCCGATCGACGGCTTGAAGATCGTGACGCCGGGTGGGTGGTTCGCGGCTCGGCCGTCGGGCACCGAGAACATCTACAAGATCTACGCGGAGAGCTTCAAGAGCGCCGCGCACCTCGACGCGCTCGTGAGCGAGGCCCAGTCGCTCGTCGACGCCGCTGTCGGTGACCGCGCATGAGGCTGCCTCCCTTCCCGCGGCAGTATCGCGCGTCGGGCCTGCTGCTGCATGTCACGTCTCTGCCCTCGCGGTATGGAATCGGCGATATAGGTCCGGCGGCCGTCGAGTGGGTCGACCGGCTTCACGAGGCCGGCCAAAGCTGGTGGCAGGCGTTGCCATTGGGCCCGACCGCCTATGGCGACTCGCCGTACCAGTCCCTGTCTTCGTTCGCCGGCAACCCGCTCCTGATCAGCCCGGACTGGCTGATCGAGGACGATCTGGTGAAGCCGACTGATTGCGCCGGAGGCTCTTTTTCGGCGACGGCCGTCGAGTTCGACGCGGTCAAGCGCTTCAAGGACGCCTTGCTCGAGACGGCATGGAAGACTTTCGGTGCCGGTGCGCGCTCTGACCTGCACCAGGGCTTCGAGCGCTTCGGCCGGGAGCAGGCTCACTGGCTCGACGATTATGCATTGTTCACCGCGCTCAAGGCCAGGTACGGCGGCGCCTCGTATCAGGAGTGGCCAGAAGAGCTCGTCCGCCGGACGCCAGCTGCGCTCGACCGGGCGCGGCGCGATCTGGCGATCCAGATCGACCTGGCCCGATTCGGTCAGTTCCTGTTGTTTCGTCAGGGGGCGCGCCTGAAGACCCACGCCCGCGCCAAAGGTGTGCGCGTGATCGGTGACCTGCCGTTCTTCGTCTCCCCGGATTCGAGCGACGTGTGGGCTCACCCGGAGCTGTTTCTTCTCGACGCGCAGCACCGCCCGCGCGTGGTCGCCGGGGTGCCGCCGGTGCTCCAGCGGGTTTGCCAACAACGACCTCGATCTGCAGCTCAAGAAGCACGGCATTCACCAGCTGATCGTGATCGGCGTGCGCGCGAACACCTGCATCGACTCGACCGTTCGCTATGCGGCGGAGCTGGGCTACGAAGTCCCGCTGGTGAACGATGCCATCGGAAGCTTCAGGTGGGACGAAATGAAGGCCACGCTCGAGATCAGCGCCCCCAACTATGCTCGGAGTATTCTCTCGACGAAAGACCTGATCGCGTCGATCCACAAAATCGGCGCTTGAGAAGGAACGAATGAGAGCCAGCCTGCACGTCATCTTCCTCAGTGTCGTCATCGGCGGGTTTGCCTTCTGGATAGTATGCGTCGCGTCCGCCGCTGATGTCTCCGTGTCCGAGCAGACCTTTGGGTGCATCCTCGACTGGCCCCAGGTCCGGAATACGCGCATCAAGCACGAGGATCCCAAGGAGCTCGCGGAGGCGATGCGCATCTTCAGGGACAGCGTCCCGAACACGGAGTATCCCGTCGGCACGATCCTCCAGCTGGTTCCGTTCGAAGCGATGGTGAAGCATCCGCATACGAAGTTCCCGAAAACCAACGGCTGGGAATTCTTCGCGCTGGAGGTGTCCGCGGCCGGCACGAAAATCCGCGACCGCGGCGACAGCGTCGTCAATCTCTCCCAAGGCAAGACGTGCCTGAGCTGTCATCAGCCAGCGGCCAGGTTCGACTTCGTATGCGAGAAGGGTCATGGGTGCGCGCCGATCCCGTTCAACGATCAGGCGATCCACGCGCTCCAGCAGGCCGATGCTCGCTGCGCGAAGAAGTAGTGGGTGGTATGTGTTTACCTTCGGCCCCTGATGAGATGCCTGATTTCGACTCGAGGGATCTCGAAAGAGGAAGCCGCATGATCGACGTACGCGCGCTGCTCGGAGTCTCGCTGATCGGGCTGGTGGCGATCACCGCCACCGGCTGCGGCGACGCCTCTCGTGCGACCGCGACGCCGCCGGCGCCCGTCGTCAAGGTCGAGCCGGTGGTCGAGCGCGATGTGCCGATCTCCGTCGAGTATGTCGGGACGCTGGTCGGCTCCATCAACGCGCAGATCCGGGCTCGTGTCGCCTGACACCTCGTGAGTCAGAACTACTCGGAGGGCTCGCCGGTCAAGGCGGGCGACCTCTTGTTCCAGGTCGATCCCCGACCGTTCCAGACTGCCGCCGATCAGGCCGACGCCAAGCTGAACCTCGCGGAAGCACAGCTGAGCCAGGCCAAGGTGGCAGGGCGAGGCCGCGACGAAGTGAGGAGGAGGAGCAACTACATGCGATGCGCGCTCATGACCACGCTCGGCATCGTTGCCTTCGCAGGCGGCGCGCTCGCCCAGCCGTCGCTGCCCTCGACATTCCGGGCCCGAACGGTTGCCAGTCCCGAGGGCGCAAGCATCTTCGTCCGCTCCGCCGGCTCCGGGCCGGTCGTCGTCCTCCTTCATGGCTACGCGGAGACCAGCGATTCCTGGGGGCCGCTGGCGACCGCCCTGGCAAAGAGCTACACCGTCGTGGTGCCGGACCTGCGTGGGATCGGACGCTCGTCTCGGCCGGCCGGCGGATATGACAAGAAGACGCAGGCCGCGGATATTCGCGCGGTGGTCACGACGCTCGGATACGACCGGACGTCGGTCGTGTCACACGACATCGGCATCATGGTCGCGTATGCGTACGCGGCGCGTTACCCGGACAAGGTCGAGCGGCTCGTGGTCATGGATGCGCCGCTCCCGGGCATCGCCCCCTGGGACGACATCGTGCGCAACCCGGCGCTGTGGCACTTCTCGTTTCGGGGTCCCGACGCCGAGCGTCTGGTGCGAGGGCGCGAGCGCATCTATCTGGATCGCATCTGGAATGCCTTCACGGGCGATCCAGGCCAACCAGACGAGGCCACACGCAACTTCTACGCGGCTCAGTACGCGCAACCTGGCGCGATGCGGGCCGGGTTCGCGCACTTCGGCGCGTTCTCGCAGGACGCCGAGGACAACCGAGTCTTTCAGCGCACGAGGCTCACCATGCCCGTGCTGGCCATCGGCGGGGAGAAGTCTTTCGGCGCGATACAGGCGGTCGTCATGCGCAATGTCGCCAGCGACGTCCGCGAAGCGGTGGTGCCAGGTGCCGGCCACTGGTTGATGGAGGAAAGCCCGAGAGCAACCGTGGCTCTGATCGAGACGTTCCTCATGGATCGAACCCCGCCGAGCGCGACTGTGAGCCGCCCCGCCGACGAGCGTCGCGTCACGCCCAGCGAATTCAAGTTTTCGGAAGGCAGCGGCGCCGGCACGGGTACTTCGGGCGTCTCCGGGATTCGCACCGTCGTGCTGAAGGGAGACCCGGACCGTGCGGGGCTCTACACGATCATGCTGCAAGTACCCGCGCACACGCGCATCGCTTCACATGATCACCAGGACGACCGCGTGGCGACGGTGATCATGGGGACCTGGTTCCTTGGCTACGGCGAAGCCTTCGATCCCGCCCTGCTGAAGGCGCTGCCGCCTGGGAGCTTCTATACCGAGCCCGCGAACCGCGCACACTTCGCCGAGACTCGTGACGAGCCTGTGATCGTCCAGATCACCGGCATGGGACCCTCGTCGACGCGATATATCGATCCGGCGACCGATCCCCGCCGCAGTCCGTGATGGGGCGTGAATCGGCGAGCGAGTCTCTCACACCGTCGGCACGGTGCCGCCGTCGATGACATACTCGGTTCCGGTGATGGACGCGGCGCGCGGCGAGACGAGAAACGATCCCTTTCGGGACGTAGCGATACCCGGCTCTTTCTTTGATGCCCTCAAGGCACTGAATGACGCTGGCGTTGAGTGTCATTAACTGCCGATATGGAAGGGTTCAGTGTGCACAGTGAACTGGCGCCTTCCCACGCGTGCTCTGAGCACGGTCAAACGCGACAAGACGAGAACGATGATGTCCAACATAAATGCCCGTCGGATGATATTGATAGTCTGTGTGCTAATAGGCCTGTCGGGTTGCGCCTCTGAACCTCGTCGCCCGGATGCTTCTCAATCGACCCGCTCGCGAATTGGACAAATTGTTGATGCCGACACCGGCCAGCTGATCGTCGGA
>QHSP01000018.1 GCA_003220495.1 Candidatus Rokuibacteriota bacterium | reverse complement strand
CCCAGTAGTTCGGGTTCTTCTTGCCGACCCAGTGCGAGCCCCGGACGTGCTCGACGAAGACGAAGGGTCCGGTCCCCATCACGTGGGTTTCGTACCAGCGCATGTCCTTCGCGAGGATGTCGGCCTTGTAGATCCAGTTCCACGGCGAGGCCAGCGACATGAGGAAGGAGCCCGACGGCCACTTGAGCCGGAAGACCACCGTGTAGGGGTCGGGCGCCTGGACGGCTTCGACGTCGAGGTACTCGCCCTTGCGGTCGGAGGCCACCCCGGCGGGTGGGAAGATGATCTTTTCGTAGCTGGCCTTGACGTCTTTGGACGTCATCTCGCCACCGTCATGGAACTTCACGCCGTGGCGGAGCTTGATCGTGTAGGTTCGCCCGTCCTTGGAGATCGTCCATGACTCGGCGAGGTCTCCGACGATCTTGATCGCGAGCTTGTCCGTCGGATCGGGCCGAAGCAGCGTGTTGTAGTGCGGGGCCACCGGATGGATGACTCCGAAGGTCTCCTCGCGGTGCGCGTCGTAGGACGGCGGCTCGGACGGCACCGCGAAGACCAGCTCTCCACCGTATCGGGGTTTATCCTGAGCCGCCGCCGGGCTGGCGAGCGCAGCGGCGACGATGGCGATTCCGAGGCTGTAGAGGTAGCGTCGCATTGATTCTCCTCCAGAGGTCACGCGAGGTAACCAGCGTCGAGCACGAGCGGTTTCAGCATCGAGCACGGAGCGGCCTCGAGTCAAGCGAGCAGGCAGGCCGCCCGATGCGCAGCCCTGATCTCCCGGAGGTCGGGCACCTCGACTCGGCAGCGGTCGACGGCGATCGGGCACCGGGGATGGAAGACGCAGCCCGACGGCGGGTTGAGCGGGCTCGGCACCTCGCCGCCGAGCACCACCCGCTCCCGCTGGGCTTCCAGCGCCGGATCGGGAATCGGCACCGCCGAGAGCAGCGCCTTCGTGTACGGATGCAGCGGCGAGTCGTAGAGCGACTTTCGATCGGTGATCTCGACGATCTTGCCGAGGTACATGACGGCGACGCGGTCCGAGATGTGGCGCACGACCGAGAGATCGTGCGCGACGAAGAGGTACGTGAGCCCGAACTGCGCCTGGAGATCCTCGAGGAGGTTGATGATCTGCGCCTGGATCGACACGTCCAGCGCCGACACCGGCTCATCGCAGATGATCAGCGATGGCTCGACGGCGAGCGCCCGCGCGATCCCGACGCGCTGGCGCTGACCGCCCGAGAGCTGGTGCGGATAGCGGTGCGCGTGCTGCGGCAGGAGTCCCACGTGGGCCAGCAGCTCGCGCACGCGCCTGGCGCGCTGCGCGCGGTCGCTGACGATGCCGTGAACGGCCAGCGGCTCGGCGATGATCTGCCCGACCGTCATCCGAGGATTCAGCGAGCTGTACGGATCCTGGAAGATCACCTGCATCTTGCGACGGATCGGACGCAGCGCGTCCTCGTCGAGCGTCGTCAGGTCGCGTCCCTCGAAGAGGATCTGACCGCTGGTCGGCCGCTCGAGCTGCAGGATGCATCGGCCGGTCGTCGTCTTGCCGCACCCGGACTCGCCGACGAGCCCGAGGGTCTCGCCGCGGCGGATCTCGAAGCTCACGCCGTCGACGGCACGGACGAGGCCGCCTCGGCCCCCGAACAGTCCGCCGCCGACCTGGAAGTGTTTCACCAGATTCGTGACTTGCAGGAGCGGGACGCCGTCGCTCACGTTCGCGCCGCCGTCCGGGCCCGATCGAGATTCTCGGCCTCCCAGCACGCGCTCACGTGGCCGCCCGTGTTCACCTCGCGCAACGGCGGGACCTCGACGTGGCACCGCTCGACGGCAAAGCCGCATCGGGGCGTGAACGAGCACCCGCTCGGCAGCCGCGTGAGGTCGGGCGGCTGGCCCTCGATGGGGTCCAGTCGCGCGCGGCGCGGCTCATCCAGGCGCGGCACCGAGCGCAAGAGCCCGAGCGTGTAGGGATGCCGGGGATTGGCGTAGAGCTCGCGGGCCGTGCCACGCTCGATGATCCGTCCGGCGTACATCACGTTCACGCGGTCGGCGTACCGGGCGACGACACCGAGGTTGTGGGTGATGATCAGCATCGCGACGCCGAACCGCCGCGAGAGATCTTTCATCAGCTCGAGGATCTGGGCCTGGATCGTCACGTCGAGCGCGGTCGTCGGCTCGTCGGCGAGGATCAGCGAGGGCTTGCACGCGAGCGCCATCGCGATCATCATCCGCTGGCGCATCCCGCCGCTGAACTGGTGCGGGTACTGCGTGAGGCGCCGCTCCGGATCGGGGATGCCGACCATGCCCAGGAGCTCCGCCGCGCGCCGGCGGGCCTCGGTCGGCGCCTGTCCCAGGTGGATCTCGAGCCCCTCGGTGAGCTGGCGCCCGATCGTCAGCACGGGATTGAGCGAGGTCATCGGCTCCTGGAAGATCATGCCGATCTCGCGGCCTCGCACGTGGCGCATCTCCTCTTCCGACAGCCGCAAGAGGTCGCGGCCCTTGAAGAGGATCTGACCGCCGACGATCCGGCCGGCGGGCCCGGCCACGAGACGCATGATGCTCAGCGCGCTGACGCTCTTGCCGCAGCCCGACTCGCCCACCAGCGCAACGGTCTCGCTCTCGCTCACGTCCCAGGAAACGTCGTCGACCGCGCGCACGACGCCGCTGCGCGTCACGAAGTGCGTCTTGAGGTTTTGAACCTCGAGGAGGGTGCCCACCGCGGCCGCAGTGTAGCACCTCAGCCGATGTGGGCGGGAGCAGGGCCGGTCGCCGGGTCAGTCGTCTCGGCAGCGCGCCAAGGCCAGGTGCTCGCCGGCTCGCGACTCGAGGGAGGCGTACTCGCGACAGACCGCTTCGGCCACGCAGGCCCAGCGGTGCTGGGCCGCCCAGCGCACGCCCTCGCGGCCGATCCGCCAGCGCAGGTCGGGATCGGCGACCAGGGCGCCAATGCGCTCGGCCAGCGCGTCGACGTCGCCATCCGGAATCAGGAAGCCGGTGACCCCGTCGCGCACCGTGGTGACCAGCCCGCCGACCCGAGACGCGATGACGGGACTCCCGCAGGCCATCGCCTCGAGGGCGACCATCCCGAACGATTCGTAGTACGAGGGCAGGACCGTCACGTCCGCCGCGGCATAGTACAGGGGCAGGACGCTCTGCGGCTGGGGCCCGACGAAGCACACGGAGCTCGCCAGATCGAGCCGCTCGATGCGCTGGCGCAGCGAGACCTCGTGCTCGCTCATCGGCTCGTCGGCATCGCCGCCGACGATCAGCAGGCGGATCGCCCGGTCGGCCGATCGGAGCCGCGCGACCGCGTCGAGCAAGGTGTCGAGCCCCTTGATCGGCGCCACGCGGCCGACCCAGAGCAGCACCGGGTGCTCGTCGAGCCCGAGCCGGGCGCGCGCGTCGGCGCGATCGCCGGGCACGAACAGGTCGGTGTCGACGCCACACGGGATCGTCGCGATGCGCGAGGCGGAGGCGCCGTAGTCACGCAGCAGCTCCGCGCGCTCGATCACGTTGGCGGCCACGATGCGGTCGCAGGCGCCGACGATCCGCGTTTCCTCGTGCAGCCGGATCGCGGGCTCCTGCTCCGCGGCGCTCCGGGCCACCCGGTTCTTGAGACGCCCGAGCGTGTGGAACATCTGCATGACCGGCACCGACCAGCGCGCCTTGAGCCTCAGCGCCGCGACGCCGGAGAGCCAGTAGTGGGCGTGGATCAGGTCATAGTCGATCGACCTCGCGATGCGCCACGCCTCGACTCCGTCGACGAACTCGTCAAGGTGATCGTGGACGCGCACCCGGGCCATCGGGGCTTCGTCGCCCGCCGGCAGGTGGATCACGCGAGCGCGCTCGCCGAGGGACACCACGCGGGAGATCGTCGGGTTCTGCGAGCGCGTGAAGACGTCGACGGACACGCCCATGCGCCCGAGCTCGCGGGAGACCTCGCGCACGTACACGTTCATCCCACCGGTTTCCTTGCCGCCCAGAGCGGCCAGCGGGCAGGTATGAACGCTGAGCATCGCGACGTGGAGATTCACCGGATCCTCACCTGGTAGACGGCTTCGGCGACCGGCTCGAACTCGTACTTGTACCGCTCCTCGCCCCTGAGGAAGTCGAACTTGTCTCGCCGACGCGCGATCGCGTCCCGGATCACCTGGGTCAGCAAGACGACGCCCGGCGAGAGCGCGGCTTGCTCGGGCGCGAAACCCGAGTTGTAGAGCCCGACCGTGCCGTCCCATTCGATCGTGACGAAGGCGGCGATCGGTCCCGACGCCGCGTCGAGGAACCAGAGCCGGGCGGCCCCGCGCTCGGCGAACGCCGCGAGCGCGCTCCGAAAGAAGCGCTCCATCCGAGCGTCCATGAAGCGCGCCTTGCCCACGCGCGAACTCCGGTGGAGCGCGAGAAAATCGTCGAGCCGCGCGGCGATGTCAGCCGGCCCGCTCACGCTCGACACCTGGGCGTCGGGCGCGTCGCGTTCGAGGCGTCGCATCTTTCGCTGGAGCTCGTGGCGGTGTCTTCCGGACAGGTGGGCGAGGTAGGTCTCCCAGGAGGACGGCAAAGCCAACACGGGACATCGTTCTTCCACCGTGGCCGACACGGTGAGCCCGCACGCGGCGGCGAGGGGCGGCAGCGAGACGACGGTGGGCGAGACCTCGGGCACGGCGTGCAGCACCCACTCGGCGCGCTCGGCCGTCCGGGACTGGAGAAGGGCCATCCACGCCTCTTCCTCCCGCCCATGGAGTGAAATCAGATCGAGATAGTCAGAAACGTCGGCGCCGCCGATCAGCTCCAGTGCGCCGGCCGAGGACTCGTAGAGCGGGAGGAGGGCCACCAGGTTTCCGGCGCCGTCCTGGACGCACCGGATCTCGAGTCGGCAATCGGCCGCGAACGTCCGCGCCCACTCGTGTTGCCATACCCAGGACAGGAAGGGTGACCGGAGGCGGGAGGCCGCGACAAGCCCGTCCCACGCGGAAGCCCCCACCGCCTCAAACCGGTCACGGATCGAGACTTTCATCAGACGCTCACAGGGTTACTCATCGGAAGATGCCTCCGCGGCGCCCGGAGATTCACTCTCCCCGTCCCCGGCACCGCCCTCGCCTTCCGCCATCGCTTCGTCCATGGCGGACTCGAAGTCGTCGCCGAGGTCGTCTCCGAACTCGCGGCCCATCTTCTTCATGAACCGGGCCACGCTCGACGGATCGTTCTCGTCGAGGTCACCGAGGCTCGACGAATCGGCGAGGGCATCCAGCCGGGCGTCCTCCGACTTCACCGTCGCAAAACGCGACATCACGCGGGAGAGCGCCTGGCTTCCGCACCGCGGACAGGCCGGCGATTCCGCCGCCGAGGGACGCAGCACGAGGAGGCTGACCCGCCTGCGGCACCCGTGACACTCGTACTCGTAGATCGGCATCGTGACCGATTCTAGCATGCGACCTCCGGCGAGATTTCCGGGGTGTCAGCTTGACCGATTCAGCGGTCGGACGTGTCACAGTGCGCGGCTTTCGGCTCGGAAGCTCGCGGCCAGCAAGGGGTCGCCGCCCGGCACTGCTCTTGCTGGCTTCAACGGCCATGGACGAGACGACGCCGCATCGGGCTGATCGGGACCGGCACCTCGCGGCGCACATCCAGTCGGCGACCCAGTCGCTGCGCGAGGAGCGCGATCGGCTGGCCAAGCGGTTGGCCGACCTCGAGCGGGAGCTCGAGACCCTGGCCACCCGCCTCGAGTCTCCTTCGTCCTACGTCACGTCCGGCGACTCCGGACGGCGCCGATCCTGATCGCCTCGCCGCGTCGCGCCTGACGCGCCAGCGGCACCAGCACCTCCAGGCCGAGCTTCAGCACGCCGTAGATCGGTCGCAGCTCCGTCAGTCTCGCGAGCGCGTTCCAGCCCCGATCGCGCAGCCATGCCGAGAGGCTCCAGAGATACGTGCGTGGCTTCGCCTGATGCCAGGTCCAGACGACCTTGCCGCCCGCCTTCGCGATCACGGCCTCGAGGGTCGCCGGCGTGAAGTGAGAGAGATGTCGCGGCAGCTCGAGCCCGGCCCACGCGCCTCCGAAGAGCCACGCGCCGAGCCCGCCCGCGTTCGGGACCTCCACGATCAGGAGCCCTCCCGGCGCCAGCCAGTCGAGCATGCGCCGCGCGACCTCGACCGGGTCCGGCACGTGCTCGAGGACGTGGAAGGCCGTCACCACGTCGAAGCGGCCCGGCGCGAACGGCGCCGTCAGGATGTCGCCGACGTGCAGCTCGTCGGTGAAGCGTCGCGCCAGCGCGGCCGCGGCGTCGTCCATCTCGATGCCCGCGACGCGCCAGCCGAGCGCTCGCGCGACTCCCAGCGCCCCGCCCGAGCCGCAGCCGACGTCGAGGTAGCGGCCTGCGCCGACCCATGGCGGGCAGCTCCACCTGATCCTTCGAAGCAGTCGCCGCCCCCGAAGCCTCGCCAAGAGCGAGACACGCGCGTCGCGCAAAGCCTCGTAGCCGAGACCGCTGGCGAGCGCCCAGCGCGCGGCGCGCTGGCGGCTCTTCGATCCCTTGATCGGCATCCGCGGCGACGGCTCCTGATGGCGCGGATAGTGGTCGGGATAGCACGCGGCCAGGTGCTCGTCGCGCACACGCGGGCGCTGGTAGAGAAACCCGCAGCCGCGACAGCGCACGACGGTGTAGTGTCCGGGAACGGCGAAGGCGCGGTCCGGCGTCGCCCAGACCGGGTCGGCGCCGCCCTCGCCGCAGACGGCGCACGGAGCCTCGACCGTCGGCAGCGCGGCCGTCAACGGAAGATCGCCTCCATGCGGCGCACCGCGCGCCCCCACTCGAACGTGTTCCGGACGAACGCCGAGCCCGCCGCGGCGATGCGCGCTCGTAGCTCACGGTCGGCGGCGAGGCGCTCGAGCTTGGCCGCGAGATCGGTCACGTCGCGCCGGCGCGCGACGAGCGCCGTCTCGCCGTCGTACGCGTAGTCGCGGCAGCCGCCGTTGTCGTAGGTCACGAGGGCCGCGCCGCAGGCCATCGCCTCCATCGGCGGCATGCCGAGCCCCTCGTCCCACGAGGGGCACAGATAGATCTCGCAGCCGCTGTAGAGCGCCGCGAGCTCAGCTTGTGGCAGGTCCGCGTGAAACTCGTCGTAGCTCGCCGGGTCACGGGGCGCGCTGACCCCGAACCCGACAAGGTGGAGACCCGGGACACGCTGCTTGACGCGCGCCACCGTCTCGAAGCCGTCGGCCGTCCCCTTCCAGACGTAGTCGTGGTGGAGCATCAGCACGCGCGGGCGCGAGGTGGCGACCGTGACGGGAACGGCGTGGAACAGGGCCGGATCGACGGGGGTCACCACGACTTCCGCCTCGCTCGCGAAGCGCTCGCGCATGACGTCGCGGAGCCACGTGGAGATCACGATCTTGCGGAGCGGCAGGCGATACGTCGCGTCGACCGCCGCCGCCTGCCCGTGATAGAGGCTTTCGTAGTGCTGCACGAAGTAGAACTTCCGCCCGCACCGGGCCGGGGCGTCGGCCACCGCGGCCGCGGACTGCCACGCCGTCGCGACGAGCACGTCGCCGTCCGGGAGCGCGCTCGGCCTCCAGCGGTCCACCCAGACGACGCGCGCGCGGAATCCCGGAATCCAATCGGGTCCCGCTCCCGTCGCCGAGCGCCAGAAGGCGCGGACACGACGCTTGGCCGGCACCACCACGTCGACCTGGTGACCGGCGGCGGTGAGCCGGTCCGCGTACGTGAGGATCGCGCGCACTCCGCCGGCGATGCGGAGATGCGGACACAGAAACGTGATCTTCACGCGTCGGTCAGATGGCCATCGAGACCTGGCCGCTCTTCCGGTACGCCTCGGGGTCGAGCACGACGTTCACGCACCAGACCTCGTCGGACGCGAGCGCCCGCTCGAGCACGGGACCGATCTCGCGTGGATCCGTGACGTAGGCGCCGCGTACGCGTTGGCGACTCCGGTGACCGCGTCGGTCACGCCCGGGCCCGGAACCACGACGGCGGCCGCCTGCTCGTGGCGGGTGTCGATGATACGGATGCCTTCGGTGAGACAGCCGTCGTAAATCGGCAGGATGTGGCCGCCGCACAGGGTGAAGACGTCGCCGACTCCCGCCTGCTTCAGGGTGCGAGCGACCAGCTGTCCGCCGGTCAGATCGGCCATGGCCCCGTCCGCCCCACCGTCAGCGCGACCTGAATCGCGGGATGATCTCGGCGGCGATCGTCTCGAGCTGGGCCCGCTCGTCCCGCGGCTCGCCGATCGCGCTCATGACGAAGTAGGTGCAGCCGGCGGCGCGGAACCGCTCGAGCTGCTCGGCGCACTGCTCGGGCGTTCCGATCACTCCGTACCGCTTGGCGAGGGGCTCGAAGTCCTGCGCGTAGCGGCGGCTGAGCACGCTCACCCACGCGCGCTTCGCGGCTTCGAAATCGCGGCCGATCGTGATGAAGACCAGGTGCGCCGCCGTGAACGTGTCCATCGATCGGCCGGCGGTGGCCGCCGCGGCGCGGATCTTGTCGAGGCTCTGCGCGTAGCGGTCGGCCTGCACGACGTAGGACATCCACCCGTCACCCTGCCGGCCCGCGCGGGCCAGCGCCGCATCCGAGCGGCCGCCGATCCAGATCGGCGGAAGCTGCTGCACGGGCTTGGGGTCGATCGACACCGACTCGAATCGCGTGAAGCGTCCGTGGAAGCTGGCCGGCGTGTCGCGCCAGAGCGCGCGCACCACGTCGATGCCCTCGTTCACGCGAGCGCCGCGCTCCTTGTGCGGGATGCCGCAGAGCTCGAACTCCTTCGGGTTTTCACCGCCGACGCCGACGCCGAACACCAGGCGACCACCCGACAGAACGTCGAGCGTGGCCGCCTGCTTGGCCGCGACCGCCGGCGAGCGGAGCGCCAGCAGATAGACACCGACGCCGAGCTTGATTCGCTTCGTGATCGGCGCGTAGGACGCCAGCAGCGTGATCGATTCGTGGATCGGGTTGTGGAATGACACATGGTCGCCCGTCCACACGGAGTCGTAGCCGACCGCCTCCAGGCGCTGGACCAGCTCGAACTGCTCGGCGGGCGGATGGAGCGAGAGCTGGGCGCCGAAGCCAATCACGGGATCACCTCGGGAACGCGTCGCGCACGCCGCCGTCGACCGTCACGGAACACCCGGTCGTCTTCGCCGAGCGGTCCGATGCGAGGAAGAGCACCGCTTCGGCGACGTCTTCCGGCACGATGCCGACGCCGAGCAGGTTGCGCGTGCGATAGAACTCCTCGAGGCGGTCGACCGTGATCCCCTGCGCCGCGGCGCGCTCGCGCCGGATCTCGTCCGACCAGAGCTTCGAATCCTGGAACACGGCATCGGGGTTCACGATGTTCGAGCGGATTCCGTAGGGCGCGCCCTCGAGCGCGAGCACCTTGGCGAGCTGGGCCTCCGCCGCCTTCGCCGCCGAGTACGCCGCGAAATCCTTGCCCGGCGACATCACGTTCTTGGTCGCGACGAAGACGAGCGCGCCGCCGAGCCCCTGGGCCGTCAGCAGTCGCATCGCCTCGCGGGCGACGATGAAGTGACCGGTGGAGTTCACCGCGAACGAGCGCTCCCAGTCGGCGAGCTCGAGGCGAACGACCGGGGCGGAGTGCGCGATGCCGGCGTTCGACACCAGGATGTCGAGCCCGCCGTAGGCGAGCACGGTCTCCTCGAAGGCCGCCCGCACCGATGCCTCTCGCGTGACGTCCATCTCGAGTCCGAGCGCTCGGCCGGCGCCGACCGCCGCGACGATCTCGTCGGCGGTCCGGCGGGCCGTGGCGCCGTCGAGGTCCCCGACGACCACGTGGGCGCCTTCGGCGGCCAGCTTGCGCGCCACGGCGCGTCCGATGCCGGAGCCGCCGCCGGTGACCAGGGCGATCCGCCGGGCCAGCTCCTTCTCGGGCGGCGCCAGGGTGAGCTTGTAGAGCTCGAGGGGCCAGTACTCGACGTCGAAGGCGTCCTTCGCCGAGAGTGACACGTACTGCCCGAAGGCGCCGGCGTTGCCGAGCACGCCGATCGTGTGGTGATAGATGTCGTTGACGATGCCCGCGGTCCGGCGATCCTTGCCGGCCGTGAACATGCCGAGACCGGGCACGAGCACGACCCGCGGAAGCGGGTCGTGCAGCTGCGCACCCTCGAACCGATGGTCCTCGAAGTAGCGCGTGTAGCCCGCGACGAAGTCCTCGATCGACCGCTCGATGGCGCCGAGCCGCGCCTCGGTTCCCTCGCCGCCGGTCAGGTCGACGAAGCACGGAAGCCGCTTGGCGTAGATCGTATGATCCGGAGTTGCCGGCCCGACCTGCGACACGCGCGCGGCGTCCACCGACGAGACGAACTCGATGACGTCGGGCGAGTCGTCGAACCCGACCAGGACGCGCCGGCTCCGGCTCAGCACCCCGCGGAGCCGGGGCGCGACCGCCAGCGCGGCCTGGCGCCGCGCCGCCGGCTCGAGCCCCGGCACGCGCGCGCCACCGAACAGGCGCCGGTCCTTCTTTCGCTCGGCGATCGCGTCTTCGGCCCGGGTGATGAGCTCGATCGTCGCCTCGTACGCCTCGCGCACGGTCGCGCCCCAGGTGATCGTGCCGTGCCGCTCGAGAAGAAGCGCCTTCGCCTCGGGACGCTCCGTGATCGCGTCGGCCACCTCGCGCGAGATCTTGAACCCGGGCCGACGATACCCGAGCGCGATGACGTCCTTGCCGTAGACGGACTGGAGCACGTCGTGGGCGCGGTCGTTGTTCGTCAGCGAGACGACCGCGTCGGCGTGGGTGTGCACGATCGCCGGCGCGCCGAGAAACCCGTGCAGCAAGGTCTCGATCGACGGGCGCACGCCCCCTGGCTCCTGCAGCGCGTGAGCGAGATAGCTCACCATCTCTTCGTCGCTCATCTCGGTGCGCTCGAGGAGCGCCGTGATGTCGTCCATCCGCACGCCCGGGAAATCCTTGCGCTGGACCGATTTGAGGTCCGAGCCGCTGCCCTTGACGCGGAGCACGGGGACCTCTCGGCCGCGGTGGTCCCGCTCGCGGGTCTTGATCGAGGTGTTGCCGCCGCCCCAGATGACGAGCGAGGTTTCGGCGCCGACGAGACGCGAGGCATAGACGAGAAGATCGAGGCCGTTGAGCTGGCTCGCCTCGGCGTCGTTCCAGCGGGAGCGCATGCCGCACTCACGATACCATGATCCTCGTGACCCGCTCCGTCGTGATCCTCGTGGCGGCCGTCCTGCTGGCGCTCCCGGCGGCGGCCGCGGCCGACGGCATCATGCTGGTGCAGGCCGGAGCTTTCTGGATGGGGCGCGACAACGGCCCGGCGGACGAGGCTCCGCAGCACCGGGTCTACGTGCGCGACGTCTGGATCGAGCGTCACAAGGTCACCAACGCCGAGTTCGCTCTGTTCCTGAACGCGACCGGCCTGAGGCCGCCCGGCAGCGAGCGACGCTACGACGAGGACGACGCGGACGCGCGGATCCACCGAGTTCGGGGTCGATGGGTCGCCGACCGTGGATTCGAGGTCCACCCGGTGGTGGAAGTCTCCTGGTTCGGCGCGCGCGACTACTGCGCCTGGAAGGGGCGGCGCCTGCCGACGGAAGCGGAGTGGGAGAAGGCCGCGCGCGGTGACGACCGTCGGCCCTACCCCTGGGGCGTCGCGCCGCCCGCGCCTCACCTGGCGGTCTTCGGCCGCGCCTACAACGCGACCGAGCCCACCGACCGCCGCCCGGACGGCGCGAGCCCCTATCGCGTCCTGGACATGCTGGGCAACCTGCGAGAGTGGACGGTCACCATCTTCCGCCCCTATCCTTATAGAACCGACGGCGACCGGGAGCCGTACACGGGCGCGACCGGGCGCGTCGTCATTCGCGGAGCGAGCCACGACGACCCGGCCGACTCGCTCGGCCTGACCCGGCGGCGCTCTTACGACCGCCGCGGCGCGGCGGCCGGCCACCACTTCGTCGGCTTCCGCTGCGCCACGTCGGAGGATCTGGGAGAAGTGGCTCCAGGAGGACGCTCACAGTGACCGCACGCTTCGACAACCTCATGATGAGCTACCCGCTCACCTTGACGCACTTCTTCGAACGGAGCCGGCGGCTCTTCGCCAAGAAGACGATCGCCACACGCGTGCCGGGCCGGCCGCTCTTCCGTTACACGTACGCCGACTTCGCCGAACGAACGATGCGCCTCGCCGGGGCCCTCGCGACGCTCGGCATCCGCCGCGGTGATAGGGTCGCGACCTTCGCGTGGAACAGCCACCGCCACCTCGAGCTCTACTGGGCGGCGCCGCTGTCCGGCGCAGTATTACATACCCTCAACATCCGCCTCTCGCCGTCGGACCTGACCTACATCATCAATCACGCCGGCGACTCCACCATCTTCGTCGACGCGAGCCTCTGGCCCGTGATCGCGGGGATCCGGGACGCGCTGCCGACCGTGCGACGCATCGTGATCATGCCCGACGGCGTTGCCGGCGCGACCGAGACGCCGACGGAGCATCCCGAGTACGAAGCGCTCGTGGCGGGCGCCGAGCCGGTGCGCGAATGGCCAGCGCTCGCCGAGACCGATGCCGCCGGCATGTGCTACACCTCCGGCACCACCGGCCATCCGAAAGGCGTCGTCTACACGCACCGCGCGATGTTCCTCCACTGCCTCGCCGAGGCCACGGCCGACCTGTTCGGCCTTTCCGAGAACGACCGCATCCTGCACATCGTGCCGATGTTCCACGCCAACTCCTGGTGCCTGCCGTACAGCGCGGTCATGGTGGGCGCCGACCAGATCTTCGCCGGCGCGAATATCCAGCCTCCCGACATCTGCCGGCTCATCCAGGCCGAGAAGGTGACCTTCACTGGCGCGGTGCCGACCGTCTGGATCGCGATCAAGGAGCTCTGCGAGAAAGAGGGCTACGACATCTCGTCGTTGAGGACGATCGCGATCGGCGGCTCGGCGGCGCCCCGGAGCCTCCAGCAGGCGTACGCCAAGAACTTCGGCGTCCAGATGTCGCACGCCTGGGGCATGACCGAGATGACGCCGCTGGGAACGGTGACGCGGCTCAAGAGTTACATGGAGGACTGGTCGGAGGAAAAGAAGTACGACGTCTACTCGCGCGTGGGCTATGCCTCGGTCGGTGTCGACGTCCGGATCGTGGACGATTCTGGTGCCGAGCTACCGTGGGACGGCGAGTGCATGGGCGAGCTGCAGGTGCGCGGCCCCTGGGTCGTCGCGTCCTACTACGACAACCCCGAGTCGGCCGATCGCTTCACGGCCGACGGATGGTTCCGCACCGGCGACGTGGCCACGATCGACGCCGAAGGCTACGTCCAGATCACCGACCGGACCAAAGACCTGATCAAGTCCGGGGGCGAATGGGTATCGAGCGTCGACGTCGAGAATCTGATCATGAGCCATCCCAAGGTCCTGGAGGCGGCGGTCATCGCGGTGCCGCACCCGAAGTGGGTCGAGCGGCCGCTGGCCTGCGTGGTGCCGAAGCCGGGCAGCGCGCTCGAGCCGAGCGAGATCATCGAGTTCCTCCGCCCGCAGCTGGCGCGGTGGGCGCTGCCCGATGCGGTCGAGATCATCGACGCCGTGCCCAAGACGAGCGTCGGCAAGTTCGACAAGAAGGTCCTCCGCGAGCGCTACAAGAGCTGGACGCCGCGGCAGGCGTAGCCGCCCCGGGTGTGAGTTGGGGTAAGATGACGGCGAATGACCTCGCGACACATAGGAGAAGGCATGTCCTCACTGACCCGACGTCAATTCACGACCACGGCCGGGGTGGGCCTCGCGGGAGTCCTCGCGACCGGCATTCCCCCAGCGCGCGGGCAGCAGCGCGAGATCTCGTACCTCTGCTGGAACAACTTCGCGCCGGCCTCGGACAAGAAGCTTGCCGAGATCGGCCAGCGCTTCACGAAGGACACCGGCATCAAGATCAAGATCGACCACATCAACGCTGAGCAGCAGCCGGCGAAGTACGCCTCCGAGGTCCAGACGCAGGCCGGGCACGACCTGGTCGAGATGCGAATGCACTTCCCGTGGCTCTACGAGCCGCAGCTCGTTGACGTCAGCGACATCGTCGCCGATCTGGAGAAGAAGTACGGCAAGGCTGTCTCCTCGGCCCAGGAGACCGCCAAGGTCAAGGGCATCTGGCGCGCCGTGCCGCAGTACCACGCGATGTTCGTGGCCACGTACCGCGAGGATCTCTTCAAGAAGGCGGGGCTCAAGATCCCTGACACGTGGGAAGATCTCTACGTGGCCGGCAAGGAGCTGAAGAAGATGGGACACCCGGTGGGGATTCCCATCAACCAGAACCTCGACTCGATCTCGACGGCGGGGCCGATTCTGTGGTCGCTCGGCGGCATGGAGGTCGACAAAGACGGCAAGACCGTCCGGATCAACAGCCCGCAGGCCGCAGAGATGATCGAGTGGTACCGGAAGATGTTCCGCGACTGCATGGAGCCAGAGGTCCTCTCCTGGGACAACGCCAGCAACAACCAGTCGATCCAGCAAGGGAAGGCCGGCTGGATCCACAACCCGGTCAGCGCGTACATCGTCGCGAAGCAGATGAAGCTCCCGACTGCCGACACCATCAACCACCACCGGACGCCGGGCGGGCCCAACGGCCGACACGAGACGGACGCGCCGCGCCACATCGGCATCTGGAAGTTCTCGAGGAACGTCGAGCCGTCCAAGGAATTCGTCCGCTACCTTCTCGGCCGGCCCGAAACCTACAACGAGTACATCATGTCCGGCGACGCCTTCAACTTGCCCGTGTACGAGAAGCTCCAGGACCACCCGGTGTTCAAGACCGACAGCAAGTACGCCGCGCTCAAGTCGGAAGGGGTCCAGTATCACGCCTACGGGTGGCCGGCCCCTCCGAGCGACAAGGTGCAGCTGATCACCAACTCATTCATCCTGCCGATCATGCTCGCCAAGGCCGTGACCGGGACGTCGACGAAGGACGCCATGGCGTGGGCCGAAGGCGAGATGAAGAAGATCATCGCGGGGTGAGCTGACATGGCTATCGGCAGCGTTGGCGTCGTCACCGCGTCGGCCCGCCCGTCACTGAGAGCACGGCTGAGCGAGCTCCTCGACCGTGAAAGTTGGCTGGGCCCGATCTTCGTGAGCCCCGCTCTCGTCCTGCTGCTGCTCCTCGTCGCTTACCCCTTCTTCATGGCCCTCTATTTCTCGGTCTCGAACGCTTTCATCGGTAGACCCAGTAACTTCATCGGGATCCGCAACTTCGTCAGGCTCTGGGAGAGTGACGCGTTTCGGCAGACGTTCCAGAACGCGTTCGTCTTCTGCGGGGCAGCCGTCGGCGCCAAGGTCGTCCTGGGAATCTCGCTCGCGCTCCTGCTGAACCAGCAGCTCTGGTTCAAGCGGATGATCCGGGGCGCCGTGCTGCTGCCCTGGGTGATCCCGACCGCGCTGTCGACCCTCGGCTGGTCGTGGATGTTCAACTCGCTCTACAGCGTCGTCAACTGGACCCTCCTCGCCATCGGGATCATCGACCCGCCTGGGCCGAACTGGCTCGGCCAGAAGTACTACGCGATGGCCGCCGTCATCATCGTCAACATCTGGCGCGGCCTGCCGTTCTTCGCGATCACGCTCCTGGCCGGGCTGGTCGCGATCCCGAAGGAGCTCTACGAGGCGGCGGAGGCCGACGGGGCGGGGCCGATCGCGCGCTTCTGGTACGTCACATTGCCGCTACTCAAAGGCGTGCTCGGCATCGTGGTGCTCTTCTCCACGATCTTCACCTTCAGCGAATTCAACATCATCTACGTCCTCACCCACGGCGGTCCGATGAACTCGACCCACTTGTTCGCGACCTTGGCGCGCCAGGTGGGGCTCGAGACGGGCCGGATCGGTGAGGGCGCGGCGATCTCGCTCTACCTCTTCCCGGCTCTGATGATCGTGGTGTGGGCGCAGCTGCGCTTCGTCAGAAAGCAGGCCTACTGATGAATCGCCGGGTGCTCACCAACCGGATCCTGTCACACCTGGCGCTGCTGCCGTTCATCATCTTCGCGGTGTTTCCCTTCTATCACATGGCGTTGACGTCTCTGAAGCAGAACCGCGAGCTCTACGATCGAAACGCGGTGCCGCTCCTCATCGTGCAGGGACCGACTCTCGAACACTACACGAAGCTTTTGTGGGAGACCGAGTTCCTCAACTGGACGAAGAACAGCCTCATGGTCACCGTGCTGGCAACCGTCATCTCGCTCGTCATCGGGACGGTCGCCGCCTATGCGCTGGCGCGGCTCAAGTTCTTCGCGGTCGGGAGTCTCGGCACCGGGATCTTCGTCACTTATCTGGTCCCTACGTCGCTCCTGTTCCTGCCGTTGGCCCAGGTCGTGAACTGGCTCGGCCTGGGCGACTCGAAATGGGCGCTCGTGGTCACCTATCCGACGTTCCTCGTCCCGTTCTGCACGTGGCTCCTGATGGGCTACTTCCGCACCGTGCCGAAGGAGGTCGAGGAGTGCGCGATGGTCGACGGCGCGACGCGCATCCAGGCGCTCTGGCGGATCGTGCTGCCGATCGCGGTGCCGGGCCTCGTCTGCGCCGCGCTCTTCGCCTTCACGCTCTCCTGGAACGAGTTCATCTACGCGCTCACGTTCACGTCGTCGTCCGAGCAGATCACCGCCAGCGTGGGCGTGACCACCGAGCTGATCCGCGGCGACATCTACTACTGGGGCTCGCTGATGGCCGGCGCGGTCCTGGCGTCCGTCCCGATCGTGATCCTCTACGTCTTCTTCCTCGACTACTACGTCTCCGGCCTGACCGCCGGCGCCATCAAGTAACCCCCGAATAGCCGGACCAAACCGGGCGGGCGCCCTCGGACCCGCCCGAGCGTCTTCGGCGCACATCCGGCTTCACGAAGACGGAACGCGCGCAAATCGAACGACGCGCGCCGGGATGGAGCCCAGCCGCCGCGGAGCAGCGCGCGCGTGCCGCGTGGTCCGGCGCCCCCTCCCGCACCCCGCCCGGCGCCGCCGCCGCTTCGCTAGCGCCGAGCCGAGTCGACGAAAGCCGCAAGCATCCCGTCAGCGCAAATACGTCGAGCGGTGATGGCGCGACGCATCGCGAGCAGCCCAAGGGCCTGCGCCTCGTCGGTCGTCGCGAGCTGCGAGAGGATGCGCACGGCGCGATCGGCGTGGTCCCCCTCCACTTCCATGTGCACGTGGTAGAAGTCGAGCGCCGCCCGCGCCACGCCGTAGTGGCGCTCGAGGGCGTCGGCCATGCGCTGGACGTGGGTCGCGTTCAGCGACTCGGTCGCGATGTTCCCGCCGCAGAGCGCCTCGATCGTGGACGAGCGCTGCAGCAAGAACAGCTCGTTCTTCTCGATGATCGTGGTCGGCAGATAGTCGGTCGCGAAGAGCGCGTCGCGTGAGATCCCGAGCGCCTCGGCGAGCTTGATGAACAAAAACGCGTGGGCCGTCGTCTTGCCGCCGACCGTGTCCTCCCCGCCCTCCTCGACGACGAGCGGGATCAGCGCGCGCTGGCGCTCGAGATCCTCGAAGGTCGGCGAGTAGCCGCCGACCGAGATGATCTTCCACGCGGCGTGGCGGAGGGTGTCGAGGAAGAAGCACCCTTGCTGCCGGATCACGCTCTGGAGCTGCGCCCGGCCGAGCTTGCCGTCCCAGATCATGTGGAAGAGCGGATGGTGGAGCCAGGGGTGCGTCTCTCGCGCCTCGAGGAGAAGGGCGTTCGTGAATGCCGTGGGTGTGAGCGCCATCGCGATGCTCCTGCTCAGGCGGGAGTGAGCCGCCGTTCGAACCGCCGCGCGAATCGCGACATCGAGTAGGTGAAGATGAAGTACACGACCGCGATGAAGAGGTAGAGCTCGAAGGGCTTGATCTCCCGGTTGTTCACGATCTGCGCCGCCTTGGTCAGGTCGACGTAGCCGATGATGGAGGCGAGCGAGGTGTCCTTGAAGAGGACGATCATCTGCGTCACCAGCGCGGGCACCATGTTGCGAATGGCCTGCGGCAGGACGACGAAGCGCATCGTCTGCGCCCGCGTGAGCCCGACCGCCGTGGCCGCCTCGACCTGGCCGCGCGGCACCGACTGGATGCCCGCCCGGACGATCTCGCCGAAGTACGCGGCCTCGAACACCACGAACGCCGTGAGCGCCACGCCGTACTCCGGGATCGGCAGCCGCAAGATCTGGGGGATGATGAACCAGATCCAGAAGATCACCATGACCAGGGGCACGCCGCGGAAGAACTCGACGTAGAGGGTCGCCAGCACGCTGATCAGGCGCGAGGGCGTCAGGCGGGCGAGGCCGATGAAGATGCCGAGGACGAACCCCAGCACGATGGCCGGGATCGCCAGACGCAGCGTGCCCCCCGCGAAGCCGCCCAGCCCGAAGAGCCCCTGGACGATGAGGAACTTGAAGTTCGCGCTGATGACGCCGAAGTCGAGCACGCTCAGCCCCCCCGCGCGATGAGGCCGGGGATCGCGAAGCGGCGCTCGACGCGCGCCATGACCGCCGCGATCCCGACGCAGAGGATCAGGTAGATGAGCGTGCCGGCGGTCAAGGCCTCGACGGCCTTGGCCGTGTACGTCTCGATCTGGCGGGTCTGGAAGGTCAATTCGGCGACGCTGATCGTGAGGGCGACCGACGAGTTCTTCAAGAGATTGAGCGACTCGTTGGTGGCCGGCGGCACGATCAGCCGGAGCGCGATCGGCACGATCACCAGCCGGTAGGCCTGAAACGTCGTCAGCCCCATCGCCACGGCCGCCTCGAACTGGGTCCGCGGGATGGCCAGGATGCCCGCGCGGATCACCTCGGACATGCGCGCGCCGTGGTAGACGCCGAGGGCGAACATGCCCGCCCAGAACTCGGCCCCGTGGTTGAAGATCCAGTCCTGGGCCGCCCGCGGCAAGAGCGGCGGGACGCCGAAGTACCAGAAGAACATCCAGACGAGCAGCGGCACGTTGCGGAAGAACTCGACGTAGAACGTCCCGACCGCGCGGAGCGGGCGGAACGGAACCGTGCGGAGCGCGCCGGACACGATCCCCAGCGCCGCCGCCAGCACCCAGGCCAGCGCCGAGATCTCCAGGGTGGTGATGACGCCCTGGAGCAGCCAGCTCCCGGACTGGCCGCTCCAGAGCACGCTCCACTTGAACTGATAGTTCACGCGCGGCCGGCCCGCGAGGCTATTTGCCGATCTGCTTCAAGAGGTACGTTTTCACCTGCGGCGTCATCGGGTACGGCACGTCGCCTTTCGGCCCGAACCACTTCTCGTAGATCTCGAAATACTTCCCCGACTCGAAGCCGTGCTTGAGCCCGGCGTCGACGGCCGCCTTGAACTTCGCGTCGCCCTTGCGCATGGCCATCCCGTAGGGCTCTTCCGAGTAGAAGTCGCCGACCACCTCCCAGTCGCCCGGATTCGGCGCCTTGGCCTTCAGACCGGCGAGCTGGATGCCGTCGTTCGTATACGCGTCGACCTGCCCCTGCGCCAGCGCCTGGAAGGCGGCCGGCTGGTCCGGAAACTCGCGCAGCTGCGCCTGCGGGTACTTCTCGCGGATGATCTTGGCGTTGGTCGAGCCTTGCTGGGACGCGATGCGCTTGCCGGCGATGTCGTTGACGCCCTTGACGGGGCTGCCCTTCTTCACCAGGAACTGCGCGCCCGTGTAGAAAAACGTGAGGCTGAAGTCCACCGACTCGCGGCGCTGGGCCGTGTCGGTCATGGTCTCGGCGATCAGATCGACCGAGTTGTTGGTCAGCAGCGGGATGCGGGTCGGCGGCGTCGATTCCTTTTTCTCGATCTTGATCGCCTTGCCGACGGCCTTCGCGACCTCGGGCTTCACCAGCATCTCGACCAGGTCGATGGAGAAGCCGACCCACTCGTTGTTCTTGTTGACGTACGCGAAGGGCGGCGAGCCCGTCCGTGTCCCGATCGTCAGGACACCGGTCTCCTTGATCTTCGCGAGGGTGTCCTGCTCGGCCCCGACCGGCGCGATCGGCGCGAGGGCGAGGGCCAGGGCGACAACCACACCAAGTAAGCGCTTCATCAGTGAGCCTCCGTTAGTGGGATAGGATCTTCGACAGGAAGTCTTTGGCACGCTCGGACTTCGGCGCGGCGAAGAACGCGTCGGGGGTCGCTTCCTCCACCACGCGGCCCGCGTCCATGAACACGACTCGGTGCGCCACCCGCCGCGCGAACCCCATCTCGTGGGTGACGACCATCATCGTCATGCCCTCCTTGGCCAGGTCGGTCATGACGTCGAGCACCTCGTTGATCATCTCCGGGTCCAGCGCCGAGGTCGGCTCGTCGAACAGCATGATCTTCGGTTGCATCGCGAGCGCCCGCGCGATCGCCACGCGTTGTTGCTGGCCTCCCGACAGGTTCGCCGGATAGTTCTCGGCCTTGTCGGGGATGCGGACGCGCGCCAGGAGCGTGCGCGCCGTCTTTTCGGCCTCGGTCGCGCTGAGACCCCGCACCCGGACCGGGGCCAGCATGATGTTCTCGAGCACGGTCATGTGCGGGAAGAGATTGAACGACTGGAAGACCATGCCCACGCGCGTCCGCAAGGCGGACATGCTCACGCCGGACCGCACGATCGACTCGCCGAGCACGACGAGGTCGCCGCCCTGGATCGCCTCGAGCCCGTTCACGCAGCGGATCAAGGTCGACTTGCCCGAACCCGACGGACCGCAGACCACCATGACCTCGCCGGGCGAGACCGCGAGATTGATGTCGGCGAGCACCTGGTGCTTGCCGAACCACTTGTTGACGTCCCGGAATCGGATGGCCGCGTCGGCCATCAGCGGATCACGATGAGCACGTCGCCGCCGTTCACCGTCTGGCCGGGCGCGACCCGCACCTCGGCGACCGTGCCCGACGCGCCGGCCTTGAATTCGTTCTCCATCTTCATCGCCTCGATCACGAGGAGCGTCGCGCCCTTCTCGACGCGATCGCCGGGCTTGACCGCCACCGTGACGATGCGCCCGGGCAGCGGCGCCACGAGCGTCCTCGCGGCCTGTCCGCCCCCGGCGCCGCCCTTCGTGCGGATAATGTAGCGGGTTTGCTCCTCCACGTGGATGACGTAACGCTCGGCGCCCACGTCGACGACGCAGGCGCCGTCCTCGTCGAAGACGTCGGCCACGTACGATACCCCGCCGATGAGCAGCGAGTAGATACCCTGCGCGGTCGGACGCGCGTCGACCTCCCAGACCTCCGAGCCGATGGTCAGCCGGTACCGCCCGGCCTCGCCGCTCACATCGACCATCTCGGTCGTGTCGCCGACGGTCACGGCGAACTTCACGACCGCCACCCCGGGTGTCGGCCGGTCCGCCAGGAGTCGCCCGACGGCGGCGGCGCCTCGACGATCGTGCGGTGGCCGAGGCGCTCGTACTCGGCGAGCACCGCGGCGATGACGGCGACCGACCGGGAGCGGGACCGCTCCGCCGCGAACGTCGGCAACACCCGATCGAGGAAGCCCGTCGAGAGCCGCCCCGCGCGGAAATCCTCGTGGCCGACGATTTGGGCGAGGACCGGGATCGTCGTGAGGATCCCGACCACCTTGTACTCGGAGAGCGCGCGCGCCATGCGCTGGATCGCGGCCGGGCGATCCGCGCCCCACACGATGAGCTTGGCCAGCAGGGTGTCGTAGAAGCGCGGCACCGTGTAGCCCTCGTAGGCGCCGGAGTCGTCGCGGACCCACGGCCCGGTCGCCGCCCGCAGGCCGGTGATCGTGCCCGGCGACGGCATCCAGCCGCCGAAGGGGTCCTCGGCGTTGATGCGGCACTCGATCGCGGCCCCGCGCACGGTCACGTCCGCCTGCGCGAACCCGAGCGGCTCGCCGGCGGCGATCCGCAGCTGCTCGCGGACCAGATCGATTCCCGTGACCATCTCGGTCACCGGATGCTCGACTTGAAGTCGCGTGTTCATCTCGAGAAAGTAGAAGCTCCGGTCGGCGTCCACCAGGAACTCGACCGTGCCCGCATTGACGTAGCCGGCGGCCTTCGCGATCCGGCACGCCGCCTCGCCGAGCCGGGCGCGCATCGCCGGATCGACGAATGGCGAGGGCGCCTCCTCGAGGACCTTCTGGTGACGCCGCTGGATGGAGCACTCGCGCTCGCCCAGATGGACGACGTGCCCGTGCGTGTCGGCGACCACCTGGACCTCGATGTGACGCGGCTCCAGCAAGAGGCGCTCGAGGTATACGGCGCCGTCGCCGAACGCCCACGCCGCCTCGCTCTGCGCCAGCCCCAGCGCCGCGATGAGCTCACCCTCGGCGTGGACGGCGCGCATGCCCTTCCCGCCGCCGCCCATGCTGGCCTTGATCATCAGCGGATAGCCGATCTGGCGGGCGGCGGCGAGCACGGCGGCCTCGCCCGCCACCGGCTCGAACGTTCCCGGCACCGTCGGCACTCCGAGCTCGCGCGCGATCCGGCGCGCCGCCGTCTTGTCGCCGAGCGCGCGGATCGCTTCCGGCGGCGGTCCGACGAAGACGAGCCCGGCGGCGGCGCAGGCCTCGGCGAACACGGCGTTCTCGGCCAGAAATCCGTAGCCGGGATGGACGGCGTCGGCGCCGGCGGCCTTGGCGACGCGCACCAGTTTGTCGATCGCGAGGTAGCTCTGGTTCGGCGCCGGAGGGCCGATCGGATACGCCTCGTCGGCCATCAGGACGTGCAGCGCCTCGCGATCGGCCTCGGAGAACACGGCGACCGACGCGATACCCTGCTCGCGGCAGGCGCGGATCACGCGCACCGCAATCTCACCCCGGTTGGCGACGAGGACCTTCGCGATCCTCACCGGGTCGTCCTCAGCGCCCCTCGAAGCGCGGGCGGCGCTTCTCGCGGAACGCCTTCACACCCTCGCGGTGATCGGCGGTCTTGATGAGGATCGACTGGCCGAAGCTCTCGAGCGTCCGCGCGGTGTGGAGGTCGGCGCTGACGCAGCTGTGGATCACGCGCTTGGCCAGGCCGAGCGCCTGCGGCGCCTTGGCGGCGAGCCGCGACGCGAGCGCCCGCGCCTCGCTCGCGAGCGCGGTGTCGTCCACGACCCGGCTCAGCAATCCCAAGCGGTGCGCCTCGTCGGCGGTGATGATCTCGCCCGTCAGCACGAGCTCCTTGGCGCGCCCGAACCCGACGAGCTTGACCAGGCGCGAGCAGCCGCCGATCCCGGGGATCAGCCCGAGGTTGTTTTCGGGCAGACCGAACCGCGCCGAGCGCGCGGCGATCCGCAGATCGCACGCCAGTGCCAGCTCGAGGCCGCCGCCCACGCACGTGCCGTTGATCGCCGCGATCAGCGGCTTCTCGAGCGCCTCGAGGTCGTTGAAGAAGCTGGTGAGGAGCCGCGTGTTGGCGCGGAACACCGGCGTGTTCCAGTCCGTCTCGAACGTCGAGACGTCGGCGCCGACGCAGAAGGTCTTGCCGGTCCCGGTGAAGACGGCGACGCGGACGGCCTCGTCCGCGTAGAGGTCGTCGGCCAGGGCTCGGAAGTCGGCGCGCATCTCCATCGAGATCGCGTTGTTCTTCTCGGGGCGGTTGATCGTGACGGTGGCGATTCCGTCCGCGAGCTCGTATTTGAGCGTCTCGTAGGCCATGCTCATCCCTCCGCGGTCGAATGCATCGGGCTACCGCGGGTAGAGCTCGAGGCTCGAGAAGAAGTACGGGATCTCGATCGCCGCGGACTCGAGCGAGTCGGAGCCGTGCACCGCGTTGGCCTCGATGGAGGACGCGAACTCTTTTCGGATCGTGCCGGCGGCCGCCTTGGCGGGGTCGGTGGCCCCCATGAGATCGCGCCAGCGCTGGATCACGTTCTCGCCCTCGAGCACCATGAGCAGGCACGGCCCTTCGGTCATGAAGGAGCAGAGGCTCTCATAGAACGGCCGCTCCCGATGGACGTAGTAGAAGCCGCGCGCCTCGGCGAGCGACATGTGGACCAGCTTGGCGGCGAGGATCGTGAAGCTCTCCTCCTCGATCCGCGTCAGGATCCGGCCGACGACGCGCTTGGCCACCGCGTCGGGCTTGACGATGGCGAGGGTGCGCTGCACGCTCATCGTCCGATCACCTTCGCCATCGTGGCTCCCATATCGGCGGGGCTCCTGACCAGGGTCGCCCCCGCATCCTCGAGTGCTTTCATCTTCTCGGCTGCGGTCCCCTTGCCGCCCGCGATGATCGCGCCCGCGTGGCCCATCCGGCGCCCGGGCGGCGCCGTCTGGCCGCAGATGAACGCGACGACCGGCTTCTTCACCCGGGCCTTCACGAACGCGGCGGCCTCTTCCTCGGCGGTGCCGCCGATCTCGCCGATCATCATGATCGCGCCCGTCTCGGGATCGTCGTTGAACAGCCGGAGCACGTCGACGAAGCTCGTGCCGGTGACCGGGTCACCGCCGATCCCGACGCACGTCGACTGCCCGATTCCGCGCCCGGTGAGCTGGCCGACGACCTCGTAGGTCAGGGTGCCGCTGCGCGAGACGACGCCCACCGGTCCCGCCTTGTGGATGTGGCCGGGCATGATCCCGATCTTGGCCTGGTCCGGCGTGATGACGCCGGGACAGTTCGGCCCGATCAGACGGCTCGTTCTCCCGGCCAGGAAGTGCTTCGCCCGCACCATGTCGGTGACGGGGATCCCTTCCGTGATGCAGATGATCAAAGGGATCTCCGCCGTGGCCGACTCCATGATCGCGTCGGCCGCCGCCGGCGGCGGGACGAAGATCAACGCGCACGTCGCCCCCTCGCTCGCCACCGCCTCGGCCACGGTGTTCCAGACCGGAAAGCCCTCGTGCGTCGTGCCGCCCTTGCCGGGCGTCACTCCGCCGACGACGAGCGTGCCGTACTCCTTGCACCGCGCGGCGTGGAAGGCGCCTTCACGCCCCGTGATGCCCTGCACCACCACCCGCGTCGTCCGATCGACGAGGATGCTCATTCAGCGCTTCCGCCGCTTGTCGCCGCGCCGCTGCGCGACGAGGTCGGCGATTTCCTGGTAGCGCCGGTGGTCGGTGGGCATCGTCTTGACGATGATCTCATAGCACGCGTCGGTGTCCTCACGCCGGCACCACCGGATCATGTCCTCGACGAGCTTGTCCCGGTACAGGCTCTGCGGGTATTTCTCGAAGAACGCCTTCGCCTTCACCATGGACATCGTCGCGACGGCGTCTTCGTAGGCTCGCTCGTCGCCCCGCCGACAGCCGGTGCTCGCGACGGCGCACACCAGCAGGAGAAGGACGGGTAGCCACCGGCTAGCCCCGCGCGAGGGCCACCGCCTTCTTGGCTCCATCACCCATGTCGTCGGCGTTCGTGAGCGCCAGGCCCGACTCGGCGAGCATCTGCTTGCCCAGCTCCACGTTGGTTCCTTCCATCCGCACCACGACCGGGAGCCGGAGGCCCAGCGTCTGGACGGCCGCGATCACGCCCGCGGCCAGGCGATCGCAGCGCAGGATGCCGCCGAACACGTTGATGAACACCGCCTTCACGCTCGGGTCGGACGAGAGGATCCGGAACGCGTTCTCGATCTGCTCGGGCGAGGCGCCGCCGCCCACGTCGAGGAAGTTGGCGGGCTCGCCGCCGGCGAGCTTCACGATGTCCATCGTCGCCATGGCCAGCCCGGCGCCGTTCACCATGCACCCGACGTTGCCGTCGAGCTTGATGTAGTTCAGGCCGTACCTCGACGCCTCGACGTCGAGCGGGTCTTCCTCGTTGACGTCGCGGAGCGCGGCGATCTCCGGGTGACGCATGAGCGCGTTGTCGTCGAAGTTGAGCTTGGCGTCGAGGGCCAGCACGCGGCCGTCCTTCGTGACCACCAGCGGGTTGATCTCGGCCAGCGAGCAATCGCGCGCGAGGTAGAGCGCGAAGAGCCTGCGGATGAGGCCGACCGCCTGCTTGAACTGCTCACCGGCCAGCCCGAGCCCGTAGGCGAGGCGGCGCGCCTGGAAGTCCTGGATGCCGAGCGCGGGATGCGCCCACTCCCGGACGATCCGCTCGGGCGTCCGCGCCGCGACTTCCTCGATGTCCATGCCACCAGCCTCGGAGGCCATCACGACGTGGGTCGCGCGCGCGCGGTCGAGCGTCATCGAGAGGTAAAGCTCGCGCTCGACGGCCGAGGCCGCCTCGACGAGCACCGAACGCACCAGGATGCCGTCCGGCGGCGTCTGCGGGGTCTTGAGCTTCATGCCGAGGATCTGCTGCGCGGCGCGCTGGGCCCCGTCCGGATCGTCCGCCAGCTTGATTCCCCCGGCCTTGCCGCGCCCGCCCGCGTGCACCTGCGCCTTCACCACCACCGTGCCGCCCAGCCGCGCCGCGACCGCGCGCGCTTCCGCCGGCGTGGTGGCAACGTCGCCGGCCGGGACCGGCACGCCGAACTCGCGCAGCAGGGCCTTGGCCTGGTATTCGTGGATTTTCACGGGCGCGAGATCAGGCCTGCGAGCTCTTCGGACCGCGGAACTTCCGCAGCAGCCAGACGATGGGATCGAGCGAGTCGGCCATCCGCTCCTTGAGGGGGATGATCCCGTTGTCGGTGATGTGGATGTTCTCGGGGCAGACCTCGGTGCAGCACTTGGTGATGTTGCAGAGCCCGACTCCGGCGTCTTGCTGGATGAAGGACGAACGATCGCGCGTGTCCAGCGGATGCATGTCGAGGCTCGCGATCTTGATGAAGAAACGCGGTCCCGAGAACACGCGCTTCTTGTCCTCGTGATCGCGGATGACGTGACACACGTCCTGGCACAGGAAGCACTCGATGCACTTGTGGAACTCCTGGATGCGATCGATGTCTTCCTGCATCATGCGGTACGTGCCGTCGGGCTCCGGCGGCTTGAGGCGGAGCGGCGGCACCTGCTTGGCCTTCTCGTAGTTGTAGGACACGTCGGTGACGAGATCGCGGATCAGGGGGAAGGTCCGGATCGGCGCCACGGTGATCGTGTCCCCCGGCTGGAACAGATCCATGCGGGTCATGCACATGAGACGGGGCTTGCCGTTCACCTCGGCGCTGCACGATCCGCACTTGCCGGCCTTGCAGTTCCAGCGGCACGCGAGGTCGTTGGCCTGGGTCGCCTGGATGCGATGGATGACGTCGAGCACGACCATGCCTTCTTCGGGCTCGACCCTGTAGTCCTTGAAGCCGCCGCCGGAGGCGTCGCCGCGGAACACCCGCATCGTGAACTGCGCCATCGCTACTTCCTCTCCTGGAAGAGCGCCTTGAGCTCGGCCGGCATCTCCGGCAGCGGCTCACGGCTGAGGGCGAGCGCCCCCTGCCTCTGGCGTATGACGACGTTGATCTTGCCCCACGAGTCGTCGGTGTACGGATGGTCGTCACGGGTGTGGCCGCCGCGGCTCTCCCTGCGCTCGAGCGCGGCCAGGGTGCAGCACTCGGCCACGGTGAGGAGCGACGCGAGATCGAGCGCCATGTGCCAGCCGGGGTTGTAGGTCCGCCCGCCGTCGACGTGCGTGCGCGCCGCGCGGTGCCTGAACGATTCGATCCGCTTCATGGCCTCTCGCAGCTCGTGCTCCGTGCGGATCAGCCCGACCAGGTTTTGCATCGTCTCTTGCAGGTCGGCCTGGATCGCGTACGGGTTCTCGCCGCCGGTCCGCGTGAAGGGCTCGAGCATCTCGCGGGCGAGCGACTCTACGTGGCTCGACTCGACCGTCAGCGGACCGCCGAAATCCTTGGCATACAGGGCGGCGTACAACCCCGCGCGGCGGCCGAACACCAGGAGGTCAGAGAGCGAGTTGCCGCCGAGCCGGTTGGAGCCGTGCATGCCCCCCGCCACCTCGCCGGCGGCGAACAGACCTTTCACGGTCGCGGCGGTCGTGTCCGCGTCGACGCGGACGCCGCCCATGATGTAGTGGCAGGTCGGCCCGACCTCCATCGGCTCCTTGGTGATGTCCACGCCGGCCAGCTCCTTGAACTGGTGGTACATGGACGGCAGGCGCTTTCGGATGTAATCGGCCGGACGGCGCGTACAGATGTCGAGGAACACGCCGCCGTGCGGGGTGCCCCGCCCACCCTTGATCTCGGCATTGATCGCGCGCGCGACCTCGTCGCGCGGCAAGAGATCGGGCGTGCGCCGGTTGTTCTTCTTGTCCGCGTACCAGCGGTCGGCTTCGGCCTCGTTGTCGGCCGTCTCGCCCTTGAAGAACTCCGGGATGTAATTGAACATGAAGCGCTCGCCCTTGGTGTTCTTCAACGTCCCGCCGTCGCCGCGCACCCCCTCGGTGACGAGGATGCCGCGCACCGACGGCGGCCAGACCATGCCGGTCGGGTGGAATTGGACGAACTCCATGTCGATCAGGTCGGCGCCCGCCCACAGCGCCAGCGACTGGCCGTCGCCCGTGTACTCCCAGGAGTTGGACGTGACCTTCCACGCCTTGCCGACGCCGCCGGTGGCGAGCACGACGGCCTTGGCCTTGAAGAGGACGAACTTGCCGGTGTTGCGCCAGTACCCGAAGGCGCCGCACACGTGGTCGCCGTCCTTCAGGAGGCGCTCGACCTTGCACTCCATGTAGACGTCGATGCCCTGGTGGATGCCGTGGTACTGGAGCGTGCGGATCATCTCGAGGCCGGTGCGGTCGCCGACGTGAGCCAGGCGCGCGTAGCGGTGGCCCCCGAAGTCTCTCTGTAATATTCGCCCGTCCTTGGTGCGATCGAAGAGCGCGCCCCACCGCTCGAGCTCGAGCACGCGATCGGGCGCCTCCTGGGCGTGCAGCTGCGCCATCCGCCAGTTGTTGAGCATCTTGCCGCCGCGCATCGTGTCGCGGAAGTGGACCTGCCAGTTGTCCTCGGGCCAGACGTTGCCGAGCGCCGCGGCGATGCCGCCCTCGGCCATGACGGTGTGGGCCTTGCCCAGGAGCGATTTGCAGACGAGGCCCACCGACACGCCCTGCGCCGCGGCCTCGATCGCCGCGCGTAGCCCGGCGCCGCCGGCGCCGATCACCAGAACGTCGTGCTCGTGGGTCTCGTAGTCCTGGTTCGCCATCAGATGATCCTCAGGTCTCGAATGATACCCATCGAGACGAGCCGGATGTAGAGGTCGGTCAATCCGACGCTGAAGAGCGAGAGCCAGGCGTAGATGGGGTGGCGCTCGTTCAGGCGCGTCAAGAAATGCCAGGCGCGATAGCGCCCCGGCGCCTTCGAGAACACGTTCACGTAGCCGCCGCAGACGTGGCGGCAGGAATGACAGGAAAACGTGTAGGCGGCCAGGCAGACCACATTGATGCCCATGACCAGCGTGCCCACGCCGATCCCGAACCCGTTCGGAAACCGGAACGCGAGCAGCGCGTCCCAGGTCAGCATCACGATGAAGAGGACCGCCAGGTACCAGGTGTAGCGATGGAAGGCCTGGAGGATCAGCGGGAACTTGTCCTCACCGGTGTACCCGCGCTTGACGTCGGGCACGGCGCACGCGGGCGGCGCCAGCCAGAACGAGCGGTAGTACGCCTTGCGGTAGTAGTAGCACGTCAGCCGGAACAACCCCGGCCCGGCGAGAATCAGGAATGCCGGCGAGAGCAGCCCGATGATCGGCAGGTGGATGTCGGGCAGCCCGAAGCCGAAGCTCGGATGCAGACACGAGCGGTAGAGGCACGGCGAATAGAACGGCGACAGATACGGCGACGCGAAGTAGTGCGCGTTCTGGAAGGCCGCCCACGTCGAGTACACGAGGAACGACCCGAGCACGATCACGACCGTGATCGGCAGCGTCCACCAGGGATCCGTTCTCAGGTGCGGTGCCGTGATGGAGGGCCGCGATTGCCCGATCACCCGGCTGCTCATGTCTCCTCCCGCGCGTAGGCCCTGACGCCGTCCTGATAGAGATCTCCGCCGTGGCAGTCGTTCACCACGATGGCCGGGAACCCTTCGACCTCCAGGCGCCGGATCGCCTCCGTGCCGAGGTCCTCGTACGCCACGATCTCGACGCGCTTGACGAAGCGCGAGAGCACGGCGCCGGCGCCACCGATCGCGCCGAGGTAGACGCCCTTGTACCGCTTGAATGCGTCCTTGACCGGCTGCGAGCGGGCGCCCTTGCCCATGGTGGCCTTGAGCCCGAGCTGGATCAGCGCGGGTGTGAACGTGTCCATGCGACTGCCGGTGGTGGGGCCGATCGACCCGACGACGTCGCCCGGCCGCGTCGGCGACGGCCCGGTGTAGTAGATGATCTGACCGCGGACGTCGATCGGCAGCGGCTGACCCTTCTGGATCAGCGGCCACAGGCGCCCGTGCGCCGCATCGCGCGCGGTATAGACCACGCCGGTGATTCGCACACGGTCGCCGGTCTTCAGTGACTCGACGTCGGCGTCGCTGAGCGGCGTCGTGACCTCTTTGATGGTGTCCGCGGCGGTCGTGACGCCCATCGTCAGGAGACGGCGTCCACGATGGCGTTGAACGTCGGGCTCGGACGCATCGCCTTCGACGTCAGCTCGGGATTGGGCCGGAAGTAGCCGCCGAGCTCGACCGGTCTTCCCTGCGCGGCCGTCAGCTCGGCGAGGATCTTGGCCTCGTTCACCGCGAGCTCCCTCGCCACTTTGGCGAAGCGCGCCTGAAGCGCCTTGTCCTGGGTCTGTGCCGCCAGCGCCTCCGCCCAGTACATGGCGAGGTAGAAGTGGCTCCCGCGCGTGTCGAGCTCGCCGACCTTGCGGGACGGCGACTTGTCACTGTCCAGGAACTTGGTGTTGGCCTTGTGGAGCGTTTCGGCGAACACCTTGGCCTTGGCGTTGTTGGACACGCGGGCCATGTGATCGAGCGACTCCGCCAGGGCGAGGAACTCGCCGAGGGAATCCCACCGGAGATGTCCCTCGTCCAGGAACTGCTCGACGTGCTTGGGAGCCGAGCCGCCGGCGCCGGTCTCGAAGAGGGCGCCGCCGTCCATGAGCGGCACGATGGAGAGCATCTTCGCGCTGGTGCCGAGCTCGAGGATCGGGAACAGGTCCGTGTTGTAGTCGCGCAGGACGTTGCCGGTCACCGAGATCGTGTCCTGGCCGGCGCGCATCCGCTCCAGCGAGAAGCGCGCGGCGTCGGCGACGGACATGATGCGGATGTCGAGCCCGCTGGTGTCGTGGTCGCGAAGGTATCGGGTCACCTTGTCGATGACCTGCGCGTCGTGTGCCCGCTTCTTGTCGAGCCAGAACACCGCCGGCGCGCCGGTGATCCTCGCCCGGGTGACGGCGAGCTTCACCCAGTCCCGGATCGGCGCATCCTTCACCTGGCAGGCCCGCCAGATATCGCCAGCCTCCACGGCGTGCTCGATCAGCGTCTTGCCCTGGGCGTCGACGATGCGAACCGTGCCGGCCGCCGAGATCTGGAAGGTCTTGTCGTGCGAGCCGTACTCTTCGGCCTGCTGCGCCATCAACCCGACGTTCGGCACGGTGCCCATGGTCCTCGGGTCGAACGCGCCGTGCTGCTTGCAGTGCTCGATGGCCTCGTGATAGAGCGGCGCATAGCTGTGGTCGGGAATGACCGCCTTCGCTTCGTGGAGCTTGCCGTCCGGTCCCCACATCTTCCCGGAGTCGCGGATCATCGGGGGGATCGAGGCGTCGATGATCACGTCGCTCGGCACGTGCAGGTTGGTGATCCCCCTGTCGGAGTTGACCATCGCCAGGGGCGGCCGCTTGGCGTAAGACGCCTGGATGTCCGCTTCGATCTGCGCCTGCCTGGCCTGCGGCAGGCGCTTGATCGCCGCGTACAGGTCTCCGAGGCCGTTGCTCGGATCGACGCCGATCTCCTGGAAGGCCGCCGCGTGCTTGTCGAAGACGTCCCGGAAGAACGTCTTCACGGCATAGCCGAAGATGATCGGATCGGAGACCTTCATCATCGTGGCCTTGAGGTGGATGGAGAACAGCACGCCTCGCTTCTCGGCGTCCTCGATTTGAGCCTCGAGGAAGCTCACCAGCGCCGCGCTGCTCATGAAGGTGCCGTCGATCACCTCGCCGGCCTTGAGGGCGATCTTGTCCTTCAAGACTTTGACGTTTCCGGTCTTGTCGGTGAACTCGATCCGGACGGTGGTCGCCTCGGGGACGGTCACTGATTTCTCGTTGGCCGCGAAATCGCCGCGACTCATGGTGGCCACGTGCGCCCTCGAATCCGGCGTCCACGGGCCCAGCTTGTGCGGATGCTTCTTCGCGTACTCCTTCACCGCGGCGGCGGCCCGACGGTCGGAGTTTCCCTCCCGCAGCACGGGGTTGACGGCGCTTCCCAAGACCTTCGCGTAGCGCGTCTTGATCGCCTGCTCTGCAGGGCCCGTCGCATTTTCAGGATAGTCCGGAACCCGATAGCCCTGCCCCTGCAGCTCTCGGATCGCGGCCTTGAGCTGCGGCACCGACGCGCTGATATTCGGCAGCTTGATGATGTTGGCTTCGGGCCGCTTCGCGAGCTCGCCCAGCTGCGTCAGCCAGTCCGGCACCCGCTGGGCCGGGGTCAGGTCTTCGGGGAAATTCGCGAGAATTCTCCCGGCCAGCGAGATATCCGCCGTCTCGATGGCGATACCGGTCCCGCCGGTGTATTTCCTGATGATCGGCAGCAGCGAGTAGGTGGCCAGCGCGGGCGCTTCGTCGATCTCCGTCCAAATGATCTTGCCTGGATCGGTCGGCATGTTACAGCGTGGCCTCCTTGATCACAGCGTGGCCTCCTTGTGGCGGTGCGCGTGGCACTCGATCGTGACCGCGACCGGCAGCGACGTGATGTGGCAGGGATACGTGAGCACGTGGATGCCGAGCGAGGTCGTGTCGCCGCCGTAACCCTGCGGGCCGATACCAAGCCGGTTGGCGCGCGCGAGCAGCTCCTTCTCCAAGGCGTCGAGCGCGAGATCCGGGTTGGCAGAGCCGACCTCGCGGAACAGCGCCTTCTTCGACAGGAGCGCGGCCTTCTCGAACGTGCCGCCGACGCCCACGCCCAGGATGAGCGGCGGGCAGGCGTCCGGGCCCGCCATCTTCACGCAATCGATGATGAAGTCCTTCACGCCCTCGAGGCCCGCGGCCGGCGTCAGCATCGTGTACTTCGAACGGTTCTCGCAGCCGCCACCCTTGGCCATGATCGCGAGCTTGAGCTCGGCGCCCGGCATCACGTCGACATGGATCACCGCCGGCGTGTTGTCGCCGGTGTTCACGCGGTCGAGCGGCGACCGTACGATCGAGGCGCGCAGATAACCCTCGCGATAGCCCTGGCGAACACCCTCGTTGATCGCGTCGTAGAGCCCGCCGCCGGTCACGTGCACGTCCTGGCCGAGCTCGACGAAACACACGACGAAGCCGGTGTCCTGGCAATACGGGATGCGCCGGGTCCGGGCCATCTCCGCGTTGTCCTTCAGGATCTGCAGCACCTGCCGGCCGGCCGGCGAGCGCTCGGTCGTCAGCGCCCGGTCGAAGGCGCGCAGCATGTCGGGCTCGAGCTCCACGTTGGCGCCGATACAGAGCTTCTTGACCGCGTCGACGATGGCGCTGACGTGAACGTCCCTCACGACGACTTCCTCGCGCTCGCCTTCGCTCGCTTCGCCATCCCCCGGCTCCTCGTTTAGAGCTTCAGCTTGTCGACCAGCTCCCGCACCGCGTCGGCCGACTTCTTGAACGCCGCCTGCTCGTCCGGCGTCAGCGTGATCTCGACGATCTGCTCGACGCCCGAGCGGCCGAGCTTGACCGGCACGCCGACGTAGAGCCCACGCACGCCGTACTGGCCGTTCAGGTACGCGGCGCATGGCAAGATCTTCTTCTTGTCCTTCAGGATGGCCTCGACCATCTCGACCGCCGAGGCGCCGGGCGCGTAGTAGGCGCTGCCGGACTTGAGGAAGTTCACGATCTCGGCGCCGCCGTTGGCGGTGCGGGCGACGAGCGCATCGATTCTCTCTTTCGAGAGGAGATCGGTGATCGGGATCCCCGCCACCGTCGAGTAGCGCGGCAGCGGCACCATCGTGTCGCCGTGGCCGCCCAGCACGAACGCGGTGACGTTCTCCACGGAGACGTCGAGCTCGCGCGCGATGAACGTGCGGAAGCGCGCCGAGTCCAGCACGCCGGCCATGCCGATGACCCGCTCCGCCGGGAACCCCGACTTCTTCCACGCCAGCTGCACCATCGCGTCGAGCGGATTGGTGACCAGGACCAGGATGGCGGTGCGCGAGCGCCGCGCCACCTGCTCGACGACCGAGCCGACGATCTCGGCGTTCTTGAACAGGAGGTCGTCGCGCGTCATGCCGGGCTTGCGCGCCATGCCGGCAGTGATGACGACCACGTCGGAGTCGGCCGTCTCGTCGTAGCCGTTCGTGCCGACCAGCGACGAGTCGAACCCGTGCACCGGGCCGGCCTGAGCCAGGTCGAGCGCCTTGCCCTGCGGGATCCCCTCGATCACGTCGACCAGCACGACGTCGCCGAGCTCCTTCTCCACCGCGTACTGGGCGACGGTCGCGCCGACGTTGCCGGCGCCGACGACCGTGATCTTCGGTCTGGCCATCAGCGTTGTACCTCGCTACCCATCGGTGTCCTTCTCCTCGCGCGGGTGCCCTCTCGTGAGGCCGTGAACGAGCGTATTGCGGCCCATCTCGTCGATTTCAATGACGCATCACTCTAACGCGCCGCGCCGACAGGGTCAAGAACGCGGCGGCCTCCCGAGCGACTCGATCAGCGCTCGGGCGATCAATCGGGCGCGCAGCGCCATGACGGCGCGGCCGGTCCGCGCACGCGCCGCGGCGGGCCAGCCGAAATACCCCGCGCCGCCCGGGCCGAGGTCACGAAAATTGCGCGCGCCGCGAGCGAGCTCGCGCCGAAAGTCGAACCACGCCGGCGCCAGCCGCCGCGCGATGCGCTGGCGGACCAGCTTCGGCTCGACCGAGAGCATCAATGCGGTCTCGAGCTCGCCCGAATGCCACTCGGCGCCGGGATTCGGGCTCCGCATGAGCGCCTGGATCCGGCGATTGACCATCGGCGTCGGCGGCTTCGCGCCCGGTGAGAAGCCGGCGACGAGAACCCGCAGACGGCGGCGGGCCAACGTTCGCCGTGCTTGTGCGATCGCGAGCAGGTGGTCGGGGTCCGCCTGGTAGTTGGTCAGGATGAATCGTCGAAACCCATGGCTCGCGAGCCCGCCGACCACCTCGACGATGAGGCGGCGGAGCGTCGGGACCGACAGCGAGACCGTGCCCGGCCACCCGACGGCCAGGGTACTGACGCCGTAGGGGATCGACGGAGCGAGAACCGGACGCCACCCGCCACGACGAAGATGCGGCGCGACCCGGCGCGCCAGCTCCTCGGCGCCGCGCCAGTCGACCAGCAGCGGAAGATGCGGGCCATGCTGCTCGATCGCGCCGAGCGGAAGTAACACGACGGCGCGGGGATCACGCGCGAGCCTTGCGGCTCCGGGCGAGGTCAGCTCGCCGAGACGAATCAACCCGACAGACCGAGCACGCGAGAGACGGCGAGCCGGCGGAGTCGGCGAATGGAGTCGGCCGGCGAGAGGCCCATCGGGCAGACCTCCGTGCAGTTGCCCTGGCCGTGGCACCGCGCGAGCGCGTCATCGCTGAGGAGCACGCGCCAGCGCGGCTCGCGTGCGGCGTCGCGGTGGTCCAGCTCCAGGGTCAGCGCCCGGTTGAGCGCAGCCGGGCCCGGAAATCGCTCGTTGTGTCCGACCATCGTGCACGCCGAGACGCACATCCCGCAGCCGATGCACTCGATCGCCAGGTCGATCTCGCGGCGCTCGGCGGAGAGCCCAGACACCAGGGCGTACGGCTCGGCCTCCGCCCGCGGCGTGAGGGCCGCGCCCACGTCCCGGAGCTTGGCCGCGAACGGCGTCATGTCCACGACCAGGTCACGCAGCAGGGGGAAGTGGTAGAGCGGCCGCACGCTGATCGGCCCCTGGCCGAGCGACCCGAGCCGAGTGCGGCAGGCCCACCGCTCCCGGCCGTTGACCACCATCGCGCACGACCCGCACATCCCGACGCGACACGCGTAGCGGAAGGCGAGCGTGGGATCCTGGGTGCGCTGGATCTCGACGAGCGCGTCGAGCACCGTCGTGTCGGCCGCGGCGGTCACCCGATATTCGTCGAGACGCTCGGCCTGGCCGGCGGTCCAGCGAAAGACGCAGAGTGAGACGGGCGACGCCATCGTCGGCGTTATACTACCGCCACTTCAATGTCCTCGCGTCACGACCGGCTCGAAGTCCTCGATCGCTATCTCAGAATCCCCACGATCAGTCGCCAGGTCACGCCCGAGATGATCGATGCCGTTCGCGGTCTGTGGCGCAGGCTCGGCCTCGAGCTCACGCCGCTGGCGCCCCCCGACGGCCGGGGAACGCCCGCCCTCTACGGCGAGCTGCCGGGCCCCGAGAAAGCGCCGACCCTTCTCCTCTACGGCCACTACGACGTCCAGCCCACCGGCGACGTGGCGCGCTGGACGTGGCAGGGCGTCGCGTGCGAGCCGTTCGTGCCGGCCTATTTCCTCGACGGGCGCGCGGTCGAGCCGCGCTTGATCGGCGACGAGGCGCTGGAAGACCTGGTGCTGGTGGCGCGCGGCGGAGCCGACAACAAAGGCCAGCACCTCTCGAACATCCTCGGGGCCATGGACGCGGTCCGAGCCGGCACCGCCTGCTGGAAGGTCAAGATCGTCCTCGACGGCGAGGAAGAGCACGGGAGCCCGAACCTCGAGGCGATCGCTCGAGCCCATCGCGCGAAGCTCGCCGCCGACGTCCTGATCGGCTCGGACGGCCCCAAGCAGAAGGACGCGCCCACCCTCGTGATGGGCGTGCGCGGGCTCCTCACCGTCAACATCGTCGCCGACAACGGCCAGGCCGCCTCGGTCCACTCCGGCAACTACGGCAACATCGTGCCGAACCCGGTCCTTCCCCTCGCCCGGCTGATCGGCGACATCGAGGAGCGCGTTCGGGCGTGGTCGGCCGAGCACGAGGCGTTCCGGCGCGAGGCGAGCGAGGTCTTCGCGAAGTGGCAAGACAAGGCGATGTGGACGCCATTCTTGAAACCGACCGTGAACATCAATCACTTCATGTCCGACGGCGCCTCGCCCACGCTCCGGCGGACCATCATTCCGCGCACGGCCCACGCGCGTCTCGACATCAGGCTGACACCCGACACGCCGGTCGCCGCGATGCGCGACCTCGTCCAGCGCGCGGTCGCCGACCATCAGAGCCGCACGCCGGGGATCACGTTCACGGTCGAGGCCGACGGCCAGCCCGCCAGCTACACGTCGCCCGCGCGGCCGGAGTTCGGCTGGCTTCTACGCTTGCTGGAGGAGTACGGCGGCGAGGAGCCGGTGGCGCTGCCGATTCTCGGCGGCACCCTGCCCCTGCACGTCTTCACCGACGTCCTGGGCATGCCCTGTCTCTGGATTCCGGCCGCCAACAGTAACAACCAGCAGCACGATGTCAATGAGCACTACCGGCTGCGACACTTCTATCGCCAGAGCAAGCTCTACGCCGCGATCGTGTCATCCCGCCCGATGTAGTCCGGCTCGGTCAGTACCACCTCCACACCCAGACCACGACGAAGAGCAGCGCGGCGAGCACCAGCGCGAGCCCGAAGAGGGCGCGGTGCCAGCGGTACGCGAGGCCGAAGTCGAGAAGGATCGCGCGCACGCCGAGCAGCGCGTGCACGAGCACCAGCCCGAGGAGCGCCGCCTGCACGCCGCGCCGGAACGGGTTCACCAGATGCAGAACGATCACGAGCAGGAGCGCCACGGCCGCGGCGCGCTGGATGAGCCACGCCCACATACCGGCCTTCGTGTCGCGCCAGCCCTCCGCGGTGCTCCATTCGCGCTTGAGAACGCGGCTCAGAGCTGTCCCTTGCGGTAGGAGCGCTTCGCCGCGATCTTGCCGTTGTGCAGGGTGAGAAGGTCGCAGCCCTGCACCTCGAAGCGCGTGGACCCGCGCGGCGTCCCGGTGGTCAGCCACTCGACCACGGCGAGCTCGGCGCGGGCGAAGTGGCGGATCTCGTCCCAGCGGATGTCGGGCACGCGCTGGAACATCTCTTCGAGGAACTCGCGGACCGCCGGCTTGCCGACGACTCGCGACCCCCAGGGGTCTTTCCCGAACGACGCTTCGAAGATGACGTCGTCGGTCATCATGGCGAGAATCCCGTCCACGTCGTGTCCGTTCCACACCGTGTTGAATCGCTTCACGAACGCTTCACCGTCGAACGCCATCGCGTCGCCTCCTTCGTCTGTCGTCGCTTCAGTCACCGACGTCGACCATCGCCGAGACACGTCCCGCCCCTGCCGGCGTCGCGCGCGTCAGGGCCACCGGCTCGGTCCACACCACGCTCTCGCCGGCGCGCGCCTGCACGCGCACGGTGTAGAGCGGCGCGGTCGACGGCGCGGGGAAATCGTTCCGGTAGTGCGCGCCGCGACTCTCCGTGCGCGCCAGGGCGCTGGTGGCGATCAGGCGCCCGACGAGCGCCTGATTGGTCAGATTGATCCAGTCCTGCCACGCCAGGTTGAACGCCGTCCCGCCCGGGACACCGACGCGCGTGAGCTCGTCGGCGATCCGATCCGCCGTTTTGGCGGCCGCCTTGAGCCCCTCGCCGTCGCGGACGAGCCCTGCGCGCTCCCACATCACCTCGCGCAGCTCGCGTTGCAGGCCGTAGAGATCGCCGCCCCGGCGCTCCAGCGGCGCCATGAGCCGCGCGACCATGCTATCCACACGAGCTCGGCCCTCGCGCACCCGCGTGCGCCCCGGGACATAATCTGCCATCACGTCGCCAGCGAGGCCGCCGAACACGGTCGACTCGGCAACGCCGTTTCCGCCCAGACGGTTGGCGCCGTGGACGCCCCCAGTGTCCTCGCCGGCCGCGAAGAGCCCCTCGACCGGCGTGCGGCACGCGGTGTCGACGACGACACCCCCCATCATGAAGTGGGTCGTCGGCCCGACCTCGACAGGCGCGCGCGCCAGATCCCGGCCGAAGTCCCGACAGCGCCGCACCATGCCGCGGAAGTTCCGCTCGACGACCTCGACGCCGAGATGAGAGACGTCGATCCACACACCGCCGTTCGGCGTCCCACGCCCCTCCGTCACCTCGAGGAACGAGGCGCGCGCGACGAGATCGCGCGTCGAGCGCTCCATCCGCGCCGGGTCGTAGCGCTCCATGTAGCGCTCACCGCGTCCGTTCCGAAGATGGCCACCGGCCCCGCGAAGCCCTTCTTCGAGGAGCGCCCCCGTCATCAGCGAATCGGGGATCACGAGCCCCGTGGGATGGAACTGGATCATCTCCATGTCGCGGAGCGGGAGGCCGGCTCGATATCCGAGCGCGATGCCGTCGGCGGCCTTGTCGGCAGAGCACGCGACGACCTTGTACATGGTTGGCCCGCCGCCCATCGCCAGCAGGGTCGCGCGGGCCGTCACGACGACGAAATGGCCGGTCCGGACCTCGAGGACGAGCGCCCCGGTGCAGCGCCCCTCGCCGTCGAGCAGGAGCTCGACCGCCCGGCATTCCTCGAGCGCGTGGACGTTCGGGCGCCTCAGCACCTGCTCCGAGAGACGATTCATGATCTCGATGCCGGTGAGGTCGCCCTTGTGGATCGTCCGATCGTGCGTCTGGCCGGCGAAGGGCTTCTGGTGGATGCGACCCTCGTGGGTGCGGTCGAAGAGGCAGCCGTAGCGTGACTCGAGCTCGAGCACCCGCCCCGGCGCCTCCACCACCAGAGTCCACACGAGCTCCTGGTCGTTGATCCAGCCGCCGCCCGCGAGCGTGTCGAGGAAGTGCGCGTCGAGCGAGTCGGGCGCCGTCAGCACGGCGTTGTAGCCGCCCTGCACCATGCGCGTGCAGCCCGCGCGGCCCAGCAATCCCTTGACGACGACGGTGACCGAGAGGTTCGGCGAACGGTCGGCGGCGTGGAGCGCAGCGCAGAGCCCGGCGCCCCCGGCGCCGAGGATCAGAACGTCCGTTTCGACGGCGTCGACCATCATGCTAGTTGCTTCGGGCGACCTGACCCTTGGAAAGGCGCTCCAGGAACAGGACGAGATCACGCGCCAGCGCCTGAAACGACTCCTCCACGTACGACTCCGCGGTCTGGAACCCCGAGTTCGGCGCCTCCCGACGATCGGCGGTGACGGCCATGACCTGTCCCGTTTGCGCGTCCACCAGGCTCGTCTCGATCTGCGCTTTCATCCGGTCCCCGAGGCGACTATAGCCGGAGAACGGCACCCACGCCGACGTGTCGTCGCCGGCCGCAAGACGCGTGATCCGCCCCTCGAGTCGAAGGAGCCCTTCACCGCTCGGGGCCGCCGTCCCTTCCGTCACGAGGTCGACGCGCGCGAATGCGTTGGTGGCTCGGAGCCGCTGGACGATCTGGAGCTGGAAGTAAGGAGGGATCGACACCGTCAGCTTGGCTTCTTCCTTGCTCATCGCGCCGGAGTCCGTTACCGGGAACGACACGATCGCGATGGCGGGATACTTCTTCGCGTCGAATCCAGAACGGACGGCCACGAGCCCGGCGCTGGGGTCGGGCTTCGTCGGCTTCAGATCGGCGGTTCCTACCGGGCTCACGGGCACCTGCTGGGCGGCGCCGAGGGTGCTGCAGCCGGCGCACACCGCCGACAGCGCGACCACGATCAGAGCCCCTCGCCACGCCGTTTGCGTTGCCATGACCTGTTCCTCCCGTTGGACTGCCCCTTAGGGAACTCACCCCGGCTCTTGTCCCGCTGACGATACGGGTATCACAATGGGCACAAATCAGACAAAGACCCGAGCTGGAGGCGGTCATGGGCTCGTCTCGCATCGTCGGCATCGTGCTGGGTGCCGCGCTCGCGGTGGTCGCTCTCACCGGTTGCGGAAAATTCTACTGGGGTCAACCCGGCGCGACCCAGGAGCAGTTCGATCGCGATAACCGCGAGTGCGCGAAAGAGGCGGCGCCGAGCCCATCCTCGGCTCAATACGGCGTCGTCTACGAGGGCTTCTACCGGACGTGCCTGTCCGGGCGCGGGTGGAAGCGCGAAAAGCACATGGATCCCCCGCCAGGATGGTTTCGAGGCATTGAATGACGAGCTACCGGGCTACATTGTAAACATTCGACGTAAACATTCGACCCGACTGTCGAGTCTCAAAACGAAGTCCTCCCAAGGAGTCGACATGCAGAGTCGACGTGTCATCGTAGCGTGTCTCATTCTGGCGATCGCGGTGAGCGGCCCGGGCTCGATCCCGGCCGCCGACCCGCCGTCCCCGGAGCAAGCCAGCGACATCACGCCGACACGAGTGAGCTATCTCTACGGCGAAGTGTCCTTCTGGCGTCCGGGCGCACAGGAGTGGGCCGAGGCCAAGACCAACACGCCGCTGGCGCCCGGCGACGTTCTGTATACGGGTCCCGACGGCAACGCCGAGCTCCAAATCGGGCCGCGCGCCTTCGTTCGAGCCGGCAACGGCACGCAGCTCGGCCTGGACAACGATGAGCCGGACTTCGTGCAGTTTCGTGTGACGGCGGGCCACGCGGCGTTCGACGTGCGAGAGATCCCGGCCGGCCACAGGGTGGAGATCGATACGCCGAACGCGGCCTTCACGATCGACCGCAGGGGCTACTACCACGTCGATCTCTCCGAGGACACCACGACCTTCAGGGCGCATCGCGGAGGCAGCGCCACGGCGACCCCGGCTTCGGGAGCCGCGGCGACCGTCGCGACTAACCAGCAAATCGTGATCGCGGGCGCCGAGACGCCGAACGTGGAGACGAGCGCGGCGCCGCCGCTGACCGCGTGGGACCGCTGGAACAACCAGCGCACGACCTACCTGATGCAGCCGACGAACGCGCAGAACGTCTCACCCGCCATGTACGGAACCGAAGAGCTCGCGCAGCACGGGACCTGGCGCACGGAAGAGACGTACGGTTCCGTGTGGGTGCCGGCGAGCGTCCCTCCGGGGTGGGTGCCGTACAGCGCGGGACGGTGGATCTGGGATCCGCGCTTTGGCTGGACCTGGCTCGATGCCGCGCCATGGGGATGGGCGCCGTACCACTACGGCCGCTGGGTCTTCGTCAGAGGCTACTGGGGATGGGCGCCTGGTCCCGTCGTCGTCCGGCCCGTGTACGCGCCGGCTCTCGTCGTGTTCCTCGGCGGTCCCGTGGTCGTCGCCGCACGTCCGGTGCACTGGGCGCCTCTCGGCTGGGGCGAGCCTGTCATCCCATGGTGGGGTCGTCCGGGATTCGTCGGCGTCGCCTGGTGGGGCGGCTGGGGTGGCCCGCGCGTCGTGAACAACGTCGTCGTCAATCGCACCACGACCGTCAACGTGACCAACATCAACGTGTACAGCAACGTCCACGTGCACAACGCGGTCGTGGGAGTGTCGGAGGATCGCTTCGGACGCGGGCCGGTCCAGACCACGCGAGTCGACGACGCGCGCGTGCGCGAGCTGGCGCCGGTTCGTGGTCAACTTCAAGTCAAGCCGGTCGCGGCCAGCGCGATGAGCGCCGACCGATCGACCTTGACGCCACCCGCGGCCACTCGGGACCGTACGGTGGTGGCCACACGCACGCCTCGGGACTTTTCCCCGGCGCTGCGCGCCCAGGGGCTCGGCGCGGAGCGCGAGGCGACGCCGACGTCGTCACCGCGAATCGTACCCGCGCCGAAGCGCATGGTCACCGCGGCGCCGACGGAAAGTCCGAGCTCGGGTCAGCGGCCGCGCGCAGGCGAGACACCGAATGCGCGGCGACCAGAGCCGGGCTCCGCACCGAACGCCGCGCCCGCCCAACCGCGACCCGGTCCCCGCACGACTCCCGCGCAGCCAGAATCCGGGCAGAGCAAGCGGCCACCAGTCGACGACAGCAACGGCGGCCGGAAGACGGGCCCGCCGCCGCCTCCACCGCGGAGCTCCGGAGAGCTACGCCACGGGCGTCCTCAGGGAACGCAGGACCAGCGCCGGCACCCTGAGGCCAAGCAAGGTCAGCCCCCGCAGCGCTCCGGCGAGCGGCCCCCGGAAGCCAAGGAGAAGCAGCCGATCTCCAACTAATGCATCCGGTGGTCGTCGAAGCCGGCCGAGGACTTGATCCGCTCCTCGGTGCCCGGAATGTACTTCTTCTCGAGCTCCTGGAAGTAGGACACGCGCGCCATCACGTGGTGGCTCTCGGTCGGATGGCCCACCTTCGCCTTCTCGAGCATCCACTGCGCCTGCTCCTGGTCGCGCACCAGCTCCTCCATCGCGTTCCAGGTCGCGTAGGTCGCCGCGTGGGAGGCGAAGAGCGTGATGAAGATGAACTTGTAGCCGAGCTCGCCCAGCTCCTTGAACGTGAACGGGTTCGGATCCTGGTGCCACCGGAACGAGGACGAGTAGTTGAACGACAGCGGCAGGTCCGGATGCGTCTCGCGCATCGCCTTGGCGAAGGCCACCGCGGGCTCGCGCGAGGCGTTCGAGAGCTCGCACCACACAGAGTCGACGCCCGCGTCGGCGTAGGCGCGGCCGCGGCGGATCGCCTCCTCGAGGCTCCCACCGACGGCGCCGTAGGCGTCCGTCCGGGCGATGATCACGAAGTCGGGGTCGAGGCGGTCGCGCGTGTCGAGGGCCGCGCGATACTTGCCCAGCGCCTCCTCGAGGCTCACGATCGTCTTGCCGGCGATGTGGCCGCAGCGCTTCGGGAAGCGCTGGTCCTCCAGGTGGATGCCGGCGACGCCCGTCTTGATGAACTCCTGCACCGTCCGGATCGTCGAGAGCGCATTGCCGTAGCCGTCATCGGCATCGGCGATGACCGGCAGGCTCGTGGCCGACGCGACCATCGACGCGATCCGCGCGACCTCCGTCTGGGTGAGAAAGCCCATGTCAGGCCACGCGTTGTGCAGGGCCATCGAGTAGCCGCTCAGGTAGATCGACTTCATGCCCACGCGCTCGGCGATCTGGGCGTCGAGTGGCTGATAGATGCCGCCCGTGAACAGATAGGGCTCTTCCTTCAGCAGGCGTCGGAACTGTCGTCCTTTGTTCTCCGGCATCGACCCCTCCTCAGGCGACACGGTGGCGCGCGAGCACGGTCGCGCACCACCGGCAATAGGTGACGGTCTCTATATGGACGACGCAGCTCGGGCAGGCCGCCACGTCGCACTCCTGGCAGCGCGCCGTCCGGCCCGGCTGCTCGAGCGTCACTCCGCACTCGCACGTCGTCGACATCGTGCTCTCCTCCCCGCGTTCGCAAACCGCGTGGTGTGTATTTATGGTTTCTAGAGTGCGGGCGGGCCACCAACAAAGCAACGTTATTGTTTTTATATCCGGGATAAAATATATTTATCACTAGGGTAGATCCCGGAACGGAGCCCTGATGGAAATCCCTCAGGTCGAGGCGTTTCTCGCGGTCGGGACGTTCGGCGGCTTCCGGCGCGCCGCCGCGGCGCTGCGGCTCACGCAGCCGGCGGTGAGCGCGCGCATTCGCGCGCTCGAGGATTCGCTGAGCGTGCGGCTCTTCGAGCGCGGCCGCCAGGGACACGGGATGGCGCTCTCGGCCGCCGGTCGCGCGCTCCGGCCGCACGCCGAGCAATTGCTGCAGGCGGTCGCGCTCGCCCGCCAGGCGGTGCACGACATCCGCCCCGCCAGCGGCGGCGCGATCCAGATCGCCGCGGTGCTGTCGATCTGCACCTACCTCTTGCCCGACGTCCTCAAGCGATTTCAGACCTCGCACAAGGACGTGATGATCACCGTGCGGTCCGGCCACTCGAAGGAGGTGCTGGAGATGGTGCTGCGCGGCGACGCCGAGATCGGCCTCGCCCGGTCGCTGCACCATCCCGAGGTCGAGACCGTGAGCCTCCGCGACGATCCGCTCGTCCTGGTCGGCCGCGCGGCGTCCTGGCCCGTGAGTACCCGCCGGGCACGGCTCGAGGAGATCGCCGACCGGCCGCTGGTGTTCTTCGACCGAGGCTCGAGCGACTGGACCCTCACCCAGGGCCTGTTCCGGCGCGCCGGGTTCGTCCCCAACGTGGCGCTCGAGGTCGAGACGATCGAGACGGCGAAGCGGATGGTCGAGCGCGGGATGGGGCTCGCCTTTCTTCCGCACCTGGCGGTCGGACGCGAGCTACGGCGTCGCAGCCTGGTGGCGATCGAGATCGTGGACGCCGAGCCGATCGCCCGCAGCCTCGACGTGATTCACCCGCGTTCGCGACCGCTCTCCGCGGCGGCGCGAGCCCTGCTGCAGGCGCTGAGGTCGGCGCTCAGCGAGGCGGGCGGGCCCCCGCGCCGGCGGCGTTAGCTCGGGCGCGCCAGCAGCCGGCGCAGCAGCGCCTTGCCCTGCTCGCCCATCCACTGGCGCTCGCCGATCGCCTTGCCGACCAGCCTGCCCTGGCGGTCGACGAGGAAGACGGTCGGCGTGAAGCCGATCTGATAGCTCTTCTCGGCCTCCTTGTTCGCGTCGAGCAGCACCGTGGATGTCACGCCCCGGCTCTTCACCCACGCCGCGACCAGATCCCGCTTCTCGCCGAGGTTGATCGCCAGCACGACGAGCCCCTCGTCACGGAGCTCCTGCTGGACTCGCTCGATCGTCGAGGGCAACTCCCTCGCGCAGTACGGTCACGTGCTCTCCCAGAAATAGAGCATGACGGCTCGGCCACGCACGTCGGCGAGGCCGACGGGTTTGCCATCGAGCCCTTCGAGGAGGAACGGCATCGGGCTCTGGTCGCCGAGCGGCGTGACCTGGAACGCCGAGAGCAGATCGTCGAACGAATCGTCCGCCGCCGCGGCCGGTAGCAGCCAGAGTCCGATCAGCGCGAGCGCGAGCGCGAACCTACCGCTTCGCATCTCATTCTCCTTTGCGGCCCACGACCCGCACGCGCGTGCGGGGCGCGAGCCTCACGCGCCCCAGACTGCGAAGGTGGCCGGCGACGACGTCCCACGCCGGGGGCCCGTCGACCTCGGCGAGGCTCGCCCAGCCCGTCGCCTTGTAGAGACGGGTGGGCTCCATGGCGCGCCCCGCCACGCGGATGTCTCGGATACGCCGGCCGACGCGCTTGGACGGATCGATCGTATACGTCAGCCCGCCGAGCCGCACCATGTCGCCGCCCTGTCGATAGTACGGGTCGGGATGGAAGAGGTTGTCGGCGACGTCTTCCATCACCCGGTGGACCTCGCTCCCCGTCATCTCGCGCACCCACGTGTTCGGGTAGGTCACGGCGGTGTGAGCGTACACGTCTTCGAGGGTGATCTCCTGCCCCGGCACGATCGTGATCCCCCACCGAAAGCCCGGCGAGAACGCGATCTGGGCGTCGGCGCCGCGCAGCAGCGCGTCGAGGATCAGCTCGTCGAACGTCCCGTTGAAAGTGCCGCGCCGATAGAGCAAGGTTTCGGACACCGCCAGCCGCTCGCTCAGCTTCGCCTCGTAAGGTTGGCGAATCTCCTCGATCAGTCGCGCCATGTTCGGATCCGCGGGGATGTCCTGCGACAGGACCGGCATCAAGCGATAGCGATAGGCGCGGACTCGTCCGCGCTGGACATCCAGGTCCAGCCGGCTCAAGAACTTGCCGTGCGAGCCCGAGTTCACGACGAGCGTACGCCCCACGAGGATCGGCTGGGGCAGCGCGTCGTGAGTGTGGCCACCGAGCACGACGTCGAGGCCGTGGACCCGTCCAGCAAGCTTCACGTCGACCGCGACGCCGTTGTGCGAGAGCAAGACGACCAGGTCGACTTTCTTCCCATCCCGCAGCTCGTTGACCAGAGCCTGGACACCGTCTTCCTTGATGCCGAACGTCAGGTCGGGCACGAAGCGCCGGGGATGAGACACCGGAGTGTATGGGAACGCCTGGCCGATGACGCCCACGCGCGCGCCGCCCACGTCACGAATCGTGAACGGACGAAACGGGCGGTCGGCCCAGTTGAGCTCCGCCACGTTGTGCGCGACGAAGTCGCCCCCGAAGAGGCCCTTCTGCTCGCGATCGCCGAAGAGCTCCTTGACGCGGTCGAGCCCGTACACGAACTCCCAGTGGGGCGTGAAGACCTCCACGCCGAGCTGGTTCGAGACGCGCACCATGTCTTCGCCGCGGCTCCAGAGGGCAGTCGCCGAGCCCTGGATGGTGTCGCCGCCGTCGAGCAGGAGCGTGCGTCCCGCGCGCTCGTCGCGAACCTGCCGGATCAGGGTGGCGAGATGGGCATAGCCGCCCATGCGTCCATAGCGCGCCGCCAGGGTCGGGAAATCGAGGTCGGTATAGGCGTACGCCTCCACGGTGGCGGGCGCCAGATGATACGCGCGCAGCAGCTCGGCACCCGCGAGAAACGGCGGTCGACCTCGCTCGGCGCCGACGCCGCTGACCGAGTGGGGCTCGCGATAGAACACCGGGCGAAGCGTGGCGTGCGCGTCGGTGATGTGGAGCAGGGTCACGTTGCCGAGCGGCTCGAAGGCCAGGAGCCGCGCGGGGCCGTCGGCGGCCTCGAGGCGCCGCGGCGCGAGCCCAGCGCCCGCGGCGATCGCGAGCAGCTTGACGAGGTCGCGCCGCGAGACGTCCATGCGCTAGTGGCGAATGCCCGGCACGCTGAGCGGTTTGCCGTTGTCGAACGAGGTCAGGTAGAGCTCGAGCTCCGCGTACTCGATGGAATCCGACGCGAGCATGTTCATCCCGAGCGGCGTCATGCACCACTGGAAGCGCTTGCGCATGTCCCACACTTCGGCCCGGTCGGTTCGCCACGTCGGGAAGTGCTTGGTCAGGCCGGTTCTCACGTCGGCCAGCACGCGGCCTCCCAGGAACTTCCCGGCGGCGTTCTCGATGGTGTGACAATCGGCGCACGAGTGGTTCCGCTCGCCGACTTTGCGATAGAAGGTCGCCTTGCCGCGCGCGAGCGCCGCGCGGGCCTCGGGGCTCGCGACGTCGACGCTCACGGGCAGACCGTTCGACGCGCGCTTGACGAGCATCGTCATGTTGAGGTTGTCGGCCGACTCGCTCGGCATTGCCCGTCCCGTCGTCTCGGGCGCGTGAACCTCCAGAAAATCCTCGACGCTCATCGCCCGGCCGTAGCTCTTCACGAACTTCGGATACCGCGGCGCGACGCCGCGCATGGCCCGCGGCACACCGCCCTCGTGGCAATCGGCGCACGCCTTGCCGGCAGGTCCGCGCGCGTTCCACAACGCCTCGGCGTCCTCGGCCAGGACCACCGCCGGGTTGTTCGTCGGGTCGAGGTTGTCGCCGAACCCCGCGGGCTTCGCGCGCGTGAACGGATTCCGGTCGCGATCCTTCTCGGCCGCCACCGGCCCCTTGAGCGTCTGGAGGTAGGCGACGATGTGCACGATCTCCTCGGAGCTGAAGATGCCGGTCGTTCCCCACGGTGGCATCACCGTGTTCGGGAAGTAGACGCGCGGGTCCCAGACGGCCTGATACAGGTACTCATCGGGAAGCCGGCGATCGCCGATCGTCGACTGGTCGGGGCCGGCGCTCCCGGCGGGCCAGACGTCGTCACCCGGCACCAGGTGGCAGGCCGTGCACGGCCCCTTGCTGCGGCTCAAGAAGAGCGCGCGTCCTTTGGCGGCGTCGCCGACGATGCCGGTGGGCATCGTCACGCGCTGCACGGGAGGCTCGGGCCGCCGGTCGTCGTAGGCGAACGTGGCGGCCCGCTCGAAGTCACGCGTCATCCACCCGGGATACCGGACGGCCACGCGCGTGCCGTCGGCCTGGGTGCGCAACTCACCACGCGCTTCAGGCACCGCGCGCGACGACCACTGGGGGACGCTGCGGTAGTCGGGCACGTCGACCGCCGTCCCCGCGCAGCCGGCGCTCAGCGCCGTGAGCGCCGCCCAGCGCAGCGCGCGGCGGGCCGTCGCGCGCCTCATCGAGAAGCGTTCACGCGAACTTGATGTCGGCTGTGCCTTCGTATCGGCCGCCCGTGGTGTCGAGGAACTGGACCTTGAGCTGGCCCGGGTCGGTCGCCTTGAAGGTGAAGGAGAAGAACGGGTTTTCCGCCACGCTCTGGGTGGTGTCGAAGGTCGCGACCGTCTTGCCGAGGTACGTCACGATGACCTTGTTGATGTAATTGTAGTTCCTTTGAACGATCTTGCCCTGCGCGTCGCGCTCGACCCGCTCCATTGGATGGATCACGAGCGAACGCACCTCGACGACGTCGCCGGGCTTGATACTCGAGGGAACGCGAAGCCGGACCTTCCCGATGTCTGCCATGGCTAGCCCCCGCAGCCGCCGACGGTGACCTTCACCTCGCGCTTGACCTGGAGCAGCGTGCCGTCGCTCTGCTCCACGATCGCGCGGACGTCGCCGCTCTCGCCCAGCCGGATGTTCGCCCCCATGAACGCGCGGCCCGCCTCGGGCGCCAGGGTCACCCGCGTCACGACGGGGATACGGTTCTTGTCGGCGACGACGTAGATGTGCTTCACCCAGCTCGCGGGCGTCATCGGCGAGTCGACGGTGACGGAGACCGGGACGACCGCGCCGTTCTCCGCGATGAGCGGGACGTCGAGCTTGATGGCGGCGGAACCGTCCTTGATCGTCTTGCCGCCGAAGAGACGCTTCAGCGCCTCCTCGACACTCTCGTTCTGGCCGAGCGCCTGGCCGTGCGCGGTCCCGGGCGCCGCAGCAAGGCCACCGGCGACGGCGACGCCGAAGGCGGCGAGTGACATCAGCACCGTCCGCCGGGTCAACCCGTGGCTGTCAGTCACGGCCGTTCCGTGCTTCACGTTGTGTCCACCGTCCTGCTTTTCCATCATTCCGTTCCTCAGGTGCGACAACTGTCTTGACAAGCGGCCTCCACCGTCCCAGAGTCTCTGAACGTCTCCAAAGCTTCGAGACACTATGCGCCCAAGGCAGGCCTTCGGACAACTCCTCATGGGTCGCTCCCGATGCTCTCGCCTGCCGCTCGTGCCGAGCGTCCTCGCGGTTGGGGCTCTCCTGGTGCTCGGCTGCGTGCCGGGAGCTGACAGGCACCAGGCTTCGGCGCCGCCGCGCTGGACGTCGCGGGCGATCCCGGAGGCCAAGGGCGAGGTCAAAGAGGTCGACGGCAAGCGCATACAGATCCGGTACAAGGACGATGCGTTCAACACCGTCACGGCGAACTTCGAGCGATGGCCCACCTACGCCTATAACGAGACCAAGAAGTTCCCGCCCCCGAACCGGATTCCCATGCCTGCCGTCAAGGGCGACCCCCGGCGGGGTCGAGAGTTGTTCATGTCGCGTGAAAAGGCCCCCTGCACCGGCTGCCATTTGATACCGGGCGACGACGTCTGGCCCGCCGGCAGCGTCGGACCCGACCTCTCCGTCATCGGCGACCGGCGTCTGCCGGACCGGTACCTCTTCGACTTCGTCTGGGATGCGCGCCTGTTTCTGGCAAATCCGACCATGCCGCCCTGGGGACCGAGCGGCATCCTGTCGCCCGAGGAGACCGTGCACATCGTCGCGTTTCTCCAGACCCTCAAGGGAAACCCGCCGTTCGTGCCGCCGGTGGAGAAAGACCCCACTCGGAACCCCCACACTCGTCCGCGCGTCGGTCTCTACTGGGGCGACAACCTGGATTCCGCCAACAACCCGGCGATCCTCCTGGCGGAGAGCGGTCTGGCGGCGTGGTCAGCGAAGGGACCGTCCGGCAAGGCCTGCGCCGATTGCCACGACGGCGGCCTCGAGAAAGCGATGAAGGGCGTTGCCACGCAATATCCGAAGTACCTCGCGGCGTACGGGCGCGTGATGTCGATCGAGGATTACCTCACCGTTCATACCCCCGAGAGGACTGGCGCCGAGATGCTCGCCCAGAGCCCTGTTCACCTCGCCCTGGCGATCCTCATCAAGATGCAGTCGAATGGACTGCCGGTGAACGTCGACGTGACGAGCCCCGAGGCGCGGGCGGCGTACGAACGCGGGCGCGCTGTCTATTACCAGCGGGTGGGGCAGCGGAACCACGCCTGCGCCGACTGCCACGATGGGGATCGCGGGGCGGGCCGGTACGCCGGCGCGCGGGTCCTGAGCCTCGCACAGAACGGCTTGACCCGGCACTTCCCCGTGTGGTTCACGATCCCGCGGACGATCTGGAGTGTTCGAACTCGATTTCAGTTCTGCATGCTGCCGCTGGGGACGAACTATCTCGCGGCCGACGCACCCGAGTACGCCGACCTCGAGCTCTACCTGACGGCATTCGACAACGGCAAGCCGATGAGCGTACCGGGAATCAGGTGACCCCCCGAGGAATCCGAAGGATCACCGCCGAATGAGTCTTCGGGCGCTGAAGCTCATCGCCGTGGTGCTCATGATCATCGGCGTACCCGGCGTCGAGGCGCAGCGCCCCGACAAGATTCCCCGGATCGGGTATCTCGTCATTTCGCCGCTCGCCGACCCGCCTTCCGCGGAGCGCGCGGCGTTCCTCGACGGATTGAGAGAGCTCGGCTACATCGCGGGCCGAAATATCCTCGTCGAGTACCGGTCGGCGGCGTGGAATCGTGAGCTCTTGCCCGATCTGGCGGCCGAGCTGATCGCCCTCAAGGTCGACGTCATCGTCGCCGTACCGGGAACTGTCGACGCCGCGAGAAACGCGACGAAGACGATCCCCATCATCGTCCCCTCGCTCACCGATCCGGTCGAGGAAGGGCTCGTCACGAGCCTGGCGCGTCCGGGCGGGAACATCACGGGGCCCGGCTGGTCTACCGGAGAACTGACCGGGAAACGGCTCGAGCTGTTCAAGGAGGCCATTCCGAAGCTTTCCCGCGTTGCCTTCCTCTGGACTCCGACGAGCCAAGGCTCACAGCGGCAATGGCAAGAAGCGCAGTCCGCGGCCCGCAAGCTACGAGTGACGCTGCAGTCTCTGGAAGTGAGAGACCCAAGCGATGTCCCCAAGGCCTTCTCGGCGATGACGCAAAAGCGTCCCGAGGCCTTGATCACCGTCGCCAGTGCGCTCACGACGGCATACCGGCCGATCATCATCGAGTTCGCGGCCAAGCAGCGGATCCCGACCATGTTCGCGCTGAAGGCCGACGTCGAAGCCGGCGGCCTCATCTCCTATGCGCCGAGCCTCACCGACACGTTCCGGCGAGCGGCCCGATACGTCGACCGCGTCCTCAAGGGCGCCAACCCCGGCGACCTGCCGATCGAAGATCCCACGAGGTTCGAGCTCGTCATCAACCTCAAGACGGCCAAGGCGCTCGGGTTGACGATTCCCAAAACGCTGCTGCTGCAAGCCGACCAGGTGATCGAATAGCGCGTCAAGCGGTGGAGCGCCCTCCCCATCCTGGCTCGTCGCCCGAACCACCTTCTCGGCTATCGCCGCGATTAGCGTTTCCCTGTTGCGGGAGTCAGTGAATTTTCAGTCGAGTATTCTGGGAATCGCCTCATTGTCCGGTCTCGCTCCCTTGGCCTAAGGTGTGATTGCGGGTGTTACGAATGATGACCCAAGAGCGCATGCGTCACCCCCTTTCGATGTGCCCTCGGCTCTCTCGGAGTTCATCGTGTCCGCCTTCCGCCTCCCCGGTCGCGGAGTCTTCTGACCACTCAGCTTTCGACGCACGACGGCGAGGCCCCAAGTCGGGCCACGAGCCGTCTCTCGAATCCAGCGGAGGCAGGTTATGGCAGACTTTATCTTCGTTGTGTCGCGTACCGAGCCAAGACAATACTTCTATCTCAAGCATGTATTTGCCGACGACAGTAGGGACGTGGTCCTCGATCGACGAGTAGGCGAACGGCGCAGGAGCTCGAGGCCGCCGCCGTCCGAGCGACGGCATGTGGAGCGGCGCAGCCGCGACATCACGCAAGACCTCCGGTCATCGGGCTGGGCCGTGGTGAGGCGCCGGGTGAAGTAGTACGACCCGCTCGTGCGCGCCCCACGTCCGCACCTCCGTGCTGTCAGACTGGCCGACACTGGCCCCGCACGAGAGCAGTCTTGCCGCCCGCAGGATCGCACCGCGCTCTTCGGAGATCGCCGCGCCCGCGTCGACTCCGTGCCGTATCGCCCGTGAACTTTCCGGAATCTCGCCCCCCCCAGATCATTGACGGCACTGGAACGCAGCGACGAGACTAAACTGTAATGGCGTGAGCGCGCGACGGTGGCTTACAGCCCCGGTGCCGCAGAGTCTCGCGCGAGGAGCATTGTTTGTATGAGCACAATCAGTTTGCTGCCCTCTTCCGCTGAAGGTATGACGCCCAGTGACGACGTCAGGCATCGCGGCACCGCAACCAGCGACACCCGGGTGCTCGTCATCGATGACGATGCCGCGGAAGTACACTTCGTGCGGCGCTACGTGCAGCACTTCGAGCACGATCACACGTACGAGATCGTGGCGGCCACCACGATCTCGGAGCTGTTCGACGCTTTGCGGCGCGGTCAGCCCGACCTGATCCTCTTTGCTCCGCACCTCAAGCATCTTGATGTCTTGCGCTACGTTCGAGCGATCAGGCAGTACGACGCGACGATTCCAATCATTGCCTTGACCAACCGGTACGATCGGCCCGGCGATGGCCTCGATGGGCTCGGAGTGTCGGCCTGCTTGCCCAAGCCCGTCGCTCCCGCCGAACTCGAACACCTCGTGGCGCTGCTGTGCCAACGGAGGTCATTCGCCACGCCGCTCGCCGACCCATCGCCCGTCGAGACCCATCTCCCCTGGGGTCCGCCCGCGCCGCAGCTCGGCGAGCTTCTTCTCAGAGAAAGCATCGTCGCGCTTCACCAGCTGGAGGACGCTCTGCGGACCCAACAGCAGTTGGCGGACTACCTCCCCCTGGGACACATCCTCTTCAGTCGCGGTCTCCTCTCGCGGCGGCGGCTCGCCGGCGTCCTCGACGGCCACAAGAAGCGGGCGCCCGTGGGAGAGATTCTGCTGCGGAGTGGCGCGATCTCTCGGGCGCAGCTTGCGGTCGCCCTCAGACAGCATGTCCCTCCCCGGGTGACGCTCGGTGCCGCGCTCATCCGGAGCAATGTTGTCACGGAAGCGACCCTGCGGCGCGCTCTCTGTGCGCAGCTCAACGTCAGGTTTGTCGACCCCAACGCGATCTGTGTCGATCAGCGCTTGCGTTCCTACATCAATCGAAAGTACGCAGCGAAGCATCGGGTCGTCCCGTTGGCTCGGGTCAACGATCGCCTCGTCGTGGTCGTTGAGGACCCGAAGACGGTCGCCCTCGCTGACGAGCTCGCTGGTTTCATCGGTCTCCCGATTGAAGTCGTGACCTCCACGCCGTCGGCGGTCTGCCGGGCGTTCGCAGGGATCTACGGAGAACCTCTGCCTGTCGGTGCGGATGTGCCGGAACGCGCCGTCGTTGCCGCGCTTCGGGCTGGCAAAGACGTCTGACGTTGGAGAATCTTAGGCGGAATCTTGCGAGCTTCGCCTCGCCTGGCTCAACTAGCGCAGCGAATTACTTGCGACAGATCCGTCCGTCCCAGGCAGCGGCAGGACGTCGTCACTCGCCGTCCAGGCGGTACGCCGACACGTCGGGCTTGAAGGCTCGGGGCAGCCACAACGGTCGTCGGAGGTTGCCCGGGCCGGGCGCCGGACGGGCGAGCGCCAGCCACTCGCGGTAGACCTCGAAGGACTTGTCGGTGTCGACGAACACGTCGCCGTAGCGGTCGTCGGGGCCCGGCCGCGTCACGGTCACCTTCTGATGCCAGCAGTGTTGGCCGCTGACCGGATCGGGCTGGACCGGGAAGGTCAGGTTCTGATGGACTCCGGCTTCGTTCCACCAGATCCGCGACGAATCCGGATCCGCGCTCGCGAACGGCCGCGGCCCATGGAGCTGACGCATGCGCCATTTGCCCGCGTCGAGCCGGCGCAGATCGACGAGCGCGGTCGACCACCGCTCGCCGCCGGCGTCCTCGTGCAGGCGCCACCGGCCCAGGTGGTGCGAGCAGGCCACCACCCCAGGACGCACGGACTCGGTCACCCAGACCGTGTCGACGAAATGGCCGATGCGCGTCGCGATCTTCAGGAGATCGCCGGTCGCGACCCCGAGCCGCGTCGCGTCCTCGGGATGGAGCCAGAGCGGGTTCGTGTGGGAGAGCTCGTAGAGCCACTTCGCGTTCCCCGACCGCGTGTGGATCAGGGTCGGGAGCCGGAACGTCGGCAGCAAGACCATTTCCCCCTTCGCGCGGTCGAGGTTCGACCAGTGCACGTGGCTCCGGATGTAGTTCGGCACCGCCTGCTCCGGCCATTTCCACGCCTTCAACGTCTTCGAGAAGAATTCGAGCTTGCGCGAGGGCGTGGGAAAGCCGATGTGGCGTCGGCCGTCGATCTCGACGCCGACCGCCTGGCCGCCCTTGACGACGACGTTCGTCGTCGGGTCGACCGTCGCGCCATCGAGCTCGCGCGCCGGCGGCGTCTGCTCGTGGGTGCGGTAGACGCCGTCCTCGATCAGGAAGGCGCCGTACTTCCGCATGTACTCGAGCGGCGTCAGCTTCTCCTTCGCGGCCGCCTCCGGAAGCCCGGGCACACTGTTCTCGAACATCCAGCGGTACTGCTCCTCGATCCTCAGCTTCTCGCCTGCGCGGTACGGCGACTCGAAGTACTTCCGGATGCCGAGCGAGCCGTCGGGGTCGATCCGCCAGGAGAGCTCGATCCAGAACTCGTCCTCTTCCCAGACCTGCCCGATGCCGGCCGCCTCGTGCGCCTGCCAGGTGAAGTCGAAACGCTTGCCCGTCCTCTCGAGGGCGACCCGCAGCACCGGCTGGCGGAACCCGATCCACCGCGCGGCGTGGGTCTCCTGCGACATGAGGTCGTGACGCTCGGAGGCGTGGCCCATCGGCAATACGAAATCGGCGAACCACGCCGTCTCACTCCATATCGGAGTCAGGCATGCATGTCGTTCGACCTTGGCCTCGTCGGTCAGCGCCTCGATCCACGACATTCCGTCGGGATTCGTCCACACCGGGTTGTAGACGCGCGTGAAGTACATCGCGAGCTTGCCGCGGCCCTCACGCAGGAAGTGCGGCAGCAAGAAGCTCATCTCGAAGAATGCCAGCGGGTACTCGCGCGGCATCAGGAGCTCGCTCCAGATCTTCCCCGGCGGCGGCATCATCGGCGGCGCCGGCACCGCCTTGTTCCAGGCACTGGGCGCGGTACCCCCGGGGGTGCCGACGGCGCCCATGAGCACCACGATCAGCTCGAGCGCGCGCGCCACTTGCCAGCCGCCCAGGTTGCCGGCGGCGGTGTTGCGCCAGATGTGGGTCGCCAGCGCCGAGCCGGCGCGGCCGATCTCGCGCGCGATCTCGACGATCGCCGCGGCCGCGACGCCGCTCTCCGCTTCCGCGAACTCCGGCGTGAAGTGCCGGTACAGCTCGTCGATCGCGCGCTCGAACGATTCGAACTCGACCGGAAGATCGGGCCGCTCCTCGCGCAGGTACTCGTCCCAGTTCACCCACCGGCGGACGAACTCCCGGTCGTAGAGCTTCTCGCGCACGAGGATGTGCGCCATCGCCAGCAGCACGGCCGACTCCGACCCCGGCCAGGGCGCCAGCCACCAGTCGGCCATCGACGCGGTGTTGCTCAGCCGCGTATCGAAGACCGCGATCTTGGCGCCACGCGCCTTCGCCTCGATGATCCGCTGAGCGTGCGGGTTGAAGTAGTGACCGGTCTCCAGGTGCGAGGAGAGTAGCAGGATGAAGCGTGCGTTCGCGTGATCCGGCGACGGCCGATCCATGCCGTGCCAGAAGGCGTACCCCGCCCGCGCGCTCGCCGAGCAGACGTTCGTGTGGCTGTTGTGGCCGTCGATGCCCCAGGCGTGGAAGACGCGCTGGAGATAGACGAGCTCGTGGCCGGGCCGGCCGAGGTGATACATCACTTCTCGCTGCCGCCCCTCGACCAGCGCCTTGCGAATGCGCCCGCCGATGTCGTCGAGGACGTCGTCCCACGTGACGCGCTCCCAGCGCCCTCCGCCGCGCGGCCCGACGCGGCGCAGCGGATAGCGGATCCGCTCGGGATCGGTCACCTGATTCAAGGTCGCCGGGCCCTTGGCGCAGTTACGCCCGCGGCTTCCGGGATGCGCCGGGTTGCCCTCGAACTTCTGGATCGCGAGCGTCTCCCGGTCGACGTACGCGAGGAGACCGCAGCCTGCCTCGCAGTTGAAGCAGATCGTCGGGATCAGCGAGTACCGCCGCTTGACCTTCTGCGGCCAGGCGACCGGGTCGTACTCTTCCCAGTCCTCCCAGCGCTCGACGGGCGGATAGCTCTTGAGGCCGCCCTGGGACGCAGCAAGCTCCTGGGCGACCGGATGAAGCGGCGCGGCCACAGGCTCTGTCATGGAAGTCCTAGCTCAGCGGAACCGACTGCCCGGCCCTCACCCACAAATCCTCCCAGAGCCAGAGGCCGGCCAGCGCCAGGACGGCGCCGAGCACGCTCAGCGCGGTCGAGTCCACCGCGGCGCCGGCAATCATCAGCACCATCGGCAGGAACACGCCGCCGAGCATCACGCCGCCCCAGAAGCGGGCGCGATACGGTCCTCGGCGGATCAGCCGTGCCGCCAAGGTCGCATCGTGGACAGCGTGCCGATTGAACACCTCGAGCCCGACCAGAAAGCCGTGAGCGACCAGCGACAGGAACAAGAGCGGCCACAGGGTCGCGCTCGGGTCCGCCTCAGCGCTCTGGAGCGGCGTCGCCGCGGCGGCGATCGACAACGCGGCGGCGCCGGCCAGCACGGCCGCGACGATCAGATGAGGAAGCACGAGCGGGCTCTGCCAGAAGTCGCGTCCCTCGGCCTGGCCGAACAGGAACGCGCTGTAGCCCGCGGTCGCGAGAGCCAGGAGCATCGACGGAACGAGCGCCAGCTGCAGCAGGTCCGATCGACCCGTCGCACCCGCCACGAGCCACGCGGCACCGGCGGCGCCGAACGCCATCAAGATCCAGGCGCCCCACACGAGCCACGACCGCCAGTTCGGCTTCAGCAAGATGTAGGCGAAGCGCTCTGGGCGCTTGAGATCCAGGACCAGCAAGGCCGTCGTGATCGCCAGGAACAGGAGACTGAGCGCCGGCGCCACGCCGTTGAAGAGGCCTCCCCAGGATTCGGAGCCGGCGAAGGCCGCGACGAGCAGCGCGCCCGCCGAGATCGACTTCGTCCACAGATACGCGGAAACCTTCCAGCCCCAGGGCCGTACCGCGTGGGGCGCATCGTAGACCGGACGGCTGAGCGCGGCGTCCGCGGCGCCGCGCCCCGTCTCCTGGACGGCGGCGACCATCTTCATCAGATCGACTTCGTCACGCGGCCGCTCGGCCCAGAGATAGCGCTCCGACGGGGACTGGAGCTGGGGGATGAGCGAGGCGGCGTCGGCGCCGACGTAGAAGACCTTCGGCCGCGTGCCCTGCTCTGCCTTCCTCACCTGCACGGGCTCGCGCGCCACGATCGTGGCGATTTGTGAGGCGGGGTCGTCGAGATCGCCGGCGATGATCGCGCGCTCGGGGCACACGATGACGCAAGCGGGCTCGAGGCCGACCTCGACCCGATGCGCGCAATAGTTGCACTTCGCCGCCGTCGACGTCTCCGGATCGATGTAGAGCGCATCGTAGGGACAGGCTTGCATGCACGACTTGCAGCCGATGCAGCGGCGGCCGTCGAAGTCGACGATCCCGTCGTCCCGACGGTAGAGCGCGACGGTCGGGCAAATGGTGACGCAGGGCGCCGCGTCGCAGTGGTTGCACCGGAGCACGGAGAAATAGCGGCGGGTGTTCGGGAAGGCGCCGCGCTCGATGTACTTCACCCAGGTGCGAAAGGCGCCGAGCGGGACCCGGTTTTCCTCTTTGCAGGCGACTGTGCAGGCGTGGCAGCCGATGCACCGGCGCTGGTCGATCACGAAGCCGTAGCGCACGTCAGCCCCGCGCCAGCATCTGGATCACGTCCCACCACACCCGTGCCGCCGCCAGCACGATCGTGATCGCCAGCGCTCGCTTGAGGTGTCGGCTGCTGACCCGGTGGCTCACGGCCGCGCCGAGCCGGGCCCCCGGAATCGCCGCCACGGCCACGGTGAGCGCCGCCACGAACGGGATCTGGTGCGTGACCAGCTTGCCGACGAAGCCAGCGACCGCCGTCATCGAGGTGATGCCGAGCGAGCTGGCGATGGTGACTCGGACCGGCACCCTGACCACGACGACGAGGAGCGGCACCAGCAAGAACGCGCCCCCGGCGCCCACGAAGCCCGCCGCGACGCCGACGCCGCCGGCGACGAGCACGATCCGTAGCGGGCTGAATTGCAGCGCATCGCGCCCGCTTATCGGATCGTTCTCGCCGCCGGGTATCAAGATCAAGATCGCCCCGGCCGTCGCCATGACGGCGAAGACGGCGAGGAGCCAGCGGTCGTCTGTCCATCTGGACACCAGGGCGCCCGCGAAGGAGCCGATGGTGCCGGCAATGCCGCCCAGAACGGTGAGCTGGCGATTCACCACGCCGTACCTTCGGTGGGCGAGGAAGCCGGACAGCGCGCTGACGAACACGAGCGCCATCGTGATGCCGACGACGTCCCGTACCTCGAGCCGGCCGACTCCGAGTAGCGGGGGCACGTAGAGGAGCAACGGGAACATGACGAGCGCGCCGCCGATTCCCAGGAACCCGGCGAAGAAGGCGCCGAGGAACCCAATGCCGACGAGGGTGATGGCAAGCGGGGCCGTCACGCGTCGCCAATGATAAGCGCGCCTCGGCCGGCGGGGCCCCAGCCCCGCGACGGCCTGCAGCGCGCACTGCACTCCGCCCGCGCGATCAGCGCCGCTACCTGACGCTCGACCAGTATGCCGCCAGGTCGGCGAGCTGCTCGTCGGGAATCGTCCGCATCAGCGCCTTCACGGCCTTGAGCTGCTCGTCACCCGGGCTCCGCCGGTCGGCCTTGAAGAGGAGCATCTGGCTCCGGAGATATCCGGGCGGCTGGCCCGTGAGATCGGGAACGCCTTTGGCGGGATCTCCCTTGCCCGAGACGCCGTGACAGAGCGTGCACTGGACGGCCGCGGCCCGCCCACGCTCGACGGCCGCGGGATCGAGCTTGACGGGCGACGCCGTACGCGCCTGAGCCGCGAAGTACGCGGCGATGTCGTCGACGCCCGACTGCAGCACCATCTTGGCGTACGGCTCCATCTCGGGCGACGTCCGCTTGCCGGCTGCGTAGTCCTGGATCGCCTTCTTGAAGTACCAGGGCGCGATGCCCGCCAGGATCGGCATCGTGTTCGACCGGCTCTCGCCGGCAAAGCCGTGGCACGCGCTGCAGACGAGCGCCTGCGACGCGCCGGGCATGTCGAGCGGCCCGGCCACCGCCGGCCCGGCCACAACGAGCACCAGCAGCACGAGCAGCAGAACCGTGAAGACGCGCATCGTCATCATGTCCTTTCGAGCAGATGGACCTTTATCATTCGTCTGCTACCCGAGCATGTCTTGCCAGATGCTGTTGGCCCACCCGATCGCGTTCTGCGCCCACGCCTCCGACTGGCCCGGCGTAAGCTTCTGCTCGATCTGGACGACCTTGCCGGCCTCGATCTTGTAGCTGTTGACGACCGCGATCGCTTCCCGGTCGCTGACCCAGCTGTAGCAGGTGTTGCCCGGCGCCATCGTCGGAACGGGCTTGTCGTTGAGCAGGCGCGTGACCGCCACCGCGCAGATCTTCCCCATCGCGTTGGCGATGTTGCCCGACTTCGGCACCGGCAGCCCGATCGTCGAGTCGCCGATCACGTGGATGTTCTTGTGCTTCACCGACTCGTACGTCAGGTGGTTGACCTCGCACCAGCGCTTGTCCGCGCCGACCAGATCCGCCGTGACCGCGATCGTCCCCGCGCGCTGCGGCGGGATCAGGTTGAGCACGTCGTACTTCACCTTGTCGCCGAGCTCCGTCGTCACCTCGCGCGCGCCCGGATCGACCTTCACGACCTTGTTCGAGCCGCGGTACTCGATGTTCGGGTAGTTGGCCCACGCGGCGCGGAACAGCCCGGTCTTCGAGATGATGTTGGGGTTCGCGTCGAGGACGATCAGCTTCGCCTTCGGCTTGTTGGTCTTCAGATACCACGCGACCTGACACGTCCGCTCGTACGGACCGGGCGGGCAGCGATAGGCGGCCGGCGGGATCGTCAGGACGAACACGCCGCCGTCCGGCATCGCCTGGAGCTGCCGGGCCAGCTCGACGGTCTGCGGGCCCGCCTTCCAGGCGTGGAGCACGCGATCCTGCGCGGCCGCGAGCCCCTCGACTTGATCCCACTGGAACTCGACCCCGGGCGAGACGATGAGCCGGTCGTACGGCAGGGCATCGGTCCCGACTCGAACGCGTCTGGCATCGGGCTCGATCATCGTGGCCGTCTCGTGCAAGACCCGGACGCCGCGGGCGCGGAGGCCATCGTAGTTGAAGGTCAGGTTCTCGATCGTGCGCTGGCCGCTGAGCACGAGGTTCGAGAACGGACACGAGACGAATTCCCTGGTCGGCTCGAGCAGGACGACCTCGATCGACGGATCGGCCAGGCGCACGTACTTGGCCGCCGTGGCGCCGCCCCATCCGCCGCCGATGACGACGACGCGGCGCCCGGGCTTCTGCGCGAAGTCCGAGACCTTGGGCGCGCAGCCCGCGCCGAGGAGCCCGAGCCCGGCCCAGGACGACGCTCGAAGGAACTCCCTGCGCGTCGACTCCTTCATCCCGCCCTCCACTGACTGCGTTCCGCGCCGCGCCTAGACGACGCTGAACGTGTGCGTTTCCTCGTTCCAGGTCGACAGCATAGCCCACGCGAGCGCAATCGCGACGATCAACGCGATGGCGCCGCCCCAACCGAGCCACGCGGGCAAGAAGATCGCCGCGCCGAGCTTCTGCAGAAGCCCCGTCTGGGCCGCGCCGAGCCGCGCGAGTGACACGCCCACGGCGAAGCACGCGACGGCCGCCCAGAGCTTCACCTGGCCCTCGCCGGCGCGCCAGAGCGAGCCCGCTCCGCAGCCGCCCGCGAGCGTCATCCCGACGCCGAAGGCCAGACCGCCGGCGAGCGAGCCGAACCCTGCCGCCGGAAACACCCACTCGCTCTTGTCCTTGAGGTCGGTGAACTTCAAGATCGCGAAGCCGAGCGTCGACACGACGAGCGCCAGCGCCGCGGCCCGCGTGTGCTCGGCATCGCCGGTCATGAACGGCTCACGAAAGGCGCGCACCAGACAGAACCGGGATCGCTGAAAGACCACGCCGAACGCGGCGCCGAAGAGCAGAAAGACGCCCTGCGGGCCGTAGCCCGCGCGCGTGTAGAGAAACAGCGCCGCCACGACCAGACCGGCGACGATCGCGCCGGCCCATGCGTGGCCCGCGGCCCCCGGGCCCTCGGCCTGGAGATAGATGCGGCCGCCGCCCCGCGACCAGTGTGGCCGGTGTGCCGCCTCCCAGATCAGGTAGCGGATGCCGATGAACGCGCCGGCCCCGAGCCCGAGCATCATCCCGAGGCCCGACAGCGAGAGCGCGCTCGTCGCCGAGAAGAACCCGCCGATGTTGCACCCGAAGGCGAGCACGGCGCCGACGCCCATCAAGAGCCCGCCGGCGCCGCCCTTGGCGAGCTCGGCAGGCACCGGCACGCGGATCGCGAACTCCCGCGACAGGAGCGCCGCGATCGTTCCGCCGACGACCACGCCGATGTTCAACAGGGAGCCCGAGTAGAGCCAGGGCGGCAAGAGGTCGGGGCGACGGACGAGGCCGACACCAGTCAGCGCCCAGTCGCCCCAGTTGCGCAGCCCGTCCGAGGCGGTCCACGGACGATCGAAGGCAAAGAGGAAGACGTTCAGGGTGGCGACCAGGACCGCGGAGCCCCACACCAGCCACGGGCGCGCGAACACCGCCGCGTACAGCGGAGCGAGCGAGCTCGGCACTAGATCGTCACGCGCGAGGCGAGGCGCCCGAATCCGACGAGGAGCGCACGACGGGATAGCCGAAGCGCTTCCACGCCGTCATCCCTCCGGTGACGTTGTACCAGCCCTGCAGGCCGTGGCGCTTGAGCGCGCTGATCGCCGTGCTCGAGCGCAGGCCGCCGGCGCAGAGCACCGCCTTGGGCTGGTTAGCCGGCACTTCGGCGCGCCGCGCCGCCGCCTCCAGCATCGGCAGGTGGATCGCGCCGTCGATGTGGCCGTCGATCCACTCGGAGTATTCGCGCACGTCGATCACGGCCACGTCGCGTCCCTGCTCGAGCCACTCGGCGAGCTCGGACGCCGTGATCTGTGGCACCGTCTCGATCGGGAAGCCCTCGCTGCGCCACTCGATCATGCCCCACTGCAGGAAGCCGCTGATCTCGTCGACGCCGACGCGCGCGAGCGCCTGCACGGCGCGGTCGAGATCGGACGGGCCCTGCGCCAGCAAGAGGAGCGGCGCGCCGCCCGGCACCATGCCCGCGACGCGCTCGGCGAACTGCGGGCTCTCGATCCACACGTTGACGGCGCCCGCGATGTGCATCTCGCCGTAGGTCCCGGGATCGCGCAGGTCCAGGACGATGGCGCCGCGCTGCACCGCGTCCCACGCCTCGCGCGCGGTGAAGGGCCGCGGCTTGGCCGCGACGAGCGAGATCAGCCCCTTGTTCTTGCCGACGATCTTCTCGAACGATGGAGGCTTGGGCGGCAGGTCGCGCATCAGGAAGTCGACGAACGCCTGCCGGTCGCGAATCTGGAGCGCGGGGTTGAAGCGGCGCTCGAAGCCGATCGTCGAGCCCGACTTCGCCGACATCGCGCGCCCGCACGCCGAGCCGGCGCCGTGGGCCGGATAGACCTCGACGCTGTCGTCGAGTGGCAGCAGCACCCGCTGCAGGCTCTCCCACGCGTCTTCCGCCGCGCGGGCGCCGCCGAGATCGGGGCGGCCGACCGAGCCGACGAACAGCAAGTCGCCCGTCAGGACGAACCACGGGGCCTCGCCGCGGGACAGGTCCGACACCATCAGGCTGATCGAGTCGGGCGTGTGGCCGGGCGTGTGCGCGATCTTGAAGCGCACGGTCCCGATCAAGAGCTCGTCGCCATCGCTCACGTCCTGGTGCTCGAAGGCCACGCCGGCAGTCCGATGAACGAGGATCGGCGCCCGCACGGCTTCGGCCAGATCACGATTGCCCGAGATGTGGTCGGCGTGCGTGTGCGTCTCGAGGATGTGGCTGATCGTGAGGCCCTTCTTGGCGGCGAGGCGGAGGTACTCGGGGACACGGTCACGGCCGGGGTCGACCACGAGGGCCCGCCCGGCCTCGGTACAGCCGATCAGATAGGAGAGGCAGCCCGATTCCTCGTTGAGAATTTGTTGGAAGATCATCGCCGCCTATTCTACGTCGGAGAGGTCCGACGCCCTAGTGCTTCTCGGCCTTCTCTCGCTCGGCCTTGGCCTCCTTGATGACTTTCTCGCCGAGGAAGGACGGGACTTCTTCGTAATGAGAGAACTCCATCGAGTAGCCGCCGCGACCGCCGGTCATCGAGCGCAGGCTGGACTCGTAGGTCAGCATCTCGGACATCGGCACCACGGCGCGCACCGCCGCGGTCTCGCCGGCCGGCTCCATGGCGACGATCCGTCCGCGCCGCGAGTTCAGGTCGCCGATGACGTCGCCGGCGTGGTCGGCCGGGGTCGTGACCTCGACGTTCATGATCGGCTCGAGCAGGATCGGCCGGGCGTCCATGAACACCTTCTGCAGGCCCATCGAGGCCGCGATCTGGAACGCCATGTCCGAGGAGTCCACGTCGTGATAGGAGCCGTCGTAGAGCGTGACCTTCATGTCCACGACCGGGTAACCCGCGAGGATCCCCTTCTTCATGCAGTCGCGCACGCCCTTTTCGACCGACGGGATGAAGTTGCGCGGCACGGCGCCGCCGAAGATGTCGTCGACGAACTCGAACCCGCCGCCGCGCTGCATGGGCTCGACGCGGAGCCAGGTGTCGCCGTACTGGCCGCGCCCACCCGTCTGCTTCTTGTACTTGCCCTGGCCCTCCGCGCGCCCCTTCACCGTCTCCTTGTAGGGGATGCGCGGCGGCAGCAGGTTCACCTCGACGTTGTACTTCCGCTTCATCCGCTCGACGACCATCTCCACATGCAAGCTGCCGACACCCGAGACCAGGAGCTGCTTCGTCTCCGGATCGAAGTGGTAGTGAACGGTCGGGTCCTCTTCGGCGATGCGCGCCAGCGCGTTCGAGATCTTGTCCTCGTCGCCGCGCGTCTTGGGCTGGATCGCGAACGAGATCGCCGCCTCCGGGAACGTGATCTTCGGCAGCGCGAACGGCTGCGCCTCCTCGGTGAGCGTGTCGCCCGTCTGCGTCTCCTTCAGCTTCTGGGCGACGCCGATCTCGCCCGGTCCGAGCGTCTCGACGTTCTTCTGCGTCTTGCCCTGGAGCCACGAGACGTGACCCATCCGCTCCCGCGCGCTGTGCCCCGGATTGAACAGGGTCGAGTCGGCCCTGAGCGTGCCGCTCATGACGCGGAAGAGCGACAGCTTGCCGATGTGGGGGTCGCTGAGGGTCTTGAACACCAGAGCCGTCACCGGCGCCTTCGTGTCCGCGGGCCGGGTGGCCGGCTGCTTGGTCTTGAGGTCCGTGCCGGCGACCTCGCCGCGGTCGGCCGGGGAGGGCAGCTCGGCGACGATCAGGTCGAGCAGCGCGAGGACGCCGATCGATTTCGACGCGGCGGCGCAGACCACGGGCATCAGCTTGCCCGCGGTGATGCCCGCGCGGAGCGCTTTCAGCATCTCCGGTTCGCCGAGCGAGCCCTCCTCGAGGTACTTGGCCAGCAGGTCGTCGTCGGTCTCGGCGGCGGCCTCGACGAGCTTTTCGCGGTACTCCTTGGCCCGGTCGGCGAGCTCGGCGGGAATATCGCCCTCCGTGCCCTTGCCGCCGGCGAAGGTGACCGCCTTCATCTTGACGAGATCGACGAAGCCGCGGAAGCTCGATTCCTCACCAACGGGCAGGTGCAGCGCGACCAGCCGCCCCTTGAGCCGACGGCCGAGCGACTCGAAGGTGCGGAAGAAGTCGGCGCGCTCGCGGTCGAGGCGGTTGACGACGACGACCCGCGGCAGGTCATACTCCGTCGCGAACTTCCACACCTTCTCGGTCTGGACCTGGACGCCGGCGACCGCGTCGACCACGACGACCCCCGCTTCGACGACCCGCAGGCCGGCGCGCGCGTCGGCGATGAAATCCCCGTACCCCGGGGTGTCGACCAGGTTGATGTGGTGGCCCTTCCAGTCGCAGTAGGCCACCGAGGTGTTGATCGAGATCTTCCGCTTGATCTCGTCGGGGTCGAAGTCGGTCGTGGTCGAGCCGTCGTCCACCCGGCCCAGGCGCGTGACGGCGCCGGCGGCGAACAGCATGGCTTCGACGAGTGAGGTTTTGCCGACGCCTCCGTGACCCACGACGCCGACGTTCCGGATCTTCCCGATCTCGATCGCCATCAGCAGGCCTCCCTAGAACGAGCGGTGCGGTGGGGCAGATGCTACCACCGAAGGCCTGAGGCTGTTAAGCCCCGACCGTACGCCGGACCTGAGCGAGGATCTCCTCTTCGGTCCCGGCCAGATCGGTGGGCTTCCCGAGCGCGGGCGGCTCGTATTTGAGGCCGGCGCCGGTGAAAATCAGCATGATCTCAGCGTCTCTTGGGGCCTCCCCGCGGTCCCGGAGCATCTCGAGCGCCGCGACGAGCGCTGCCGATTCGGGCGCGGTCCAGATACCCTCCGTCCTGGCTATGAGGCGCTGCGCCTCTTGGATCGCCTGGTCGCCGACCGCCAGGGCGCCGCCGCGGGTCTCGCGCAGAAGGCGCAGCATCTGGCGCCCCGCGAAGGGTGACGGCACCCGCAGGCCAGCGGCGTGCGTCGTCGGATTCTCCCAGGCGGTCGTGGTCTCGGCACCGGCGGCGAACGCCTTCACGACCGGCGCGCAGCCCTCGGCCTGCACAGCGAAGAGGCGCGGAAGCTGACCCGAGAGCCAACCCATGGCTCGAAGCTCCTCGTAGCCCTTCGGGATACCCACGAGCCCGGTACCTCCGCCGGTGGGATAGAGAAGGATATCGGGCATTCGCCACTCGAGCTGCTCGGCCAGCTCGAGCCCGATCGTCTTCTTCCCCTCGAGCCGGTAGGGCTCCTTGAGCGTCGAGAGATCGAACCAGCCGAGCTGGGGGGAAACCTTCGCCACCACCCGCCCGGCGGTTGCGATCGAGCCCTCGATCGTGAAGACGCGGGCGCCGGCGATCTGAGCTTCGGCGACGGCCGCCGAAGGCGTGCCGCGCGGCACGATGACGATACACGGCAAGCCGCAGCGTGCCGCATAGACCGCGGCGGCCCCGCCCGCGTTGCCGGCCGAGGGAATGACGAAGCCCTTCGCGCCGAGCGTGCGCGCGCGCGTGATCGCCATGCCCAGGCCGCGCGCCTTGAACGATCCGGTCGGGTTCTGGCCGTCGTCCTTCGCCCAGAGCTTTCGGATGCCGAAACGCGAGGCGAGCCGCGGCAGCTCGAGCAGCGGCGTGCCGCCCTCGCCGAGCGTCACGCGTTCCTCGGCGTCGTCGACGGGCGTCAGCTCGCGAAACCGATACATGCCGGGGGCCCGCTGCCGGAGCCCGTCCTTCGTGACGCTGGCCTTCACGCGCTCGAGGTCATAGCGCACCGCGAGCATCTGGCCGCACTTCTCGCAGACGGTCAGCAGGCGCTTGGCGTCGTGGCGGGCGCCGCAGATCGTGCACTCGACGTGGCTGACGAAGCTCATCGGGCTCTCCTCGTCCCGTAACTATATCCGTTCACTCCATCCGTTCACTCGAGTGTCGCGAGCTCGGTCTGCGCCTGAGCCAGCCAGTACCTCATGTCCATGGCTCGGTACTCGGCGAGCGCGGCCGTCATCTCGGCCCGCGCGCGCGAGGGCTCGCCCGCGCGGCGGTGCGCCGCGCCCAGGCCGAGCCGGCAATGAGCGAGCACGGGGCGCATCTCGCGCTCCGCGGCCAACGCCATCGCAGCGTCAAAGGCGGCGCGAGCGGCGCCAACATCCGGTAACCCGCGTCGCAGGGCGATCTCGCCGACGAGACGCAAGGTCCACGCCTCCCATCCTCGCTGCCCGTGCTGCCGGCAGAGCCCGAGCGCCCGATCGGACTCGCGGGCCGCGTCGTCGACGCGGTCGGCCAACAGCTTGGCCTCACCGAGGGTCGCGACGACCAGAGCGTGATCGTACGCGAATCCGATCGAGCCGGCGTGACGGTCCGCACGCTCGAGCATCGCGACCGCCTCCTCGAGCCGCCCGGCCAGCGCGTAGGCGCCTCCGAGCGAGGTGGCGGTGCGGGAAAAGTAGACGGCGAGGTCACCTCCGACTTCGCACATCGGCAGCCCTCGCTCGAGCACTTCGATCGCCCGCGGGAGATCGCCCTTCACGAGGTAGAGCCGCCCAACGCCGAGATGAGCCCAGACGTCACCGTGCCGGCCGAGCTCCGCGGCCGCCACTGTCAGAGCCTCGTCGCTCCTCCGGATCCCCTCGGCGAATTCTCCCAGCTCGGCGAGGGCGAGCACTCCCCAGATCCGAGTGAACGAGAGATTGTGAATCCGGTCTTGCCCGGGAGGCAGCTCCTGGACTGCAGGACGGTCTCTCGCGCCGATCGGGTGCGGCGACGCTCCGGCCGCGAGCGCATCGTTCTCGCGCACGGCCTCCATCGCCCGCCGATAGTCGCCACGCGCGTAGAGCGCCCGTGCCCGTACGACGTTGCTCGCGAAGTGGGAGCGGGAGTCAGACAGCTCGATCGCGATCGCGCGCGCCTGGTCGGCGTTCTCGGTCGCGCGCTCGAGGTCCCCGAGCGAACCCAGGTTGTAGGCGAACCGACCGAAGACCCGGCCGAGCCGGCGTCGGTCGCCGAGACCCCGCGCGAGAATTTCCGCTTCGCGAAGCCCATCGATGCTCTGTCGGAACTCACCGAGCCCCATCAGCGCCGTTTCCTTGTGCAGAATCGTGTCGATGACACGTTCGGCCCGGCCTCGGTCCTCGGGAAGACTGGCGAGGCTGCGGAGCGCCTCGTTGAAACAGGCGACGGCCTCGCGATTGGCCGCACGCTCCCTCGCAGTGAAGCCGGCGTTGCCGAGGTGACGCGCAGCGGAATCCCACATGTCGGCGTCACGGTAGTGCAGCCCAAGAGCCAGGGAGTGCAAGTCGAGGTCTCCGGCGTAGAGAGCTTCGATCCCCTCGGCGACCCTGCGATGGATCAGCTTGCGCCGTGGCGCGATGATGCGAGCGTACGCGACCTCGCGGATCCGGTCGTGGGTGAAGTCGAACCGCTCGCCGCGCCCGTGCAGGACGCCGCGACGCACGAGCTCCTCGACACCGACCGCGGTCTCTTCCTCCTCGATCCCGGCCGCCCGCTGAAGGAGCGCGAACTCGAATTCGCGGCCGATGACCGCCGCGACGGCCGAGAGAACCTGCCCGCGCTCGGACAGTCGCTCCAAACGTCGGCCGACGATCTCTCGAACTCGCTCTGGGATCGCGAGTCCTGACCCGTGAGCGACCCACGTTCCCTCAGCGTGCGCGCGCACGGTCTCTACGGCGACAAAGGGATTCCCCTCGCTCGCCGCCCACACGTGATCGGCGAGCCGGTCCAGGGCGACCTCATCGCCGCTTCGCCCGATCACTCGTACGAGTCGTTGCGTGTCTTCGCGGGACAGGGGGCCGAGCGCCAGGGTCGTCAGGCGGCTCTCGCGCCTGAGATCGGCGAAGGCCTGCCGAAGAGTCGGGACGTCGGCCAGCTCCTCCTCGCGAGCGGTCACCACGAGGAGAAAGGGCTGGTCGACCAGCCGGCGCCCGACGAACGCAACCAGACGGGCGCTCATCTCGTCGGCCCAGTGCAGATCCTCGAGCACGCAGAGCAACGGCTGTCGCCCGGTCAGATAAGCGAGCAGCTCGGTCACGCTCTCAAAGATCAGGCGCATATCTGTTGTGGCCGCCGCGGGCGCGGCGCCCCCCAAGATGTCGGGCACGAGGCGCGCGAGCTCTGCACGGACCGCGGGCGTGAGCCGCGCCGGCAGCTCCGCGTCATCGGCCAGATGGCCGGCGCGAAGCGCATCGACCCAGGGCCCGAATGGCAGGATCTGCTCCGACTCGTACGAGCGCCCGATCAAGACTGCCATCCCGCGACGGGTCGCGTGGTCCGCGAGCTCGCCGACGAGGCGACTCTTCCCGATTCCCGCCTCTCCGAGCACCGCAACGACCCGACCGGTCCCGCTGGCCGCGCCGGTGAGCTCCGCGCACAGCTGCTCGATCTCCTGCGAGCGCCCGACGAGCTCTGTCTCGCCACTCGCAGGCTGCCGTCCGACGAGGTACGCCGTCGCTCGCGCCCACGGGCCTGTCGGTGTGACGGATCGGCGCGGCCGTTGCCGAAGAATCTCCTGGTAGAGGACCTTGGTCACCGCCTCCGGCTCGATCCCGAGCTCGCGCTGGAGCACGCGGACACAATGCTGGTACTGGCGCAGCGCGGCCTCGCGCCTGCCGGTGTCGGCGTAGAGCCCCATCAGCGCCCTGTGGACCGCCTCCTGGAGCGGATCGAGCGTGAGGAGCTTCAGCGCCGTCTGCACGGCCGCATCGGGCGATCCGCCCTTTCGATGGTGGACGAGGAGGCGGGCGAGGACTTCGAGGGCCAGCTCTCGCAGGCGCTCCCGTTCGCTCACGAGCCACTCCTCGAAGGGCGCCTCGGCGAGCGCGAGTCCGGCAAGTAGATCGCCCTGGTAGAGCCCGGCGGCCCGCGTCAGGGCCTCAGGCGTTCCAGTCGACGCGGCCTGCTCGAAGGCCGCGACGTCGGCGTCCACGTGAGCGGGCTCCAGCCGAAGCGTGTCCGCTCTCTGATCCAGCGCTTCGGCGTCCGCATCTTGGAGCGCCTTGCGGACGACGAACAGCGCTTGGCGCAGACTTGCCCGAGCCGATTCCTCGCGGATTCCGCCCCAGAGGAGCGCGGCGAGCTTGTCGCGTGGGTGAGCTCGGCCGAGCGGAAGAGCCAGGTAAGCGAGCATCGCCTGCGCCTTGCGGCTGGGCACACTCAGAAGCTCGCCGGCCTGGTTGCGGGCCTGGAAGCCCCCGAGCAGGGTCAGTCGCAACTGCGGCATGCCGCCTCCGGGCCCACACCCTATCACTTCCCGCGTTGATGCGGGATTTGACGTTCGCGGTGACGGCCGGCAAACGCTTGGCACAGTAAAACGTTGGCGTGATGGAGCCGGCCAACGCGCTGAAGACCTTCGTCGTTCGCGTCGCACGGACGAGCGCAGGACGACTCAGGGGGACTGTCGAGCAGGTCAGGACCGGCCGCAAGGAGCTCATCCAGACCGTGGAGGACATCGGCCGTGTCATCGCGGCCATGGCTCTCCGCAATGAGGAGGACACCATGTCGCTCAAGGGCAAGCACGCGCTGGTCACGGGAGGATCGCGGGGCATCGGGCGCGGGATCGCGCTGAAGCTGGCCGAATCGGGGGCCAGGATCGCCATCCACTACTACGTCAACCAGGCCGCCGCTAAGGAAACCCTCGAGCGAGTGCGGAAGCACGGCGCCGATGGGTTCCTGGTTCAGGCCGACGTATCGCGGGCGGAGGAGGTCCGGCGGATGTTCGGAGAGGTGCGCCAAGCGTTCGGGACGCTCGACATCTTTGTCGCGAACGCGCGGCCCGAGGCCGCGACGTTCTATCAGAAGCCAATGGACATCACTCTCGAGGCGTGGGACCACGCCATGGACTCTCAGGCCAAAGCGTTTCTGGTCGGGGTGCGCGAGGCCGTCCCGCTCATGAGTCCGGGTGGCCGCATTGTCGCCATCACCTACGCCCCAGGGGGCCAGAAGGGGACCTGGCAGCCGTGGGTCGCCATGGGATCGGCCAAGGCCGCGCTGGAGTCACTCGTTCGCTACTTCGCCGTGACCTTGGCTCCTCGCGGGATTACGGTCAACTCGGTGAGTCCGGGTCTCACGGACGACAGCGTGCTGAACAGCTTCCCGCAGGCAGCGGTCGATGCGGCGCGGTCCTGGCACGCGAGCGGCTGGACTCCGATGGGACGTATGGGCACGCCGACGGACATCGGCAATATCGTCGGGCTCCTCTGTTCCGCCGACGCGGGCTGGGTAACCGGCCAGCTGATCCACGCCGACGGTGGCGCCTCCCTGGTGGACACACTGCTGCCCCTCGAAATGCAGCGAGGCTAGAAGCGGAAAGGGGTAAGGGGGACCCTTCCGGGTCCCCCATCTTCAGATCGTCTGACGCATGGCCGTCCGCGCCGGCAAGGTCATCCCGCGCTCCTCGGCCATGTGCGCGAGCTCCTGCGGCAGCGCGAACCGCACGTCCTCCTCGACCACGTGCACTTCGCGCACCGCGACGCCCTGCCCGCGCAACGCTTCGACCGTCTGCGTGACCAGCACTTCGGGTGTCGAGGCGCCGGCGGTGATGCCGACGCGCCGCGCGTTCGCGAGCCACTCCTGGCGGATGTCGCCGACGTCGTTGATCAGGTAGGCGCGGGTGCCGGCGGTTCGCGCGACTTCCACGAGCCGGATCGCGTTGGAGCTGTTGTTGGAGCCGATCACCAGCAGGAGGTCGACGTCGTTCGCCAGCCGCTTGACCGCCGCCTGACGGTTCTGCGTCGCGTAGCAGATGTCGTTGCGCGACGGCCCGACGATCTTCGGAAACCTCTGGCGCAGCGCCTCGATGACGTCGCGGGTGTCGTCCACCGAGAGCGTCGTCTGGGTCAGGTAGGCGATCTTGTCCGGATTCGGCACCTCGAGCGTCGCGACCTCGTCGACGTCGGCGATCACGAAGATGCGGTCGGGCGCCTCGCCGAGCGTGCCGATGACCTCGTCGTGGTCCTCGTGGCCGATCAGCACGATCGAGTAATCCTCTCGCGCATAACGGATGGCCTCGAGGTGCACCTTGGTCACCAGCGGGCAGGTCGCGTCGATCACGCGCAGACGCCGCCGCGCGCCCTCGGTGCGCACCTCGGGCGAGATGCCGTGGGCGCTGAAGATCACGGTCGCGTCCTCGGGGACCTCGTCGAGCTCGTCGACGAAGATCGCGCCCTGCTGGCGGAGCGTCTCGACGACGAGCTGGTTGTGGACGATCTCACGACGGACATAGACCGGTGGCTTGCAGACCGACAGGGCCAGCTCGACGATGTCGATCGCGCGCTCGACGCCCGCGCAGAATCCCCTGGGACCGGCCAGGAGGATCTCGGTGATGGGTGCTTTCATGGCGCTCCTCGTCTCATCGGTATCGCGGTTCATCAAGCGTAGTATGACACGCTCGCACGTTCACGCTCGGATCAGCACCTTCAACGCCTCGCCCTTCGCCATGAGCGCGAGAGCCTGCCCGACTTCCTCGAGCGGCATCCGGTGCGAGATCAAGCTGTCCGGTACGAGCGCGCCGGAGGCAAGAGTCTCCACCGCCCGGCGGATCATCTCCGGCGTGTGATGGAAGGCGCCGAGCAAGGTCAGCTCCTCGTAGTGCGTCCGCCGCGTGTCCAGGCGGATCGTGGTGCCCGGCGTGCAGCCGCCGAAAAAAAGCACGCTGCCCCCTCGTCCCACCGCGTCGACCGCCTGCTCCCACACTTCCGGCCGGCCGGTCGCGTCCACCGTGACCTCGGCGCCGCGGCCGCCGGTGATGTCACGGATCGCCTCGACCACGTTGCCGGCGCTCGAGGCGTCCAGCCAGCGCGCGAAGCCGAGATTCTTCAGGCGCTCGAACCGCCAGCCGGCCTTGCCGACCATGACGACGCGTGCCTTGCGCGAGGCCGCCAGCATGCCGAGCAGACACCCGAGCGGACCGTGGCCGAACACGACCACGGTCTGTCCGGCCTCGACGCGGGCTCGCTCGATCGCGAGGAGCGCGCAGGCCAGAGGCTCGGCGAAGGCGGCGCGCTCGGCGGGGAGCGATCCGACCAGTGGGACCACGTTGCGCGCGACCAGGCGCGGCGGCAGCAGGATGAACTCGCCGTAGGCGCCGTTGACGAATAACAAGTCTTCGCAGAGATTCGGCCGTCCGGCCAGGCACGACGGGCAGCTCCCGCACGGCGCCGAGTTGCCGGCGACCACGCGATCGCCCTCGCGAAATCGGGAGACTCCCGATCCCACCGACGCGACGGTCCCGGCGAACTCGTGGCCGAAGACCGTCGGCACCTTCGGGATCATCACGGGGTGCCCTCGGCGCAGGGTCTTCACGTCGGTGCCGCACGTCAGCGCGGCGTCGATGCGCATGACCAGCTCGCCGTCGGCCGGCGCCGGCACCGGCAGATCCTCCCACCGCAGATCGCCGGGCCCGTGGAACACCATCGCCCTCACGGCGTCACGTACACCTTGAGCGCTTCGCGCCGTCGCATGAGGTCGACGCCGCTCGCGAGCCGATCGAGCGGCACGCGATGCGTGATCAGCCGGTCGACCTCGATGGCTCCGCCGGCGATCAGGCGAAACGCCTCGCTCAGATCTGCCGGAGACGACGAGTAGGTCGCGGTGATCGTCAGCTCGCGGTGATAAAGCGTCTCGAGCGGTAGCGGCAGCGTGTCGCCGGCCCCGCCCGCGAAGTAGTGGACGGCTCCGCCGTCGCGCGAGATCGCCGCCGCCCACGGGAGCACGGCCGCGCCGCCGCCCGTGAGCACGACGTGGTCGGCGCCGCGGCCCGCCGAGATCTCTCGCTGAGCCTCCGCGGCGGCCTCGAGCGTTCCGGCGGCGGCGGCGCCGAGCCCGCGCGCGAAGACCGCGCGCTCGGCCAGCGCGTCCGCGCCGACGACCGCCGCCCCCGCGCGCTTGAGCAGCTGGACGAAGAGGCAGCCGATCGAACCCAGGCCCACGACGACCGCGGTGTCGCCCGGCTGGACCCGGGCGCGCCGGACCGCGCGCAGACAGCAGGCGAGCGGCTCGACGAACGACGCGGCCTCGTCGCTGACGTGCGGCGGGACGCGGAACGTGGCATGGCGCACGTTGGGAGCCGGGACGCGCACGTACTCGGCGAAGCCGCCGGGGTCGAGGTTCGAGGCCTTGAACGCGGCGCACATCGAATCGCTGCCGCGCCGGCAGTAGTGACAGTCGCCGCACGGAACGTGGTGCGCCGCCACGACCCGATCGCCGAGCGCATACGACGACACGCCGCGGCCGACGGCCGCCACCTCCCCGACCACCTCGTGGCCGAAGACCGCCGGGACCTTGGTGGCGGGATCGACGATCTTCGCGATGTCCGAGCCGCAGAGACCGCAGCCCTTGAGGCGCAGCAAGAGCTCGCCGTCGCCGATCGACGGCCGGGGCCACTCTTCGGCGGCGAGCCGTCCGCCGCCGCGGTAGACGGCGGCCCTCACGCCGCGCGCCCGCCGGGCGAGCCGCCCGAACCGAATCGCGCCGCCGCCCAGCAGCGAAACGCGATCGCGACCTTGCGACCGGTCGGCACCGTGATGCGGTCGCCGAAGACCTGGAAGCGACGCGCCTCGATCTCCGCGAGCAGCGCGAAATAGATCCGTCCCATGATCTCGGCAGGGACGAGCGAACGCGCGTCCACCGACGGAAAGCTCGCCTGCGCCGCCCGATAGAACCGCCGCGCCCGGTCCGCCTGATGGCGCATGAGCTGCACGAATTGCTCGGTGTACCGGCCGGTCTGGAGATCCTCGACGGTCACGCCGAACTTCCGCAGATCGTCCTGCGGCAGGTAGATCCTCCCGCCGCGCGCGTCGGCGCCGACATCGCGGATGATGTTCGTGAGCTGGAGCGCCGTGCCCATGTCGACCGCGTACTGGCGCGTCCGCGGATCGGTGTAGCCGAAGATCTCGATACAGCAGAGCCCGACCGCCGAGGCCACCCTGTAGCAGTACAGGTACAGATCCTCCGCGGTCTCGTACCGGACGCGGTCGAGGTCCATCGCGACGCCGTCGATGATCGCCAGCAGCGCCTCGCGCGGGATCGCGAACGCTTGCACCGCCTGCGCCAGCCGCGCCGCGATCGGATCCGTCGGGGCGCCGCTGGGCTCGTAACAGAGGGCGACATCGGCGCGCCAGCGGTCGAGCGCCCGCCGCTGCTCGGCACGATCCGTGCCGCGCTCGTCGCCGAGGTCGGCGATGTCGTCGACGGTCCGGCAGAAGGCGTAGACGGCGTAGAGCGCGTCCCGGCGCGGCTTGGGCAAGGCGAGGAACGCGTAGTAGAAGTTCGAGCGGCTCTTGCGCGTCAGGCGGGCCGCGAGATGCCCGATCACGCGGTCTTCCGCGGGCGCGCGGCGTACCCGCGCTCGACGAACCACTCGGTCGCCTCGCGGAGCGCCGTCCGGACGTCGGTTTGCGGCAGTCCGAGCTCGCGCACGGCCTTGGCCGAGCTGAAGAACATGCGCTTGCGGGCCATGCGCACCGCGGTCAGCGACGCCCGCGGCGGCGAGCCGGTGACGCGCGCCGCGACCTCCATGCAGCCGGCGGCGAGCCAGGCCACGGCGTACGGGATCCGGGCGCGCGGAGCGCGGCTGCCGGCGATCTCGGCGAGCAGCACGCCGATCTCGTCGAGCGTGAGATTGGCGTTGCCAAGGATGTACTTCTCGCCGACCCGGCCGCGTTCGGCGGCCAGGAGATGGCCGCGCGCGACGTCCCGGACGTGGACGATGTTGAGCCCGGTGTCGAGCGTCGCGAACATCCGTCCGCGCAAGAAGTCCACGACCATCTGGCCGGTCGGCGTCGGCTTGACGTCCCAGGGACCGATCGGCGTCGACGGGTTCACGATGACGACCGGCAGTCCCTTGAGCGCGAAGCCGAGCGCGACCTGCTCGGCGAGGAACTTGGACGCCTTGTACGGTCCGACCATGTCGGCCAGCGCGACAGGAGTCATCTCCGTCCCGGGCGAGCCGTCCTTGGGGATGCCCAGCGCGCCGACGCTCGAGGTGTGAACGACGCGCGTCACGCCGGCGTCGGCGGCAGCCTGGAGCACGGCGCGCGTACCCTCGACGTTGGCCCGATAGATCTCCTCCGGCCGGGGAGCCCAGAGGCGATAGTCGGCGGCGACGTGGAAGACGGTCCGCGCGCCCTGGACGGCACGCCGGACCGACGCCGGATCGACGAGGTCGCCGTCGCAGACCTCCACCGGGAGGCCGTCGATCGCGCGCCGGTCGCCGTTCGGCCGCGCAAGCACGCGCACCGTGGCGCCCTCGCGGAGAAGCTCACGCGCGACGTTGGCGCCGACGAACCCCGTCGCGCCCGTGACCAGCGCGTCTATTGTAGCGGGGGCCATGAGATCGGCTTGGACCGCGGGTGGCCTGATATAGATGCGAGCCGGCTCCGACATGCCCGATCTGGCGCTTGCGGCTTCGCGGCGTGGCTCCGACACGCCCGATCTCGCGCTCGCGGGTTCGCGTGCCGGCTCCGATATGCCCGATCTGGCGCTTGCGGCTTCGCGGCACGGCTCCGACACGCCCGATCTAGCGCTTGCGGGTTCGCGTGCCGGCTCCGACATGCCCGATCTGGCGCTTGCGGCTTCGCGGCGTGGCTCCGACACGCCCGATCTCGCGCTTGCGGGTTCGCGTGCCGGCTCCGATATGCCCGATCTGGCGCTTGCGGGTTCGCGGCGCGGCTCCGACACGCCCGATCTCGCGCTCGCGGGTTCGCGTGCCGGCTCCGACATGCCCCATCTGGCGCTTGCGGGTTCGCGGCGCGGCTCCGATACGCCCGATCTCGCGCTCGAGGGTTCGCGTGCCGGCTCCGACATGCCCCATCTGGCGCTTGCGGGTTCGCGGCGCGGCTCCGACACGCCCGGTCTGGCGCTTGCGGGTTCGCGGTGCGGCTCCGATTCGCCCGATCTTGAGCGGGAGGGTTTGCCGTCATGCGCGGGCTCTCGCGATTCGGCCGAGGGCGGCGGCGACGGATTTGAGCGCGGCGTTCGTTGCGCTCATCAGCATCATCGCCTCGGGGATCGCGCGCGGCCGTGACAGCACCACGCGCACGGCGCGCGCCGTGCGCACGCGCCCGTCGGGCTCGACGACGGCGGCCAGATCGGCGGGAACGCCGCGGCTCGCGCGGTCCGAGACACCGCGGACGATCGCGGCACGGAGCCCACGCTTGGCAGCCCACTCGAGGATCGGCGCGGATTCCATGTCGCAGGCGAGAGCGCCGGTCTCGACCCAGAGCCGCGCCTTCTGCTCCGGCGTCGCCACGATCTCCTCGACCGTCACGAGTGTGCCGGCGCGTCTGAGCTCGGGCAGCACGGCCGTCGCGACCCGCCGCGTGGCGGCCATGACCGCTTCGGGAACGACCAGATCGCCTTCGGCGAGATCCGGCGAGAGCGCGCCGCAGACTCCGGCCGAGATCACGAGCGAAACCGATTCGACTCCGGCGGCCCGCGCTTCGAGATGCGCGGCGCGCGGGCCCGCGCAGACGAGATCGAGCGCTCCTCCACGGTAGTGTGGCCAGTCGTGGCCGGCGACACGGGCGAGACCCAAGTGACGGGCCAGACCGCGCGCCTCGAGGTCGACGGCGGTGACGACGAGGACGCGGGTCACACGCCCCTGGGGGGCGTTGAGCCGGAGCCCTTCTCGGCGCGGTCCGCGGCTTTGGCCGCTTCCTTCGCGCGGAGCCACGCCGCGTAGGAATTGCCTGTCGCCGTGTCCCGCCCGGTGAACCGGATCGTCCGGATCTCGCGGTAGAAGATGGTGTGAGGCCCGCCGCCGTTCAGGTCGAACAGCTGGACGAAGGGCACGGGCCCGTCGGCGTTGCGGTTGAACAGATAGCCCTGGGTCTCGGAGCCGTCGGTCCGGATCACGGTGACGTTGCCGCGGTAGTCGAACGCCTTCTCGACGACCTCGGCGAGGGACAGCGCCGGTCCGATCTCCGGCATCCAGCCCTCGAGCGTGGCGCCGTCCGTCATGCCGCCCTCCTGCTCAGAACCGCCCGGTGACGGTGGCCGCGACCGTGTCGCGGAATCCGCGCCACGAGCCGAAGGTGTGGTTCACCGCGGTGGGCTCGTACCCGCAGTGCACCATGCAGTCGCGGCACTTCTCGTTGCCGCTGCGCTTGCCGTAGTTCTCCCAGCGGGTCGTCTCGAGCAGCTCCGTGAACGTCGCGGCGTAGCCTTCCTGGAGCAGGTAGCAGGGCCGCTGCCAGCCGAAGACGTTGTAGGTCGGGTTTCCCCACGGCGTGCACTCGAATTCCTGCTTGCCCATGAGGAACTGGAGGAAGAGCGGCGACTGGTTGAATCGCCAGCGGCGCTTGGGCCTCGAGAGAATCCGCGAGAAGAGATCGTGCGCGCGCTGGGTGCGCAAGAAGTGCTCCTGGTCGGGCGCCTTGGAGTAGCTGTAGCCCGGGGAGATCATCATGCCCTCGACGCCCAGATCCATCATCTCGTCGAAGAACTCGCGCATCCGCAGCGGGCTCGCCCCGTCGAAGAGCGTCGAGTTGGTCGTGACGCGGAACCCGCGACGCAGGGCTTCCTTGATCCCCTCCACCGCCTGGACGTAGACCCCGTCGCGGCACACCGCCTCGTCGTGCTCCTCACGAAGGCCGTCGAGGTGCACGCTGAACGAGAAGTACTTCGACGGGGCGAAGAGACCCGCCTCGAGCTTCTCCTTCAGGAGAATGGCGTTCGTGCAGAGGTAGACGTACTTGCGGCGCGCGACGAGCTCCTCGACGAGGCGTCCGATGTCGGGATACATCAGCGGCTCGCCGCCGGGAATCGACACGACCGGCGTGCCGCACTCCTCGACCGCCGCCAGACACTGCTCGACCGTCAGGTTCTTTCGCAAGATCTGCGCCGGGTACTGGATCTTGCCGCAGCCGGCGCAGGCCAGATTGCACCGGAAGAGCGGTTCCAGCATCAGGACGAGCGGGTAGCGTTTGCGACCGGCGAGCTTCTGCCGAACGACATAGGACGCCACGGCCCACATCTGTGACACAGGCAAGCTCATAGGCGCTCGATTCCTCGGCTCTGCGGACGCACTACAGCGCCCGGTTTCCGGTGAATGGACCAGACGGACAAGGCGACTACGGCGTGAATGGTCGCACCGATCACCGCCAGCAGCAACTCACCGATCTGAAGCGTCATGGTGAGGTTGAATCCAAGCACGGCGTAGTATAACGCGACTCCCGGCCAGACCCGCCGTCCCGTATCATTCTCTACCAGGGTCAGGAACAGCCCGACCCCCACGGCACCCACGATGACCCACCCCGCGAAGTTCGACAAGGGCACGCCGAAGTAGACCCCGGGCTTCTCGTAGGCGAAGAGCGGCCCGAGGAACCAGCGATCGCCTCGCACCGCGAGTGGATCGATGACGACGTCGAGGGCCATCATCAGCACACCGGCCGTGATCGCCATCAGCCAGCGCGGTGCCGCGCGGCCCGCGAGCGCCGTGCGCGCGAGACAGTACGCCGCGTAGGCGAGGAAGACGAAGGACAGCGAGTCGACGAACGGGACGTCGGCGATGAAGAGCTCTCGTCCGCGCGTCAGGCCGGTGTACTCGTACAAGCCGAACGGAAATCCGGTGCGCGTGGACGAAAACTCCGCCACCAGCGCCACGGGCCAGACGCCGGCGGTGAACCCGAGCGTGCGCCGCCAGCCGAGATCGAGAACGCCGGCCGCGATGAACAGCGCCAGGAACGCAAACACGTACGGCCGGAGTAGGGCGGTGCCGACCAGGAGGTCCATTCGAGAGGTTTCCGTAATCGAGTCAGCATGTTACCATCACGCCCGTGAGGGACCTGCAGGACGCGATCGAGCGCGCCCGAGCGCACCTGCTCGGCCAACAGGCTCCCGACGGTCACTGGGTCGGTCAGCTCGACGCCAATTCGACGATCACCTCCGAGCAGCTACTGCTCTGTCATCTCATCGACCAGGTGAATCGCGACCGGCAGACGCGCGCCGTCCGCTACCTGAAGAGCCAGCAGCTTCCCGACGGCGGCTACAGCCTCTTCGAGGCCGGTCCCGCCAACCTGTCGGCGACGATCAAGGCGTACTTCGCGATGAAGATGGCCGGCGTCGCGCTGAGCGACCCCACGATGGTCGCGGCGCGCTCGCTGATCCGTGAGATGGGCGGTCCCGCGAAGGCCGACGTGTTCACGAAGATCCAGCTGGCGCTCTTCGGCGAGTACGACTGGAACGGCGTGCCGACGATGCCGGTCGAGATCATGCTGCTGCCGCGGCCCTTCTTCCTGTTCAACATCTACGAGATCTCGTACTGGTCGCGCACGGTCCTGGTGCCGCTGCTCGTCCTCATGGACAGAAAGCCGGTCAAGTGGCTGCCGCCCCATCTCTCGCTCGACGAGCTCTGGCCGGTGCCGCGCGAGGAGACGAGCCTGCGCTTTTCGCGCGTGCCCGAGCCGTTCAGCTGGCGTGGTCTCTTCTGGAAGAGCTTCTTCATCGTGGTCGACGACGGCCTCAAGATCTGGGAGCGCTTCTCGCCGCGCCCGCTGCGCCGGCGCGCGATCGAGACGGCGCGCCTCTGGCTCGAGGAGCGCCTGGCCGTGCCGGGCGGGCTCGGTGGGATCTATCCCGCGATGGCGAACTCGATCCTGGCGATGCGGCTGCTCGGCTATCCGGACGACCACCCCCTCGTGCTGGGACAGATCAAGGAGATCGAAGCACTCGCGGTCGAGAACGGCGACATGTTGCACTACCAGCCCTGCCCCTCGCCGGTATGGGACACGGCGCTCGCCGTCAATGCGCTCGTCGAGAGTGATCTGCCTGCCGACCACGCGGCGCTGCGCCGCGCGTCCGACTGGATGATCGCGCGGCAGATCTTCATCCCGGGCGACTGGCAGGTGAAGCGTCCGCACGTGCAGCCCGGTGGCTGGGCGTTCCAGTACGACAACGACTTCTACCCCGACCTGGACGACACCGCGATGGTCGTGATGGCCCTCGAGAAGGTGAAAGGCCTCGACGCCGACCAGGCGCGGACCGCCAAGGAGCGCGGGCTCGGCTGGTTCCTCGGGATGCAGGGCGCCGACGGGGGCTGGGGTTCCTTCGACGCCGACAACAATCGGCTCTATCTGAACCACATCCCGTTCGCCGACCACGGGGCCCTGCTCGATCCGTCGACGGAAGACCTCACCGGTCGCGGGCTCGAGCTCCTCGGCACGCTCGGCTACCGGAAGGACTTCGAGCCCGCGCAGCGCGCGATCGACTTCCTGCGCCACGCGCAGCGACACGACGGGCCGTGGTACGGCCGCTGGGGGGTGAACTACATCTACGGCACGTGGTCGGTGCTGCGCGGGCTCGCCGCGATCGGCGTGGATCCCCGCCACGAGTACGTGCAGCGCGCGGTGCGCTGGCTCGAGCGCCACCAGAACCGCGACGGCGGCTGGGGCGAGACCTGCGAGAGCTACGACGACTACGAGTTCGCCGGCGTGGGCGAGTCGATTCCGAGTCAGACCGCGTGGGCGCTCCTTGGTCTCTTTGCCGCGGGTCGCACGCGTGGCCCGGCCGTCGAGCGCGGCATCAATTATCTGTTGCGGACGCAGCGCGAGGACGGGTCGTGGGAAGACGCGCTCTGGAACGGAACGGGCTTTCCGCGGGTCTTCTACCTGAAGTACCATCTGTACGCCCAGTATTTCCCGCTCTGGGCGCTGGGAATCTACCGCCGCGCGCATGCCTGAGCGGCCGCTCGCGCCGGGGCTGCGCCCCTTCGACGCCGTCGGTGGCTGGACGATCGCGGTCGTCGATTCTCTCGGTCGATTCGGAAGCTTCTTCGCGGAGGCCCTCGCCGTCCTCGTCACGCCGCCGTTCAAGATCCGGGCGTTCGTCGACCGGATCCACTTCGTCGGCTACAACTCACTGCTGATCATCTTCCTGACCGGCGCGTTCACCGGGATGGTGCTCGGGCTCCAGATCTATCTGACCCTGGTGCGGTTCGGCTCGGAAGCGTTCCTCGGCCCGGCCGTCGCCCTCTCGCTGATCCGCGAGCTCGGCCCCGTGCTGGCGGCCCTGATGGTCACGGGCCGCGCCGGCTCGGCGCTCACCGCCGAGCTCGGCATCATGCGGATCACCGAGCAGATCGACGCGCTCACCGTCATGGCGCTGAATCCGATGCGCTACCTGGTGGTGCCCTCGATCCTGGCCGGGCTGGTCACCTTCCCGCTGATGACGGCGCTCTTCGACGTGGTCGGGATCTTCGGCGGCTACCTCGTCGGCGTGAAGCTCCTGGGCCTGTCGGAGGGCACGTACTTCGGCGAGATGCAGACCTTCGTCGACATCGACGACATCATGGTGGGCTTCTGGAAGTCGCTCTCGTTCGGGGTCATCGTGACGTGGGTCTGCACCTACAAGGGGTTCAACGTCGGCCACGGCGCCGAGGGCGTGGCGCGGGCGACGACCCAGGCGGTCGTCCTGTCCTCGGTGCTGATCCTCGTCTGGGACTACTTCATGGGATCGATCCTTCAATGACGATCGATGATTAATGTCGAAGGGCTGACGAAGTCCTTCGGGCCCCAGAAGGTCCTGCGTGAGCTCTCGCTGGAGATCGCGACCGGCACCATCACCATCGTCATCGGCCGGAGCGGCGGCGGGAAATCGGTCTTCCTCAAGCACCTGATCGGCCTGATGCGTCCCGATGCCGGCCGGATCATGGTGGACGGCGTCGACATCAGCCGGCTGCGCGGACGCGCGCTCGACGAGATCCGGCGCGCCTACGGCGTCGTCTTCCAGGGCGGGGCGCTCTTCGATTCGATGTCGTGCTTCGACAACGTGGCCTTCCCCCTGCGGGAGAAAGTTCGGACGCCTCCGGACGAGCTGACCAAGCGCGTGGAGGCGGCGCTGGCCCAGGTCGGGCTGGAGGGAGTGGGCCCCAAGTACCCCGCCGAAATCTCCGGCGGCATGCGCAAGCGCGTGGCCATCGCGCGCGCATTGGTGACCGAGCCGGAGATCGTGTTCTTCGACGAGCCGACGACGGGGCTCGACCCCGTCCTGGTCAACACGATCCACCATCTGATGCTGGATCTCCACCGCCGCTTCCGGTTCACGGCCGTGGTGGTGAGCCACGAGATCCCCGAGATATTCGAGATCGCCGACACGGTCGCCATGTTGCACGAGGGCCGCATCGTCGAGGTCGGGCCACCGGCGGCGATCCAGGGCTCGACGAACCCGGTCGTTCAGCGATTCATCAAGGGCGAGCCGGACAACAATTCATAGATGCGCCTCGGCCAGGGGGGCCCGAGCCCCTTGACGGCCTGCAGCGCGCACCGCTCGGAGGAACGCTGATGGAGCGGTCGAGGGTGAACATTACGGTGGGAATCTTCGTCATTCTCGGGATCGTGGCGCTCGGGTATCTCTCGATCCGCCTCGGGCAGATCTCGTTCCTGAGCGGCCGCGGCTATATCGTGACCGTCGACTTCCCGTCGGTAGGCGGGCTCAAGGCCGGCTCCACCGTGGAGATCGCGGGCGTCGAAATCGGGAGGGTCCAGTCGATCGGCCTGGCCGACTACCAGGCCCGGGTCACCCTCCGGGTGCAGGAGGGTATCAAGCTCCAGGAGGATTCGATCGCGTCGATCAAGACGAAGGGGCTGATCGGCGAAAAATACGTCCGCATCAGCCCGGGCGGTTCGGACAAGCTCATCGGGCCGAACGGCAAGATCCGTGAGGTCGAGGCGCCCGTCGATTTCGAAGAGTTGCTGTCGAAATACATCTTCGGCAAGGTGTAGGCTCAGGAGGCCCTCGATGACTTGGCTCGCCCGAGCGCTCGTGCTGGCCCTGCTGCTCCCCTTCGCGCTGAGCGGCCCCCAGCGGGCCTGGGCCGGCGCGCCGACCGACCAGCTCCGCGCCGAGATCGACAAGGCGGTGAAGATCCTGGACGACCCGGAGCTCAAGAAGGACGGCCGGCAGCGGGAGCGCCGCGCCGCCGTTCGCGTGGTCGCCAACGACATCTTCGACTTCTCGGAGACCGCCAAGCGCTCGCTCGCGCGGCACTGGACACCGCGGACGCAGGCCGAGCGGGACGAGTTCGTCGGCCTGTTCTCGGACCTGCTGGAGCGCTCGTACATCTCGAAGATCGAGCTCTACGGCGGCGAGAAAATCCAGTTCGTCGGCGAAAGCATCGAGGGCGAGGGCGCGGTCGTGCGCACCAAGCTCCTCACCAAGCAAGGGACGGAGATTCCGATCGACTACCGGATGCTCCGCCGCGGCGACAAGTGGCTCGTCTACGACGTGGTCATCGAAGGCGTCAGCCTCATTTCCAACTACCGAACCCAGTTCAACAAGATCATCACGACCTCCTCCTTCCAGGAGCTCATGAAGAAGATGAAGACGAAGCAGGAGGAGTTCATCGGAGAGGAAAAGCCCAAGCGAACCTCCCGGCAGTGAGCCGAAATCTCCGCCGACGTGCTAGACTTCTATCCGTCAACGCCCCGCTCGATCGACCATTATCTGAGGAGGACTCCGTGGGAGCCGTCAGAGTCGCGATCATCGGTGTTGGGAATTGCGCGTCGGCCCTCGTCCAGGGCGTGGAGTACTATCGCAACGCCCCCGACGACAAGTTCATTCCTGGCCTGATGCACCCCCGGCTCGGGGGATACCACGTCGGAGACATCGAGTTCTCCGCGGCCTTCGACATCGACGAGCGCAAGGTCGGCCGGGACCTCGGCGAGGCGATCTACCAGGCGCCCAACAACACGGTGCGCTTCGCCGACGTCAAGCCGCTCGGCGTACCGGTCCTGCGCGGGATGACGCACGACGGTCTCGGACACTACCTCTCGCAGATGATCAAGAAGGCGCCGGGCTCGACGGCCGACATCGCCGGCACCCTGCGCGACACCCGGACGAACATCGTCGTCAACTTCCTGCCGGTGGGCAGCGAGATGGCGACGAAGTGGTACGTCGAGCAGATCCTCGACGCCGGCTGCGCGTTCGTGAACTGCATCCCGGTCTTCATCGCGCGCGAGTCCTACTGGCGCCGTCGCTTCGAGGAGCGCGGCCTGCCGGTGGTCGGCGACGACGTGAAGTCGCAGGTGGGCGCGACGATCATCCACCGTGTGCTCACGAAGCTCTACAACGACCGCGGCGTGCGGCTCGATCGCACCAGCCAGCTGAACTTCGGCGGCAACACCGACTTCTACAACATGCTCGAGCGCGACCGGCTGACCTCGAAGAAGATCTCGAAGACGGACTCCGTCCGCTCGCAGCTCGGCCACGAGCTGTCCACCGACGCGGTCCACATCGGCCCGAGCGACTACGTGCCGTGGCTCGCGGATCGGAAGTGGGCGCACATCCGGCTCGAGGGCTCGGGCTTCGGCGATCAGCCCATCAACGTCGAGCTGAAGCTCGAGGTCTGGGACTCGCCCAACTCCGCCGGCGTCGTCATCGACGCCATCCGGTCCTGCAAGCTCGCGCTCGATCGCGGGATCAAGGGCGCCCTCTACGCTCCGTCGGCGTACCTGATGAAGTCCCCGCCCGAGCAGTGGGCCGACGACACCGCCCGGCAGCGGCTCGAGCGGTTCATCGCCGGCGACGAGTAGGTGCCGGTCGCTGGTCTGATCGGTCGCCCGCTCCGCGCGCTGGTCCGACTCGCCTGTGCGCGGCCCGTCGCGACCGTCCTCATCGCGCTCGTCCTGGCGGTCCTGTCGGTCGTCTACGCGCTCGAGCACCTCACCTTCGCCACCTCGACGCGCTCCCTGCTGCCGCCGGGCCAGCCCTACGTCGAGCGCTACACCCAGTACGACCGCGAGTTCGGCGACCTGGACAGCATCGCCATCGTCGTGGACGCGCCCTCGCTGCCGGAGGCGACGCTCTACGCGAACCGTCTCGTCCGGCAGCTCCGGGCCGACAACGTGCCGTTGAAGCGGATCGCCTACCGGATCGATCCCAAGCAGTTCGAGGGGCGCGGCCTGCTCTACCTGTCGAAGGAACGGCTCGCCAACATCCGCGACGCGGTCTTCGACTACCAGGAGTTCATGGAGGCGTTCGCGGCCCGCCCGACGCTCGACCAGCTGGCCGAAGGAATGGCCACGCAGATCGCGACCGCGTTCGTCTCGAAGTTCATCGACCTCGGCCTCTCCGAGGGCAAGGGCGCCTCCGACCTCAAGTTCGTGCAAGACCTCGTGGCCCTGATCGGGTCGCGCCTGGAGCGGCCGGGTCCGTACAAGTCGCCCTTCGGAACGCTCTTCGCCGTCCCCGGCGCGGACAACCCCGGCGCCGGATACTTCTTGTCCGAAGACCAGCGCCTCCTGTTCATCCTGGCCGAGCCCGAAACCCAGAGAGGCAGCTTCACCGGCGATCAGCGGGCCATCGAGGGCATCCGGGGCGTGATCGCATCGCTCAAGCGCGAGTTCCCGGAGGTCGCGGTCGGCGTGACCGGCAAGCCCGCGCTCCAGAACGACGAGATGGTCGCCGCGTTCCGCGACAGCGAGCGCGCGACCCTGCTGGCGTTCGCGCTGACGCTCGGGCTTCTGCTCGCGGCCTTCGTGCGCCTCGGCAAGCCCGTGCTGATGCTCCTGGTCCTCGCCACGAGCCTCTGCTGGTCGATCGGCATCGCCACGCTCGTGATCGGACATCTCTCGCTCTTCTCGGTGATGTTCATCTCGATCGTGATCGGCATTGGCATCGACTATGGCATCTACTTCCTCTTCCGCTACGAGGAGGAGCTCTTCCTCGGACGGAACCTCAAGGAAGCGATCGAGATCACCGCCGCCCGCAGCGGCCCGGGCATGCTGCTCGGCGCGGTGACCGCCGCCGGCACCTTCTACGTCCTGTGGCTGACCGACTTCCGCGGCGTCCGCGAGCTCGGGTTCATCGCCGGCACCGCGCTCATCCTGGCGTGGCTCGCGATGATGACCGTGTTCCCGGCGGTCCTGGTCCTCGTCGACCGTCGTCACGCCGGGCGTCCGGCCGGCACGATCCCACGGGCGATCGCGCTCGAGCGCATGCACGTGCCGTTCGTCGAGCGCCTCGTCTCGTACCCGAAGACCGTCCTGGTCATGGCGGCTGCCCTGACCGTGATCTCGGCGTGGGGCCTCCGTTACATCCAGTTCGACTACAACCTGCTCAACCTCCAGGCAGTCGGCACCGAGTCCGTCGTCTGGGAGAAGCGCATCCTCGCGACGGCGGGGCGCTCCGGGTTCACGGCGCTCGCGAGCGCGGATACGCTCGACGAGCTGCGCCAGAAGTACAAGGCGTTTCGCGCGCTCCCGAGCGTCTCCGAGGTCGACTCGGTACTGCTGCTGATCCCCGAAGACCAGCCGGCGAAGCTCAAGATCATCGGCGACTTCGCGCCGCTGGTCGCGCCCGTCCGGATCGGGCGCGCGACGGCGGTGGACCCCTCGCGGCTCGCCGGCTCGCTCGCGACGCTCAAGCGTCGCTTCGACATCGCCAGCAACGAAGCGCCCGAGGGCGACGTCCGGGCCAAGCTCAAGCTCGTCGCCGAGGATCTCGGCCGGCTGGTCGTCAGGATCCGTCAGACCGATCCCCAGGTGAGCCAACCGGCGCTGACGCATCTGCAGAACCAGATCTACCGGGACTTCGTCAGGAGCTTCCAGCGCCTTCAGGACAATCTCTCGCCCAAGCCGATCGGGCTCGCCGACGTGCCCAAGGAGCTTCGCGCGAAGTTCATCAGCGACGGCGGGCGGTTCCTCCTGCAGATCCACCCGGGAGTCGACATCTGGGATCGCGAGGGCGCTCAGCGCTTCGTCAGCGACCTTCGCTCGGTCGATCCCGACGTGACGGGCACGCCGGTCATCACCTACGAGGCGCTCCATCTGATGGAGCGCGCGTACCGCCAGGGCACGATCTACGCGATCCTGCTCGTCACCCTGGTCACCGCGCTCACCCTGCGCCGCACGCGCGAGACCGTGCTGGCGCTGCTGCCGCTCGGGCTCGGCTTGATGTGGGCGTTCGGGCTCATGTACTTCTTCGGCCTCCAGTTCAACATGGGTAACGTCTTCGGTCTGCCGCTGATCCTCGGGGCGGCGGCGGAGTACGGCTTGAACATCGTGCTCCGCTTCATGGAGGGTCGCGATCACGGCGGCCCGCTGATCGCGCGCTCCACGATGATGGCCGTTCTCGTCAGCGGGCTCACGACCATCGTCGGATTCGGCAGCTTGATGATCGCCGATCACCGCGGCATCTTCGGTCTCGGCCTCCTCCTCACGCTCGGCACGGCCACGAGCCTCATCGCCGCGCTGATCGTCCTGCCGGTCCTCCTGAGAATGGTCCCCGTGCGAACCTCGTCGCCCACCGACCGGCTGACCGACAGCACCCCGCCGCTCGCCACCGCCACCCACGACCTCGACCGCTAGCCAAGCCTCAGAGCATTCCGACCAGCCGCACATCAGGGCCCCCAACGCCACGCGTGGGCGACGGCGGCGCGCCGGTCGGGGGAGGGGTTGCGCGACTCGTTCCCTCCAGCGCGGATCGGAAGAGGCGCACCGAGATGGAGCCCAGCCGCCCCGGAGCAGCGCACGCGTGCCGCGTGGGCGCGCAACCCCTCCCCCGACCGGCGCGCCGCCGTCGCCCGACGCTACGCTTTGGAGACTTGAACGAGGTTGGAGTGGAACGCCGGGCCGCCGCCGAGATCGGCGACGCGATCGCTGGTGAGGACGTTGACGCCGAGCCCGTCCGGTGAGAATCGATGCCACCAGATCCCCTCGATCACGACCACGCCCGGACGCGTCGCGTCCGTGATGCGCGCCGTGAAGCGCGCCGCGCCCCGCGGGCTTTCGACCCGCACGCTGTCGCCGTCGCAAATACCGCGCGCCGACGCGTCACTCGCCGCGAGCATCGCGGTGGCCGTGCCCTGACGCCGCCGCAGGAGCTCCGACTGGCTGAACGACGAGTTCAGGAAGAACCGGTTGGGCGGCACGATGCACTGGAGCGGGAATCGCACGGCCAGCTCGCGATTGTCGGGACCCTCGGCGAGCGGAACGTACGTCGGGAGCGCGGGGAGCCCCTGGCGCTCGAGCCACGCCGAATGGAACTCCACCTTCCCTGATGGTGTCGGCGCGCCGTCGGCGAACGGCATGTACGGCCGCGGAAGCTCCACCCTTACCCAGCCGTCCCGCACGAGCTGCTCCCAGGTAATGCCTCGCACGCTCGGGTCACCCTTCGACAGGAACTCGCGGATCAGCCCCTCGTCGCCCTTCGCGTAGTGCGCCTCCGCGACGCCCATCGCGCGAGCCAGGCGCCCGATCGTCTCCCAGTTGGATTTCGCCTCGCCCTGCGGCGGCAGCACGGGTCGCGCGAGCTGGACGGTGAGCTGGCCGAACGAGCGATAGAGATCGAGGTGCTCCATCGAGGTCGTCGCCGGGAGCACGATGTCGGCGTAGTGCGCCGTGTCGGTCATCACCTGCTCGTGGACCACCGTGAAGAGGTCTTCGCGCGCGAGCCCACGGAGCACGAGCGTCTGATCCGGACAGACGGCGGCCGGGTTCGAGCTGTAGACGTAGAGCGCGCGCACCGGCGGCGCCATGGTCGGATCCGTCAGGGCCCGGCCGAGCTGGATCATGTTGATCATGCGCGGCGCGGGCGTCGGCATCAGGTCCGGCCGCTCGAGCACGGAGTAGTCGAAGCCGTAGGCGCCGCCGGTCGACAGCAGGGCGCCGCCGTGCGGATCGGCGTAGGCGCCGGTGAGCGCGGGGAGGCACGCAAGCGTCCGGCATGTCATCGCGCCGTTCTCGTGGCGTGAGAGCCCGATACCGATGCGGATGAACGTCCGCGGCGTGGCGCCGTAGCGGCGCGCGAAGCGCACGATCGTCTCCGCGTCGAGCCCGACGATCGGCGCGACGGCCTCGGGGGAATACGCCCGCAGATGCTCCGCGAGACGGTCGAAGCCGAGCGTCGCGCGCGCGATGTAGCCGTGGTCGACACGGCCCTCGGCCACCAGCACGTGCATGACGGCGAGCGCCAGGGCGGCGTCGGTGCCCGGGCGCACCATCAAGTGCTCGTCGGCTTGCTGAGCGGTCGGAGTCCGGTAGGGATCGATCGCGACGACGTGGGCGCCGCGGGCCCGTGCCTGCTTCACGAGCGTCATCACGTTGATCGTCGAGTACGACGCGTTCACGCCCCAGAGCACGACCAGGTCGGCGCCGACCATCTGCTCGGAGTCGTTGCCGGTGACGGCGCCGACGGTCGCCCGCCAGCCGGCGTAGGCCGTCGTCACGCAGATCGACCGGTCGAGCCGGCTCGCGCCGAGCGCGTGGAAGAGCGGGTGGCCCGCGTAGTACTGCACCTGCCCCATCGAGCCCGCGTACGAAAAGGGCAGGATGGCCTCGGCGCCGTCGGTCGCGATGATGGCGCGCCAGCGCTCGGCGATCGTCGCCACCGCGTCGTCCCACGAGATCGGGACGAGCTGGCCGGCTCCCTTCGGCCCGACCCGGCGCAGCGGCCTCAGCACGCGAAGCGGCGAGTGGACGCGCTCGGCGTACTCGCGCACCTTGCCGCAAATCACGCCCTTGGTGAACGGATGGTCCGGATTGCCGGTGACGGACGTCAGCCGACCGCCGTCGACGGTCACCACGAGACTGCAGCACGACGGGCAATCGTGAGGACAAACCGACAGCATGTGGTGTCAGCAAAGGTATCATGGCCGCGGATGCGCGCCTGGCTCGAGCGGTTCAACCCGTTCAAGACACCCGAGGCAAAGCGGCTCGCCGTCATGTTCGGCGTCGTCTACTTCGCGCAGGGCATGTGGTACCTGCCCAACCAGACGATCACCATCGTCCTCAAGGATCGCGGGCTGAGCGCCGGTCAGGTCGCCGACTTCTTTCTGATCACGATCATCCCGTGGTTCATCAAACCCGTCTACGGTCTCCTGTCCGACTTCGTGCCGCTCTTCGGGCGACGGCGGCAGAGCTATTTCTTGCTCACGTCCGCGCTGGCCGCGGCCGCGGGCCTGGCCTTGGCGGTGAGCCGCTCCATCTCCGACGGGGCGATCACGCTGGTCCGTGTGCCGCTGCCGGCCGTTCACGTGAACATCCCGTCGTTTCTGTTCATCCCGGGACCGTTCGAGCTCGTTCTCGGCGGTCCGCTCGACTTCACGCTGGTGGACGGTGTAGGTCTCTTCACGCTGATGGCGCTCGGTCTCGCGTTCACCGATGTGCTCACCGACGCGATGATGGTCGAGAACGGTCGCCCTCGCGGCCTCACCGGCGCTTTCCAGGCCGCTCAGTGGGCATGCATCACCCTGGCGTCCGTGCTGGTGGGCGAGATCGGCGGCCAGATGGCGGAGACGCGCAGCTTGCGCGTGGCCTTCCTCCTCGCGGCCTGCTTTCCGTTGATGTCGCTCAGCATGGGCCTGTCGTTCGCGCGCGAGCCACGCACGCGGGCGAACAAGGCGGCGTTTCTCGAGACGTGGCAGGCGATCCGCGCCACGCTCCGCGGACGCGAGATCTGGGTGGTCGCCGGTTTCATCTTCTTCTTCTGGTTCAGCCCATCGTTCGGGCCCGCGTTCCTCTACTACCAGACGGACACCCTCAAGTTCAGCCAGCAGTTCATCGGTCGGCTGGCCGCCCTCGGCGCGGTGTCTCAGGTGGTCGGGGCCGTCCTCTACGCGCCCCTCTCCCGGCGGATGCCGCTCAAGCTCATCATGCACATCTCGATCGCGCTGGGCGTTGTCTCGATCCTCGGGTACCTCGTCTACCGGGACGCGACGTCGGCCATCATCATTACTCTCGTGTTCGGTCCCGTGAGCATGGTCATCAATCTCGCATTCCTCGACCTGGCCGCCAGGGCGTGCCCTGCGCGCGTCGAGGCGACGTTCTTCGCCGCGCTCACGTCGGTCTACAATCTCGGAGCTCAGCTCTCGGAAAACGTGGGGGCGCGCCTCTACGACGTGGTTGGCTACGTGCCTCTGGTCTACATCGCGGCGGGCATGACGGCGCTCACGTGGGTGCTCATGCCACTGGTCAAGTTCGATCAGATCGACGCGAAGGTGCGCGACGAAGCGGCGGCGGGGGCGGCAGCCGCCCCCTAGTCTTCCGTTTCCGGGCCGGCGGACTTGCCCCGCGCCGCCGCCGAGTAGCCGCGCCGGAGCCAGCGCACCGCCCGCCCCATGTCCTCGACGCCTTCGACGTCGAGCTCGATCCACCCTTTTCGCGAGAAGCGCCGATGGGGGCGAACTCGCGTGTCGGCGAGCGCGCGCCGCTGGTCGTCGGCGGTGAGCCGGATCCAGAGATCGCGATCTTTCTCGCGAAGCGGGAAGCACGCGAAGAGCGTCTCGCCGACGAAGTAGCCCCAGCGCCCGAACATCGGCGTGATCCGAACGCTCGGCCAGCGCGAGAGCGTCTCGTTCAGTCGCTGCGCCGGGCCCGTGCCGCCGCGCTCGAGGGCGCGACGGGTCTTGCGACCCTTGCCGATGCCGCGGAATCGTCTGACCATTCCGGGAAGCCGCAGGCATTCTGCCATTGACAGCCGCGTGGTCCCATGCGAAAAGTTTTGATGTTGATGTCGACGCGAATGCAGTTCGCCCCGGTGGAAGGGGCGGTGACGTTGTTCACGCCCGCCTTCTGCGAATACCTGACGCGCCTTCACGATCAGCTGGACGCGCGTGCGCGCGATCTCCGCGCGCGACGGCTCGTGGTCCTGGAGCGCGCGCTGCGCCAGCACGTCCCGCCGAGCCATCCGCCGACGAGCGAAGCGAACACCGGGACGTGGCGGGTTCCACCGGTGCCGGACGATCTGAGATTGCCGGGCATCGAGATCTCGGGGCCGTGCTCGATCACGTCGATGTTCATCAACGCGCTCAACCCCGGGCCCGAGGGCGAGCGCGCCGCGGGCGACCTCGATGACGACGAGGACTCGGGCGGCCACCGGCTGATCGACACCGTTCGCTCGGCGCACAATCGCCTGGCCGCCGTGAACCGCGAGCTCTCCTTCGTCGACCGCGAGCGGAACCGGAACTACAGGATCGCGGACGGCGAGCTGCCGTTCTTCATGCACCGCGAGCGCGGTCTGCATCTCGACGAGCCGGACGTCACCGTGGACGGCAAGCCCGTCAACGCGGCGCTCCTGGGCACCGCGCTCACGCTCTTCTACGCCGGGCGCGCTCAGGCCGACCGCGGCCAGGGCATCTACTTCTATCTCCCCAAGCTCGAGGCCGCCGCCGAGGCGCGCTGGTACCGCGACCTGTTCGACCTGAGCCAGCGGCAGCTCCCGTTCCTAGCGCGCGGGACGATCCGCGCCGTGGTCCTGGTCGAATCCCTGCCGTGCGTGTACGAGATGGAGGAGATGCTCTACGAGCTCGGCCCCTACGCGGCCGGGCTCAACGCCGCCCGGTGGGATCTCAAGGCGTCGATCTTCGAGTTCGTCATGACCGATCCCGCGCAGGTGTGGCCGGACCGCTTCGGCGTCGACATCAAGACCACGCCGTTCCTCGCCAACATCTTCCGCCGACTGGTCGCGATCAGCCTGAAGCGGGGCGCCGTCCCGATCGGCGGCATGGCCACCGCGCTGCCGAATCCCGACCCCGAAGTCAATCGCGCCGCGGCCGAGGCGATCCGCGCCGACAAGCAGTGGGAGGCCGAGCAGGGCTTCATCCGCGGCTGGGTCGCGCACATCTTCCACATGAAGACCGCCGGCGATCCGTTCAAGAAGCTGATCGGCTCGGGCTGGAAACCGACCGAGCAGATGGCGAACCCGGACAACTACCCGGTCACGATCAAGACGCCCGACGGCCCGATCACCGTGGAGGGCACGCGCCGCAACGCGCGGATGCTGATCGAGTACGTCGAGGGCTGGCTCGGCGGTCGCGGCGCCAAGGGCATCGACAGCCTCGAGGGCAAGCCCGGCATCCACCCCGCGCTGATGGAAGACCTCGCGACCGGCCGCATGTCGGTGGCGCAGATCGCGCAGCGGATCATCCACCGCGCGCGGGAGACCGGCACCGGCACCGAGCACGACTTCGCACTGGTCAGGCGCCTTCTGGGCGAGGAGCTCACCGACATCCTCGCCCGGCGCCAGGGCGCCGAGACGCACGAGCGCTACCGCAAGGCGCTCAAGATCGCAATGCGCTGGATCAAGAACTACACCGAGCTCAATTTCAAGAGCCTCGGCGCGTACACCCGCGCCGAGCTCGACGCGATCGCCGCCGCGCCCGACGCGTTCTGACGCTCCTCCGGCCGGAGCACAGTTGCCAGTCACGCCGTTTCACTTCGGGCCGGGTCTCGCGCTCAAGGGCCTCGCCGCCCCGGTGTTCTCGTGGTCTGCCTTTGCCGCCGCCCAGGTGGTGATCGACTGCGAGCCGCTCTACTACTTGCTGCAGGGGGAATATCCGGTGCACCGCTTCTTCCACTCGTTCGTCGGCGCCGGGGCGGCCGGATTGGTCGCCGGCGTCGGTGTCCTCGTCGGCGGCCGCGCGTTCGCGGTCGCCTTCCCCGGGCGCTTCGCGACGCTCGTGGGTTCGAGTTCGAGTGCGCGCGGCGAAATCTCGATTCTCGGGGTGTTCGTGGGTGGCCTCGCCGGCGGCCTGTCGCATTCGTTGCTGGACGGCATCATGCATCCCGACGTCCGGCCCTTCATGCCCTGGTCCGATTCCAATCCGTTCCTCAGGCTCGTCGGGCTCGCGCCCCTCCACCTCGCCTGTGTCGCCGCGGCGCTCTTCGGCGTCGTCTGCCTGACGGGCTGGAGGCGCCGCGGTTCACCCTAGAAGCAGCACTGGAACGACCAGGCGCGGTCCTTCGTGAAGAGGATTTGCGGCGGGTCTACGAGCCGACCGTCCCTGGCCAGCCCGTGGAGGCTCACGACGAAGCTCGTGTCGGCGGTAGGCGGCACGATCTCGAAGCGGAGAGAGAAGCATGTACGCTCCCTCACTGGAATCGGGGCGGTCGCTCCGTTGTCGCCCGAGGGATCGAAGCCGCACAGCACCTGACCGTCGCGTCTGCTGCCGAGGAATTCGCGTACGGCCGCCGGGCCTCTCGTGAGCGTCGGCGCGAGGCCTGCGCGCCGATCGACGTGGAGACGAACTTCCCCGGGAGCAAACGTGAAACCTTCGCCTTCGGGATCGATCGCGAGGTCGATCCAGAAGGGCGGCTCTCGTTGCGGGGGATCGATGACACTCCCCGGGAGTGGAATGATGGGAAGCGGCACGACGATCGCGGGACCGGCCAGCGCGAATGTGGCGCGGTCGTTTCGCGCCGTCACGGCCACCTTGACGCCCGGCAGCCCGACGTAACCTTTCTCATCGATGGCCGTCGACTCGGGCCGCTCGAGCGTCGGTCGGCTGAACTCCCACCACTGGACCGCCGCACACCAGGGACTGCACGAAGCGATCCTTGATCCACCCGGTCGGCGCCGCCATGGTCACCGAGCCGTGGACAAGACGGGCGCCGTTGTGCAGCGGTCCAGGGGTGCCGAGGGCGTGATAGTGGACGGCGACGATCTGCCGCTCGTGAGTCAGTGATGCGAGCGTCTCGGCGCTCGTCGGGACACGCGGGGCACTCGCGCATGCGGGTAGCGCGAGCATGGCCACCGAGAGCATCGCCGTGCGCAATCGAGGAGCGCCCGACTTACGCCGCGGCGCCCCTCGATCGTCAGAGCACCTCAACGCGGCGGCGTCTTGTCGACCGCCAGCGCTTCCCGGATCGCCTCCTCCGTCACCTTGATCTGCACGCCGGCGCGCTCCTCCTGCAGGAGCATCGCCACGCGCGAGTCGCGCTCGGCCCAGCCGCGATTGAGCGCCTCGGTCATCTCCTCGAGCGTGATGTTGGCGAGCTTCATCGGCACCTTGTGCTCGCGGCCGAGCGCCGTCGCCAGAGTGACGTCCTTGTGGGCCAGCCGCAGCGCGAACGACGGTGGGTCGAACTTCCCAGGCAGGAATTGATCGGCGAGCCCGTCGAACGTGCGCCGCCGGCCGCCGGCGCCCTGGCGGACCGCCTTCCACAGCGCGATCGGCTCGACACCGGCCTTGACGCCCATCGTGAAGACCTCGGCCAGCGCGGTCTGCACGATGTAGCCGGCGCAGTTGTGAACGAGCTTCGCGACCGAGCCCGCGCCGATGGGCCCGACGTAGTAGGCCTGATCGCCGATCGCGTCGAGAATCGGCTTGTTACGTTTGAACACGTCCTCGTCGCCGCCGACCCAGAGAGCCAGGCGACCCGACTCGGCGCCACGCGGCCCGCCGCTCACCGGCGCGTCGAGCATGTGGATCCCCTTCTTCTTGAACTCTTCGTGGATCCGCCGCACGAGCGCCGGCGAGTTGGTCGAGAGATCGAAATAGACTTTCCCGGCAGCGAGCCCCGCGCCGAGCCCCTGTGCGCCGAGGGCCACCGCTTCGACTTCCACCGGCCCGGGCAGCGACGTGAACACGACGTCGGTCGCCTCGGCGACGGCGCGCGGTGTGTCGGCCCAGGTCGCCCCGGCTTTCAGGTGCGGCGCTGCCGCCTCGCGGCGCACGTCGTTGACCACGAGCTCGTAGCCGCCCTTCATCAAGTTGGACGCCATGTGGCGTCCCATCGTGCCGAGCCCGATGAATCCGATCTTCATGGCTTCCTCGCGTCGAACACCTTGCGGGCGATCGTTCCGGCGGTCATGGCGGCGGGCCAGCCGGCGTAGAACGCGAGATGCGTGATGATCTCGCCGATCTCCTCACGCGTGACGCCGTTGGTCAGCGCGCGCTCGAGGTGTCCCGGCAGCTGATCGGTCCGGTACATGGCGGTGAGCGCGGCGACGGTGATGAGGCTCCGGTCGCGCTTGGAGAGTCCCGGGCGCTCCCAGACGTCGCCGAAGAGCACTTTCTCGCTCAAGTCGATGAGCTTCGGTGCAACCTGCCGAACGACTTCACGCGCGGTGGGGACGGAGGCTTGAGTGCTCACGGTCTTGCTCCTTTCGAGGCGGCGAAAGTAGTGCTGCGAGGCGCACTGTACGCGCTTCCGGCGTTTGACGCCAGTGAAGGGCGCTGCTAGCATCCGACCGCAAATCCGGTCGCCCCGGGAGGTCAACATGCGCAGACTGCTTGATCGGCTCGCGTTGCCCGACGTGACCTCGGCCCCGCCAAGGGCTGGCGCTCGCACGAGCTTGGTGCTGGCGGCCGCCCTCGTCTTGCTCCTCCCGCTCGCGGGATACGCGCAGGACGGGCGCGCGGCCCTCGAGAATGTCGCGAAAGCGATGGGAGCGACGAGCGTCAAGTCGATCCAGTACTCCGGCAGCGGCACGAACTTCCAGGTCGGCCAGAACTTCAGCCCGGACACGCCGTGGCCGCGCTTCATCGTCAAGAGCTACACGCGCGCCGTGAACTACGACAACGCCTCCATCCGGGACGAGCTCGTGCGCCTGCAGGGCGAAAATCCGCCGCGCGGCGGCGGTGGACAGCCCTTCGCGGGCGAGCAGCGCCAGATCTTCGTCGCGAGCGGCGACTTTGCCTGGAACGTGGTGGGCGACGTGGTCAACCCGACCCCCATCGCGCTGGTCGATCGCCAGCTCCAGCTGTGGACCACGCCGCACGGGGTCGTGAAGGCCGCGATGGCGAACAATGCGACCGTCCAGGGTCGCTCGATCTCGTTCGCCGTGCCGGGCCGCTTCAAAGTGCAGGCGACGCTCGACGCTCAGAACCTGGTGGAGAAGATCGACGCGGTGGCCCCGAATGCCGTGCTCGGCGACCTGCCGATCGAGATCCGCTATTCGGAGTACAAGGACTTCGCCGGCGTGAAGTTCCCGACGAGGATCCGGCAGACGATCGGCGCGTACCCCGCGCTCGACCTCACGGTGAGCGACGTCCAGGCCAACCTCGCCGTCGACATCGCCGTGCCCGATCCGATCAAACAGACACACGCGCCGTACGGCAAGGTGGCGACCCAGATGGCGGCCGACGGCGTCTGGTACATCACCGGGGGGACCCACCACAGCGTGCTGATCGAGATGAAGGATCACGTGATCCTCGTGGAGAGCCCGCTCAACGACGAGCGCGCGGCGGCGGTGCTGGCCGAGGTCAAGAGCCTCGTTCCGAGCAAGCCGATCAAGTACGTGATCGCCACGCATCACCACTTTGATCACGCCGGCGGGCTCAGGGCGATCGCGGCGGAGGGCATCCCCGTGATCGCGCACGACGTGAACAAGCCCTTCCTCGAGAAGGCGCTCGCGGCGCCGGCCACGATCCGACCCGACCGGCTCGCGAAGTCGGGCAAGAAGGGCACGGTCGAGGGCATGCGGGACAAGCGCGTGCTCACGGACGGGGCCCGCATCGTGGAGCTCCACAACGTCGCCGGTAACAACCACCATGCCGGCGTGGTCATGGTGTACCTGCCGAAGGAGAAGCTCCTCGTCGAGGCCGACGTGTACAACCCGCCGGCCCCCAACGCGCCGCCACCGCCGACCGTCAATTCGAACTGGGTGAACCTCTCGGACAACATCAAGCGGCTCAATCTGACGGTGGACCAGATCCTGCCGCTGCACGGGCGAATCATGCCGCTGGCCGAGCTGCACAAATCGATCGGTCACGGCCACTGATGCAGGCCTGATCGAGTCGACCACCGCGGTCGCCGGTCGTCGACGGCCGCGGTGGTCGACGCGACGAGGCCTGGCTTGACATCGCTGATGCCGCTCGGTAGCGTGCGCTCAGTTTCAGACGACGGTTGACCGATCTGGAAGGGGACCATCATGCCCCGAGCACCATCGACGAAGCGACGGCGCTGCTTTCGAAGCTCGGCGAGGACGCCAAGGTCCTCTCCGGCGGCCAGAGCCTCATTCCCCTCGAGATCGGCAACATCCGCGGCGGCAGCTTCATCGACTCCCTCCTGCCGACCGCGATGGAGACGCCGAAGTGGGAGACCGGACACACGATCACGCCCTCGCCCCACCATCCCCTGGGCGCGAGAGGAATCGGCGAGTCGGCGACGGTCGGCGCGCCGGCCGCCATCGCCAATGCGGTGGTCGATGCGCTGTGGCACCTGGGCGTCCGTCACATCGACATCCCCATCACGCCCGCCAAGGTGTGGAAGCTCTTGCGCGAGAAAGGCGTGACCGAGTGAAGGACGCGCGCGGGCGTGGCTGACGAGCTGCTCGAGCTGGCCGCCGCGCTCCAGCGCGCCGGCGAGGCGTTCGCGCTGGCCACGGTCGTGCGCTGCGAGGCGCCGACCTCGGCGAAGCCCGGCGCGAAGGCATTGATCCGCGAGGACGGCAGCGTCCGGGGCTGGGTCGGCGGCGCCGGCGCCGAGCCGGTCGTCGTGCGCGAAGCGCTTCAAGCGATCCGCGATGGCCGGCCGCGCCTCATCGGCCTCTACGGTGAGGGCGCGCGAATCCCGGGCCGCACCGAGGGAATGCTCGAACACGACATGACGTGCCACAGCGGCGGCACCCTGGAGATCTACGTGGAGCCCAACCTCCCCAAACCCATGCTCGTGCTCGTCGGCCACGGGCCCGTCGTCGAGACGCTCGCGACACTCGGTCGCGCCGCGGACTTCCTGGTCGTCGCGCTCGCCACCGACTCCTTGCAGCCGCAGCTGGAGCAGCAGCCCATCAGCGGGCGCGCTTCGGTGGTCGTCGCCACGCACGCGGATGCCGACGAAGACGTCCTGGACCGCGTGCTTCGGACCGACGCCGGCTACGTGAGCCTGGTCGCGAGTCGCCGGCGGGCCGGGGTGATCCTCGAACGCCTCGAGAAGCGTGGCGTGCCGCCCGAGCGGCGCAGTCGGCTCAGGGCGCCGGCCGGGCTCGACATCGGCGCGGTGACACCCGAAGAGATCGCGGTGAGCATCCTCGCCGAGATCATCCAGCATCGCCGGAGCGACAAGGCGGGCGCGGCCGAGCCGAAGGCGGAGCCAGCGGCGGTCGCGGCCCGGATCGACGCGAAGGACCCGATCTGCGGCATGATCGTCGACGGCGCGACCGCAAAGTTCCGCTCGGAGTTCTCGGACCGGACCGTATATTTCTGCTGTCGCCACTGCAAGGAGATGTTCGACCAAGATCCTGAGCGGTACCGCGCGGCGTTGTAGGGCGAGCCGACAACGCGCCAGGACCGCCGACCGTGAAGGGTTCCGCCAGTGTGAACCGCTTCCGACCTCACCCGTGGCATGGCTTGGAGGTTGGTCCGGATCCGCCCGAGGTTCTCAACGCGTATGTCGAGATCACGCCATTCGACCTCATGAAGTACGAGGTGGATAAAATCTCCGGATACCTCCGCGTCGACCGGCCTCAGCGCTCCTCCGCCCAGCCTCCAACGCTGTACGGGTTTGTCCCGCGAACCTACTGTGACGAGCGCGTGCGCCGGCTTGCACCGGCGGCCAGACGGGGCGATGGGGATCCCCTGGATGTATGCGTCCTCAGCGAACGGGCGATCGCCCGGAATGAAATCATCGTGAGGTGCCGGGTCATCGGAGGCCTTCAGATGATTGACGATGGAGAAGCTGACGACAAGATCATCAGCGTCCTGGAAAACGACTACGTGTGGGGTGGGGCGCGCAACGTCAGCGACGTGCCCCCCGTGCTGGTGGAGCGACTTCAGCACTATTTCCTGACCTACAAGCTCGTGCCGCGACAGCGCTCGAAGGCGCGCATTGCCAGGGTGTATGGGCGAGCTCACGCGCTCAAGGTTGTGCGTGCGGCCATTGCTGACTACGACGACCGCTTCTCGCCCTCGGCGTCGGGCGTTGCGCGCCGCCGCCGCTGAGCGCAAAGGCCAACTCGCGGTGGAACGCCGGGCGCTCGGCTACCCCCCGTAGAACACCTTGTCGCCGAGGTCCCTCATCCACAGGGTCGCGTCGTCGGGCCGCCCGTCGATGGACTTGGCGAGCCCGACCTCGACCACCTTGCCGACGAAGATCGAGTGATCACCCATCTCGACCGTCGTCTCGAGCGAGCACTCGATGAACGCCGGGGTGCTCGCCAGGATCGGGGCGCCGGTTTTGCCCGGCCGGAAGGGCTCGCCCGAGATCGTGTCGCCCTTCTTCTCGGCGGGCTTGAAGAACGTGAAGGCCAGGGCCTGCTGGCCTTTGCCGAGGACGTTCAGCGCGAAGGCCTTGGTGTCCTTGATGAGCGCATGGCCCGCGGAATCGGTCTTGACGCCGACCACGACGAGGGGCGGCTCGAACGAGGCCTGGGTCACGAAATTCACGGTACCCGCCGAGATGCGGCCGTCCTTGTGCGCCGCGGTGAGGACGTAGAGGCCGTACGGGATCATCCGGAGCGTGGTCTTCTTGACGTTCGCGTCCATGGGTCCCTCCTGGCCCGGAGGATACGGCGGATGCCGCCTCGGGTCCAGCGGTCGCGCCCGCTTGCAGAGCTTTCGCTTTCGCGTACCATCGGCTTTCGATGACCAATCCGCCGAGGAGGAGCCCATGCCGCTGACGGAGCTCAATCACTACTTCATCCGGGCGAATGAACTCGAGACGACCAAGGACTTCTACTGTGACGTGCTCGGCTTCCAGGTGATGCCGCGGCCGACCTTCCCCTTCCCCGGCTACTGGCTCGGGGTCAACGGCAAGATCCAGGTGCACATGGGGCCGGACGGCATCGACAACGCCGAGATGTACTACCTCGGCACGCCGAAGAACGCGGTCACCGATCACGCGGGCGTCGTCGACCACATCGCGTTCCTGGCCACCGAGCCCGGAAACTTCATCCGGCGGTTCAAGGAGCGCGGGATCGACTTCCAGCCGCGCTCCTTGCCGGAGTTCGACCTCTACCAGATCTTCATCAAGGACCCGAACGGCCTCACGATCGAGCTGAACTTCTTCGGCGTGAAGGACGTCACGGACTGGGGCGGCGAGAACTACTCGAAGATGCCTCAGGTCGCCAGCATGCGCGCATGACCGGACCCGGGCGCGCGTCCGCGAGCTTCGCCGACGTCGGTTACGACGAGGCGATGCGCCGGGCGCGCGCGCTGGTGCCCGCCCTGCGTGAGCGCGCGCTCGGCGCGGAAGCGGGGCGCCAGATGCCGGCGGAGACGATCGAGGACCTGCACCGCACGGGGCTCTTTCGCTTCCACCAGCCCCGGCGCTGGGGCGGCATGGAGCTCGACTTCGTGGCCCTCTTCGACGTGCCGGCCGAGATCGCGCGCGGCTGCGCCTCGACGGGCTGGAACGTCGCGAACCTCGGCGTCCACCACTGGATGCTCGCGCTCTACGACGAGCGCGCCCAGGAAGAGGTATGGAGCAAGAACCCGGATGCCTTGATCGCCTCGGGGATCGCGTATCCACAGGGCAGCGGGCGCCGGGTCGACGGCGGGCTGGTCATCAGCGGCTTCTGGAACTTCTCGAGCGGGGTGGACGCCTCGGACTGGAACATGCTGGCCGTGATGGTGCGGGACGGCGACCGCGTCGTCGATCACCGGATGTGCCTGGTGCCGAAGAGCGACTACGAGATCGTCGACGACTGGACCACGCTCGGGATGCGCAGCACGGGATCCAAGTCGGTCCGGGCGAAGGACGTGTTCGTCCCCGAGCACCGCGCGCTGTCGATGTACCTGGCGCGCGGCGGCCGTGAGTTTCCCGGGGCGCGCGTCAATGCGAATCCCCTCTATCAGGTGCCGCTCGCGGCGCTGGGCTCGCACTGTCTGGCCGGGGCCGGCGTCGGCAACGCCTGCGCGGCGCTCGAGCTCACCATCGAGGCGATCCGGGAGCGGAGCACCAACTACACCGCGATGCGCATGCGCGATTTCCAGGCCGTGCAGCTTCGCGTCGCGCGCGCCGGCGCGATGGTCGACACGGCCCGGCTGGTGATTCGCGCCGACTGTCTCGAGGCCGACCGGATCGCCCGCGAGGCGCGCGTGCCGACGATCGAGGAGAAGCTTCGCTACAAGCGCAACGTCGCCTACGCGATGGTGCTCTGCACCGAGGCGGTCGATTCGCTGCATGCGCTCGCCGGCGCCAACGCGATTTACGACCGCTATCCGATCCAGCGGCTGTTCCGCGATCAGCACGCGCTCGCGGCGCACATCGGCTTCAGCTGGGACGCCCAGGGCGGGCCGTGGGCGCTGGTCGCGATGGGCGGAGAGTTCGGGTCGCCGATTGTGTAGTTCGGAGGGGGCGAGGCGCCCCCTCCGATACCTCCCCGTTTCGCGGGGTGGCCGCGCCGCCCTCCGAGACCCCCCGTTTCGCGGGGCGGCCTCGGGAGATCAGCTCCGGCGCGGCCGCTCCTGCGCCGAGTCTCGGCGGCTGGCTACGACGGGCGCGGGCGCTCGGTGCTCGGGTACGAACCCGGGCCGGGCAATACCGTCTTGTCCCCGCCGCGCGACTCTCCTGCGATGAGCGCGTCGACGTTCGGGTATGCATTGATCGTTCGCGCGCCGTTCGCCGGCAGTCCTCCGGTGTCCACGGAGGGGCCGTAGACGCTCCAGACCTGACGGCCCAAGAGTCTCAGCAAAGTCGTCTGCTCCGCGCGATGGTGCGCCGTGTGAGCGATGCGTCTCACCATGATCCACGCGCGGCTGTGCATCGTGTCGAAGAACGCCACGTCCTGCTTCCACCACTCGGCGTCCTTCTCCGCGAGGCGGGCGTGTCGTCGTGCCGAATCCTCGGCATACCGTCGCATAAAGGCCAGACGCGTCTCCTCGGTGGGGAGCGGCGGCGCGCCGAGGTCGATGCCGAACATCCCCGTGAACCACTTGTCCTCGCTGAGGCACTGGTGGACCATGTGCTCGCGAAACGTCCGGTCCCGCGCGAGGTTCGGGTGGGGGCGAATGTCGAGGTCACCGTCGTCGAACATCGCCCACACCGACAGCGTCTTGAGACGCTCGCTCGCGTAGGTATCAACGAGGAACGCGTAGTCCATCAGCGGGCCACTCGAGTGTTCAGTGGCTCGCGGCGGTGGCGGCGTCCATGACCGCGTCCGGCGTATCGGGGTCGATCGAGCAGTCGGGGCCCAACAGGATGAAGCGGGCCCCCATCTCGGCGATGGCGCGGCGCCCGCGGGCGTCGACCTCGGTCGGCGGCATCCCTTTGATCACGGGCTTCGCGGGGAGCCCGCCGATGACGGCGCGCCCGGTGCGCTGGTGCGCCTCCTTGAGCGACGGGTTGCCCGGCACCGTGGCCAAGCTCAGCGCGGTCATCGGATAGTCGGCGAACTCGTCGAAGAGAATCCCTGCCCCGCACACGTGGAGCACGTTGAACGGCGCGTTCTCGACGTGTCCGAGAATGCGCAGATCGTGCGGCCGCTGGAAGCGACGGCACTCGGCCGTGGTCGACAGCTCCTGCGTCGCCATGTTGGTGGCGTAGAAGAGGCCGTCGGCGCCCTCGCCCACTGCGGCGCGCGCGTACGCCGCAAGGGTCTCCGCCATCGCGCCCAGCGCGTGATCCACCGCCGCGGGCTCCGATCGCATCAGCGGGACCGCCGCGGCGCGGCCTCCGGCGAGCAGAAACGGCAGGACCATCAGCGGCGAGAACACCGTCCAGATGATCGGCGTCTCCGTCCCGACCGCCTTGCGGATGGCGCGCAGCGCCTGGAGCTGCTCGCCGAGCGCGCCGGTCCGTGCGTCGACGGGCTCGAGGCGGCGCAGGTCGTCCGCCGTCGTCAGCGGCGTCCGCGTCACCGTGTACGGAGTCGCGCGCTCGGGCGAAGCCGTGTAGGTGAGCCCCCACATCTCGGCGAAGCACTGTGCGCGGCTCTGAGGCTTGAGGAAGTCCCAGTCGAAGCGACGGGCCAACCGCAGAGTCTCGGCGGTGAGCGTTTCCGCCGAGTTCTCGGTGGCGAAGTTGTGGAGCCAGAGGCTCACGGGCACGTGGTCCACGTGCTCGCCGCGTACCGCCGCCATGACGCGCTCGCGCTTGGTCATGTCAATACGCCTGAAGCCTTGAAACGGTCTGATTCATGCGGCCGATCATAGTACAGTTGCGGGCCAGGAGGGCGATCAGCCATGTACGAAGTCTTTGCGCTGAAGTACGGGGAGCGAGACACGACGAAATGTCAGTTCTTCTACCGCGAGTCCTCGCACGACAAGCTCACGCTCGACTATTTCGTGTGGCTGATCCTCGGCGGCCCCCACCCGCTCCTGGTGGACACCGGGTTTCGCGACGACGACGCGCGGGCCCGCGGTATCCGCAACTACGTGAGCCCGGCGGCGATGGTCGAGCGCGCGGGCGTCAAGCCCGGGGACATCCCGATCTCGCTGATCACCCACCTGCACTACGACCACTGGGCCGGCCACAGCCTGTTCCCCAACGCCGAGTTCTGGATCCAGGGCGAGGAAGTCGCGTTCTGGACGGGACCGTTCGGGCGGCTGCCGGCCTTCCGCGGCTCCGCCAACGTCGAGGCGCTGGCGCACCTGACGACGTTGAACTACGGCAACAAGATCCGGATCATCGAGGGCGACCACGAGGTGTGGCCGGGCCTTCGCGTCCATCGCGTCGGCGGCCACACGGCCGGTCTTCAGATCGTCAGCATCGAGACCCGGCGCGGCACCGTCGTGCTCACGTCCGACGCCTCGCACTTCTACCACAACGTCGAGACGCGCCAGCCCGTGCAGATCATCACGAGCCTGCCGGAGATGCTCACGGCCTTCGACACGATCGACCGGCTCGCCGGCTCGACGAAGCTGGTCGTGGCCGGCCACGATCCTCAAGTCGCCGAGCGGTTCAAGCCGGTCGAGCCGGGCATCATCAAGATCGCGTGACTACTGATAGATCTATGAAAGCCGCGATTCTCCACGGCGCCGACGACCTGCGCGTCCAGGCCTGGGCCCGCCCCGAGCCCGGCCCGGGCGAAGTGCTCCTGAAGGTCGAGGTCGCCTCGATCTGCGGCACGGACGTGAAGGTGCTGCACCGGACGCTCCAGGGTCAGCCGGCCGGCCAGTTCGTGATGGGCCACGAGTACGCCGGGACGGTCGCCGCCCTCGGGACCGGCGTCGACGAGTTCCGGGTCGGTGACCGCGTTGCCGTCGAGGTGCACAAGGGCTGCGACCGCTGCGAGAACTGCATCAAGGGCTGGTACACGTCCTGCCTCAACTACGGCGACGTCTCCAAGGGCCACCGCGCCAAGGGCCTCACCTGCGACGGCGGGTTCGCCGAGTTCGCGGTGAACCACATCAACACCCTCTACCGGCTGCCGGCGAATCTTTCCTTCGAGCAGGCCTGCATGGTCACGACGGCGGCCTCGCCGCTCTGGGCGATCGACCTGATGGGCGGCTACGTCGCCGGCGAGACGGTGCTCGTGCAGGGCCCGGGCCCGATCGGGCTCATCGCGGTCCAGCTCTGCAAGGCGCTCGGCGCCGCCCGGGTCATCCTGACGGGCACGCGCGACACGCGACTCGCGATCGGCGCGAAGCTCGGGGCCGACCACACGATCAACGTCCGCAACGAGAACCTCCGCGATCGGATGCGCGAGATCACGGGCGGCCGGGGCGCCGACTGCGTCCTCGAGTGCGCGGGCGGTCCGAGCTCGATGCAGGAGGCGCTCGAGAACGTCAAGCGCGGGGGACGGATCGGCGTGGTCGCGTGGTACACGGGCCCGGTCGAGGTCGACATGAATCTGGCGGTGCGCTCGAACGTGCGCATCTACGCGGCGCGCGGCGAGGGCGGCATGAACTGCGGGCGCTCGCTCGAGCTCATGAGCAAGGGCAAGATCCTGGCCGATCCGATCATCACGCACCACTTCGAGCTCGACCAGATCCACGACGCGTTTCACACCTACACCGAGCGGATCGGCAACGCCCTCAAGGTGGTGATTCACGTCTAGCCCGGCCGGCCGGTGGCGCCGGCCCGAGCCCTCGCCGCCGGCGCGGAATCTCTTCCGCAGACGGCCCCTCCTTCAATATCATCGTGGGGAGACCGTCATGAGGATCTACAACGTGGCCGGCTACACGCTGCTGATCCTGCACGCGCTCGTCGCGGCGTACCTCGCGCCGCCGCACCTGGGTCCCGGCCGAGGCTTCGTCGTCGGCGTCCTCTACCTCCTGTTCATCTGGCTCGTCGCCGGCATCTATCTGCCGGAGATCCTGCACATGGGCATCGCCCACCGGGCGCTCGAGTTCAAGGGCTGGTTCGTCAAGTCGACCACGCTGCTCTGCAACACCGTCGGGATCTACGTCAATCCCCGGGCGTGGGTGAATCGCCACCGCCACCACCACGCCTTCTCCGACCGCGACGGCGACCCGAACAAGCTCGGCGCCGACGGATTCTGCAAGACGCTCTATCTGTGTCTGTTTCCCTACAAGTGCGAGTTCGATCTCGCCCGAGATCCCATCTTCGAGACCTGGCCGATGCGCCTGGCCGCGAGCCCCTTCTTCGCGGTCGTGGCCCAGCTCAGCAGCTACGCGTTCGTCTGGGCGCTCGTATCCGACTGGGTGTACGCGGCGGCGCTGTGGTGCAGCGTGCGGCTCGTCGGCCTGTGGACGAACATGGTGCAGAACTACTGGACGCACGATCGCCGATTCGGCGCCCGGCGCTATCACGACGACGACAACGCCATGAACATCGGCGACTGGCTGCCGGTGACGGCCACGTTCAGCGCCTGCCTGCAGAACAACCATCACCACCATCCGCAGTTCCTGCGGCTCAGCCACGCGCCCGAGGAATACGACTTCGGGTTCCGGGTGGTGCGGCTCATGAAGAGCCTGAGGCTGGTGAAGGCGTCGAGGACTGGCGGGCGGCTCCCCGCGGGGCTCGAGCTGAAGGAAGTCGGATTCTAGTGCCCGCGGAGAGGCTCGAACGGGGCGCCGTGAGCTGCGTGAACACGGAAACTCTCCCGTGGAGGGCGTCGAGCTTCGCCGCGGGAGTTTACGTGAAGGACATCGCGGTCACCGACGGCTGGGAAATGCAGGTCGTCCGCTTCGAGCCAGGGGCGAGGTTTCCCCTGCACACGCACGAACGCCCGGAGTTCGTGTTCATCCTCGAGGGTGAGCTCGTTCAAGCGGGCCGGCGGTTGGGGCCCGGCTGGGCGAGCGTCGCCAGCGCCGGCAGCGTCGACGAGGACGTGCACTCGGACACCGGGTGCGTGTTCGTGCTGATCGACCGCGCCTGAACGCCCGAGCGTCCGTCAGATCGCCAAGGTCGACTCACAGAACATCTCCTCGACCTTGAGCCCGCGCGGCGCCAGCCCCTGCCGGTACGTGTAGCCCGCCAGGGTCTCGAGCGTCTTCCGGTTGCGCGCGACGCCGTACGGAAACGGATCGTCCCCCATCAGCGCGCGCGTCTCCTCGGCTTCGGCCACGAGCCAGGGCAAGCTCACCGGCAAGGCCGCGGTGAATTGCAGCCGCTCGTACGCGAGCCGCTTGGCCTCGACGAAGGCGTCGTAGAGACTCCGCGGCAGCCACGGATGCTGGCGCGCGAGCTCCTCTCTCATGACCAGGGTGTGCATGATCGGGAAGATCCCGGTCTTCTCGTAGTAGGCGCGCTCCACGCGACGGAAGTCCGGGAAGAGGCGCGTCACGCGCTCGCCGTAGGCCGCCGGCCGGCGGGCGCCCATGTAGGCGTCGAGCTCGCCGGCCGCGACCATGTCGCCGAGATTCCGGCCGGCTGGGACCCACTGGTGCGGGACGTCCGGCGGGAGCGTCACGTCCACTTCCTTGACCTTCGATCCCTCGCCGCCCTCGAACCAGCGCATGTCCTTCGGCGCGACGCCGTACTCCTCTTCGAGCATCCCGCGAATCCACACCGCCGCCGTCATGTGGTACTTGGGCACGCCCATCCGCTTGCCGACCAGATCGCGTGGCTCCTTGATACCGGCGTGCGTGGCCACGAACACCGACGAGTGGCGGAAGCTGAACGACGGAAAGACCGGAACGGCGACCAGGGGCTCGCCCCGGCCCCGGAGCACGGTGTAGGTCGACAGCGAGAGCTCGGAGACGTCGAACTCGCGGAACCGCGCCATCCGGTAGAACATCTCCTCCGGCGCGAGCGTCACCACGTTCAGCTCGACGCCGTCGGGCTTGACCTCGCCGGTCCTGATCGCGCGCGTCCGGTCGTAGTCGCCGCACGCAAGCGTGAGCTCGAGCCGGCCCACGCCCGCTACCGCGCCGCGGCGGGCGCGGCCTCGACGAGGGCCGACGTGTAGCCGCTGTAGCGCCGGTAGCACCGCACCGCGTTCTCCCAGAGGAGCTTGCGCCGGGCGCTCTCGGGGATCGACGTCCACTTGAGGACGGCGTCGACCGATTTCGGGAACCAGCTCTCCGAGTGCGGATAATCCGTCGCGAACATCAAGGTGTCCTCGCCGATCGCCTCGATGGCCTGGCGCAAGGACAGCTCGCCCTCGTGCAGCTGGATGCTCTGGAAGTACTGCGGCCCGCGAATGTACTCGCTCGGCTTGCGCTTGAGCCGCGGCAGCGCGTGCTGGCTCATCTCGGCTTGCTCGTCGAGGCGCGAGGCCCAGAACGCGAGCCACCCGTGGCCGCACTCGAGCGAGGTCAGGCGCAGGCTCGGATGGCGATCGAGGACGCCGGAGCCGATGAGCGCCGCCATGTTGCGCTGGGCGTTCCAAACGTGGCTGGCCGAGCGGACGAGGAACATGTTGTCCCAGTTGTCCCACATGCCCGGCGGATACGGGATCGACATCGTGAAGGAATGGATCACCACGGTGAGGTCGTGCTCCCGCGCCGCCCCCCAGATCGGCTCCCAGTCGGGATCGTCGAGCGTCATGCCCGGCGGGCAGACCGGGAAGATGCCGACCGGCCACCGCTCCTTGCCACAGCGGCCGATCTCGGCGACCGACCCCGGCACGTCGCGCACCGTGACGTGCATCACGCTCGTGAGCCGGTCGGGGTACGGCGCGCAGTAATCCTTGAGGAAGCGGTGATACGCCTGGTACATCGACATCTCGACCGCGGCGTCATCCAGGCCGGCGAATGCCGCAAGACCGCCCGAGGGCAGGACCATGTTGACGTCCACGCCCTCGATGTCCATGTCCTTGATCCGCGCGTGCGAGTCGAAGTTGACGCGATCGTCGGGGAAGGGTGGCCCCTGCCAGCGCACGTCCCAGGGCGTTCCGCCGTCCTTCAGCCCTCGGGTGACCGCGTCGGCCGGCGGGACGCGATCGCGTGAGCCGAGCATCCGATTGAGGTCGGGGCGCTTGCCGACGCGGTAGCGGGACATGCCACCCTTGCCCTGGGCGCGCCCCACCAGGGGCCCGAGCGCGGCGAGCCTGGCCTTGTCGGCGGCCGAGAGGTACGCCTCGATGGGTTCGGCGGCCTCGATGATATGAGTGTCGGCGTCGAAGATGCGGTATCCGGAGCGTGCCATGGCGAGTCCCTCCTCAGGCGTCCGTTGACACCTTCCCGGCGGAGAACTTAGCATGAGCGGGCCAATGCGTGGTGTGCGCGCGCGAGTGGCGTGTCTGAGCCTCCTGCCGCTTCTGGGCGTGGCGGGCGCGGCCGCCGCCCAGGACGATTACTACCGCGGCAAGATCATTCGCATCGTCGTCGGCTACACCGCCGGCGGCGGGTTCGATACCTACTCGCGCGCGATCGCGCGACACCTCGCCAGGCACGTGCCCGGCAAGCCCGCCGTGATCGTCGAGAACATGCCGGGCGCCGCCGGGCTGGTCGCGGCCAACTCGATCTATCGAGCCGGCCGGCCCGACGGGCTCACGATCGTCAACTTCCAGGGCACTCAGGTCATGGGACAGATCCTCGGCCGCGAGGGCGTGGAATTCGACGCGCGCAAGTTCGAGTGGATCGGCGCGCCGACGCGGGAGAACGCGGTGTGCGCGCTCACCCGCGCGAGCGGAATCACCAGCGCTCAGCAGTGGGCGGCTTCGAAGACGCCGGTCAAGCTCGGGAGCGTCGCTCCCGGCGGCGCGACCCACGACGTGCCGCGCGTCCTCCAGATCGCGCTCGGCCTGCCGATTCATCTGGTGCGGGGATACAAGGGCACGGCCGAGATCCGGCTGGCCGCTCAGTCCGGCGAGGTCGCGGGAGGCTGCTGGCCGTGGGAGTCGTTGAGACCCACGTGGCGACAGGCGCTCGACGCCGGCGAGGCGACCGTGGTGCTCCAGGTCACGGAGAAGCCGCTCGCGGATCTGCCGGGCGTGCCGATGGCGCTAGACCTGGCGCGGACGGACGAGGCCCGACAGCTGATCCGCACGGGGATCATCGCGCCGACCACGGTCTCGCGTCTCTATGCGATGCCGCCCGCGACTCCCGCCGATCGGGTGCGGACGCTCCGCGCGGCGTTCCTCGAGACGCTGCGCGACCCGGAGTTCGTCAACGACGCGAAGCAGGCCAAGCTCGACATCGATCCGGTCGGCGGCGAGGAAGTCGAGCGGCTGATGGGCGAGCTCTTCCGGATGCCGCCTCCGGTGCTGGCGAAGCTCAAGGAGCTGCTCCGCTGAGCGGGCTCAACTCGCGGCCGCCGTTATCGGTTCAGTCGGCGGGCTCCATGCGGTACAGGCGTAGGAGCTTCAGCAGCGGAACGTCCTGCGCGGTGAACAGGACGGCCGGCTCGGTGCCCAGGTTGGCGTGGGCGTGTCGCGCCCGCGGCGGGATCACGAAGAAGTCCCCCGGCTCCCACTCGAAGGTCTGATCGTCCACGGTCGTGGTCCCTCGGCCGCGCACGACGCGATAGACGGCGGTGCTCGTCTCGCGGTGGGCTCGGGTCCGGCTGCCGGGACGCAGGAGCTGCAGATAGCACGCGACGGTCGGGCGAAGCGAGGAGCCGCTGGCCGGATCCACGTACTCCAGCAGGACGTCGTCGAAGGGATCGGGGGCCTGCTCAGCGCGCTTCAGCAGGGCCGCGTAGGCATCGGTCCACGGAAAGTAGATGTCGCGGCCCGGGCTCCGGAGCGCCGGCTGCTGCTCGTCGGGATAGGGCTCGAAGGTCAGGTTCTCGAGGAACCGGACAATCTGCCAGTCGAGGATGTCCATCCAGTAGACGGGCTTGCCGCCTTCGTTGCCGTGGTCGTGCCACGCCATCCCCGGCGTCAGCACGAGGTCGCCGGGCTTCATCGCGCACTTCTGACCATCGACGGTCGTGAAGGCCCCTTCGCCGTGGAGCATGAACCTGATCGCCGTCGGCGAGTGGCGGTGAGCCGGCGCGACCTCCCCGGGCAACAGGTACTGGATCGCCAGCACGAGACTGTGGGCCACGGTCCGCTCCGGGACTCCCGGATTGTGCAGACGCAGCACCCGGCGCTCCGCGCCGCGGTGCGGGCTCAAGTATTCGCTGCTCTCGAACAGCAGCGGCTCGATATCCCGCCAGCGCCAGTGGCGCGCCTGGGTCGCCGTGGGCTTGGGCGGGATGAGCGGACCCGGTCTCGACCACGGGGCGTCGAGCCCCGCCGCCCTCAACCGCGCGCAGTATGCCTCGAGCTCCTCGACCGTCCGCGTCGTCTGGACCGCCATGACCGTCTCCTTCATTGACCGTTAAGGAGGATTCTAGCTGAACGCGCGGGGCGCGCCGACCTGCATGATCTCGCCCGCCTGCATCACGGCGATCAGGCGCAAGAGCGTGGTCTTTCCGCAGCCGCTCGGCCCGAGCAAGGTCACGAATTCGCGGTCGCCGATCTCGAGGCTCAGATCGCTCACCGCGGTCACGCCGCCGAAGCGCTTCGTCACGTGCTCGATGCCGATGCCGGCCATCACCCGCTCCGCGAGAGCCGCACGTACTCGGCGACCGCCGTTCTGTCCACGTCGATCTCGAGCGCGGCCGGCTCGTCGAGCGGGATCCACAGGAGAGCCTCGGCCTCCTGATTCAGGATCTCGCCCCGCCAGCCTTCGACCGCGAAGTAGTGGAGCTTCCTGAGCTCCTCCGCTCGATGGAGCAGGGTGCACACGTACGCGGTCCGCTCGGCGACCACCCCCAGCTCTTCGTGCAGCTCCCGGTGGAGCGCGTCCTCGAGACCCTCGCCCGCGTCGACATGGCCTCCGGGCAGCGCGATGGCGCCCGGAGCCAGCCGCCGCGTCGCCTTCCGCTTCTCCGCGAGGACCTGGCCGTTCCTGACGAGCATGAACACGACACAGTCGAGCGGCAACATGCTGTCGCCCCAGGATCCGGTCCGACTGCTCGCGGCCATCACTGCGCGACCCCCGCCCGTTCGGCCCTCGCGACCGCCGTGCCACGACCCAGTCGCGTGGCGAGCACGATCGCGCCGGTGATGATGAGCATGGTCACGATCGCCAGCGCCGCGACCGGCCCGAGCGCCCCGGTCTCGTAGAGGTTGTAGACGGCGACGGCCAGGGTGATCGATCCCGAGCTGAAGAGCAGGACCGACGCCGAGAGCTCCTGGAGCGCCGGGACGAAGACAAGGAGCCAGCCGGCGAAGAGCCCGATGAGGACCGCGAGGGTGGCCGTGCCGCTCGCGAGGATCAAGCTGTTCACGATCGCGCGACGGGTAACATCGTATCCGAGCAGCACGAATCGAGGGCTGAAGAGGTTCACGAACGCGATCGCCGTCAGGAACGGCGGCGTCAGATACGAGACGATCCCCGTCAGGTGAATGAAGCGCTTCGCGGGGACGTTCGTGCGGCTCACCGCCCAGGCGAGTGGAAGGCCGACGGCGACGCTCAGCATCGCCGTCGCCGCGCCGAGGATGAGCGAGTTCCGCAGCGCCTGCACGTAGAGGCGGCTCGACACGGCGTCGCGGAAGTGCGCGAGCCGGAGGCAACCGTCCCCGGTCAGGCCGCCGCCGACCAGAAAGGCCAGGGGGAGCGCGATCAGCACGAACAACGCCAGGGCGGCGCCCGCCATCACGACGTGCTCGGCCCTCACGAGCCGATTCTATCCCATTCGATTCGGATAACCGGGTGACCGCGCTATCCTCGCACTTGGACCTGCATGACAGTGACCGACGCCGCGCTGCGTGAAGCCTCGTCGCACAACGACGAGCTGATCGACGCCGAGCTGATCCGAAAGTGGCTGGCCTGCGGGCTCGGCTGGCTGCTGTTCTTCCCCACCATCGGCGCGTTCATCTCGACGAAGTTCAACTATCCGACCTTCCTGGGCGACCTTCCGTGGTTCACGTTCGGGCGGCTCCGCCCGATGCACGTCAACGGCGTGATCTGGGGCGCCTTCTCGACGCTCTTCATCGGGCTCTGCTACTACATCGTGCCTCGGCTCACCGGCGTGCGCGTCTGGGGCGAGCGCTGGAGCCGCGGTCTCTTGTGGGTCTGGAACCTGAATCTGGCCGCGGCGGTGGTGCTGCTGGGGCTCGGGTGGAACCGCGGCTGGGAGGCGGGAGAGTTCCCGCTGGTCAACGTCGTGGTGACGTTCCTCGCCCTGCTGTTCCTCACCCTGCAGTTCCTGATGACGATCAAGCAGCGACGCGAGCGGCCGCTCTACGTCTCCCTCTGGTACCTGATCGCGGCGTTCATCTGGACCGACGTGAACCTGGTCCTCCTCCTGCTCGGGCCCTATCACATCCCCGGCATCAACAACGCCGCCTGGCACGGGCTCTTCATCCACTACGTCGTCGGGCTCTGGATCACGCCGGCCGGCTACGTGCTCATCTACTACTTTCTGCCGGCCAGCGTGAAGAACCCGATCTACAGCCACCGGCTCTCGCTGATCGGGTTCTGGTCGCTCGCCTTCTTCTACCCGTTCGTCGGCATCCATCACTATCTCTACTCGCCGATCGCCGACTGGGCGGAAACTATCGCGATCGTCTCGTCGATGATGCTGATCATTCCCGTGTGGACCGTGCTCCAGAACTTCTTCGGCACGATGATCGGCCGCTGGCAGGGGTTCTCGCGGAATCTGCCGGCGAAGTTCCTGATCGTCGGCTCGATCATGTACCTGGTCGGCTGCTTCCAGGGCTCGCTGGAAGCGCTGCGGTCGCTCCAGCAGCCCACGCACTTCACCGACTTCGTCATCTCGCACTCGCACCTCACGGTCTTCGGCACGTTCGTCGTGTGGGCGATCGCCGGCACCGTGTACGTCTGGCCGCGGCTCGCGCACGATGCCCCGCTGTGGAGCTTCCGCGTCGGAAACTGGGGATTCTGGCTCGTCACCTTGGGCATCTCGGCGATGGGGCTCGTGCTGATGGCGCAGGGTCTCCAACAAGGCTTCATGCTGATGGCCGGCACCGAGTGGGTGCACTCGGTCAACGCGATCCGGCCCTTCTGGTGGGTGCGAACCCTCACCGGCATCGCGATGGATCTGGGGATGTCGCTCCTGGTCTACACCCTCATGAAGACGTCGCTCGCCACGCGATGAAATCGATCGGCTCGCTGGCGGTCGGCGCTGGCTTCTTCTTCGTCACGCTGGCGATGTTCGTCCAGGGCTTTCTCCCGGCGATGATCCCGGAATCGCGGTCCAGGCAGGTGAGCCGCGCCGTGCGGACGGACCTGGGCGACGTGAAGTGGGTGCGCTACGACGCCTCCGACTACACGCCGCTCGAGCGCGTCGGCCGCTCCGTCTACATCCGCGAGGGCTGCTGGTACTGCCACAGCCAGTACGTGCGGCCGGTGGCCGGCGAGGATCTGCGGTGGGGGCCGGTCTCCGAGGCCGGCGAATACGCCTTCGACCTGCCGCATCTTCTCTCGACGCGCCGCATCGGACCGGACCTGACGCGCGTCGGGCTCAAGTACGGTGACGACTGGCACTATGCGCATCATTGGGATCCGCGCCTGGTGGTGCCGGACTCGATCATGCCGAGCTTCAAGTGGCTCTACACGCGGGTGCGCGTCCCCCTGCTCAAGACCGACGCGGGTCCGACGCTCGCGCCGGCACCGGAGCTCAAGGCGTACTTCACGATGAAGGCGGCGACGTCGATTCCGCTCTATCCGAACGCCGAAGGCGTCACGTTCGTCTCGCCTCCGGCGAACGGTCAGTGGCCGGTCGACGGCACGCCGGTCATCGACCTCACGGGCTTCGGCGAGCGGCCGCCCTCGCTCGAGAAGGTCACCCTGGTGTTCCCCACCCAGGAGCTGGTCGGGTTGGTCCGCTACATCCAGAAGCTCGGGACCAATCGCGGCGCCTGGCGCGAGGTGTTCGAGCCGCAGACGGTCGGTTTCTCGGTCATGACCATTCCGCGTAGCCAGGATCTCTTGACCTTGGGGCGCGAGGTCTACAACTCGCGGTGCGTCGGTTGTCACGGCAAGGGCGGAGACGGCAACGGCCTGGCCGCGACGTTCCTCTCCCCGCGCCCACGAAACTTCACGCTCGGGGTCTTCAAGTTCCGCACGACTGCCTCGGGATCGCTACCGACCGACGGCGATCTCTATCGCACGGTGACGCGCGGGGTGCGCTGGACCGCGATGCCCACGTGGCATGAGCTGCCGGAGAAGGAGCGTCTGGCCGTCGTCACCTTCATCAAGACCTTCTCGAGCCGCTGGAAGGACGAGCAGCCTGAGCCGCCGGCCACGATCGGCGAGCCCCCGAAGGCAACGACGGAGATCGTCGCGCGCGGCAAGGATCTCTACCAGAAGGCCAAGTGCTTCCAGTGCCACGGCGAGGAGGGCAAAGGCGATGGCGAGTCGGCGGCGGAGCTGACCGACGACCTCAAGTTTCCGATCCGCCCGGCCGACTTCACCCGCGGTCAGTTCAAGGGCGGCTCGACCGTGCGCGACATCTTCCGCACGATGACCCTCGGCCTCGACGGCTCGCCGATGCCCTCGTTCGGCGACTCGATGAGCGAGGGGGAGCGCTGGGCCATCTCGTACTACGTCCTGTCGCTTTCGGCCTGGAAGGATCCGCTGACGGGCGAAATCCTCGACCTCCCGGCCGAGGCGCGCGCGGCGCTCAACTCGCCGGAGATCGTCGCCGACCATCCGCGCTTCGCCCTCGATCCAGCCCGGCCCGGGCGGGTCGCAGGGAAGAACGCCAGGCCACGAACCTTGTATCCCGGAATTCGCGAATGATCGAGCACCTGACGCTCGGCGCGTTCGCGGTGGCGCTGCTGATGAGCTTGGCGGCCGTGTGCGCCTTCGTCTGGGGCGCGGCGAGCGGCGCGTTCCGTGGCCTCGAGAGGATCAAGCATCAGGTACTCCGGGCGGAGGGGGTCGATGAGCGAGCAGACGCCTGAGCATCACCCGAAGTACGGTGAGGTCGAGCGCTACGCGCAGGGCGAGATTCACGCCTACCACGGGATCGTCAACAAATGGCTCCTCGCCGTCTACGTGATCCTCGCCGTCTGGGGCATCTACTATCTCTTCAAGTTCTGGGGCGGGCTCGGACCCGGCCTCGGCGCCGGTCAGTAGGAGCCTGGCGTGCGGGCCGAACGCATCCTGATCACGCTGGCGCTGCTGAACCTGCTCGCGCTGAGCCTCGGGATCCTGTTCAACATCCTCGCGAGCTTCCTGCCGATCGCGTACTAGCCCGATGAGCACGGTCGAGAAGGTCGCGTTCGCCTTCTTCGTCTGGGTGGCGGTACTGGCCATCCGCAAGTAGGACCAGGCACCGCAATGGCCCACGGAGCCGCACAAGCTATCGGCGCCGCGCCGGCGGGCGATCTCTGGTCGGTCGCGACGTCATCAGCGCCCGGCGCCTGGATCGTGCGCCCCGAAGTCGTCGCGCCTCTCCTGATCGTGGCGGGCGCCTACACGGTCGGCTGGTGGCAGCTGCGCCGGCGCGGCGGAGTCGTCTCGGGCTGGCGCGTCGCCGCAGCGGCCGGCGGACTGCTGAGCGCGCTCGTTGCGCTCTCGAGCCCGGTCGATCGGCTGGCCCACGCGAGCTTCGCGGCACATATGACGCAGCACCTCCTGCTGATCGTCGGCGCCGCGCCGCTGCTGCTCCTGGCCAATCCTTTCGCGGCGCTCTGCTGGGCGCTGCCCGGGCCGATTCGCGCACGCGCCGGCCGGCTGCTACGACCGGGTACAGCGCTACGAGCCCTCTGGAGCGGGCTCACCATCGCGTGGATCGCGTGGCTTGCTCACGTCGCGACGATCTGGCTCTGGCACCTGCCGAGCGCCTACGATCTCGCCGTCGCCGATCGCGTCGTGCACGACGTGGAGCACCTCGTCTTCTTCGGCACCGCGGTCCTGTTCTGGTGGCCGGTCGTCGACCCGGCGCCCCGGTTGCGCGCGGCGACGGGCTACGGCGTCCGCGTGGTCTACCTGGTGCTCGCCGCGCTGCAGGGCGCGTTCCTCGGCCTCCTGCTCGCGATGAGTCGCGAGACGTGGTACCGCTCCTACCCGAGCGCCGAGGATCAATCCCTCGGCGGCCTCATGATGTGGGGAATCGGTGGCGCGGCGGACATGCTCGGGGTGCTGATCGTCGTAGGCTGCTATCTCCGCGCGCAGGATGGAGAAGCCAATGAGCCCTCTCCTCGAGATTAAGCCCGGGCGGGATGATTTTTCTAAGCCGGAAGGTCCAGGTAGACCGCCGCCCGATGCGTCTCGGGCAGGAAGGCGTAGACGGTGTTGCGGACCGCGTCGAAGCCGATCGTGTGGGCACCGCGTTCGGTCGGCACGCTTTCGAGGCGGCGCATCGTCTCGGTGTCGAAGACGTCGATGACACCGGGATCGCCGATCGTGACGTAGAGATGCTTGAACGCGGCGTTGTGGAAGACAACGTCCGGCACGCCGCTGATCGCGTGCTCACTCTGCACGGCGCCCGACCGCGAGTCGACCACCAGCAGTACCTTGCCGTCGCACGCGCAGAAGAGACGACATGTCGTCGGATCGAGGTCCAGCCCATGGGGGCCCTGCGCCGGCATCGCAAACGCGTCGGCGAGCCGCGTCGGGGCGGCGCTGTCGACGACGACGATCTGCGGCGGATCTGCGATGTTCACGTAGAACAGTCCGCGCTCGGCGTCGAAGACGGTCCATCGCGTCCGGCCCGGAACGGGAATATCGGCGATCACCTCCCGGCGCCCGACGTCCACGACCGAGAGAGTGAATGACCCTCGTCGCGACGCCTCACCGACGTTCGCCGCAAGCAACAGTCGATGATCGGCGCTGTAGGCGAGACCGTTTGGCCCAGTGCCGACCTTCACCTTGGCCACGGCCTCCTCCCGAGACGGCGAGAAGATCCCGACGGTGTCCTCCCCGCGATTCGAGGTGAACACCAGGTCGTGCGCGTCGGAGACCAGCGCTCCGGCCACCCCCGTCAGATCTGGGATGGCGCGGAGGTACGTATTGGTCGCGCAGTCGATCACGTCGATCGCGTCGTTGCCAGTGTGCGCCACGTAGAGCAGTCCCCGCCCGCTGTGGACGGCCGCGTGGTCGAACCCGCCCGGCGCCACGTGCGACGGAAGGTCGATGTAGCCGATGTGCTTCAGCGCCATGCGTCACTCCTCCACGCTTCTCGTCGGTCCTAGCCGTGTCGAGAGCCGGCGATGTTCGCCCGACAGTACGCGTACAAGGCGTCGTACGCGTGGAACTGCCGAGCCATGTTGTCGTGGTCGTCCTTGGCGATGGCCTGAAAGCCGGTGGCCAGCGCGTAGAGGCCCGCCGACTCCGGCGTGAGCTGACGCGCGTCGGTGTCCGCGCCGCGCACGATGACGGCGAGCGCGCGAAGCGCCGGATCCTCGAGCTTGTGTTTCGTCAGGAAGGCATCGAAGGAACAATGGTCGCCGACGTGTCCGAGCTCCACCCCCGGCACGTCGTAGGGAATCGCCCCTTCACGCTCGGCGACCGCCATGACCTGGTTTGCCGGCACGAAGAGGAACGTCGGGTTCTTGTCGATGAACCGCGTGATCAGCCACGGACAGGCGATGCGGTCGACGCGCGCCTTTTCTCGGGTCACCCATTTCATCGGCGATCTCCTTCCTACTTCGCCTTGACGCTGTTGGTCTGGTCGACCGCGGCCTTCAAGCCCTGGGCGAGCTTTGCCGGGTCGTCGTTGGCCCAGAAGTGCATGTAGAAGAGCCTCGGCGTGTCCATGAGCCCATGGTTGTGAATCGCCGTCACATCGATACCGTGCTGCCGCAAGGTCTTGGCGACCGCGTTCACCTCTTTGTCGACGAGCACGAAGTCGCCGGTGATCGCGGCTTTGCCATCCGCCGTCGGCTGGAAGTTCATGACCGTCACCACGCCCATGGCGGGCAACAACGGCTGCCCCATCTCGGTGATCGCCTCGGCGCGAGGGACGGTGACCTGGAAGACGCCGCCGCCAATGTCTCGCCCCTGACGACCGAGAGCCTGCTCGATCTGCTTCGTGTCGAGGGCGGCGCCGCCGGGGGCCGCGGTCGCCGGTGGGCCGCCCAGCGGCGTCGCGCTGGCCGACAAGGCCTGGCGGAGCGCCTTGGCCATCTGGATCGCGTCGCCGTGGCCTTCGTAGTGCATGTACATGACGTGCGGCGACATCTCGTTGAGATGATTGTGAACCGCGGTGACCTCGAGCCCGCCGCTGAAGAGGCCGGACATCACCGCGGGCACTTCCTGGTCGAGCAGGACGAGGTCGCCCATGACCATCGCGCGGTCGCCGACCTGCTTGAAGGCCGCGTAGGATCCGAGCGCGAACCCGGCCTTGACCGGAACTCCTTTCACGGTGACCGCGAGATCGGTCCGCGGCATCCCGACCCGGAAGACCTCGCCGGGTTGCAGCTGGCCCGGCTTGCCGAGCGCTTGCTCCACCGCTTTCCAGTCGGGGTCGGCGGCGCGCGCCACGACCGGCACGGCGACGATCACGAGGAGACCAAGCAGGACGATCGCGCATTTCATTGGCCGCCCCCTTTCACGCCACGAATACGGAGGTCGTCGAACGCGGTGACCGAATCGGCTTTGGTCCAGAGCCCTACGCGCCCGGACTTGAACCGTGGGTCGCGATGGTCCAGGTAGAGCTTGCCGTCGAGCCACGCTTGCATGTGGTCGCCCACGGCCACGAGGCGCACGGTGTGCCACTGGCCGAGCGCCGGAGCTTTCACGGTGGCCGTGGCGAGTTGCCGCCGGTCCCGGTCGTAGGCGTAGAGGCGAAAATTGTCCTCGAGCGCGTTCGCGCGGACGACGTAGTACTTTCCGTCGGTGAAGCGAAAGACGATGCCGCCCGATGCGTCCTCGCGGCCGGCGACCGGCTTGAACTTCATCGAGATATCGACGTCGGCGTACGGCCCGCCCGGCGCCACGATGACGTTGAACTGGTTCTTCGTCGCACGCTGCACCAGCACCTTCTTGCCGCTCGGCGCATCCGCCATCGACTCCGCGGCCCATTGACCGTCGACCGTCGTCCAGCCCTCGATCCCGTGCGTCTCGAAGTCGAGCTTTTCTTCCGGAACGTTGTCTGCCACCTTGATCTCCGTCACGCCCGCGAGGGCGGGCGCTCTACGCGTGAGGCCATACGTGCCGAGCGCTGCCAGGACTGCCCCGAACAGGCCGCGCCGGGATATCGTCGGATGTTGCATCTCTGCCTCCTGCATCTACTACGTCCTCTTCTGCTTCAAGACCACGTGAAGACCGTCGAAGATGGCCATGCCCCGCTCGAGCAGGTCGTGATCGTCTGGCGTGGCCTCCGCGAGCGCCCGGATCGCCAGATCGACGCCCGTCGACTCGTTTCGCGTGAACTTGCCGTCGTGCAGGTCCGCCTCATGAACGATCTCGGCGATGAGCTTGATTCGCTGGTCCTTGAGCCCGAATCGCTTGACCAACGTCTCGAACGTGCAATCCTCGCCGTGATGCCCGAAGTCTGCGCCGAGCACGTCGAAGGGGATACCTTTCCGGGCAGCGTCGGCCGCGTCGGCGAATGCGAACTTGGCGTCCGGATCGCAGAAGCGCTTGATGAGCCAGGCCGACGCGATACGGTCGATGTGCGGCCGCGGCCGCGTCACCCAGGTGCTGCCCCGCGCGGGCAGCGAGGTGCGATGGCGGCCGCCGGTCACGCGCGGGCGCGTCTCCGCCGCCCGCAGGCGCTTGGCCGTCGTCTCCCAGAGAGCGCGGGCGCGCTGGCCCGCCGGCGCCTCGAGGTAGTCGATGGACTGGATCCGGTCCAGCTCGCGCTTGAGACCATCGAGCTTGCCGCGAAGCGCCGCCACCGAGCCGCGGTGGCTCGTGCGGTAGCGATCCAGCTGCGCGAGGATCTCTCGGCACCCCTGCACGGTGGCCTGGTATTCCCCGCCGCGAGCCTTGTGGAAGAGCGCGGCGATCTCCTCGTCCGTCATCGTCTCCACGCGATCGACCCGGAGCAGGGTCGCCTCGCCGCGGAACGACTGGATCTCCTGGACGAGCCACTGGAACAGCTCGGTCGTCTCCGGAGTCTCCGGCAGGATCCAGCCGGCGCCCCGCAAGCGGACGGCGCCCATGCGCTGAAGCTTGCGCCACACCCCGACGCGGTGCCGGGTCGGCTTGGGCGGCAGAGCCGTGAGGAGGGTCAGCCAGCGCATCGAGTTGACAGTAACGCTTGCTACATTGCGAGTCAAGCGTTACACTCCCGGAATCCACTTTGCGACAGGGGGGAAGGTCGGAAATGGAAGCGGAACAGACCAGCCACCGTGTGCCGATCCGCGAGCTCGTCCGGTACTACCTGCGTCTCGGCCTCCTCGGGTTTGGCGGCCCCGTCGCGCTCGTCGGCCAGATGGAGCGTGAGCTGGTCGGCGAAAAGAAGTGGGTCACGAAAGAGGAGATGCGGGAAGGCATCGCCGTCTGCCAATCGCTGCCCGGACCCCTCGCGATCCAGGTCGGTATCTGGATCTCGTACATCCGTGGCGGCTTCTGGGGCGCGTGGGCCGGCGGGTGGGCGTTCATCCTGCCGAACTTCATCATCGTGGCAACGCTCGGGGCGCTCTACGTGCACTTTGGAGGGCTCCCCTGGGTGACCGCGATCTTCTACGGTGTGAGCCCGGCGGTCATCGCGCTGATCCTGCACTCCTGCTATCGGCTGACAAAGCTCGGGATGAAGGACTGGTTGGAATGGACGCTCGCCGCAGCAGCCTTCGCCATCACCGTTGCCGTACGCGCCGAAGTCGCGCTCGTCTTCATCGCGTGCGGCGTTGTCGGCCTCCTGTATTACGGCTCACTCTTCCGCGCGCGTAAGACCACATCGACGACTACATCGCTGATGCTCGGCGTGCCGCTCGTCGCCGCTTCGCCCGACACTCTGGGCGCGATACTCGGCAAGCTACTCACGTTCTTCTTGAAGGCTGGCTCGCTCACGTTCGGCAGTGGCCTCGTCATCGTACCGTTTCTCGAGAAAGGCCTCGTCCAACAGACGGGCTGGCTCAGCGAGCGCGAATTCCTCGTGGCGGTGGCCATGGGGATGATCAGTCCCGGCCC